>JAYUKX010000075.1:0-52577 GCA_043764095.1 Chitinophagales bacterium
TTTAAGGCATGACCAAAATGAAAAGCAAGTAAATCTTGCTTTGAATGGCGGGAACCTGCGCAGCAGACGCGGTACTATCTAACGAAAAAATGGGGAAGTGTAGGCGGAAAAGACCAAGTTCAAAATGGTAATTAATTGTGTCCAAGTACTTAAATAAAATGAACCACCCTTATACAAGGATGGTTCATATAGAAAATTCTGAAAAAAGGTTTGTTCGCTCTTACAGCGTTACTGTGTAATCGGAAATCGGATGGCCTAAAAATCCATTGTTTGATTAAAGTCCAAGTTCAAATTCAACACGACGGTTTTTAGATTTACCTGCTTTAGTCGTATTATCTGAAACTGGTTTAGATTCGCCGAAACCGGCGTATTTCATTCGATTTTGTGCAATGCCCTTTGATACAAAATAATCAAAGCATGCTTTTGCACGTGCATCGGAAAGTTTTTGATTGGAATCGGTTGTGCCGTCGCTATCGGTATGACCATTAATCGTAAGGTTAAAATTAGGGTATCGGCCCAACACTTCAACTACTTGATCCAATATGCCATACGAAGAGGTTTTGATGATTGATTTGGCGGGTTCAAACTGTACGCCATAGATGGCAGCATCCAGTATTTTTTTATCGGTATCTGATAAGCCCGGACAACCGCCATTCGTAGCAGCTCCAGCCTGTTTAGGGCATTTATCCAAAGGATCTGCAATACCATCGGCATCCGAATCGGGGCAGCCACCCATATTGGCAGTACCTGCTTCATCAGGGCACTTGTCGTCATCGTCCAGAACGCCATCAGCGTCGCGATCTTTTTTAGGACAACCTGCATTGGCCGCTGTGCCGGCCTCATTTGGGCATTTGTCATCGGCGTCTTTTATGCCATCACCGTCACTATCTGGGCAACCTCCTAATTTGATCGAGCCATACGTATCAGGGCAAGCGTCTTTACTGTCGGTTACGCCATCTTTGTCTTTATCCGGGCATCCGCCAGTAACCAAGGTGCCTTTCACTTCGGGACATTGGTCGCTTTTGTCGGCAATACCATCGCCATCGGTATCAGGGCAGCCACCATTGGCGTTTAATCCTTTTTCTTCGGGGCAATTATCCAAATTATCCGCCACACCATCACCATCCGTATCGGGGCATCCGCCAGTTTCTTTTTTACCTTTTATATCTGGACAAGCGTCTTCTGTATCTGCAATACCATCATGGTCGCGATCAGCGATATAAGGAATACGATATGTAGCAGTGATATTGGTAAAAGTATAGGAATCATTTTTGCGTGAATTACCTGCAAAACTAACCCCATCAATATAGTCGTTAAATAAAACACGAATGCCTGTTTCCAAACCCAGCACCCAGTTTTCGTTGAGGTCAATCTTCACACCTAGACCTAGCGGCATAATTAGGTGTCCTTCTTTATAGGATGCTTTATCTTTGTTAATGCGTTCTCTTAGTGCTTCATTACCGGCTTCGTTATAAAAAACAGTGGGTTTGCTCATTACATAACCGCCACCGCCATAGATATAAGGAGAAACAATCCTGCGGAAACTACCATTAGATTTCCAACGACGTTTGCCGAGCAAGTCCATTTCCGCCACGATAGAGCCTTCTGTTATTGGTGCTGAAAAACGGAAGCCACGGGCAGCACGAGCGGTATAGTTATTGTCATTGCCGGATATTTCACTGTATAAAATATTCGCACGCAAGGCAATATTGTTATCCAGATGGTAGCGCAGTAGCATGCCTCCACCAATATTGTTTTCGTAAATACCAAAATTGTTGAGGTCGTTTTGCGATTGTGTAACGCCTGCTTGTAGTCCGAGTTCCCATTTGTTATGGCGTATTTGTGCTGTGGAAATAACCGCCAGCAATAAGAACATGGTGAGGGGGAGGTAATGCTTAATCATAATAAAAAAAGGTTAATAAATGGAGTGCGATAGATTTGACTGTGTTGCAAATTTAAGTCTTTTCTTAACACTAAATATCAAACAAACAATTATCGTGCCAAAAATACCATTTATTGGGTAGGAGATAAATTATTAAATATGTTAAACGAGGTTAAATAATATTTATTGGTCTAAATTTTTAAAAAAAAGGCACTTGTTTTCAAAATAAAGGTTATTGATTTTAATAGATAAAAAATTACAATTACACCATTAAATCCGTTCATCCGAAAACCCTTTTAATCAATAAGCCGATCAGAATGCTGTACGTAATAAGGCATATTACAAAACCAAAAATTCCAAAAACAATGGGCAATATCCAAGCATCTTTTCCATTTAAGGTGGCTTTTGTGGGGTCGTTAGGCAAATACCAAATGGACACCTGTTGACCGGATTCATAGTAGCAAGGAGTGGTGTACAAGGATGAATAGTACTTTTTTACCTCACCACTTTGGGTCACAAATTGTACTACAGGGGCAGCCGCGCTAGAAATAGGTTCGCCCGTTCGGCGTGGCTTGCGAAACGTTTCGACTACAATACCCTCGGTTTCGATACCTTGGGTAATAATGCTATAACTGGAACACCATTCCCGATAGGCAATACAGAGAAAAAGGGTGCCAGCAATGGCAAAAACGATCGAAAAAATCAATTTGATTGGTACGTATAAATCCATAATTTTATGCGTTAAATGGTGATGTATTCAAAAGTGCTGTGTATTCCCGGTGCTGTTGCCCAATAGCCCTTCCAAATAGTTAAATAATACCTCAAAAGTGGTGGTAACACGTCAATATATGCAATAATTTTGTAGTGAAGTGTAGCAAAATTCAAGTAAAGCGGGTAGTGCCACAGATTTGTGGCAACTCAGTTCCTTCTCTTAACAATTTTTATCGTTCCTAATAGAGTAAATGGATAGACTAATCGTACTTTTGCCATTTACGGAAAAGAAACTATGCAAAAAGGTACTGGGATATGGCTGAATAAATTTATCAGCGAAAGTGGTTTGTGTTCGCGCAGGGTGGCCGACAAATATATAGAGCAGGGACACGTATTTATCAATGGAAAACGTGCTCAAAAAGGCGATCAGGTGCACAACGGCGATCGGATACGGGTGAACGGCCAAGAATTGGAGCCGCGCCAAGATGAAGATTTGGTCTTTATTGCCTTCAATAAACCCGTTGGTGTGGTATCTACGACCGAAAAAAATACGGTGGATAATATTGTCGATTATGTAAACCACAGTGCGCGTATTTTCCCTATTGGTCGCTTGGACAAAGACTCCCAAGGTCTTATTTTCCTGACCAACAACGGAGATATGGTGAATAAAATCCTCCGCGCAGGGAATAACCACGAAAAAGAGTACGTCGTCACGGTCAATAAAGTATTTAATGACTCTTTTATTGAAAGTATGGCCAGCGGCGTTCCCATATTAGGTGTTACCACCAAAAAATGTAAGGTGACCGCAGAAGGAGCGAAGACGTTTAGGATTATTTTAAAACAGGGGCTGAACCGTCAAATTAGAAGAATGTGCGAACATTTTGGCTTTGAGGTGACTAAACTTGAACGGGTTCGGATTATGAATATTTCGGTTACGGGTATTCCACAGGGGCATTGGCGCGACCTGACCGAAAAGGAAATGGAAGAAATCAATAAACTTACCAAAGACTCTTCCTCCGAAGTAGTAAAAAAAACACCACCAGCACCCGCGAAAAAGAAACCAGCACCGGACATGCGTTTTGCCGATCCAGAACCTCCCCGAAGTCGCACCGGACGTGCACCATCCAACGGTGAAGGACGCAAGCCCAAACCCGATACGCGCTTCTCCGATGCCAAACCTTACTCCGATAGATCCGGTAAAAAAACAACTGGCGGTGCGCCAAAATCGAAAAGTACGGGAAGAAGTACTGGTAAACCCAAACCTGCTTCCGGTGGCCGTAGGAAAGGAGGTAGTGGGCGTTCGGGGCGTTGAGTGTGATACTTATTGATAAACCAATTTTCCAATGTCAATTCATTATTGATCACCAAATCTATTATTGAAATAAACTTGGTCTATTATCTCATAAAAAGGTTAACTTTGCAACGTTTATTCCATTTTATCTCTTCGGAGAATGAATGGTGACACTATATTATTAATGTATAAATAATGGATACTTTAAAAATTCCGCTTACTCCCGCTCAGTTGGAAATATTGAAAGTACTTGCCCGCCCAATGACCGAGCAGGAAATAATGGAACTCAAACGAGTAATTGTACAGTTTTTTGCACAAAAATTGATACAACAAGCCAATACTGTTTGGGATCAAAATGGTTGGACTCCTGCCGATTCAGAACAATTGAGTAAACGCCATTTACGTACACCATATTCTGATACTGGGCATGAAAGTAGTACTTGATACCAACGTATTGCTCGTTTCTTTTTCTGCACGTTCAGATACGCATTGGATATTTGAGCGATTTTTAGAAGAGCATTATACACTTTGCGTAACGACTGATGTTTTATTGGAGTATGAGGAAATCGTAGGGCGAGAAATGGGTTCTAATGCAGCATTTGCTCTAATGCAGTTATTAGACAATGCTTCTAATGTAGAGCGTGTCAATACGTGGTTTCGCTGGAATCTAATAACAGCAGACCCCGATGATAACAAATTCGTTGACTGTGCCATAGCTTGTAATGCTCATTATATTGTTAGCGAAGATCGTCATTTTAATATACTTAGCAAAGTACCTTTCATTGGGGTAAAAGTGTTGGATATTAAAGATTTCAAACTGGTAATTTAAGCATTTATTGGCTTGGACTTCTGCACTAAAGTTGACACCCAAATAAGATTAACCCTTTGACTTTAATTTACTTACGCTCAAAAAAAGTCGCTACGAATGGGTCACAAAGGCGAGTCTTTGCTCAATCATTTTTAAACTAAAAATCAGTTTTTACACTAAACTCTTCCGAAAAGGATCTAAGTAGTTGAAATTATTTTTTTCAAATAAATCCTCCAACGCCTCTACTCCATTTAATTTTTTAAAATCTCTTTCGCTTTCCGTTATCGGAATCAACCAATAAAAATTTGTAATATCGTTATCATCGTTGAATACTTCTAACGCCGGGCCGTCTAAATAGGGCAATGAAATGAACCCAAATGTACATACTGAACCTAAAAACCAAGGCATACCAAAATTAACAGTGTGCCAAAGATTCAACTTGTCGGAGGATGAAAAGTGATAATGCGCAACAATTGTGAGCAATAATGCAAGACTGTGATCTCTTACTATTGATAAGATATGAAGTTCTATCTTAGGCGTTTCCATCAAAGACATTCCAATAGTGGCATAAATCCAATAATCCCTTTTATCATTTGGGGCAAATTCCAATACACTAAAATGCTCATTAAGCACCTTCATTTTAGTATCATCAGTTGGAACAATGACACCTAAACTTTGCCAGTTTCGTTCATAATGCTCTTTAATTAAATGAATTTTTCCCATTTTAATTTTCGAATAATGTACTCATTTTAATAACAATGGATGATCTTTAATTTTAGAGGAAAGTGGCAGATTGCGTCTCTTTTTAACACCTGAACTGTCATACTCAATACTAAATTCATAGACAATATAACCTATCGAATCCAATAAATCCGGCAAAAAAAACAATATTTGCTTTTTCGATGAGTATGGAATAACTAATATTGTATCGGATTTGGTACCAAATATTAAATTATCCCAGGCAATTTGGCCATTGGCATCATAATGACTGATATGATCACTTTGCACTGCCCTAATATCCGAATTCTGAAAATGAGTGGGTTCAACAAAAAGTGTGTCATATAAATAATTTTTTATGCAAATTTGATAGTACACAGTCACGGGAATTCGTTGGTTTTCAACTATTTCAATATCGGAAATAAAATTTCTTGATACTAAACTCATTGAAATATGAGGATTTTCTCTCTTGCAGGCACATAGCAAAACAGAAACAAACACTATCTTATACATGTGTTTTAAATTTTAACTATGTTATAGTGCGCGCCATAATCGTTCCATTCCAATCCAAAATCCGCGTTCCATTCCTTACCGTTGTACTGGTACTTATTCGGACTGGTGGTAGTCAATCCTTCTATGTTAGCACCGAACGGGTAGTAGTGGTTCTGTTGGAGTATTTCGCTGGTGGTTACTGTGCCGCTGTTGTCTAGGTCGGCAAAGGTAATGCGGGTATTGCCTAAAGCGTACTGTTCGTGCTTTTTTGTGGTTATGGTGATCGTAAAAAAGCGTGCCGCTACTTTGGTGGGTAACGACACGCTTTTCAAAACAGCCCCAGTTTGCTACCCCGCAATAGTACCGACTACTGTTTTATAAAAAACAAAGACCTTTTTCTTATAAAAAAGCGAAGATCGCCTATTTTGAATAGATAACCCTTCTATTTTTGCATTACAATAAAACGGCTCAAATTCATTTTTGGGCTGTGTTCGACTAATATACAATTTCCCTCCTGTGATTTTGTCCAAAACTTCGGGTTCATACTTTCTGCTACGAATAATATCATTACATTCATTAATGAATCGCTCCGAAGCATTAAATTTATCCGGTGAAAAGTAATAAACAAAGACATTTAAGCCATTTATTTGCTTTGTTAAGTCTATTTCTGTGCATGTTTCACTAATAAAAACTTTATCCAAATCGAGTTTGATGATGATGACATGGGTAGTATCCTCCCAGTCGTAACCGACCAAAGTTAAATAACCGCATCCAAAAGCACTACTATTTTTCGCAGTAATTGTATCCTGTGGAAGGAGACACCCGAGATTTAGGTTTTGTAGATCATTATTAGATCTTGTTCGAGTTGGAATGGGAGTACAACTATAGAAGACAAATATCAAAATAGTTGCCCTAAAAATAAATTTTATCATCATTGCTTTTTTAGTTGTAACGGTTCTTATGGAGTAGAATATCCTACCTACGTATCTTAAAAGGTGTAGGGAAAGGTCAAACCATCACTCTTCCCAATCCAAACAACATCTTCTTCTACCCCTTTAAATAGGACAAAAGAAGATGCAATATCGGTAATTTTATTCCACGTTAGTCTTTTTTGAAAATTGAAGCTACCTTTTTTTAAGGTCATAACAAAGGAAACATGCTGAAAACCAAACCACAATTCTGATAATCGCCACAAAAGGTCATTATTTATATCATCTCTTTTACAAGTAAACGTTATTTCAAAAAAATCCTTCGGAACATTTATACTATTGGCGATAGAATTTACCCTGTTTAATTGATTAATTAAACCATTTACGTCTTCTTCGGGTCTAGCAATTTCAACATACAAATCGCCTTCAACTAAAGCAAGATGACTTTCTAATACAGCAATCAAATTTGTCCTAATGAAATAATGATCTCCGCTAAACTTAGTAGAACAGAAGTTATCTCTATGCTTTTTATAATCGATATTTAATTCCTGCATTATTTTAATGTATTGAAAAATGGGTCTTAAAACTGGATAAATACCACGTTCTTTGTGCGTTGCTACCATATTTAACGCCTTCCCAGTAAAATATAACTGTTGGAATGTGTTCTAAAAAGGGTATCAAAGATAAAACGAAAGTAAATAACTTGTCATTAAATCCAAATCATCCGAAATCTCCTATTCCTCCACTTAGTAGTGAGCCATTTATAATATTGATTTCAAAAAAGCTGTTAGATTCATTACGAATATCCCAAAATTCACCTATTAAAACATCACTATTTAGGCTGATAATTTTAAATCCATCATAAGACAAACGCTTGGACTGCCATCTTAATCCACCTGAATCATGCGCGATAATTTCGGTATTATCCGCAAATAAGATTATTCCTTTTTCTTTAATACAACGAACATCGGTAATTGGAATTGAATCTAATGTTTCAAATATCGTTGCATCACTTGAAGTAACAATATAGCCCATTCCATTTGATACAACACAAAATTTTTCTTTGTCAGGCATTGAATAAACGCCACATAGTCCATTATTGGTAATATCGCCAAAAGCAAAAATACCAATCCATGGTTTGCCAGAAAAAGGGCTAATTTTCAAAATTAAGCCATCATTACCTTCTGTCTTTTTTCCAATAGGGAAATAAAATCTTTCTTCTGATCCTAGTTCATTTAATAACTCAATATCATAAGATTTTTCAAAAATAAAATACTGTTCTTTTTTCATTTTTTTGCTGGATTAAAAAAAAACGTCAACAAGACCTTTACCTCTCGTTGACGTTCTATATCATCTATCCAATTTTGTTAACGACTAAAATTCCGCACTACCGGGATACCTCGGGAAGGCAATCACGTCGCGGATATTGGTCATACCTGTCACAAACAGGATCAAACGCTCAAAACCAAGACCAAAACCCGCATGTGGGCAAGTTCCAAATTTGCGGGTATCCAAGTACCAGTAGAGTTCTTCTTCGGGAATGTGCATGGCTTTCATTTTGGCCAATAACACATCGTAACGCTCTTCGCGCTGCGATCCCCCTACTATTTCCCCGATGCCAGGGAACAAAATATCCATCGCCCGCACTGTTTCTTTGCCCGGTTCGGTACCATCGTTGAGGCGCATATAAAACGACTTAATGGCCGATGGATAATCAGTAAGGATCACCGGTTTTTTGAAATGCTTTTCTACCAAATATCGCTCATGCTCGCTCTGCAAATCGGCACCCCAGCCTTCAATTGGGTACTGGAATTTGCCTTTTTTATTGGGCGTTGAATTGCGCAGTATCTCCACTGCTTCGGTATAAGTAAGGCGTTCAAAGTCATTTTCAGTCACAAAGCGCAATTTTTCGGTCAAAGTCAGTTCGCTGCGCTGGTCTTGTGGTTTGGATTTTTCTTCCTCGATCAAACGCGCTTCTAATATCGCCAAATCATCTTTGCAATTTTCGAGGGCGTATGCTATAACATAACGCAACATATCCTCTGCGAGGTTCATATTATCGTTGAGGTCGTTGAAGGCTACCTCTGGTTCGATCATCCAGAACTCTGCCAAGTGGCGGGTAGTATTGGAGTTTTCGGCGCGGAACGTAGGGCCAAACGTATAAACTTCACCCAAAGCCATGGCGCCCAATTCGGCTTCCAATTGCCCTGAAACCGTCAAATTAGCCGATCTGCCAAAGAAATCTTTAGAAAAATCAACCGCGCCTTGCTCGTCCAAAGGTGGTTTTTGCGCATCCAAAGTAGTTACGCGGAACATTTCACCCGCACCTTCGGCATCGCTGGCGGTGATAATAGGTGTGTGCAAATAGAAAAAACCACGGTCGTTGAAAAACTTGTGTACCGCAAAAGCCAACGCGTGGCGAATCCGGAATACCGCCGCAAACGTATTGGTACGGAAGCGCAAATGTGCTTTTTCCCGTAAAAACTCTAAGGATTGCTTTTTCTGCTGTAATGGATATTCTTCCAAATTGCAATCGCCATAAATCGTAATATCCGATGCTTTAATTTCGATCTTTTGGCCTTGGCCTTGGCTCTCAATTACGGTACCGATGGCTCCAATGGCTGCTCCAAATTTGATGCGTTTGAGCAATTCGGGATCAGTGTTTTCGCTATCGACAACGATTTGTATATTATTGGCCGTAGAGCCATCATTTAATGCTATAAATTGACTGTTGCGAAAGGCTTTTACCCATCCTTTCACCTGTACTGCTGTTCCAATAGGCTCCGTTTGGAGCAATGCTGCAATTTTTGTGCGTTGCATGTGAATGTTTAAACTGTTATGGATTGAATATAAATAATGCATTTGCAAAGCATGAACTACTTCGCAAATGCACCATTCAAAAGATCATTTATTGTCCTAGATTCCCGCCTGGCGGCATTTTTGGCATATACGCTTCGAACTGTTTTTCCAACTCCTGCATCAATGCCTGATCCTTCATTTGAGCGGCTGTACCCATCAGGGTTTGTACCGTGCCCATTAGGAACTGCATATCTTGCTTGTAAGCCGTTTTGAATCGCGGCTCTTGAGCATCATAGTATTGGAACTGTTCTTGCGCTTGCATTGCAATTTCGCGGACTTTGGCTGCCGCTTTTTCGTTGTTACCTGCACGAGCGTAGTTGTCGGCCATATAAGCGGAGAACTGGTCGTGTGCAAAGTTCATGGTTGGAAATGCCTCGAAGAACTTATCGGAAAGTGCTACGGCTTTATCCTTTTTATCTTCGATCACCAATTGGCGACCTAAGCGAATCATGGTGAGTTTCATGGTTTGCAGACTTGGCAAATACGATTTATTTACAAACAAGTGCTTTTTGTCAAAATTACCCCACGACCATTTGTTCATAATATTATCATAAGCCAAATCCGTATTGACGCTACCCGAACCTACAATACCGTATTCTTGTTGGCTGCGGCCTTTTACAGGCACCAAACGCAGGCCAAGACCCTCCAATTGGAGATAATCTTCTAAGCCCATCAAACGGTCTTCGCGGCAAGTAACGGCCCAATAAATAGGTCGATCCCAAATATTGGACGTAATAATGTCCATGATTGCCAATTGATCTTTAATGATATAGGTAGTTTTTTCGCCTAAATTCATGTGGATCGTATCTACTACAGTACGCGAAGAATCGCCACGTGCTACGATATTATTTCTATAAATGGCTTCTTTGTCCACCGGAATATACATCAGGTGCGAAGGCAAATAGGAGTCAAAATCGCGGCTACCACCACCAGAAGGCACGGGGTGATTTTCACCGAGGAATTTCACCACATCTTTGAGGCTCATTTCCTTTGCTTTATTCGGCTCAGTGGTGTAAGGGATTTGTACACGTTTGAAACCACGTATTTGCTCCGCTGGGATACTCATTTTGATCGCTTCCGAATTGTTTACTTTACGGCGTAATTGGTTGATATACCAATCCACTGCGATCAAGGACAAGTTCACTACACGGACATCGGTACGGATATTTTCCACCTCTTGGCAGTACCAAAGCGGGTAAGTATCGTTGTCGCCGTAGGTAAATATAATGGCGTTGGGTTGGCAACTTTCTAAGAAGTTCTTAGCGTAGTCGCGGCTACCTGTATGCTCTGCGCGGGAATGGTCATCCCAGTTTTGGGTCACCATTAAGAATGGAGCAACAAGCCCTACCACGGTGGCCAATGCGCCGGGTACAATTCCGTTCATTTTTGCCTTTTCGGCCAATAATTGGTAGATCCCAAGAACGGCCATACCAACCCAAATAGCAAAAGTAAAGAATGAACCCACCAAGACATAATCGCGTTCGCGTGGCTCATTTGGCGGTTGATTGGAATATACAATGATACCTATACCCGTAATAATAAACAACGACATTAAAGCCGCAAAATCGCGGGGTGCGCGCTTATAATGGAAAAACATACCAAACAAACCCAATAAGAATGGGATCATATAGTACTTGTTATTGGCCTGATTAATATTCTTTTGGAACTCTGGTAATGCTTCCGGGTTACCGATCCAACCGGAATCAAGGGCATCAAAACCTGTGATCCAGTGACCAGCACTAGGATCCCAAGAGTAATAACCTTGGTCGCCATTTTGACGACCAGAGAAATTCCACATAAAATAACGCCACCACATCCATTTGATTTGGTATTTCCAAAAGAACTCAAAATGGTCGGCTACTGAAATTGCCCCGCTTTTTTTATCAATCCATTCGCGATAAATTTTTGGGCGGCCTTGTGAATAGTCGCTCATGCGCGGGAAGAAAACCTTGCTATTCGCAGGATATACATAATCTACTTTTTCATCCACTACCGAGTATTTGTCGCCTACTCTACCATAACGTGGCTCCGAAATAACGTCAATCGGTTTTGCATCAAAATCCGGTCCGTACAACAATGGACGTTCACCGTATTGTTCGCGGTTGAGGTAAGGCAATAAGCGCATTGGATCCGATGGATCGTTCATATTAATGGGCGTATTGGCCATGGCGCGAATAATCACCGTGCCATAAGAGAAATACGCAATAGTAACCAAACCTACGGCTACGATTAAGCGTTGCAAAAGACCATTATTGGTGCGGCGAGCATATTGTAAACCGAAATATATCACTGCTGCAAAAATAGCCAATACCGCTACAATGCCAGAATAGAATGGCAAACCAAAACTATTCACGAATAATTTATCAAAAAACGCCCAAAAACGAGGAATGCCCGTAATGATAAAATATTGGATACCTACAATAAATAATACCCCCACAAAAGCAGCACTCAAAGTACCCGTGACGGTTACGTTTTTGGCTTTTTTGAAGTAGTAAAACATCGCCAACGCAGGGAAGGTAAGCAAACTCAATAAGTGTACACCCATAGATAAGGCAACACCGAACATCGCAAAAACCAACCACCGATCGGCATCAGCCGTATTGGGCAATTGGTACCATTTCAAAGTAGCCCAAAGGGTTAAGCACGTAAAGAAGGTGGACATCGCATATACCTCACCTTCTACAGCCGAAAACCAAATAGAAGAACAAAATGCGGTAGTTAAACCGGCCACTACACCCGCCCCTGCTAAGGCAAAAGATTGACCGCTCGTTAATTCACCATCACGACCCACCAAGGCCAAACGACCTAGAATGGTGGCACTCCAGCAAATAAAAGTACCTGCAAAAGCCGTACAAATTGCAGAAAGTAGGTTGACAGAAAAAGCGATCATGGCCGGATCGCTCGACACTAAAGTAGCGACCCACGCAAACATACGACCTACTAATAGAAAGATTGGCGCACCGGGCGGGTGTACTACTTGCAATTTGTAAGCACCTGAAATAAATTCACCGCAGTCCCAAAGACTACCAGTACGTTCGGCTGCAAAGCCGAGCACAAGTGCAGAAATAGCAAACACAATCCAGCCCGCTACGTTATTCAATGTTTTAAACGAATTCATATACTACTGATTTTCAATACTTTGTTTAAAATTATTTCAACAAAACCAGCACCAACCACCGCGGTAGTCAGTACTGGATAAAAAAAAACTGCCGCAAAACTAATGCAAGACAGTGAATTATGTCTCATTTAGTCCGAAAATATAAGTGATGGGTATAAGATATGAGCGAAATAGCTGGATAGGCTACGTTTTTGGGGTATATTTTATACCCCCCCTACCCCTACCCCCTTATACTTTCAAGATAGACTACGCAAAATTAATTTTGTTGCATTTATACTTCGGCTCTGTTGGTATTGGGCATTAAAATCGCATAGTGTCCTCTAAATCTATGCACAAAAACTAAAGGCGTTCAGTAAATATCTTATTTATAACAAAAAATGGCATTTATTTGATGTATTGATATTAATTTTGCCATTCAATTATTTTTAAAGCAATACCCAACCTTAGCACTAGTTGTCTGCGTTTCCGTCAATAGGAACAAAAAAGCAATCCGTGGATAATTTCAATAACATCTATAGTAAAGGTAAGCAATCTGATTCCAATACTGCCCAGTTACCATCGTGTAGCCCTATTCAAGGCAAATTACGGAAAATGATCGTTTTTTATCTTCAAGTAGAATTATTTACGTGTTCTTAATCGGGATTGTATTTTTATAATCATTTCATAATCAATGAGTTTTGGGACATTCCCAAGGCTATTTTTTCATCATTTATCATTTATCTCATGAACGTTTTTCCAAAATTATTGGTAGCCATTGCGCTACTTTTTTTATCTCAGCATGTAAGTGCTCAGAGTAATCCTATTACAACCATTAGTGTTGGAAGTCTATTGGCAGCCGCAGGCGATACGATATATGTACCCGTTACGGCTAAAAACTTTACGGATATTTCAGGTATGCAATATGCCCACAGCTGGGAGGCAAGTGGATTAACATTGATTTCTATCCGCACTAAAGCACTCAAAGACAAAGGAATTTTCGATTATAATCCGTCTGTTCCTGGCAGGTGTATCTTGATATTTGAGTCTTTAGCAGGAGGCATGAATGTTCCGCTTTCCTTGCCAGACAATGTAGTACTGTATGATCTTTGTTTTGTAGTGACCGGAAATATACCCAAAATGAATATTTTAACCAATGGCGCTGGAATGTCTAACATTTCCCCTCCAGCCATATACAACAGCCTTGGTAATGATCTTTTTAGCATTGCTGCCAATGTAACTGGTCAAGTTTGTATTATTGCAAACCCATTTATCATGACCGTAGGAAACGGAACTGCTGCGATAGGTGACACGATTTGTGTACCTGTAACAGCCAAAAACTATACAAATATTGTAGCGATGCAATACACCCATAGCTGGAATCCTAGCAGTCTTTCGCTTATTTCGATAAAAAACAATATACTGGCAGATTCGGGTAACTTTTCCTACAACCTACAATCTCCTGGGCAATGCATCATTTTCTTTGAATACCTTTTTGGTTCAAGTAGTAGTGGGCTTTCAATACCTGATAGTACTGTTTTGTACGAACTTTGTTTTGTAACTTCGGGTACGTCCACCTCTGTAGTAGTAAAAACGGGTGGAGAGGGCTTAGCACCGTCATCACCGCCATCGGTAGAGAATTATTTGGGACAAAATGTATTTCTGCCCAATTTCAATGTAAGTGGCACTATTTATATCCAACAACCGCTATTTGTGCTGCACGTTGGTAGTGGAACCGCTTTGCTGGGCGATACGATTTGTGTGCCAGTGTGGGCCGAAAACTTTAATGATATCTCTGGGATGCAATATGTGCATAATTGGGATGCAGGTGGACTCGAATTGGTAGGTGTAAAAAATGGCATACTAGCCAGCAATGGTAATTTTGACTATAATCATATCCTTGCAGGGAGAGCCATCTTCTTGTTTGAGGACGTGACTTTTCCACTTGGCATTACCTTAACCGACAGCGTAGTCTTGTACGAACTTTGCTTTGTTGCCACCGGTAATGCGCCCAAAATAATTATAGAGACCAACGGAGTGGGCATGCCAGTCTCCTCTCCGGCAGCGGTGGAAAATATTTTGGGTCAAAATGTATTTTCGGCTGATTTGAATGCTTCTGGTGTTATTTGTGTAGAAAGCGCACCTACTATTATTACAGTCGGCAGCGATACGGTTACGGTAGGTGATACGATTTGTGTGCCAGTTTTTGCTAAAAACCTCACGGATATAGGCACTATGCAGTATGCGCATCAGTGGGATAATACCCAGTTGGAATTACTGCAAATACAGCCAGGCGCACTAAAAGATTATGGTACTTTGGATAACAATATCAACAGCACAGGTTTTTGTATCGTGCTTTTTGAAAAATCCCCAAGCATCCAATTTGGTATTACACTACCCGATACCACCGTTTTATACGAACTCTGTTTCAAAGTAAAGGGCAATGGGCCCAAAACCAGTATATTGACGAATGGAGTAGGTATGAGTCCTACTACACCGCCCGCCATTGAAAACACAGGTGGCATTAATTCATTCAATGCTGCCTTAAATATTCCGGGTGTCATTTGTATTATGCCACCATCCAGCACTTATCAACCTGATAATGCGCAGTATATCAGGGTTAATCCAAACCCATTCGATCAAATGCTCGTATTTGAAAATACATCGGGCAGTACGCAAGATATGGTACTATACTCGGCATTAGGCGAAAGAATTTTGAGTAAAACCCTGCCATTGGGAATGCAATCTATCGAAACAGGACAATTGCCTGCTGGTATGTACTATTGGCAGGTGTTGGAAGAGGGCAGGCCTGTAAGAACGGGAAAATTGGTGAAAAAATAGGATTAAATTTTTCATAATATTAAAAACTACCTTGCATCTCTAAATCGAAGGGGTGCTGGGTAGTTTTTCAGAAAAGACCTTCATTAATGCCTTTTCATCCTGTATCAGTTCGTCTAAAGGCTTCAATGTGTCATATCTATCTTTAACAATCATAAATGTATTAACGGTTTCCAATTGACGGTTCAATACATTTATCTGTTGCCCCGTTATTGAGTTCATCTCATACTCACTGGTGAACTTCTTAATTTCGGCACGAATTTGTTCAAGACGTTTAGTATGTTCTTCTAAGGAACTTTCATTTATAATTTCAACTAATTTAGCATATTTTTTTTTCTCCAATTTTAAAAGATTTATTTGTAACTCTTTTGACGTTTGTAAGAACAAATCTTCTTCGGCATACTCATCAAGTTTGACGTGTAATAGGACTATGCCGCGCAATAATCTCTGAACCTCATTAACCGGTTTAAAGTCTTCCAAAAACGCTATTAGATTGATTGACATAAACTTAGATTTTAAATATTAAAAACACATATAGGCAAATCGACTATTACAAAACAAAAGATTAGTATTAACGATCAGCGATTTGTGCTACTTAAGAAGAATTGAAAGGATTGGAGTATGCATAATCTTGTCAGGTGACATTTATTTAATCTCTTATTTGTCAATGCCCACAAAGCAGCAGTACATGTTTATCTTTTTCCTATTAATATCTACCCTTTCGCCATCTCCCGATAAGAAATGACCCATAATCCTACAAAAGTCAGCACTCCATTGACCAAAATTGTCAGGAATCCTACATCAAAGTATTGCTTACTACTGATTTCGATGATATAAGTAAGGATTGGCGCGGATATGCACACTATAGGCACATAACGGTCATGTAGGCTAAATTTTGTAAAAAGACCAAAGGCAAACAAGCCTAAAAGTGGCCCATAAGTATAACCTGCCAACTTAAAGATAAGTCCCAATACAGCACCATCGCTAAAAGCGTACAACAACTGTATAATGACAACAAAAACCAACGAGAACCCAAGGTGGACATAAGTGCGTTGCCGATGCAATTGCTTTTCAATGGCTACTTTTCGAGCTTCGTTCTCGCTATCACTGATGTATGGATCGTTTGGAATATTGGCTTTTTTCTCAAAATCAAGAAAATCAACACAAAAGGAGGTCGTAAGTGCCGTAAGCGCACTATCCGAACTAGAATAAGTACTGGCTACCAATCCGAGTATAAAGAAAATACCCGCTGCTGCATCCAAATGACTAAAGGCAATTTTGGGGTATAATTGATCGCTTTTAGTAGGGATTTCGATCCCAAGTGAATTGGCGTACATATATAACAATGCGCCCAAGATCATAAAAGCAATATTAATTACAATCAGGTAGCAGCAGAACACCAACATGTTTTTTTGCGCCTCTTTGATATTTTTGCAGGCTAAATTCTTTTGCATCAAATCTTGGTCAAGCCCAGTCATGGCAATGGCTACAAGCGCACCGCTTAAAAACTGTTTGACAAAATGGTTAGGATCGGTAGCAAAATGATCCCAAAAGAACATTTGGCTATATCGGCTTTGGCTTACTGCTGTCCAAATTTCGCCAATACCATTAAAACCCAGCACTTTGCCTACCGAAAAAACCGTCCAAACCACTGCTGCAATAAAAAACGTAGTCATAATGGTATCTGTCCAAATGATTGTTTTCAAACCACCTTTGAACGTGTAGGCGTAAATCAAGGCCAGCATAATAAAAACAGTGACTACAAACGGTACACCAAGTGGGCCAAACACCAAACTTTGCAATACCACCGCTGCTAAAAACATCCGTGCCGCTGAACCTACCGTACGCGAAATAATGAAAAACACCGCACCAGTTTTGTAGGAATTATATCCCAGCCGCTGTTCCAAATATCCATAGATCGTAGTGAGTTGCAAACGATAATACATCGGCATAAGCACTGTGGCAATAAAAAAGTACCCCACCAAATAACCTAAAACCACCTGAATATACCCGAAACCACGATTGATACCTGCATCCAAACCCACCGATCCCGGCAAAGAAATAAAGGTAACACCGCTGATGCTCGTACCGATCATAGCATAAGCCACCACATACCACGGAACGTTCCTATTGGCTAGAAAAAAGCCCTCATTAGTGTTATTTCTGCCCGTAAACCAAGCTACTCCGATGAGCATCAGGAAGTAACCAATAAGGATTACTAATACAATAACAGGTGATAAATATCCGTCCATAGTTTAATTTGAGCACAAAATGGTGCAACTTTCAGAGGCAAAGGTAATTTTTTTTCAACTTTAACAAGATTTATCTGGTGTAAATAAAAAAACCCTTTACCTTTGACCTGTCTTTTAACCAACCCGTTTCTTTAATATGTTTGACCGTATAATAAGAAATCTTACACAAAACGGTAAAAATGAGACCGTTGACAACCAAGGGAAATCTTCACTAGATGAACTAGCGGAGAACTCTCAAATACTGGACAAAGATAAAATGTCCCGTATCGAAGGTGGTCATACCAACAACCAGCATTTTAACGATGACCGGTTGGATATAACCTCTATGCCCGGCGGTGGCACTCCATCTTGATCTTTTACGTGGCAAAAAACTTAGAAAGTCATTCTGTTCAATCAGGATGGCTTTTTTTAGCCCCCCCTGCCCCCCTGCTGCTATGCAATTGCTCCACAACGACAATGATTTTGTTGCCATCATCAAACCTGCGGGAATTGGTGTTCAGCCCGATAAAACAGGTGAACAGTGTCTCTTAGATCAAGCAGAACTTCACTTGGCGCAATCCCTTTTTGTAGTGCACCGTATCGACCGCCCTGTAAGCGGCATTGTTCTTTTTGCCAAAACTAAAACCGCCGCCCACACATTGAGCGAACAGTTCAAGGAGCGGGGTTTGACAAAAACATACCTTGCTGTAGTGGCAAATTTACCCGAGCCTACTACAGCCGAACTTGTCCACTACTTTGAAAAAAATGAATCTAAAAACAAAAGTCGTGTTTATACCGAAGATAAGGCAGGCCGCGAAAAAGGGATTTTAAAGTATCAGGTATTAGGTAGTTCGGTGCGTTACCATCTCCTCGAAATTCAATTATATACAGGAAGACACCACCAAATCAGGGCACAATTATCCGCTATTGGCTGCCCTATTAAGGGTGATGTAAAATATGGTGCAAAACGCGGCAATTTGGATCGATCCATACATTTGCATGCACATAAAATAACAATAAAACACCCTACTACTGGTGAATTACTTAGGTTTGTCGCAGATATTCCAAGTGGAGACACGGTATGGAGTGCTTTCCTAGATCAAATCAACAATCCATTGATTCCATAATTTATGGTTAGGGTGTTTTAGGAATAATTTCGATCTAATATGCTGTAAATGATGATTAGTGCCGTTGTGCGTACAGCCCTAGTGTTGTCCACTTACCGATAAATCAACTGTAAAGTGTTTAGATCGTTAAGTGGACAACATTGGAATTCAAGTCTCGTCAACTTATTCGACAAGATCTATTTTATCTTTCAAAATATACTTATTGTTTATTTGAGCAAAGTCACGTTACCTTTTTTCTCCCAAATTTTACCATTTCCGCATCGTACGCGTGCATACCATGCGTAGGAATCCGGAGTAGAGGAAACACCCTTAAAAATACCATCCCAACCAGTGTGACTGACTTGCTCGGTTTCATATACCTTCTCGCCCCAACGGTCCCAAACTACAAAGTATAATTCGGTCATATTGATACCACGTACGCGGAAAAAGTCGTTATTGCCGTCGTTATTCGGAGAAAACGCATTTGGAACAAAGATAAATGGATCAATACAATCTGGTGAAATAACTGTAATGTTGGTATTGCCAACAATTGTACAGCCACTAGCATCCGTTACGACTACGTTATAATCTGTTGTTTCTTCTGGTGCGGCTGTAGGTGCTGCAATGGTTGGATCATCCAGAGTAGAGGCTGGTGTCCAATTGTAACTATATATAGAGCCTCCTGTTGTTGTAGCCGTAATTACTACTGTTTCCCCGGGGCAAATGGTGGTCTTTCCCGTTACATTTAAGTCAAGAGCCAATGCAACTGGAGTTACAACAAAGTTAAGGGTATCTTTACACGCATATTGGTTCGTTACAATAACGGCATAAGTCGTTGCTGTTGTTGGGTTTACGTTTTGGATAGCACCTGTTGGTAAACCGCCCGACCATTGATAGGTCAAAATATCATTTGGATTGTTGTTCACTACTCCAATTTGTGCGCTCACACCATTGCAAATATAAGTTGGCTCGAGGGTAGAAGCCAGTACATTAGGGCTACCTAATAATACCATTACTGAATCCATTCCAAGGCATCCCTGTGCGGTAGTGGCGCGTACAAAATTCATACCCACCAACGATGGAATAGCATTGGCTGTTGGCCCATTCGCAAATATTTGATTAAAATTGGCACTTGTACTCCATTGGAAATTACTGGCATTGGTACTAAATGCGCTTACCTCTACGGAATTGGAAGTACAAACTACCGTATCACGGGACGCAAGTACATCTGCTGGGTCATAAATCGCTACGGTTACTGTTTGTGCTACGGTACAACTACCACTAGTAATGGATACGGAGTAGGTAGTAGGCACATCTGGGCTTACAGTGGGATTGGGGCTATTGCTCACCAATTCAGTATCTGTTGGCATTGCCATCCAATTATAAGTATAACTTGTATTTGGATTTGGGTTAAGTGCTTTTGAACCACCCGGACAAACACCCGTTTGCGCCTCCACACTTTCATTTACGATGTCAATATTCAGAGTAATTGGATCCGAAGCGTCTGTACAATTATTGACATCGGTCACTACCAGCGTTGCGGTCACACTTCCTTGCGTTGGGAATATAATTGTTGGGTTTTGCTGATTGGAAGTTTGACCCGTGGAAAATGTCCAATTCCAAGATGCGATTGCATTTGTGTGTTGAGATGCATCTGTAAAAGTTACTGTTGCCGTGTTTTGGCACGATAGCACCGCTGATGTTATAGCCGCTACCACTTCAGGAGTGGCTGTAACTTGAATAGTATCTTTAAAGGGCAGAAAACAAACATCGTTGGGGGTAAATGTTACGATATAGCTCCCAGCATTGGTATAGGCGTGTGCAGGATTTGGAAGGGTGCTATTTGTACCATCACCAAATGTCCAAGTTCCTGTTTGGTTACTAGTATTTGAAAAAGCGACATTGAGACCATTACAAAGATCAGAATTGACCTGCCCTGCCAATGTAGCCGATGTACTAAACGTAATTGGTGTTGACAACACCTTTGTACATCCATACTGATTCGTGATGGTTACACTTACTGTATAAGTGCCAGCAACACCAGAAATGGTTGGATTTTGTGCAATCGGATCAGAAATAGTAATACCTGCTGGACTTGCCGCCCAACTGTACGTCAAAATATCGGTTGGATCTAAGTTCACTACACCTGCCTGCATAGGCGTACCCGCACATGCTGACGCAAGGGGCAAAATACCCGCTTGTACATCCACTGCCGTGCTTTGTACACTTACCTGATCGGTGGCAGTGCAACCAAAAGCATCTGTAGCCACTACGCTATAAGTAGTTGGTGTACCCGTTGCAGGTATGATAAAAGGATTACCCGTACCGATAGAATCGCCTTGGGCATTCAGCCATGTATAGGTTAATGACAGATTAGATACATTCAATGTAGCCGAAAAAGATTGATTAGGCGTACATGTTTTTACTACTGGCGCGCCCAAATCCACCAAGAATGGCGTTGGTTTTACCACTTGTACACTTAAAGTATCTTTACATCCATCTTTAGACGCGATCAGTTGATAAGTAGTGGCCTCCGATGGATTGGCTATTACTTCTTGGGGGTTGTTATTAACAAAAGTAAGATTGGTCATTGGCGACCATTGGTAAGTATAGGTAGGGTCGCCATTGATTAAAATAGTTGAAGCACCTCCAGTACAATTGACCGCTGGATTATTGCCGTTTATAGCAATATTAATGGCTTGGCCTACGCTAAAATCGTGAACGACTTCATCCACACAACCTGCAGCGGTTGATACTTTTAATATCACTGTACCCGATGAGTTTGCAGGTACGGGAATAATTGGTGGTGTTTGGCCGCTATATGCAACAGAACCCGTACCCCAAGCAATTACCCACTCCCAACTGGTAATCGCATTGCCATTTCCAACAGAGAGGTCATTTAATTTAATCGTTACCGTATTTGCTTCACAATCAACTTTTTGAATACCGAATTCTGCCAAAGCAGAAGCGGTTGCTCCAATATCGGCCACTCCAAAAGCCTTACAGCCATTGGCATCTGTTACGATAACGGGATATGCACCAGCACTCAAACCTGTAATACCCTGTGTATTTACGGTATTTCCATTCACAGTCCAGGCATAGGTGAATGGAGCGCTACCACTTAATGCTACTACATTGGCACTACCGGTGGTATTACTTGCGCAGAATACGTCGGTATCGGTTACTTGAATGGCAATTTGGCCATGCAAACCTACCATTGCAGAGGCAGAACTGGTACAGCCCGAAGTAAGATCTACCACGGTAACTGTATAAGTAAGTCCCCCTGCTAAGCCATTGAGTTGGGGCAAGTTGGGGCCACCATTGCTCCAGGTATATTGATAATTACCTGTACCACCGCTGACAACTGCGGTAGCCGTACCATTGGCCAATCCAACGCAATCTGCTTTTTCAGTCACTAAATTTACTGTAATGCCAGGGCCACCAGGCACTACCACATTTAAGTCTAGTTGGCAATGATTGGCATCAAAGAGACAGATATAATAGTTGCCTGCGGGCAAATTATTATTGGTGGTGCCGGAGTATTGGCCCGCATTCCAATTCAAGGTATAAGGTGGTGTTCCGCCTGAAGGCAATACTGTTATGCTACCATTGCTTCCGCAAGAAGGTATTACACTAATGACCGTATTGGTCAATACAGGTGGTTCGGTAATTGCTCCAACTGCTGTTGCGGAGCAACCATTACCATCTGTTAAGGTTACAGTATAATTGCCTACACCAAGATTTTGGATAATTTGGCCATTTATATTATTGCTCCAAGCATAACTATATGGACTTACACCACCCGAACCGATGGCTGTGCCTACTCCAGATTGGGTGCCGTGGCAAAGTACATTTGTCATTTGAGCAATGACCTGTACTGGTGCTTGCGTTGGGATATTAATTTGATCTACTTTGGTACATCCTTGCTGGTCACTCACTGTAACAGTGTAGTTGCCGGCCATAACACCCGTCAAATTTATATTTGCATGCGTACCCGTGCTCCATGCCCATGTATGAGGTAGGTAATTTCCTACAATATTCGGTGTAATCGAACCATTACTACCTCCAAAACAGGTAGGAGGCAACGCAAAATAACTGGTAAAAATCTGCGAAGCAACTGGCACATAATAGGTAGTAGCCACAGCACAACCCGTAGCATCGGTTACTGTAACAAATACATTGCCCGATGAGGCCGGAGTAATGGTAGCGGTTGTTGCACCAGTATTCCAAATATAGGAATATGCCCCTACTCCACCGGTTGTTCCTGCTGTAACAGGCTGATAACCAGCACAATTAGGTGCAGATTGGGTAAAGACTACGGTAATAGCAGCGGGCTGGGTAAGTGTTATATTTCCGGCAACTGTAGCACCTGTTTGGTCGGTTACAGTAACAGAATATGTACCAGCCGCTACGCCCAATACAGTTGGTCCAAATTGGCCATTACTCCAAGCAAAAGCATACGGAGCAGTGCCGCCACTTGGATTGGCGGTTATTGTGCCATCTGTAAACCCATGACAAGTAGGCGATACAGAAGTAAAACTTAGATCAATGGCTTGTACTGCAAATGCAGTTACCATGAAAACGAGTGTCAACAGTACGGATCTCATATATTCGTTTGTTGTATTGTTCGGCGATTATTGGTGAATTTTATGCAATCGGACTTCAATAATTTCGGCGCGGCGTTCTTTAGATGCTTCCACGCTAAAAATAGAGAGTTCTCGTTGTTTTTTACTATCATTTATGCCTGCTGTCGCTAAAGTTTCCCCCAACGGAGCAGTGGATATTTTCAATTGATTATTGAGCAAATAGGATTCATATATGCCTCCTTTAGCCGTGCGTAAATAATTCTTTACACTTACAATACGGCGATGTGTTAAGGCCATATTGTATTCCTCGGATGCGAGGGGGCTGGCAAATCCTTTTACCATTATTTCTACCTCGTAACCTCCCTCCAAAAACAGGTCAAGGTTATCGGCAAAATATTCTAATTTAGCAAAACCACCTTTTACCTCTTTATCAAAAAATCCATTTAGCCGTTCGGTTGCTATTTGTTTTTCTCCTTCTGAAAGGTTTTTAGTAAATATTTCGATAAATTCGTTCCGGCGGGACAAGTATGATTCATAAGTCAATGCATACGATTCTACTTGTTGAGCAGCGCTACGAGGCGGTACATCATTGTCGAAAAAAATGGCCAATGGCAATAAACCGTAGAGCGTTGCCGGTGTTAAAAACAAACTTTTGATCACTTTAGCCCCTGGTTTACTCATTTCCTCTGCTGATACGACAGCAGTATCTGGCGCAAAACCTTCTTTTGTTGCAATAACTAAATAACTGGTTTTGTAATTGGCCTTTAAACCCGATTCGTTGGTAGCAGTACCTGTATTTTTTTCGTCTTTTACCGTTCCAGATCTTTCGTATAAAAAGACATTTACCCCATAAAGTGGTTCTTTATTGAATTGGTTAAACACCTTTACCGCCAAATCCACTTGCATCGGACGAAGGAATAATTTATCGGAAATTTCAATTTTAGTTGGTTCTAAATCCAAAGACGATACCAGAATTGTATCTGCGAAATACCCATCTTTTGATGCAAAAACCTTGTATAATTGATCGCGATTGATTTTATAATCGATAGGTTTTGCAACAGGTGCAAATTTTAAATTAGGTGCTTTTTGATCTTCAACCAATGTATAAACGACTTCGTCCAAAGCATTTTCTGTGCCTTCTTCATAAGCCGACAAATTGAGTTTCAAATCCAAATACGTCACCGAAAAGAGATCGTAGCAACAAGATTCCTCACCCAGCACAGCCGCCCCGATCCGATTGGAAGTCATCATTGCCTTTTGCAATCCAGTTGGGAAATAATATAAATCGTTATAACTACTGTTTAATGGAGCAGGTAAATGCTTTGGTGTTTGCCAAGTGTTTTTAGCCCATTTAGATTTATAAATATCGTAACCACCCAAATTTTGATACCCAGTCGAACTGAAATACAGCGTTTGTGCGGTTGGGTCAAAACAGGGCGTTGCTTCGTCTTTTTCAGTGTTTAATCCTGCGAGATTTTCGGGTGTAGCAAAATTACCCATTTTCGAAAACTGCACTTGATAGAGGTCTTTACCGCCTAGGCCGCCCGGTGCATCACTTACATAATATAGGTTGTAATAACCATCTTTCCCTTTTGAGATACTAGGCTGTGTTTGCGTGGCATCAACGATATTGATCGTTTCGGGCAATGGCACTGGTATCGACCATGATCCATTTTGCAGCATGGATATATAAAGATGACAACGTACTTCTGTTTCACCCACGTATTCGCCAAAAGGGACGATCATTATTTTACCATCCGGTGAAAAAGCAGGTAAGGCAGTATGCATTTTTTCTTTATTAAATGCTGCAACTACGGGCTTTTGACCATTAACCGACATCATCACCTGCAACAATGGACGAGCAGGCGTATGCTTGTCGCCCCAATTCACTTGGTGTAATGCGCCAAAATAAGCCGTATCTCCTATTTGGATAATACCCATTTCGGAATCTCCAGTATTAAAATCATCTCCTAATGACTCCAAACGCACCAATTTATCGGGATTGGTCATTTTTTCCATGGCCCATTCACATTCGTTGATTTCGTTAGCGGCCTTTTGAGATAAAACAGGATCACTGTCTGGTCGTGAAGCATAGCGTTCAAAAAGGCGCAATGCTTCTTCATATTTCCCCAAATTTTTCTTTACCAATGCCAAACCAAATAGCGCAGTATGGTATTTACCACCAGCGGCATTATCCGCGCTCAAGGCCGTTTCATAATGCAGTTCTGCATCGCGGAAAGCACCATACATTCGGGCTGCATCGGCATAATGCACCATAATATCGGTACGTTTAGGTTCCATTTCTAGTACTTTGCCGTAATATTTAAAAGCGGCATAGTAATCCTTGGTTTCATAAGCCACGTTGGCCGCTTGCTCGTAAGCACGCGGTGTTTGGGCGTAGGACTGGGTCACTACACAACAACAAACAATGGACAATATGAATAATTTTATGCGCATAAACTACTTTTTATTAAACTGAATTCCAATAATTTCGACCCTTCGTTCCCTCGATGCTTTTACATTAAATACGGAGTTACGAGGATCAGAATAGGTATCGATTACGTCTTTCCTTGATTTATCCTCACCATTAGGGACTTCAACAACAACTAATTGCCCTGTGGAAAGGTATTTTTTCAATAAGGCACCATCAAAATCACTAAAGTGGTTCATCACCGACATGATACGGCGTGCGGTAAGGTTTTTGTTATAACCAGATGGTGCACGAGGGCTGGCAAAACCTTTGATTTCGATCTCTACCTTATCGCCTTTTTTCAATTTGTCGAACAATACCTCCGTAAAGAAACGTAAGCGGTTCCATTCGCCCTTGAGGGAATCTTCAAAAAAGACTTCTAACTCCTGCGCTGCTTTTTCTTTATCATTGCCTATCATTCGATCCGTAAATACCTGAATAAAGGAGTCCTTTTTAGGATAATACGCAAAATAGGTTTGGCTGTACAATTTAGTAGTAGTGGTGACCATCGTACGTTTGTTCGGCTCGTCATTGTCGAAATACAAACGAATTGGCAAATAACGCTCCAAATCAAGTGGATGAATATTCAACTCTTGTTTGATAAGATCAAAAGCCCTAGCAGTAACCGTTGGAACGGCAAAACTAACAGTATCCGAAGAGAAGCCTTCTTTCAATGCTACAATTTGGTATTTTCTACCATAATCCAATACCGAAGTAAATTGGTTATCCAATTTGCGCAAATCGTCGGTTACCTTAACTGGTTTATTGGGTTGTGTAATATCGATCAACTCAAACCGAACACCATTAATAGCAACAGGTGTAGCAGGATTGATGTTATTAAATACCAATGCTTCTAAATTAACACCGCGTTGCAAATACAAATCGCGGTTGATTGTTGTAGACTCTGTAATCCCCGATGTGGTAACATACGTGGAATCCATTGTGTAACCATCTTTGGAAATATACACCTTATATTGGTGGTCAAATTCCAATGGATATTTATAGTCATTCCCACTGGCATTGGAACTATTACTGCTTTTGGGCGATACCGTTCCTTTGGGTGTACTACCTTTAGTTGGCACAGGACCCATATCTACAAAGCGGGCTGTGGCACCCGGAATAGGTTCTTTTGTCTTTTTATCATATACTTTGGCCACCAAATCCACCTTTATTTCTGGAAGGAACAAATGTTTGGAAATAATACCGGGCCAAACTGTTTTGGGTGTTACAAACTGGATACTATCTGGTTTGAAGCCTTGCTTTTCAGCGACAACCATATATGTTTTACCGGGATTTACCGAAAAAGGATAAAAGGCACCTGGAATATTGAATGCTGAATCCACTAATTGCATTTTGCCATCTACCAGTTCGTACAAGCGCATATTGGTACGCGCGAGCGAGTCTTGGGTCAATTTGCGGAATGCAACCGCGATCATTTTAGGTTTTATTAATGGTATTTGGAAAATATCATAGCAGCATGCTTCTTCCGAAATATTGGCAGAACCATATCTGTTTGAAGACATATAAGCAATGGCAGCATCGCTGGTGAGTGTAAAAAATACATCATTGGCCGACGAATTCACTGGTGGTTCCAATGACGTGGTACCCATCCAACTACCGCCACTTCCTACGGCTTTATACACATCAAAACCACCCATAGTAGTTGTACCGTTGGCGGAGAAATAAAGTGTTCCGGTTTGGGAATGATAAAATGGCGTTACATCATCATTTTCGGAATTGATAGCAGCAAGGTTTACCGGAGTACCCACGCTACCATCTGCATTGATGGGTGCGCACCATATATCGCGGCCACCTTTACTGCCTGGTGTACGATCGCTTACAAAGAACAATGTTTCCCCCGAAGTACCTGGAATCCGACCTACATTGGGTTCGGTAGAGGTAAACCCATCTACATTTACATTTGTTAATGGTTGTGCAGCCCCCCACGTACTACCCACTTTGCGACGCATATACAAGTCGCAGCGGATTTCTGCGCTATTGACAAAATCGCCTTCAGCGTAATACATAATATCACCTGCTGCATTGAAAGTAGGGTGGAGTGTATGTCTTTTGGCGGCATTAAAATCGGTGACCAAAGCATCGAAAGATTCACCTTTGGGCGATGCCTGCATTACTTTTACCAAATTCCGGTCTCTTTTACGGTCGCCTTTATCGCCTTTGAACGGGAATCGGTACGATGAGAAATAGAACGTGCCATCGTTATTGGGCCAGTTCATATATTCGGAGTATTCCGTGTTGATGGTGGAATCGAGTAGGATTGCCGTTTTAGAAAAATCGGAATTATCCCTTTTTTGAATTGCATTGGTGGCTTGATCGAGTCCTTTTTGCGCTAAAATTGTCTGATTTACGCTACCACCAGTTAACAATGCAGAATAGCGCGCCTGAGCACCTTCATAATTTCCTTCGCGGAAAAGAATATCGGAATACATCAATTGCGATGCCTCATCTTTAGGATCAATATCCAATAACCTTTGGACAGTCTTTTTAGATAGGGCATAAGCACCATGTTTGTACGTTGCGTTTGCAAAACCTTTTAGTGCAGAAACACGGTTGCTGTCGGCGGCAATTACCCTTGCATAATAATCCATGGCCAAATACTCGTCGCCTTCCTTTAGCGCGGCTTCTGCTTTTTCTTCAATTTTTGTCAAAGAAGGGCCACGGTCGGTATTTTCGCCCATACGATTGGCGAAACCAGTACCTGTTTGAGCAGACACAAAAAGGCTGGTGTATAAAAAAACAATGAGTAATAAGTATCTCATTTTGAGCAATTTGAATTATTGATGAATGCTGATGAGGCATAATTGGGCAGGGGCAGGGGGTGCTTCATCTAAAAAGATTAAATAATGGGGCAAGATTTGAATTTCGACAAAGGTTTTACTTTGTACAATCGGTAAATCAACGCTACTTCGGGACCTCCTCTGCGGTTGGTTACTATTTTGGCAGGTGATATATTGATGTCGTAAGACAAGCCAAGCGTCCATGTGCGGAAATGTGCCTCTACATGGGGGATAATGGCATCGTTGTATGTTTGGCGGAAATTGGCACCTACCTGTAGTGCAAATTCGTGGTAAGGCCTTTGATTCAAATGGAATCGAGCGCCTGCACCGAACGCAATTTGCTTATAAGCACCTTGTGTTTGGTATAAGCCCTGCCCTACTACATCAACGTTCGACCGAACTTGGAACAACAAAGAAGTATAGAAGGCCAAACGACGCTCTAATTTCACTTTGTCATCGCCTTGCCAAAAATCATGATCGGGGCGGTTAATATGGTGCCAACCAGTGCCCAAATCAATTTTGCTCCGATATACTTTAGATTGCCAGCGGTAGTTTAATCCTGCACTAAAATCAAAATAGGTAAGGCTATTACGATCCAAAATCTGCGATTCATTAATGGCCGCAGTAGGATCAAACATACAATCTACGTATTGAGCATCAAAAGTAAACTTATTGGTGCCAAAACTACGCTGACCAAACATAGGCACTACGCCAAGCGTCAGATAATTATGCGCCAAAGGTGCTATCTTTTTTTTCAGGGGGAGGGTAAAAGCGACAGGAATACCTACTTGCAATGAAGTAAGCCGCAAATCACCTTGCCGATCTTGATTCAGGATCAAACCACCCGTCAGATAGCGGTCGTATCGCTGTTTTTGTAAATAAAATTTGTTCTCTACCACACCACTAAAAGTAGAATATGGGACTGGAACTTGTCGCCATTGGTTGCGGTAATTGGCGGTAAAGCGCATGTCGCCACCAAAAATGCCAGTCATGCCTGGGCCAAGGTTCATGGGTGAATTCAGGTATTGCGAAAAATGAATATCCTGAGCCGATAAAAACAAACTTGGGGCAATCACAAAGATTGCTGTCAATAAACGTAACATTTTGACCATCGTTTTCAAAAGCAATTGAAAATGCAAATGAATGAAAAGAAAATATTTGTACTGGGACAAATAACCGAAGTTGATTAAAAAGGGGAATAAAACCAAGGAAAAACACTTTCCTGCCACTTGAGAAATAAATACGGAGAATATTGTTAGGCTCAAATGTACACCGATTTTAAATTATGCATACTCTTCTTTTAAAAAAACATGCAAAAATCCCTTATTCTAGGTGTAAGGCAAAGATCGTGCCTAACTTACAAAAAGTGAATTAACGTTTAGCAAATGATTAAATTTGATTGGATATTACATTTTTTTTAGCCACTCACCATTACGGTCAAAAAATCTTCTTGCCGCAGGTACAATTGTGCTAATTCTTGAATACGCTGTGGTGTAATATTAGCCAAGGCCTGTACTTGCCGATGAAAGCCTTCCTCTCCTACGCGCTCAAAAACGACGGCCCTCATCACCGACGACATGCTGAGTGGACCATCCATTCCGCTAAGCAGCGCGCCAGTCATATAATTACGCACCATGTCTAATTCTTCTTCGGACACCAATTCTTCGCGCATTTTTTTCATTTCTCTACGAACAGCCCTCAAAGTAGCACTAATTTTATCGCTATTGACTTCCGTTGACACATAGAAATAGCCCGTTTCATAAAAGGTATCAATACCCGAGTATATATTATAAGTAAATCCTTTGTCTTCGCGAATATTAGACATCAGCCTTGAGCCAAAATATCCACCAAAAATAATATTCATTATTTGAACATCATAAAAATCTGGATGAAGCCGATTGAAAAGCATTCTACCCATTTTCAGGGCTGTTTGAAGCGCACCTGGCTGTTTCAACTTGAGTGTTTTATCCTTTCTTTTGGGCCAATCTGGTGCAGGTTCAGGAATGTGCCTTGCTTTTCGCTCTTGTGGTAATAGTGTTATTTGTCCAAAATGTTGGTTCATCAAAGACAATACTTCATCCGTAATATTACCACTTAAAAAGAAATAAGCATTAGATAAGTGCAGGTGTTTTTGGTGAAAATCACGTAATGAAGCGCACGTAATAGCACGGTAATCTTCAGCCGTAGAATTATAGCCTAAAGGATGGTTGGCACCATACAGCCGCTCCGTAAACACTCGATAAGAGATCACGTCAGCCTTTTCCAATTCTACTTGTAATTCTTGCAGGTGGGTTTCCACCAATATTTCCAGTTCCTTCTGCGGAAAGGTAGGTCGCAATAAAATATCCGCAAATACAGGAATGGTTTGAGCGGCGTATTTGGGCAGTCCCGTAAGTATAAACCCCGATGCGTCCAGCCAACTCCAAGTAGTAACACTCGATCCAAAATAGTCAAAATGCTCTGCAATTGCACCACCATTCATGCCTTCTACCCCCTCCCGCATGAGGCGAGGAGCCATATAAGCCGTCATTCGTTGCGTTTCCTCGGGGCGACCAATATGGAAATCGAGTTCCACCTTGAGTATGTCGTGCTCAGGGAAATGTAAAGTATAAACTTTTAAGCCATTATCAAGGGTAACAACCTTATATTTAGGTAGTTCTGGCCGAATAATTGTATGAATTGGGGGTGCTATTTTCCTGTTTATGCCCATCGGGGCGCGAAGGTATTGCTTGTTTTCCACAAAATGTTAGCTAATTTGAAATAAGAAGACAATTTGGTGCTTTATATTTGCGGTTTAATTCGCAAAAATACATAAAAAATATATGAAATTCAGCGTTTCTTCATCCGAACTTCTGAAGCAATTGCAAGTCGCATCTGGCGCATTGGGATCCAATCCAGTTTTACCAATATTGGAAGATTTCTTGTTCAAGATTGAAAATAAGAAACTCACGATCTCGGCCAGCGATTTGGAAACCAGCATTTCAACCAGCATCGAGGTATTAGCCGACGATGATTTTACCGTTGCTATTCCAGCAAAAATTTTATTGGAAACGCTTAAAGCATTACCACAACAGCCAGTTACTTTTAATATAAATCCAGATAATTTTGGTATAGAAATTACGTCTTCTTACGGTAAATACCGTTTGGCCGGCGAAAATGGCGCGGATTTCCCTTCTTTGCCCGAGTCTGATGACGTGGATAAAGTAAAAATAAATAGCCAATATCTTTTAGAAGGTATTTCAAAAACAATGTTTGCTACTTCCACAGACGATTTGCGCCCGGCCATGACAGGCGTATATTTCCAAGTGGATTTTAACAAACTTGTTCTGGTAGCCACAGATGCTCATAAATTGGTCAAATACTCTACGCACCACCTCGCAGGTGAAGTGGCAACCGCTTTTATCATTCCTAAAAAAGCGTTGAGCCTGTTGAAAAACGCATTACCTTCTAATGATAGCGTTTCTATTGCGTTCAATAAAGCCAATGCCTTCTTTTCATTTGGGAATACCAATTTAGTATGTCGATTGATTGATGCACGTTACCCAGATTATAATGCGGTAATTCCAGTGGACAACCCCAATCAATTGTCGGCGCTAAGGAGCGACTTACAAAATTCATTAAAACGTATCGCCATTTATGCCAACAAAACCACCAACCAAGTGGTGTTGGATATGAACGACAAAAGCCTCACTATTTCAGCACAAGATATCGACTTCTCCAACGAAGCAACGGAGCAAATGGTCTGCAATTACAACGGTAGTCCTATGAAAATTGCTTTTAATGCCAAGTTCTTGGTCGAGATGCTCGGTGTCCTAGAAAGCGAAGAAATCAAGATTGACCTTTCCACTCCAAGCCGTGCAGGAATTCTTACGCCCGTAGAAGAGAATAACGACCGGGAAATCTTGATGCTTGTGATGCCAGTAATGATCAATAACTAATTTTCAATTCTAAGAATTTCATTAGAATCACGCAAAAAAAGAGCAAAAAAAGCCTAAAAATGCTAAAAAAAGCCTTGTTTGAAAAAAAAATTAAAAAAAAGTAATTTTTTTTTCAAACATAGGTTGCAAATATAATTCAAGTCCGTATCTTTGCACCAGCAATCGCACTTAATACTGCTTTTGCGAAAGAAACACACAGGAAGTTGTTATATACGAGCCGCCCCGCTGTAAAAGTCGGACGGCTCGCTTTTTTTTAATTCATTTCCCACCCTTTCTGAAAATGAAAACATGCTAACTTGAAAAACAAACACCACCTTATTAATTAATATTTTATATGAACATTAACTTAACACCCTTACATTTATTATTCGGAGCAAACCCCAAAATTAGACTTGTAGTTTTTAGTATTTGTTGTTGTATTGCTTTTTGCTCCAACACGCTCTACGGGCAAACACAGTCCGTTGCTCGCATTTGGAATGATGTCCAGTTACAGGCTGTCCGCGAAGATTTTGCCCGCCCGCCGGTACAAGCACGGAATTTTTTCCACGTTGCAATGGCCATGTATGACGCTTGGGCAGTGTACGATACCACTGGGCAAGCCAAGACTTACCTATTAGGCAAGTATGTAGGCGGCTACCAATGTCCTTTTAGTGGCTTACCCCCTGCCCCTAATGCGGATATTGAAGCGGCACGAAAAAAAGCCATGAGCTATGCAGCATTTACCCTACTAAAAAGACGCTACCAGTTCTCGCCCAATGCTGGCATAAGTCTTCAGCGGTTTCGGCAAACGATGGAGCAACTTGGTTACGATTGGACTTTTACAAACGCCAATTATCAATCCGGTGATCCAGCAGAATTGGGTAATTATATTGGCAACTGCGTAGGCGAGTACGGTCGATATGATGGCTCTAATGAGGATTTCAATTATGGTAATTTTTATTATACTCCGATTAATCCCATACTTATCATTGCCAATCCAGGAAATCCAACCATAGTTGACCCTAACAGATGGCAACCCTTGAGTTTATCCAATGCCATTGACCAAAATGGCAACCCCATCCCATCTACCCAAGTATTTCAAAGTCCTGAATGGGGACGGGTATTCCCGTTTGCATTACCAGATAGTACCAAGAAGAATATATTTAGAGATGGTTATAACTGGCCAGTTTATCACGACCCCGGCCCACCACCGATAATAAATACCGTTACAGGTGGAGGTACATCTGACGAATATAAATGGAATTTTAATGTAGTTTCCATTTGGGCGGCCCATTTGGATCCCACAGATGGCGTTATTTGGGATATATCCCCTGCATCTATTGGAAATACGGGTGCATTACCTAATAATTTTGAGGAATACAAAACCTTTTATGATGTAGCAAATGGCGGTGCTAGTGACCATGGCAGACCGCTTAATCCCAAAACAGGTGCGCCTTATGCGCCACAATTAGTACCTAGAGGTGATTACACACGGGTATTGGCACAGTTTTGGGCAGATGGACCTAATTCAGAAACACCTCCCGGACATTGGTTTAGTATTTTTAACAGGGCAGTAATGGATCACCCGCAGTTTGTACGAAAATTTAACGGCAAAGGCGATGCTTTAGATCCCCTTGAATATGATGTTAAAGCCTATTTTACCCTTGGTGGTGCGCTACATGATGCAGCCATTACAGCATGGGGCATCAAAGGTGCTTATGATAATGTACGGCCAGTGAGTGCTTTGCGCTATATGGCTCAAAAAGGCCAAAGTAGTGACCCGGCATTGCCTAATTACAATGTGGCCGGTATTCAATTGGTACCAGGTTTTATTGAGCAAGTACAGGCTGGTGACCCATTAGCGGGTAACATGAACCAAAATATAGGTAAAATTAAATTTTACACTTGGCGTGGACATAGTTTTATCGCTAATACCACTACCGATATTGCAGGCGTTGGTTGGATTTTAGCAGAAAACTGGACTACTTATCAAGCAAAAACATTTGTATCGCCACCTTTTGCTGGTTATATCTCTGGCCACTCAACCTATTCACGCACTGCAGCGGAAGCAATTACTAGGATTACAGGTGATGAGTATTTCCCTGGCGGTATGGGAGAGTTTGTGGTTCCTGCCAATAGCGGATTCTTGAAATTTGAAAATGGACCATCTGTGGATGTAAGATTACAGTGGGCTACTTATAGAGATGCATCAGACCAAACCAGTCTTTCCCGCATTTGGGGCGGTATCCATCCGCCAGTAGATGATATTCCTGGGCGTAAACTAGGCATAATAATGGGTGATGATGCGTTCAATAAAGCAAGTTCTTATTTCTATGCAGATAATGATAACGACGGCTACCTCAGTTATCAAGACTGCGATGACAACAATGCCAGTTTGAACCCTGGAATGGCCGAAGTATGCGATGGTATCGATAATAACTGCGATGGTTTGATCGACAACGGTATTACAATCAATACTTATTATGTGGATTTGGACGGTGACGGTTTCGGCAATGCGGCCTTCACCAAAGATACCTGCCTAATTACTTCGCCTGTTGGTTTTGCGGCTAATGCATTGGATTGCGATGATAATAATGCCAATATAAATCCAAATGCGGCCGAAATATGTGATGGTATTGATAATAACTGCGATAATTTGATCGATAACGGCATTACATTTAATACCTATTATGCAGATTTGGATGGTGACGGTTTTGGTAATGCGGCCTCCACTGCTCTATCCTGCTTAACGACTTCGCCTGTCGGTTTTGTTGCCAACGCACTAGATTGTGATGACAATAATGCCAACCTAAATCCTAATATAGCCGAAATATGCGATGGTATTGATAATAACTGCGATGGTTTGATCGATAATGGCATTACAATTAATACTTATTACGCAGATTTGGATGGTGACGGATTTGGCAATGCAGCCTCCTCAAAAGACACATGCTTAACTACCCTGCCTGTTGGTTTTGTAGCCAATGCACTGGATTGCGATGACAATAATGCCATTTTGAATCCAAATTCAACCGAAGTATGCGATGGTATCGATAACAACTGCGATGGATTGGTTGATAATGGATTGCCAGTCAATACATATTATTCAGATAACGACGGCGATGGTTATGGATCTATTCAGATTATATTAACTAGCTGTGCTGCTAATGCGCCTACTGGTTATAGTGCTATTTTTGGCGACTGTGATGACAATAACGCATTGGTGGCTCCAATGGCTCCAGAAATATTGGATAGCCTCGACAATGATTGTAATGGCTTAATTGATGACATTTCGAGTACAACTAATCTATCGAATCTCATTTGCGTAACGTACCCGAATCCAGTAACGGATGATTTCCATATTGCATGCCCATTGCAAGAAGAAGTATTTATTCGGGTGTACAACGCCCAAGGAGGTCTTGTCCATAATGGCGCATTTGCCATGGGAAATAACGCACCGATTCATGTTTCATTTAGCACATTACCATCGGGGATATACTGGATAAACATGAGCAGTAAAGCATCGGGTTTGATTCAGATATTCCGCGTGATTAAATTATAGTATTGTAAGAAGTAAGTACTAGGACACAATTAATGATTCCATGCTATTGGGTACCTGATCATTTGTTCGGAGTTTTATATCCAAACATTGACCAAGTACGCAGTAGCGTGGAATTACTTTTTTAGGACAAACGTAGAGTAAATTGCTATTTTGGTCTGATGAAAGTAGGGTATAACGGTAAGGTTAGCAACTTTTGTGTCATAAAAAGAGTCCATGTCGTGGAGGATTTCCAATTCAGGTTTTGAGGCGGGCAACTTCAATCGCAAAAACAGCATAAAATGTGGCAAATTTTTTTTTTAGATTATTCTATTTTATTTTATGCACCTTTGGGTTTCAATTTCCAAGCAATCCAAAAGAGCAAAACCACTTTAATCAAAGAAAATAGCCATTAAACAAATATTAATTTTGAAACCAAACGTTAAAAAGATGTGTTTTAAAATTTAATTTGCTTAACTTTGCAAAAAATCAACCGAACCAAACGGGAAAACGATGGTTTTATCAGCCTTCTGCTCATAAATCATTGCAGTTTTTCTTAAAACACATTATCTGATTATGGCAAATTTTATTCGTAGTTGCATGGTTCTTTTTATGTTGCTAATTGTACAAGCACATGTAAAGGCACAGACGCCCAAAACGAGCATTTTCCAGTCTCTAACGGCTGATGAAATGCCAAAGATTACCATGGAAATGGACTTCACGACAGTGAAAGCCAACAAAAAAACAAACACCTACTTTCCGGCAACGTTAACCACAAGCAACGGGAAAAAATGGGAATTGGAAGTAAAATCGCGTGGCAAATACCGCCGCAAAACCTGCGAATTTCCACCGCTCAAACTCAAGTTCAAGAAAAAAATGCTCAAAAGCGAAGGACTAGATACCTTGAACGAGGTTAAATTGATTTTACCTTGCTTTGACTCGGATTTGGGGAGCGACTTGGTGGTGAAGGAGTACCTTATTTATAAAATGTTCGAAAGCCTTACGCAGGCTTGTGTTAAGGTCAAATTAATTAAACTGACGTTAATGGATACCCATACTGGAAAAAAGTATGAAGCGATGGCCATGCTTGCTGAAGACGAAGAGGAGACCAATAATCGGCTAAAAGGCCAAGTTGTAGAACAGTATGGTTTGCCCGTAGATAGTCTCCAAATGAACCAGTTGGCTTTGGTGGTGATGTTCGAGTATATGATTGGGAATACCGATTGGGATATCAGTATGATTCGGAATGTTCGCACGATTCGCGCCACAGAATCAGGTAAAATAGTGATTATTCCCTACGATTTTGATTTTTCTGGATTTGTGAGCGCACCCTATGCCAGCCCTTCGAGCGATTCTGGTTTAAAATCGGTACGCGACCGTTTTATGTACACCAATGGCGTGGATCAGGAACATTTGCGCAAAGCCACCAAACGATTGTTATCAGCTAGAAAAGATTTTATCGCTTTATGCCGGTGCAAGCATCTTTCTCGCAATGACCAAGACAATATCATAAATTATATAGAAAGTTTTTTTGCAAAGGCCGAATCTGCTCAGGACATGCCAACGGTCATGCGTGCTCCACCAACTGATTAACCACTATTTTTTTCGTAGCGTACACAATTTCCCCGCCCCATGTCAGTACTTCCATGCATTATCTGCCAAAGCGACCTTTAAACTGCCATTCCGTCAGTTTTCCCACGCATGGCATACAGATTGATAAATAGTTTTGAGTTAAGGCTTTGGATTTGAGTTGTAATCTATCTGTTATATTGAACAACACGACCCAGCCTTATTTAAATTTCAAAGACTTTTATACATTTAATATGGGAAAAATTATCGGTATTGACTTAGGTACAACAAACTCTTGTGTATCTGTTATGATCGGCAACGAACCGGTTGTGATCGCCAATGACGAGGGCGCACGTACCACGCCTTCCGTAATTGCATTTTTGGACAACGGTGAACGTAAAGTGGGCGCGCCTGCCAAGCGCCAAGCAGTGACTAATCCGCAGCGTACTGTTGCTTCTATCAAGCGTTTTATGGGTATGCGATTCAGCGAAATTGGTAAGGAAATCGAACGCATGCCTTATAAAGTAGTACGCGGCGATAACGATACCATTCGCGTAGAAATTGACGGACGCATGTACACTCCGCAGGAAATCAGCGCAATGACCCTGCAAAAAATGAAAAAAATTGCCGAAGATTATCTAGGCGAAACTGTAACAGAAGCGGTGATTACCGTTCCTGCATATTTCAATGACTCACAACGCCAAGCCACTAAAGAAGCGGGTGCTATTGCGGGTCTTGATGTAAAACGTATCGTGAACGAACCAACGGCTGCGGCCTTGGCTTATGGCCTCGATAAAGGTACTCGCGATATGAAAATTGCGGTATATGACCTCGGTGGTGGTACTTTTGATATTTCTGTCCTTGAATTGGGTGGTGGTGTGTTTGAAGTAAAATCAACCAATGGCGATACGCACTTGGGTGGCGACGACTTTGACCATGTCATTATCGAATGGTTGGCCGATGAGTTCAAAAACCAAGAACACATGGATCTCCGCAAAGATCCAATGGCACTACAACGGCTACGTGAAGCAGCAGAAAAAGCAAAAATCGAATTGTCCAGTGGTGCTGAAACTGAAATCAACTTGCCTTATATCACGGCAGTAGATAGCGTACCAAAGCACTTGGTGATGAAACTTACCCGCGCTCGTTTTGAGCAAATGACGGAATCATTGGTGAAGCGTACGCTCGAGCCATGCCGTCAAGCACTTAAAGATGCTGGTCTCAATCCATCCGAAATTGACGAGGTAATCCTTGTAGGTGGTTCTACCCGTATCCCAAGTATCCAAGATGCCGTAGAAAAATTCTTTGGTAAAAAACCAAATCGCTCGGTGAACCCCGATGAGGTAGTGGCCATTGGTGCAGGTGTACAAGGTGGTGTATTGGGTGGTAACGTAAGCGGTGTATTGCTCCTCGATGTTACGCCATTGTCAATGGGTATCGAAACAATGGGCAATATGTACGACGTAGTTATTGAAGCCAATTCAACGATTCCAATCAAAAAATCAAAAACCTACTCGACGGCTTCTGAAAACCAGCCTCAGGTAGAAATACATATCCTTCAAGGGGAACGCCCAATGGCACGCGATAACCGCACTGTTGGCCGCTTTATCCTCGATGGTATCCCTCCAGCACCACGCGGTGTACCACAAATCGAAGTCATTTTCGATATGGATGCTAATGGTATCTTGTCGGTAACCGCCGTGGACAAAGGAACAGGCAAACAACAAAATGTGCGTATCGAAGCCAGCACTGGCCTCTCCAAAGAGGAAATTGCACGCATGAAGGCCGAAGCAGAAGCCAACGCTGAAACAGATCGCCAAGCACGTGAACGCGCAGAAAAACTCAATGCCGCTGATTCCTTGATTTTCCAAACGGAAAAACAACTCCGCGAATACGGCGAAAAAGTGCCTGCCAATCACAAGGAAACTATCGAAAAAGCATTGAACGAACTACGCGAAGCCCATAAAGGACAAGACCTCGCCCGTATCGATACGGCTACCGAGCAATTGACACAAGCATGGAGCGCAGCGAGCCAAGATATTTACCAGGCTACTCAAGGCGCAGAAGGTGCTGGAGGTGGCGCAGGTTTTGCAGGCGGCGAAGAACAACAGCAGCAGTCAAGCGGCGGTGGTACCCAAGCCCAAGATGTGGAATTTGAAGAAGTGAAATAAAGGATGGTGATTTAATCTTAGATCATATCTATTTTTTAACGCACAATGCAGACTTGGTTCTGTGTTGTGCGTTTTTGTTTGTGCGCCTTTTATTTTAACGGCTTTCTCCTTTTCGCATTAATAATACAGAATAATATTTTCCCAAAAAAATCGATACAAAATTAAAATGCTTTTTTATTGTTTTTTGCTTATTGTACGTGTGTAATTCAATCATCTTTTCTACTTTTACGGTCTTAAATTTAATTACCGAAGGTGTACAACATGAAATTATCAACCCGTCTATTCGCTTTATTCACAATTGCTGCCCTCTTTTTATTCGCCGCTTGTAGCCGTACTGGTTATGACACGCCTCCACGTGTTTTGGTATTTTCCAAAACGATGGGTTATCGGCATGCTAGTATCCCAACAGGTATTGCGGCATTGCGCACCTTGTGCGCCTCTAATGGTATGCTCGTGGACACCACCGAAGACGCGGAAGCATTCAACGAAAAAAACCTAAAGCGCTATGCGGCTGTGATTTTCCTCAGTACCACTGGCGATGTCCTTAACACGGTTCAGGAGAATGCTTTTGAGCGCTACATACAAGCAGGTGGTGGTTTTGTGGGTATTCATGCCGCTACGGATACCGAATATGGTTGGTCTTGGTTTACAGGACTTGTAGGCGGACAATTCGATAGTCACCCAGAAATACAGGAGGCGGATTTAAAGATAAAAGACCATAACCACTTGTCCACCAAACACTTAAAAGGTGATACTTGGCGACGTAAAGACGAATGGTACAATTTCAAAAACCTCAATACTAAGGTAAATGTACTCTTGACCATCGATGAAAAATCGTACAAAGGTGGTAAAAATGGCGATAACCACCCCTCGTGCTGGTACCACGACTACGATGGTGGTAGGGCTTGGTACACTGCTGGCGGACACACCAATGAATCGTACAGCGAACCTGATTTTTTGAAACACCTCTTGGGCGGCATCAAATACGCCGTGGGCAAAAACAAACATTTGGCCTATAACGATTGCCGCACGCCGGAAGTACCAGATCCAACACGTTTTACCAAAACCGTGCTGGCATCTGATCTGACTGAACCCATGGAGTTTGATATGCTGCCCGATGGAAAAGTGATTATTGTGGAACGACGCGGTGCGATCAAACTCTTCGATCCCGAATCGGGGTTATTGACGGTGGTACATAAAATGAATGTCCACTCCGTATTTGAAGATGGACTAATGGGGTGCGCGCTGGATCCTAAATACGAAAAAAACCATTGGATATACCTCTATTATTCTCCAATCGGGATGTCGTCGAATCGATTATCCCGATTTGTTTTTGAGGGCGATTCCTTAAATACAGCCTCCGAAAAAATTATCCTGCACGTGGATACCCAACGCGACGAATGCTGCCACGCCGGTGGAAGCGTAGAGTTTGATGCTGAAGGTAATTTGTTCTTATCAACGGGCGATAATACCAATCCATTTGCTTCGGAAGGATATGCTCCTATCGACGAGCGCAAAGGCAGAAGCCCTTGGGATGCACAGAAATCATCGGCCAATACCAATGATTTGCGCGGAAAAATATTGCGGATCAAACCCAACGAAGACGGTACGTATTCGTGCCCAGTAGGTAATTTGTTCAATGGTGATAGCGGTATTGCAGGTCGTCCGGAAATCTATGTCATGGGCTGCCGTAACCCTTTCCGCATATCCATAGACAACCGTCGAAAATTCCTGTTTTGGGGCGAAGTAGGCCCTGATGCAGGCGAACCAGATACCTCCCGCGGCCCAAAAGGACACGATGAGGTAAACCGCGCCAAATCATCGGGGTTCTTTGGTTGGCCTTATTTTGTGGGCAATAATAAACCCTATTTTGAGCACGATTTTACAAGTTCAAAACGCGGCGAACGCTTTGATCCCTTACATCCGGTGAATAACTCGCCTAATAATACGGGGTCTCAAAAATTGCCGCCTGCGCAACCTGCTTTTATATGGTATCCTTATGCCAATTCTCCTGAATTTCCGTTGGTGAAAAACGGCGGACGAAACGCGATGGCTGGCCCAGTTTACTATTGCGACCAATACCCGGAAGCGACCCGTTTCCCCGATTATTTTGACGGAAAACTCATCATTTACGACTGGATGCGCAATTGGATGCGGGCCATTACGATTGATTCACTCGGTAATTTCGGTAAAATGGAACCCTTCGGTGATAGTATCCAATTGAGCCGCCCCATGGATATGTTTGTGGACAAAAAAGGGTCGCTTTGGGTACTCGAATATGGCACACAATGGTTCAGCAGTAACCCCGATGCTCGCCTGAGCAGGATTGATTATTATCGGGGCAACCGCCCTCCTCTACCTCATTTGCAAGTGGATAAAATGGCGGGTGCTGCGCCATGCACTGTTCGCTTCGATTGCAGTGCAACCCGCGATTACGATAAAGACAATATGCACTTTGAGATCGATTTTGGCGATGGTACTGCTACCTCTTTTTATACCAAAACCTTTAAAAAACAAAGTACGATTGCGCTGGCAGAAAGCAACCTAAGCGGCACATCAACGCAGCCAACAGCATCAGTTAATCCTGAAAAATATGGCATTTTTGAGCATATTTATACAAAAATAGGTAATTATGAAGTTAAATTGAAGGTCACCGATCCTTCGGGGGCATTTAACAAAGTTGTACAAAAAATAGCGGTGGGCAATGAACCACCCACGATCGCTTGGGATTTGGGCGGACACAACCGCAGTTTTTATAAACCAGGTACGACCATTAATTACCAAATACAACTCTCCGATAAAGAAGATGGTTCACTCGCATCGGGTGCTATTCAACCCTCGTCTGTATCGGCCACTATTGATTATTTGGTGGAAGGTTTTGATATGACCCTGATTGCACAAGGCCACCAAACAGCCGCGCAAAACACCGAATATGCACGTGGAAAAGTATTGCTCGACCGCTCCGATTGTAAAACCTGTCATGCGATTGACCGGAAGGTAAACGGTCCCTCGTACCAAAGTATCGCTGAACGATACCGAGGCAATGAATTTGCGGTACGTAACCTATCTAAAAAGATCATCACAGGCGGCAATGGCGTTTGGGGCGAAACCGTGATGAGCGCGCACCCGCAATTATCGGAAGCCGATGCCGGAGAAATGGTGCGTTGGATCCTCTCTTTGGGCAACCCGGCCAAGGTCGACCAAAGTATCGCCATCAGTGGGCAATATGCCTTGGTAACACCCAAACAAGTCCAAAAGGATAAACCGAGTTGGCCAGGGACTTATATTTTCAGGGCGAGTTATAAAGATCGTGGCAGTGCCTCGCAACGCCCATTGGAAGGTAACGAATCCCTTGCCCTTCGCCCTGCTTACCTGCAAGCCGAAATGGCCGATAGTATTTCCGCAGGTATTACGCAGTATAATCCGGTAGGCAGCAAGGATACCACCGTACTGCGCGATATGCGCGATGGTTCCTTTATTGTCTTTAAACGCACTGATTTACAAGGCATTACGGGCGTTTCGCTCGGTATTGCATCGAGCGATATTAATAATAATTTTTCAGGCGGACGGATCGAGTTACGGATGGACAGTCCTACTGGAAAACTACTGGGACAAACGAAATTCACTGTAAAACCAGCTGGCAAAAAAATGGAAATTTCGGAATTGAATGTCCCTGTTTTCCTTGAAAAACACGATGGAAAATGGCACGATCTCTATATCATTACCCGCAATGAAAATAATCCTTCCATGGCGGTAACGGCGTTGGATTGGGTGAGGATTGAGTTGTAATATTTTATCATTCATCACCTCCATGATCACTCCTTAGCACTTCTTCCACAGTCATCTGCTGTTTGTGCTCTGTATGTTTAAAGTTTTTGTTGGGGTTGCCCATTTTGATCAACGCCAGCAATTGTCGCCAAATAAAGGCCGGAATCGCCGTAATGGCCCTGCGCCCTACCGCCGAAGCACCCGATAAATGAAGCGTCCAGAAAACGGTAGTTGCAAAAATAACCACTGCAATGGCAATACATACGCTGATTTGTGGGGCAATAAAAAACCCGATACAAAACAGCAAAAACGCAACGCCCAATTGGATAAACATAGGCAGTGATAGGGTAATTAGCCCGAAAAGGGTTTTATTCCAATTCAAGGTAGTGATACCCTGTGCTAATATTTTTAAGGTATTGGGCAAGTTTTGAAAATAGGAGAACAACCACCTACTCCGTTGGGTTTGCACCGCATCGGCACTTTCTACTTTTTCGTCGAAACAGATCGCAGCACGTGCATAAACTATTTTTTCGCCGTTCATTAACAGGTAATTTTGCAAAATTTTATCCTCTTGCAACATGCGTTTCCATTGGTGTTGCCCTTCTTGAATGGCGGGACTATCGAGGTATGCACGGTACAATTGTGTTTCCGTAGCCATACCCGAACCACTTACCACCGATGAACTGCCCACCAAATAAGGCGCGTACCGCTCGATATAGTTTTTGTACAATTCACCCAATGAATCCGCAGCAGCGAACTCGTTTTCTGTATTTTTCGCCTTTCTTTGGCCTTGTATACAGCGGTGTCCAGCATCTGCGTAAGTATTGATGGTAGAAAGGAACTTGGGGTGCGCCAAATTATCGGCATCAAAAATAACCGTGTATTCGTGTGGGCGCACATACCGATCCATCGCATAAATAATGCTTTTTGCCTTGAGATTGAGTGGTCCGGCTGGGACAAATTCCGACAACCGATCATCTGTAATACCGGTATTAAAATCTGGAGGGCAATTATCCGCCACCAAATAAACATGTAAGTTTGGGTGCGACTGCTTCAAGAGCGATTGCACCAAAGGAATGGCGATTTGCGCGTTTTTGTAAGCGGTAATAATACAGGCGTAATCGCGGTGGGGCTGGCTAGGCGCATTTACGCCAAGTCGTTCTTTTCCAAAAACTTGTGCTGCCAAAACCGTAAGAAATGGCAGCACAAGTTGAAAAATAATTAATCCAGAAAGAATATAAAAAATGAAAATCATGTACTCGTGAAAGGGATAAAATATGCGAATAATGGGCTTTCTACGAACGTTTACTAAACCTTGGAGGTTTTAGTAAACGTTATGCCCTACTTTACTTTTTTCGCTCCAAAAGCACCGCTCTTGGCACTGCAATCGTCTTCCCTATTGGTTTTCCATTCCGATAAGTCACTGCTTTAAACGTAACACTATTACCTTCTGGTACAAAAACTGGGCCAGTATATTTTGGCGAAAAACGATCCGGCATAGACTCATCCAAAGTATAATACACATCTAGATTATTGACTTCGGTGGTTACATTGGCGTATAGTTTTCCATCTTCCTTTTGTGTGGCGGTGATAACGGGATCAAAACAACTCCGCGCGTAATTGATCTCCGCCATATCGAGTCGTTCCATTTGCATTTCCATACGATGGGTAAAACTATCCCAGTTTTTTGTGCCTTTGGGACTCCAAAACATATCGGCGGTAGCCAAAGCGCGTGGGTAGGTCATGTATTCTGCTTGGCGGATGCTGAGTACTTTTTCTGTCCATAAGCAGGCTTGTCCACCCAAAACATATTTAGCGTCCATATCTTCCGGTACTGGTTCAAAATCGTAACACTGTTTTAAACGAACCTGTTTGTAAGCCGTTTGATCGGGTTCTACCAAAGGATCACCTTGCAACAAATCGATATAAACAAAATCGTTGGGTGTCATTACCACATAATGCCCTTGTTTGGCTGCTTCTATACCACCTTCCAGGCCGCGCCAACTCATTACTGCTGCATCTGGGGCGAGGCCACCTTCCAGTATTTCGTCCCAACCAATCAGTTTTTTACCTTTGGACTGGATGATTTTTTCTGTTTTTTTAGTGAAATAACTTTGTAGTTCATTGCTTGTTTTCAAACCTTCTTTTTTCATCAATGCTTGGCAATTGGCATCATTTTCCCAGTAACCGTGGTAACATTCATCACCGCCTGCGTGGATATAAGGGAAAGGGAAAAGTGCCGCAACCTCGGTAAATACCTTATCCAAAAACTCATATACTTTAGGATCGGATGGATCTAATGTATTATCAATCAACATTTTAAATTTTCCGTTGCCATACCATTCCGCAAAATCAGAACCGGGGTTTACTTTCATCGTTTTATCGTCGGTACAGCACAATTCTGGGTAAGCGGCTACGGCGGCGGCACTATGTCCGGGCACATCTATTTCGGGCAGGATTTGCACGTTGCGTTCTGCGGCATACGCCACAATCGCTTTGATGTCCTCTTGGGTATAAAAACCACAATCAGTAGCAGGTTCGCCATCTTTTGGGGCTTCATGGTCGCCAAATTTACCATAACGAGGAACGCGGCAAGCACCTACTTGGGTCAGTTTGGGCAACGATTTGATCTCTATCCGCCAGCCATTATCGTCGGTCAAGTGCCAGTGTAACACATTGTATTTATATTTCGCCATGCGGTCGATATAGCGCATAACATCCTCTTTGGAGAAAAAATGTCGGCTCACATCGAGCATAAGACCGCGCCAGCCAAAACGCGGATAGTCGGTTATTTGGCATGCGGCCACCGACCATTTGGCCTGCACCGTCGTTTTGCTTTCTATGGCAGCGGGGAGCATTTGTAGTAGCGATTGGGTACCATAAAACAAGCCAGCGGGTTTGTTTGCATCAATGGTGATGGCCGCGCTGGTGACACGGAGGGTATAACCTTCATCGCCCAGTTCGGCGTTTGGTGTTTTATTGAGATTGAGTTGAATCGTACCTTTTGTGCCTATTTTAAAGGTATATCCTGTGGGGCGACTGAGTTCATTGGCCAAAGTTTGGGCTATTTTTTGTGCTTCCTTATTATTTCCGCCAATAGTAGTGGCGGTGGTAATTTGGAAAGGCAGGCTGCGGGTATAAGTAAATTGAGCAGGCTGCGGGAAAATATTGGATTGCTGAGCGTGCAGTCCAAGACTTAGTAGCACTAAAAAATGAATATAAAGGACTTTTCGTATCATAAAACTGTTGAGTAATAGCTAAAAATTACTTTTTACTAGTGGCAAAGATAGCAAAAATTAGTAACTATCCAGTCGCTTTAAAATTCCCGTTAGACACAAGTATTAATCAGTAATATCCGGGTTCTGGATATTTGAAAAAAGCCTTAATTAATTCCTTTAATTCCTTGTCTTTTTCAGTTTCTTCATATTCGGATATTACCCCTTAACGCTCGTATCTAAAGGAAATTTGGGAGCGGATGGATAGTTAAAAAAATTAATTGAGTGTATGACAAAATCGGGACGTAGTTTGAAACTGGGAGAATTAACTACTTGTTCAGCATTAATTTAGAATGGAAAAATGTCATACTCCGAATTTTGCCATGCCCTCAAATAACAAGATCCATGACTTCGGAGCAATCCAACATTTGTAAAGAATATCTCGAATGCCTCAAACGGACTTCGGAGCAATCCAACATTTGTAAGGGCTTTAGTCTGAGCGGCTCGTATCGCACAAAATGTGGGGGGTAGACTATTTTACAACAAATGTTGGACTTCTCCGAAGTCATGGATCAGATCTTATGGACAAAAGTGAGTCAATGCATTGAAAAAGGCTGCTTAATCTTATTTAAGTATCAACTTTAATGAGGAAGTCCAATTAATTTTAATGAGGAAGTCCAACATTAATTTAAAATAAAAGAAATGTCATGCCCTGATTTTGTCATGCACTCAAATTAATTCCACCAGTTATTTTAGAGGGATGGTTCAAGGGTAGAATAAATGAAAAGAGGACATTTACAAGATTTAAAAATCAAGTTTGATGTGCATTTTATATTGTAAAATTACTTTTGAGCGGTGTCACAGCATTCAATACTCCAAAAAAATGAAAAAAAATTTCGTGTATTAAGCCGCTGCTTTGCTTTTACGCAGACAGAATATTATTTTGCCAAACACCCAATTTATTGTTTTAATTTTGCAGGGTTTGTTTTTTGCAAATATTGAATTTAAAAACAAACGATCAATATCTGTTTTTGACGTAATTTCAATTTTTTATTTTGTGTTAATGCAATTTTAATTTTGATAACCAATTATAATTTGGTGAATTAATTATTATTACCTTTGCGGCGTAAATTTTACAAAACAAAAAAATTGACAAGCCATTATGGATTTGAAAAAATTAGTAGAAGCAATTGATGCTCAAGTACTCACGGGCGATATTATCGGCGCATTTGAGCAATTTGCTGCTGACGAATGTATCACCCATAGCAACCCACAAGACATCACGCACAGCAAAGGCCAAAAGACAGAAGCATTGCGCTGGTTCTTTTCCAATGTTGATAGCATCAACAATATCGCACGCCCAGCGGTAAGCATCGTAAATGATGTAGAAACTAAATCTCAGTTTGTTTTTGACTTCACCAACAAACAAGGCCAATCTTTGGTGTATAGCGAAGTGATCCGCCGCGTGTGGAATGCTGGCAAATTGGTGGAAGAGCAGTATTTGTTCAACGAAACTATTGCGCCTGCTACCGTTGCGAAAAAAGCAAAAGCAGACGTAGTGGCGGCTCCTGCTGCTGCAAAAGCAACAGAAAAAAAGGCGGCTGCGCCAAAAACTGCTGCGGCACCTAAAACTGCTGCGCCAAAAGCAGATACAAAAGCGACACCTGCTAAGGCTGAAGCAAAAACACCAGCACCTAAAAAAGCAGCGGCTCCTAAAGCGGCGGTTGTTGCAAAAGCAGACGATTTGACGTTGATCGAAGGTATCGGCCCAAAAATCGCTGAATTGCTACAAAATGCAGGTATCAAATCATTCGCTGATTTGGCAAAAGCAAAACCTGCGGCAATCAAAACTATTTTGGAGGCAGCAGGTAAGAAATTCCAAATGCACGATCCTGCTACTTGGCCAAAGCAATCGGCCCTCGCACGCGATGGTAAATCTGCTGAATTGGCAAAAATGCAAGAAGAATTGAAAGGCGGAAAGTAATTTTCGTTTTTGAGGGTAATTTTATTAGCGTCGGAAGGGATATAAAAATCCCTCCCGACGTTTTTTTTTACCACCTATAGCCCAATCCCAACCTAGGCTGGATGCGCATTGGCAGTGACACAAGTGCTATTATCCCACCCTTTCCAGCACCTTGGTTAAAATCAGTGGAATCCCAATTGCTGCGGATCACCAAATAGGCTTGTGCGTCTAAAAACACATGTTTCCATTGTTTGATGAGTATCCTTGGGCCAGTAAACCATTCAATGGCAACTTGTTTGGTTACTTTTTGAAAAACAACGGGTGCGTCAGCCTCAAAAGTAAATTTCCCTACTTGAACATTCGCGCCTAATCCCCAAAACATGGGCATATTCCATAGTTTTCGTTTTCTTCTTTTAACGTGTTCTACACCAATTCCTATTTGATAATTCGTTTGTAGTCGGCCATCCACCTTAACAAGTTCGCCATTGAATGCCCTCCAGTTTTCTTTTTGATTCAGTACGAGTACAGGCAAACTTAATTCCCATCCTTTTCCAAAACCAAAAATAGGGTTGAGCAAACCAATGGGTGCCGAAGCCCCCGGCCAATGTGCTGGAAGATCTGAATCCATGCGCGAAAGCCGTGCTATGGTCGTATTTAGTCCAAGCTTAAAAGAAAAACGCGGCTCTTTTGGCGTACTTTGCTGACCAAAAGCAATATTGGTAATAAAAAGAAATACAAAAAAAATGGATAGAACTTTCATAGTGCAGGTGTTTTAATGCGTAATAATTAGTGGTGTTTTAGCCATAATACCTTTTGTTGGGTGCTGAAGAAAAATCCAATATATCCCTTCGGGCCAATGTTGAGTATTGATGTCTATACTTGACGCAGGATTTGTATATTCTAGTTGCCTCTGCCCTAGAATATTGAATGATCCACCCTCTTCTCCAAAATAATCTTCAACTCCCCACCACCACGCCCAGCTTGCACCCCGATCACCTCAAAACCCATCCGAATATTGAGGATCAGCATCGACTTCCAGCGGTTCATTGTTTTTGTCCGAATAAATGAGTATCCTTTGTGCTGGCACCATGCGTGTTGTTGCTCCATCAATGCCTTTGCGATGCCCTGTCCGCGGTAATCGGGTAATACACCACCCAGCCAGGAATAAAAGGTTTCGGGGTCTTCGCGGAAACCAATTTTGAAGCCAATCGCCTTATTTTGCTCGTTTGTAGCAAATACTAAGTGAATATCGGTTTTTACGGCGAGTCTTTCGCGCATTTCGTCCGAAACAGTTGAGCCAAATATTGTTTCGTAGAGCCCAAATAACGTACCTTTGTCCCCTTCTTGAAGAGGCGATTCCTTTTCAATGATCTTATACATATTTAATCATGACTGAATTATTGACAAAGGCAAAGGTCGCACCACCACCACAACAGACCAAACCTTTATTGGATAAAAATATCCTGCTCCGTGCATTCCGATTAATGGCTACTGCCAAGACCATGACGGAGCACTACGAAGAAAATTTTAAATTTACGAGCAAGTATGTGCACGCTACTTCGCGCGGGCACGAGGCCATTCAAATTGCGCTCGGACTACAATTATTGCCACAGGATTACGTCTATCCATATTACCGCGACGATAGTATTTTGCTCTCCATCGGGATGCGTCCTTATCATTTGATGTTGCAATTGATGGCCAAGCGCGATGATCCGTTTTCGGGTGGAAGGACTTACTATTGCCACCCTAGCCTCCGCGATGCCGACAAACCCAAAATTCCGCACCAAAGTAGTGCCACGGGTATGCAAGCCATTCCTGCTACCGGTGCTGCCATGGGATTTTGGTACAAAGAACAAATGAAGGAAGCCTTTCCCCAAACCGATGCTGACCTGCCATTTGTGGTGTGTTCACTCGGCGATGCTGCTGTAACAGAAGGGGAAATATCGGAGGCATTTCAAATGGCGATCCTAAAAAAATTGCCTATTTTGTACCTTGTTCAAGACAATGGTTGGGATATATCGGCCAATGCTGCGGAAACCCGTGTGGCCAATGCTGCCGAATATGCCGCTGGTTTTCCGGGATTGGAAGCGATCAGTATTGATGGCACCGATTTTACGACCTGCTGGAATACCGTGCAACATTGTATCCATACGATACGCACCGAACGCCGCCCGATGCTCCTGCACGCACGTGTACCCTTGCTCAACCACCATACTTCTGGGGTGCGCAAAGAATGGTACCGCGATGATTTGGAAGAACATCAAAGCCGCGACCCGTATCCGCGTTTGCGCCAATTGCTATTGGACAATAATATTTCCAAAAGCGAAATACAAGATATTGAAAATGAAGTCATTGCAACGGTTAAAATGGACTTCGAACAAGCCAAAAATGCCCCAGATCCTTCACCCGAAGATTTATTTACCCACGTTTTTGCGCCAACACCCGTTGTATCGGAGCAAGGCGAACGCGTGTCCAAAGACCGCGAGATAAAAGTAATGGTGGATTGCGCTTTATTTGCCATGGAGGAAAACCTGCGCAATGACCCTACGGTGTTGTTGTACGGACAAGATGTAGGCCGCCGGCTCGGTGGTGTATTTAGAGAAGCCGCCACATTGGCAGACAAATTTGGTGATCATCGTGTATTTAATACGCCCATACAAGAGGCTTTTATTGTGGGCAGTACGGCAGGAATGAGTGCAGTAGGACTTAAGCCCATTGTGGAAGTACAGTTTGCCGATTATATTTGGCCGGGGTTGAATCAGTTGTTTTCTGAAGTGTCTCGGAGTTGTTATTTGAGCAATGGGAAATGGCCGGTTTCGTGTGTATTGCGTGTACCGATTGGGGCGTATGGCAGCGGCGGGCCGTACCACAGTAGCAGCGTGGAGAGTGTTTTGACCAATATTAGAGGGGTCAAAATTGCCTATCCGAGTAATGGTGCTGATTTGAAAGGGTTGCTAAAATCGGCGATTGCAGACCCCAATCCAGTTGTTATTTTGGAGCATAAAGGGCTATATTGGTCAAAAGTACCCGGTACTGATGCCGCAAAAACGGTAGAACCAGACGAAAATTATCGTATTCCGTTTGGCAAAGCACGGCTTGTATTGGCGGCTGAGGAAACACAAATTGACAAAGGACAGGCGTTAGTCGTGGTTACTTACGGCATGGGTGTGCACTGGGCATTGAACGCTGCGCAACGTTTTGCGGGAAGGGTAAGTATCCTTGATTTAAGGACATTGGTTCCCTTGGATGAAGCGGCTATTTTTGAGCAATCGCGCTTGCACGGTCGGGTTTTGGTGGTAACCGAAGAGCCGGTGCATAATACATTTGCGCAAAGTATTGCTGCTCGGGTTTCGGAACACTGTTTTGAGGACTTGGATGCGCCAGTCCGTACTATTGGTGCAGAAAATATGCCCGCAGTGCCTTTGAACGCTGTACTCGAAGCGACGATGATACTATCGGTGGATAAGGTGGCCAAAGCGATGGAAGCGGTATTGAATTATTAGTTACGCGAATCATGTGTTGGATTAAAACTAAGACAGGATAGCAAAACGGATGAAACGGATTACCCGGATTTAAACGGATTATTTTGAAACAATCCGCTCTAATCCGTTAAATCCGTTTCAT
>JAYUKX010000076.1:0-3993 GCA_043764095.1 Chitinophagales bacterium
CTCCACTACTGGCTGTCGGTCGTAGGCAGGCAGTTCTATTTCGATGTCCTTTGATAGGTTGCAGGCTCCTAAAAATGCAATAACTGAGAATAATAAAATATGGCGCATGTAAAATGTGGTGATTAATTACTGGTTGTGATGATGACATCTAAACAACAAAAGACTTGCCATTCGATTATCATCGAAATAGCAAGTCTTTTGAAACAAATATACGTTTTGTAAAACCTAGATTTTCTGTTTCCTGATGGTAAATACCCTCGACACATTGAATCCAAACCGGATGCCGCTCAGCATTTTTCCATCAGCATTTTTGTAAAACCAATCTTCTGGTGTCTCGGTGATAAAGCCTTTATAGGTCATATCTTGAGAATTGGTGAAATGCAGTTGAAAAACGTGTCCCCCCGTTTCGATATCCACACCTATGGAAAGGGGTGGGGCAAAGTTCTGGGTGACTTGCTTATCCAGCACATAGTAGTACTCTGCGGTGAGGGCTATGCGTTTCGATACTTTGACACGACCACCTACACCTAGTGCTAATACATCGTTTTTATCTGCTTTAGTGGCGACTAAATTTCTATGAACAAGCGTTGGCATTAGTTGCAGCGAAATACCGCTGTTTATTTTCCGACCAATCAATAATTGGTGCGTGTAATACAACCGCGAACTGAACTTATTGTTGCGCTCGGAGTCTGAAAACTTAACAGTTTTTATTTGAGCATCAATCAAGTAGGATAGGGTAATCGGCATATTACGGTTACCACTGCTTTGCCTCAATATTTTATACTTGGCAAATCCATCTATGATTTTTTCATTGCTGCTCCGACCAAAGCCAACCATCAATCGGTCGGTGATTCCATAATCCAAGCCAATACGGATACTCGCCCCATCCAAGCCAAAGATATCATATAGACCATACCTGACCGGAGAAAAACGGTGTGAAATCTTCATATCCATCACGCCACGAGCTGTGTTCTCCACCGAGTGCCCATTTACAATTCGGTTGGTTTTGAAGGTAGCGGTGGCATAATCGGTTGTTTTTTCTTCGCCAAGGAGCGAAAGCAGGTCTTCATCTTGCGCCTGTAAAACAGTGCCAAACAAGCAACATATAAAAGAAAGGGTGTAGATCGCTTTTTTCATTGAGACAAAATTTTTATTGTAAAAAGAGGGGGGCGGCTGTAAGCCGCTCCCCCCTATGTGAATATTACTTCATTGCATTGAGTTTGGCCGAAACAGTGACCTTGATCTCTTTGGCGATGTTGTCTTTTACCACCGATGGGATCGCGATATTGTAATCAGCACAAGTCACCGAAAAGTTAGAAAGGATTTCCATCTGGCCTTTGTTCACCTTGAGAGTGCCAGTCACATTGATTTCCTTGGAAACGCCATGCATGGTCATCGTACCTTTGGTTTTCACGGTGTATTTACCATCTTGTGAGAAATTGATCTCGCTAAGGTTGGTGATTTCACCTTTGAAAACGGCATTTGGAAACTTAGTGGATTCCATGTAATTTTCATTAAAGTGCTCCTCCATGAGTGCTTTCTCAAATTTGAAACCTTTCACGAGTACTTTCCACTCCATTTTGCCGGTTTTAGTATCCAATACGCAGGTACCTGCTTTATTGGTGCCTTCAATTTTTTCCATCGGCGTGTCAGAACTGAAACTAAGTACTGCATCGCGGGAAAAAAACTTTTGGGAGAATGCCGCTTGGGTCATCAAAATGAAAAGGGCGACAAGAACAATAGGTTTTTGCATAATAATAAATGAATTTAGTTGTATTAAAAATGAACGTGAGGATATGAGGATATTTGAATAAGACTAGAAGGTATTTAAACGAAACAACCATCTTAATAGTACGGTCTTACACAAGCCTTTGCATATCTTTAAAGATTGAAGCCTTTGGATTAGGAAATCATTTAACTTCTACACAATCAACAAATTGCACATCAAAATTGAGTCCGGCACAACTACCTTTTAGGGTGACTGTTTCGCCAGTGGTGAAAGATTTGCGTGCATGGGTAGCCGTCTCGCTGAGTACACACAATACCCCAAAATCTTTGCCAGTATCAAGGCTAACTTTCACAGACCCATCTTCGCTGGTAGATGATTCTTTGACGACACCTTTTATAGCGATTACTTTTTCAAAGTACTTCGCATTAGCGGCATTTTCGTCGATTTCGTATTCGTTGAAGATAGCAGTAGCATCAACCGTTATGTCTGTAGCGGCTTTTTGCATATCTTTGTGGGGTTTGTTCCACATAGAGTAACCTATGGCTGCGCCGATCAAACCAGCGGCCAATAGAAAATACAATATTTTTTTCATTGTTGTCGTAACTTTAATTGTTAGGTGCGCCTGCTTTTACCCAGGCTTTTATTTTTTCTTGATCGCACTTTGGTAACAGGCCGCCATCGCTCAAAGGAGGCATAGGGGCAGATGCACTGGTGGTGCGTTCTACTAACTTGCCATCGGAAGCATAGTCTTTCAAGGCATCATAATTATCAAAAGGAAGACCACTCGAAGATGAGGCGCCTTGGTGGCATTTGTAACACTTTGTCTCCAAAATGCTTTTTATTTCTACACTATACCTGATATTTGCGGTGTCGCAAGGTGTATTATTTTCTCCATAAAGATCTACTTCATTGTCATAGTAGCATCCCACGGGAGCCAATAAGGTGATAATTAATATAGATAGTGCACAGAAACCAAAGATTATTTTATTCATAAGAGTATAAAAGTGATTTTTCCAACCTTTTTAGTAGGTTGGTTGTTTAGAACCATATTTTTAGACGCAATTCTGGCCGCAAAGTAAAAAACTTTATATCAGTCAGGAGTCTTTTTTTTAATAAACGCGCAAAAATACGATATGGTTGTATGGTTTCACTTAATAACCGATCTGAAACGGTAAAATAATAGGCTGAAAATGACAAATAATAAAACAAAGGATTGGCTTCGTAAAATTGGTATCGGGGGATTTTTATTTTTTTTAATCAAAGGATTGATTTGGCTCGCTATCTTTGGGGGGCTTTTGAAAAACTGTTCTTAGATCAATCATTCATTATCATATCAAAGGATTGGCAACTATATCTCCTTTCTTAATCGTATTGGCTTGCCTTCCGGGTGTATTGATGAGTTATATTGTTTATCGGATTGACAGGTATGATAAAGAGCCATTGCTCCCCTTACTTTGGTGTTTCGGTTTGGGAGTACTGGCTACCTTGCCAGCCATCGAAATGGAGCGATGGGCGTATCCTGACTTTTCGGATGCTTGCAATGAAGTATCGCAGACGTTTTTTCTGGCCTATGTAGTCATAGCAGTCAATGAAGAATTTTTTAAACTGGTTGCTTTGGTGGCTGGTGCTTTTTTCATTCGCCACTTTAATGAACCCTTGGATGGGATCGTATATAGTGTAATGGTAGGCATGGGTTTTGCCACTGCCGAAAATATTATTTACGTCAACCGCTGGGGTACTGAAACCGCTATAATCCGAGCATTCACCGCTGTTCCAGCCCACCTTGTATTCGCCATCGTAACCGGGTATTTTGTCGGATTGGCCAAATTTAACCCACCTCAACGCATGCGCTTGTTTGCAAAGGCATTGCTAGCTGCCGTGGTATTGCATGGCACTTATGATCTATTGATCCTCCAACAGTGGTCTAATTAATTATCCATATTGGCCTCTGTATGTTTGTATCTATGCCTTGTGCTTTGTGCGCCTTTGATTCAGGAGCACTTGCACAGTTCTCCCTTCCGCCACGATACTGAACCAAAGGTATAGGTTATTTATGCTTTTCAATAGCGGCTCCTAGCACCGCCAATCCTTCGTGGAGTTGATCGTCGGTGATGACCAGCGGTGGCAATAAACGAATACAGTTGGAGTACAATCCAGCACGAATCAACAAAATGCCATTGGAAACGGCTTCTTTAATGATCTTTAAAGTGCGATCTGGATCAGGTTTTTTTGTTTGCTTATCCGTCACAAATTCTACAATCAAC
>JAYUKX010000077.1:0-52148 GCA_043764095.1 Chitinophagales bacterium
CTTTTTTTAGCGAAAAAAAGTAAGCAAAAAACGCTTCGGCTGACGAAAAATGCGGTGCTTTTGCTTCCTCGCTCCGGCGGCGCCAAAAAAAACTCGCCGCACATTCGAGCGGGGACTGTGTCCCGTAAATTACGTTTGGCTCAAACACTTTTTGGCTTCATCCGCCTCCACTTTCATGCTGAGCCTAGCCGAAGTACAAACAAAACCTGCATACTTCGGCAGGCTCAGCATAAATTTTTCTAAGGCCGGTTTTGCCACACTTGGGGTACAGTACTTTGGCATAAATTTTACAGTAAATCGTTAAAAAATATGTCCTCGTGCTAAACAGATCTTTTACTCGCCTAGTAAATCTGGACGTCGTGCTTTAGTACGCGCCAAACTCTGCTCGTACCGCCATTCATCTATTTTGGCCTCGTGGCCGGAAAGCAGTATTTCCGGTACGCTCATGCCCTCCCAAACGGCGGGTCGTGTATAAATGGGCGGTGCCAATAAATTATCCTGAAAACTATCCGTCAGCGCGGAAGTTTCGTCGTTGAGTACACCGGGAATAAGCCGGCCAATGGCATCCACAATCACAGCGGCTGCCAGTTCTCCGCCAGAAAGCACATAATCGCCGATACTGATTTCCAAGGTGATGTATTTCTGGCGGATTCTTTCGTCCACACCCTTGTAATGCCCACAAAGAATGATCACATTATTGAGCATCGACATGTGGTTACAAGTAGATTGGTCGAGTCGTTTGCCATCGGGAGAGGTATAAATGACCTCATCGTAACTGCGCTCGGAAAGTAATTTTTCTATACAAGCCGCTATCGGTTCCACCTTCATGACCATACCTGCCCCACCGCCAAAAGGGTAATCATCTACTTGTTTTTGCTTGCTGGGTGAGTATTCCCGCAGCGCGTGCAGGTGTACCTCCAGCAGCCCTTTTTGCTGTGCACGCTTGAGGATGGAATGGCTAAATGGCCCTTCTAGTAGTTCTGGCAGTACTGTAATAATATCGAATCGCACGTTGTGGGTGGTTATTTGTCGGTTGGGGTTGAAGGGGCAAAGATAGGGGAAATATTGGTACAACAAGTGCCGATGGTTTGCGTTATGAATATGCTATTGGGGATTGCTTGGGACAACCTTTAGTATTCGAAATGTCAGTCAAAGCGACAGTCTGAGTGTCATGGAACTATTGAAATCTGTATCAGTGGGTCAATAGTCCAAAAGAATGGATTTTTTCTTGTACCATATATTCGATAAAATGGGTATAGTACCTAGGAGTTTAAGTGCGGCATTTAAATTTAAAAAACATTTACGTCGTTATTTATATCCGTGTATTGCTAGGTTTTTACCGCGTTCTGCCAGTATATCATTTGAAGACAATGAGACCATACCAAGGCCATCCAGATAACGGTTGAACATAGCAAATAACGCAGCAATAAATACAGTGTCATGTATTTCAAGATCATTTGCTCCTGCAATACGAGCCTTATCAATATGCTCAGGAAGGACATCCTTTCCACTACGCTGTACACCTGCTGCGATGGTCAATAAAGCTTTCATTTTATTTGACAGCGGTGCGTTTTCGTAGTTTTCGATCACTTTATCCACCAATCCTGATGTTTCTGCCAACAAACACTGCGCTGCCGCACTATGTACGCATTGGCAAATATGACAATTATTTAAGGAAGAGACATAAGCCCCAATAAGTTCACGTTGCCCCATACTTAGCCCCTCATCACTGCGCAAAATAGTTTCTGTAAGGGCGGTTAATGCTGGGGCAATAGCGGGTCTAAAAGCAAGTAATCCACGCATCCCTTCCAGTTCGCTTGGGATATTTATATAAGGCATAGTATTTATGTTTATTGTGATAGAGGAGGAGGGATATAGCCTTGTGTGCCCATACGTTCGCCCATTATTAGCCACACTTGTTCATCGGTGTGTGCTGGGGTAAGTGTATTCAGCCCATCCACATAGCGGTTAAACATACAGAATGTTGCCGCAATCAGAACGGTATCGTGGATTTCTCGATCCGTAGCACCAAATTGTCGAGCTCTTTCTATTGCTAAATTATCCACAGTACGCGCATCGGCCTGTACCTTTCCCGCAATATGAAGCAAAGATTTCAACTTATCTGAAATTGCTGCTTTTTCGTAGTCTTGAAGTACCAAATCTACCATAGATTCAGCATCTTGAAATAAAAAACGTGCAGCAGCAGCATGACTACAAGTACAAAAAGTACAGGCATTGAGCGAAGAAACGTAAGCTGCTATTAGTTCTCTTTCGGCATTGCTTAAGGGCGAATCCTGGCGCAAGAGTATTTGTACCAAATCGTATAAAAACTTACCCGTATCAGGTCGGTATTCAACCAAACCTCGGATACCTGGAGCATCGGATTTTAGTGAAATATATGGCATAATCAATCATTAATTACTTTTAAATCGGTTTAGAATTGCCCTGTGTCGTTGGGCTATAAAATGTAGCAATACCCGCAATAACAAATGTAATAGCAAAGGTCAACAAGGCATTACTAAATCCACCTAGATACTGTACCAATGCACCCACAAAAAATACCGCAGTTGCTGTAAAAAAACGGCAAATATTAAAACAAAATCCAGTTGCCATAGCACGTATATGAGTAGGGAATAAAGCCGGAATATAGGCGGATAATGCACCCTGACTAATACCAAAAAACATTGCAAGTATGGCCATTTCGAGGTAAACAATAGGAGAAAAGTTTTCATTTGTCAAAAAAAGCACTCCACAAATTAGGGTTAATCCCATAAAAGTGAATAATAAGGTATTTCTGGATCCCATTCGCTGCATCATTATTCCCGAAAGGCTACCTCCCACAATACCGCCTATCCCCAAGATCATCATGGCAGTACCACGTTCCGTTTGCCCATCGGAGGTTCCATGTAATAGCCCTTGTACCCACGTTGGTATCCAAGAGAATAGTCCCCATAACCCCACCAATACCGCACCGAAAATAATTGTACCGGTTAAAAGGTTGTTACGGTATGTTGGATGAAAAAGGGTACGAACTGAAGTATTAGCAACGGTTTCATGCTGCTTTTTTAACGATGCCCAATCTTCCGATTCCGGTAATAAAAACCATACAACTAATCCTAATACTAAAGGAATAATTCCTAACCCAAACGCTTGCTGCCAATGTGCAAAACCAGCGGTCATAGCACCTGTCAATACGATACCAACCGGAAATGCAACGGCAAGTAAGCCTAATGCTACCGACCGTGTATCTGGATACCATATTTCAGAAATATATACGGTGGCTATTAAGAGTACCCCACCTACGCCAAATCCCGCACAAAACCGGTAAAATAAAAGCATTTCCCAACTTTGGACATTAACGACTAATAACGTAAATATGCCGTATATTATAGATGATATGGCCAGCGTTTTGGTGCGTCCTATCCTGTCGCTTATAATACCCAGTAATAAACCTCCCAGCATCCAGCCGTATAAGAACCCAGCATTTAGCCAAGCGGATATCGTATCTACATTTAATGGTGTCATGTGGTTGGTCATATCTTTTATAACAATAGGCAAATTGGAGGATAAAAGAGTAGATACCGTGCCACCAAAAAGATAACAAAGCGCGCAAATTATAAATGATACATGTTTGTTCATGCGTATATATAGAGGTGAATCAATAAATATTTAGATAGATCGTTGACTTAACAGATTTCTATTACTCTATTTGACAAGTTTATAGCGTAATGTAAAGGATCTTAATTTCCATCCATCTCCTTTGTGCTGTTAAGCCAACTGACCTGATCTATTTATTCACTAAACTTTTAAATTCCGGTATAAGTCAAAGATACATAGTACATACCGCCGATAGCTGGTGACCCAAATGCTTGTACAATATATCTGTTGGTGAGATTATTTGCACCTAATTTTACGATTGATTTTAAGCGCGTAAGCCGATAACTTACCTGTGCATCCAACAAATGATAAGCCTCAACTTTACCCGGCCTCAACTCATTGATCGTGCCATACCAATCAAATGCCTGCTGCCAATGCCAAGCTATCCCAAAACCAATGTGATTGGTCAACCTGTCATTACTAAGGGTAAAGTTAGTTTTCCACTTAGGCGTGTTAAAGGCTGGAATATTATTAGGATTAGCATCTAAAATTTTAAAATCAGACCACGTAGCATTGAAGTGTGCACGGTAATTTTTGGGCAAATTATAGGTTAAGCCTACCGTTGTCCCTTGAGCACTTACCTTGTCGGCAGCATTTGTATAAAGTTGAAAGAGTTGGGTTTTATTATTCAAAATATCAAATGCCGCATCAGGGTTAATGCTGCCATCTGGTAATAATACAGGGCTATCGGTACGCATTACTACTTGATTGATCAAGAAATTAGTGTAAGAATTATAGTAATAATTGACATCAAACAGTATTTTTTTTGAGTAAAGCCCTTTATAGCCAACTTCAAAACCTTTGGTTTGCTCTGGTTTTACATACGGAACGTTTGATTTAACCAAATTATCCTTGTTTTTGAGTACGGCATCAGGGAATGCTAGCCCATTTTGCAAATCCTGCTGAAAACCACCAAAAAACGCTCCCAACGATGATGCATTGACCGAATTCTCGTAGGCATTCAGACCTCTACTATTCGCTGGTGCTCCCCCTAAGATGATAATAGGCCCTACATTCAACTTAATGTATTGATCCGGCACTGTTGGATTCCGAAATCCAGTTTGATAAGAAGCCCTGATGTTGTGATTTTCGCGAGGAGAATAAACGACCGAGCCGCGTGGTGTAAAATTGCCTTTGAAACTTTCATTTTTGTCGTACCGACCAGAAAACGTTAGTTTAATTTTGTCTTCTAACAGTTGTTTGGATGTTTGTGCAAAAATGCCATATTCACCAATGGTCACAGGGTTATTAATATCGTCAAATAAGGTTCCGTTGGTGGACATATCATAATAACGATAATTACCGCCGACCTGCAAATTGACTACTTTTATTAAGGAAGTAAGATCGTACTGCCCATCAATATGATATAGGCTACTATTGCTGATCACACCTGCCCCATTCAAGCCTGTGGTATGGATAAGTCGGTCTTTTTCTGTTTCAAATGCAGGAGAATTGGGCAAAATACGGCCTCGATCGGCAAAAATCCGAGCCTCGGCATGGTTTTGTGTATTTACACCTGCAATATCCCCATTATAGGCAGCGACATACCGAGCAAACCAAGTCTCATCTGCTAAGTTGGGCGCCACCACATTACCATTAAGATCTTTGACCCATGTTCTGTTGATGTGTTGAGCAAGTGAACGGGAATTATAGGAGTCTGATGAGCGCTCAGCGGTTACATAACCTCTGATAAAAAAATCTTTCCCACGTATTTCGAGGCGGTTTTGATTTAATTTAAAATTATCGAGTGCATAACGGCTACTCCCAGTGTACATTGTGGTACCCTGCACCAAGGAAGGTGCAAAAATAATTTCTAGCTTAGGATTAATTTTATAATGTAGCGACCCTCCAATTTTAGTACTATAAACACCATATTGTGCTACATCAATTTCTTCATAGCCCGTACGGGAAATCCTGCCAACGCCATCTATTGTTTTGGCTACTTCATCGCCATAAATATTTAGTGCATTACGGCTTGGGTTATTGTCTCCACGTTGCGCCTCTGGTGTGTTGGGATCAACATCTTCATAGTTGTTAGCGTACCAATCTGTCCCAGAAAGGTAAGAGGCATTTAGTTTGAATGCAAAATGATTATTAAAGACTTTTGCGTAACGAGCCGATACTTCATAAAAAGGTTTTGCGCCATTACTGGCCTTGTCACCCACATGATTGACCCCCAATTTGGTTTGTACACTAAGTCCTTGGTAGTCAAATGGGTTCTTGGTTCGCGTGGATAACATACCATTAAAGGCCACCGGGCCATACAACGCAGACGCTGCCCCTGGAATAAGTTCGACACTTTCTACATCAAGATCGGATACCCCAAAAAGATTACCTACCGCAAAGCCTAGACCGGGTGTTTGATTATCCATACCATCCACCAACTGCAAAAAACGGCTGTTGCCAGTATCATTAAAACCACGTGTATTGATCTGTTTGTAGGTAAGGCTACTCGTCACCATATCCAATGATTTAAGATTGAGCAAACCATCATAAAAATTTATTGCTGGACTTTCGCGTATCGCACGAGCATCCAATTTCTCAATAGCAACAGGTGATTTCAAGATTTTCTCCTCGATTCTAGATGCTGATACAACAACAGGGTCTAACATTTCAATACTACTATTTATAAGTATTATCCCTGCATCGTTAGATAATAGCCGAACTTCACCTTGCTCAAAACCCAAGCGTGCAATCAAAATTGTATAAGGCGGTTTTTGGTTGGCCTCTAGTGAAAACCGACCCATATCATCCGTAATTGTAGAGATATTAGATCCTTTTAAGGTGATTCTAGCGCCACTCAATGGCTTGTTATCGGCGTCGTGAATAGTGCCGGAAATCGGCTGGGCCAAACATGTTAAAATGGTAACAATAAAAAAAAATATGGTAATAGCTAATCTCATCGTTTTGTATTTAATATAAATGAATGTTTATTTTTTCAAGTGCTCGTAACCCTGTGGCAACCTAGTATAGCCGTGATGTACAATACGGTCTCCCAATCCTGTATAAAAGTTCGGATCATCGGGTGTAGCACTTGCCAAACCATCAACATATTTATTATACAAGCAAAAAAGCGCTGCAATAAGCACAGTATCATGTATTTCAAGATCAGTTGCACCTTCTTGTTTTGCCCGGTTTATGGCCGCTATTGTTACTGATTTGCCACTTTGTTGGACTAAGCCAGCAATATGCAACAGTGCTTTCATTTTTTCGCTAACAGGTGCGGTCTCTATATCAAGGACGACCAATCGGCATGTTTCCGATTCTCCCAAAAGCAAATCCGCAGCGGCAGTATGAGCGTTAGTGCAAAAACGGCATTGATTCCGAGCGGAGACCAAAGTGGCAATGAGTTCTCGTTCGCCTTGAGTAAGTGTCGATTCACCCCGTAAAAGTATTTCGGTAAGCATCCGAATGGGTTCGGCAGTATCCTTACGATATTCTAATAAACCTGTAATTCCAGGCAAATGTGCTTCTAGTTCAATATGTGGCATTGTAATCTTTGTTGAAAAGTAATGGGCACAAATGTAGCGTGGCGTAGTTGACGCACTTCCATAAACTGAATAAGAATTTGCTTAGATTTGAATAAGAATTTGCTTAGTTTTGAATAAGAATTTGCTTAGATTTTCTTGATACAGGGATGGAGTCACTCTAGCAGGGAAGTGCCAGAGGTGGTCGGGATATAACTATGGGGTAGATAATCCGGTTAGGTTTATTAATGCTGATGCCTCGGCGTAGCGTTAAAAAACAAACAACTATCTACACTTCCGCCGATTTAAAATACAACAATACTTTTTTAGCAGCTGATTTGCCAATCAATGCTTCCACTTGTTCGGATGTAGCGGCTCGGAGTCGTGCTACCGATCCAAAATGCTGGAGTAGTTTTTCCGATGTTTTGGTACCCACGCCGGGTATTTCGGTAAGTTCTGTGGTCAGGAAATTTTTGCTGCGTTGGTCGCGGTGGAACGTGATGCCAAATCGGTGCGCTTCATTGCGGGCTTGTTGAATCAGTTTGAGTGCTTCCGATTTTTTATTGATATAAATAGGAATAGAATCTTCGGGGAAAAAGATTTCTTCTAGTTTTTTGGCAATACCCACTACGGTCATTTTCCCCTCCAGCCCTAAGGCGCGCAAACTTTTCATCGCCGCACTCAATTGGCCTTTACCTCCATCAATAATAACCAGTTGCGGGAGGCTTTGCGCTTCGGCCAATAAGCGTTTGTAGCGGCGGTACACCACCTCTTCCATCGTGGCAAAATCATTGGGCCCTTCCACTGTTTTTACGTTGTAGTGGCGGTAATCGCGTTTAGCGGGTTTGGCGTTCCTAAATACAACACAACTCGATACGGCATTGGTGCCATGCAAGTTAGAATTGTCAAAACACTCGATATGGATCGGAATATCGGGCATATTCAAGTCGCTTTGCAGGGTGCGGAGGATACGCTCTGCGGGTGTCATACGACCAGTTTGGTTGGCGGCTTGTCTTTTTTGTTGGAGCAGGTGGTATTGTACGTTTTTTTCGCCCAGTTCGAGTAGTTTTTTCTTGTCGCCGATTTTGGGTACAGTAACGACCAATTCCATATCATCCGGCAGTACAACAATACAGGGTACAATGATTTCTGGTGAAATACAATTGAACTTAGCGCGTAGTTCCGGAATCGCAAAAGAGAGCAGTGTTTCTTGGTCTTCGTCGAGGTTTTTGGTCAATGTGAGGGTATAAGTTTGAATCACCGCACCATTCACCACTTTCATATAATTGACATAAGCCTCGTTTTCATCTTCTGCAATAGCAAACACATCCACATCTTTAATATTGGGGTTGACAACCGTGCTTTTCCCTTGGTAATCTTCAAAAAGCAGTAATTTGTCCTTCATCGACTGCGCCATTTCAAACTGCAGATTGCCCGCATAATGCTGCATTTCTTCCAGCAAATACGTCCGAACGGAACTAAAATTGCCTTTTAATATATTTTTGATCTGCTCTATTTTTGCCAAATATGTCGGTTCATCTTCCAGATTGACACAAGGCGCAGCGCAGTTTTTGATATGGTATTCCAGGCAAGGTTTGAATTTGCCCCGCAGGATATTGTCTTCCGATAAATTGAGGGTACACGTGCGCAATTGGAAGAGTTTTCGGATCAATTCCGCTATTTCATTGATCTTGTATTTGTGCAAATAAGGGCCAAAATAAACCGATCCGTCTTTGATCGCCTTGCGCGTAACGAACACACGCGGAAAGCGTTCTTTTTTGATACAAATATAGGAAAGTGGCGATTTTTCGTCCTTTAAGCGCACATTATACTTGGGCATAAAACGCTTAATGAGCGTATTTTCCAGCAATAACGCGTCTTGCTCGGTTTCTACAATCGTAAATTCGATGCGAATGGCATGCTTGGTCAGCACCCTCGTTTTGGCCAATTGGTGCTTTTTATCCCCAAAATAAGAAGTCAGGCGGTTGCGCAGGTTTTTGGCCTTACCAACGTACAATACCACATCATTATCGCCAAAAAAGCGATACACCCCCGGATCGGTAGGTATGGTACTGGAAAAAATCTTAAACTCTTCGTTTGTCATACGTGGCGGTGCAAAGTTAAGTACTTTCTATTTCATGTATTCCCAAGCCGTTTGGTAACGCCCATTTTTTTCTATAAATTCCAATAACGCCGCATAGAACTTATTGTTCCCGATTGTCGCAGAATCGCCGATAATCGTCAGTAGCATCCGAGCGCGGGTCATGGCGACGTTCATTCGGCGGTAATCCGATAAAAAGCCAATTTCGTTTTTACTGTTCGACCGCACCAAACTGATATAAATAATATCGCGTTCTTGCCCCTGAAATCCATCAATCGTATTGATCGTAATGGGGGCATAACGCCCTTCGTCAGTGGCGCCGTTGGGAATAATTCCGCCTTTATTCATGAGCGGGGCAATATCGGGGTCGTCGCGGAACAACTCATCCAAGTAGGTCACCTGCTCGCGATAGGGCGACAATACGCCAATATTTGGGAAAAAAGTACTCGTTCTGAATTCCTGGATCAATTGTAACAAATGTTCGCGTACCAATAATCCTTCTTCGGGGTTGTATTTGCTTTGCGCGCGCGTGTCGGAGCCTTTTGCCCCCAATTTTTCTTCAAAACCACAGCCCGCAGTATCCACAAAAGTGACGGGATCAAAAACCGTTACCGTCGCATTATCGGCATTTAGGTTGAGCAAACGCCGATCTCCCACACCTTGAGCAGCCACCAACGCGCCATTGTAAAAATAACCATTGGAAAAATCCATAATAGCGCGGTGCATTCGGTACTGCGTATTGAGCAGGTGAACGCGCTCGGGCAGGAGTTGGATGGCGCGTTCAATCAGGGTGAGCGATAGCCCTTTGCGTGCTGCATCTTGGCTTTTTACGGTCGGAGGCAGTTGAAACGGATCGCCTGCCAATACCACCCGGCTGCTTTTGCAAATCGGTATCCAGCAAGCGGGTTCCAGTGCTTGTGCGGCTTCGTCGATGATGCAAGTCCGAAATTTGTACCGATCGAGCAATGGATGTGCCGCGCCCACCAAGGTGCACACGATGGCTTGTGCGCCCGTCAATATCTCATCCACCAAGCGATCCTCTAAGGTACGCGCCCATGCTTCCAGTTCTTGTGCTTGTTTTTTCAAGTGGTCGCGTTCGCGGCGGTCTTCACCATCAAAAGTACGCTTAAATTTGCGGGTTTGTCGGCGGTATTCAGCGGCCTGCAATTTTACCTTTCTGATGTTTTTGCTCTCTGGGTGGTTGGCCAAAATAGCCTCCAGGGTATGCGACAAAACGGCTTCATCCACGCGGCTCACATTGCCTATACGTACCACATTTAGCCCTTTGGCATCGAGTCGCTCGGTGAGTAGATCGGCTGCGGTATTACTGGGTGCGGTGACCAATACCGTGCTTTCTCGCTCGCACAGGCGCGCGATGGCCGCTACCAATGTGGTGGTTTTGCCCGTTCCTGGCGGCCCGTGTATAACAGTTACGTCTTGGTTGGCGAGTATAGCGGTGACGGCATTTTGCTGTGATGGATTGAGGCTGGCGTTTTCGTCGGTACTACTGGTGTCCAATGCGTACCTTTTTTGATCGGGCGGCTGGGTGAGCAATACCCGCAATTCGGCGAGGCGGTCGCCTTTGGCCTGCATTACTTTGCGGAGTGCTTTTTCCATTTCGCTGTAGGTGCGGTCGTCAAAAAGCATATCCACGCCCAATTGTCCCATTTCGATCCAATCGGGTACATCGCGGGAGTTAAGGACAATCTTGATCTTGTTTCGTTCTACAAAATTGATAACGCCCGTCATTTCGGGGCGGTCGATATGCGGTGTAAGTGTAAAAAATCGGGCGGAAGTGCCGGCTTTCAACTGGTGGGGTTCGTTGATACCAGCGGTGCGTTCTACGACCACAAATGCTTTTTCGCCGATGGAAAAGCCCGTTTGTACGACTCGGAGCGGATACCAGGAATAGCCTTGTTTGACCCGTTCTGCCAGTGGGCGTTTTTGTATTTGCTCCATAAACTGCCGGAGATCCTCTGCTTTTTCCTGTTGGAGGAGCGCGAGCAGTTGTTCAAAATGCTGCATTTATGTGTGGTTGTTGAGGCGCAAAGATAGCAGCATAAAACGGGAATGCAATTTTATTTGAAGTGCCAATACATCCCTGCTCCAACCGTTTTCTATGGTTTGTTGAATGTAAAAATGCGCTTCATCAAATGTTTGGGATTTCGTAAATATGAAAATATTATGCCCCCACGGAACTTGTGCAACCAAATATTGCATCATTTCATTGGGCTGCTATACAGTTTAATGTAATTGGTCAACAGGTTGTTGACCAAAGATGTATTTGGTGGCTATTTCTAATATGTCGTTTTTTTTTATGATTTTGAAATTGGATTTTGCACCCCTTCTATGCTTTTCCTATTTTGGATAGGATTTCTTGGAACTTGGCTTCGCCAATCCGCTCAATAATATCACTAAGATACCCCTCTGTAACTTTTACATTTGGGGAGCCGATTTGTTGAAGAATTTGATAGGCTTGTACCAAAAGAGGTATGGCTTCTTCATAGCGATCCTGATCAAAATACAAGCAACCTATATTATGTGAGTTCCCCGCTATTCCCGATAAATCGCCGATTTGCTGCTTTATGGCTAAAGATTGTTCCAAATATCGCAAGGTGGCGTTATAGTCGCCTTTGTCATGGTATATTTGGCTGATGTTATTCAAGGTTGTTCCCTCGCCCTTAAGGTCGCCGATTTGCTGCTGAATGGCTAAAGATTGTTCCAAATACCGAAATGCGGTATCATAGTCGCCTTTGGTACTGTATATTGAGCTGATGTTACTCAAAGTTGATCCCTCGCCCTGACGGTTGCCGATTTGCTGCTGAATGGCTAAGGCTTGTTCCAAATACCGCAATGCGGTCTCATAGTCGCTTTTGGCATAGGCAGTTGTCGCTAAGTTATTCAAGGTTGTGCCCCACCCTGACGGTCGCCGATTTGCTGCCTTATGGCTAAAGATTGTTCCAAATACTGCAATGCGGTGTCATAGTCGCCTTTGTCATGGTATATTTGGCTGATGTTGTTCAAGGTTGCGCCCTCGCCCTGACGATTGCCGATTTGCTGACATATGGTTAAGGATTGTTCAAAATACCGCAATGCGGTGTCATAGTTGCCTTTGGCATGGTATATTTGGCTGATGTTATTCAAGGTTGCGCCCTTGCCCTGACGGTCGCCGATTTGCTGCATTATGGCTAAAGCTTGTTCCAAATACCGCAATGCGGTGCTATAGTCGCCTTTGGCATGGGCAGTTGTCGCTAAGTTATTCAAGGTTGTTCCCTCGCCCTGACGGTCGCTGATTTGCTGCTTTATGGCTAAAGCTTGTTCCAAATACCGCAATGCGGTGTCATAGTCGCCTTTGGCAGAGTATATACTGCTGATGTTATTCAAGGTTGTACCCTCGCCCTGACGGTCGCCGATTTTTTTAACAATTGCATGGCTTTGTTCATAGCGTTCTAATGCTTGGTCATTTTGACCATAGAGGTTAAAAATTGCACCCATTTTGAAAAGGGCAATTGCAATTGATCTTTCTGTTACATTTTTTTCTAAAACAGTCTTATTAAGTTCAAAAGCCTGCGGATATAAGCCAATCAATTGATAGTGGTCTTCTAAAAAAAAAGATGTATTCGCAAACGCCTCCCATGCTTCGGCTATTTCAAAATAGTCTTTGGCTAAAACATAATTATCAACTGTTGCTCTTTCATTTTTAAAATACTCCCCCGTTTTCAATGCCCATTCCTTCACTTTTTCGGAAGGAATGATATGTTGCGACATCCACTCCCGCGTCAACCGATGTACCTCAAACCGCCCATACTTTTCCAAAAAGCACAAAGACCAATCCTGCAAAGACTGCAAAATAGGCCATAAATCCGCTTCATTTTCACCACTCACAGCCACCAAAGCCGCCAAAGGTGTCCGTGCAATAAAAACAGCAACGATTTGAAACACCGCTTTCTCCCGCTCGGTCAAGCGTTCGTACACCTTGGCCAATAAGAGGTTTTCAAATATATCAGCTTCGGCTTTACTCACTTGTTGCCAACTGAATGTATTGTCGTGTTTCAGTAGAGCGGCCAAATACTCATAGCCGCGTGGGTGACCGTCGAGGCGTTTATACACATCGTCTCGTTCTTGCAGCGGAATACCCCTTAGTATATCGGAATAATTGAGCAAGCGGTATTGCTCGGCGTAGCCCATTTTATCTAAGGCAAGGTGTTCGACTACATCGGCTAAATTCTCGATTTTGTAGCGGGTGGTGAAGATGATATGGCAATTTACAGGCGTATTTTGGCATAAATGCTTCATAAATGCACTCAAACTATCGCTTCCAATGCTGCGTTGATACGCGCCGCCCGCATCCGTTTGCACATCTTCGACATTATCGAAGATCAAAATGGTTTTGCGCCCGTGGAGATAGTTGTCTATCAGCAATTGGAGTTTTTTAAGTACATCAGTTTCTGGGTCGTCTAATCGTGCTTTTAATTGGCGAATTGTACTTTTAGGTGCATTGATTTCCTCAAATCGTGCAAATATTTCATTTAAAATACTAGCTTCATTGATTCGTAATCTTTCTTCTGCACCTCCAAAAATGATAACATCTCCGCTTACATGGGAAGCATAATTATGGGCAAATGCCTCCGCCAAAGTCGTTTTACCCAAGCCTCCCAATCCATGCAAACACACATGCCGCCCCGCCCGAAACGCTTGGCGCATCTGAATCAAATACCGTTTGCGCCCAATAAAGCCTTCGCCAATCAGACGGGAACTTTTGGTTTTGAGAAAACTACTGGCAGGGTAAAAATGATCGGGCAGTAGATACGGCTGCGTTTTATCGATCAACGCCCCGACCGACTGATTTTGATATACCACAGGCGTAAACCATTCGGCAATGTGCAAGATTTGAGGCGATTGTTCTCTGCGCTGTACAATGTCTTGATGCAATGCCTCACGTGCGTACGCTAACGCCCGTGTGAGCGACAATCCTTTAGCCAATTGGGTATAAAACTCAGTGGTAAACACCTTTGCGCTTTCGTCGGTCACCGCAAAACGCATGGCCACGATGCTTGGCACGTATTCCGCCGCTTGTTCAGTCACACCGCCTTCGCTGCCTGCTATCGCCGTTTCGCAAGCACTCAAAATCAAGAGTTTGACGCAAGCGTGTTTCCGCAATCTTTCGCCTAATTCTGCGCCAGAAACTTGTACTTCATCGCCGTCCTCATTTTCAAAATACAACACGCCTTTGTGTGCTGCTGCGTGATAAGCACCATGTCCGCTGATATGCACGATGTCGTGTTGGCGCGCGTGGAGGGCTTTATCGAGTTCAGCGAGGGAGGCATTTTCCAAAAACTCAATCACGATTTGGGGTTTTGTATCACCTATTTTCGCAATCAGGCGGGTTTGTTCTTCTTCAATTTGCAGCATTTTGCCGCGTTCGTCCAAGTTTTCGGGCAAAGCGGTGATAAACAGCATTTTTAAAGGGGTCGCTGTGGCATGGTTGCCTTGCATATTAAATGCTTCGAGTGAGGCGATTTTAGTCCGCACCAAACTAAAATTGTTGATCGCAAGACTCTTTTTGGCTTCGCCCAATTTAGGTGGAAACAACAAAGGCAGCACCATTTCAAATGGCAGATTGACGATTGTTTCATCATCGGCAGAAAGGACTAACAGCAATTCTTCGATGCGCTGTTCTTCGAGCAATTGAATGAAATCGGTGCAGGATTTGCCGATTTCGCCGGAGAAAAAGGTATCAAACAATTGCTTGCTGAGCCATTGTTCCATTGCTTGAGCCGTGAGATTTGCGCCTTGGTCAAAGCCGATGTCACGATTGCGGGTGTCTATCTTGCGGCGAAAGGTTTGGAATTTGGCAAGATCGTCGAATAATTGTGCGGGGATATTTACATCGAAATTTTCACACCACTTTTCGCCTGAAGTGGCTAATGTGCCTTTTTCGCTGTGCTTGCTTTTGACGGATAGGTTGGCGGTATATTGATTGTCTTCTGCTTTTTCCAAGCGGAGGAAAAGAATGCTGCCGGATTGGAAATCGTCGGCGATATTGTAGGTGATATATGTTATTTCATCACCGATGTGGACATTGCCGCCAGCTGTTATGCTGCCGTGGACTATGTTTTTTTGTTGGGGTATGTTCATATTAAATCTTAGAACGTGATTTAAGTCTCTTTGTTTATTTAACAAATATACGGCAGTTGTTAATAGATGCCGTAAAATAAATCATTTTACTTTACAGTGAAAAGTATTTTATAAAACAACTGCCTTTCGAGTCGAAAAGCAGTTGTTTTATAAAAAGATGCGTACCTTTGACCTTTAAAATATTTTTTGATGATAAACGATACGCGCCTCCACGATATTTTTCAGCAAAATAAAGGTATTGTTTCTGCTCAATACTTGCTGGAAAATGGTGTGTCCTATTATGATATTAACCGTTTTTTGGCAAATAACTCCCTCATTAAATTGAAACGGGGTGTTTATAAATGGGTAGAGACGGATACAAATGAACTGGTAGAAGTGGCTCACATTGTGCCAAAAGGTATTTTTTGTTTGCAAACAGCATGTTTTTACTATGAATTGACAACTTCTATTCCCTCTGAATATCATATTGCAATTCCTGATGGACAGCGTGTCGCTTTACCCGATTATCCGCCAATAAAAATCTATTATTGGAATAAAACGTCTTTTGAATTGGGCGAGACTTTTATTATCGTGGACGATGAAATCGTAAAAATATACGATTTGGAAAAAACGATTTGTGATACCATTCGCCATCGTAATAAAATTGGTTTTGATATCTTGAAAGAAATTTTGAAAAATTATCTTAACCGCAAAGACCGCAACCTCAACCGTTTGGATGCTTACGCCAAACAATTGAACATTTTTAACAAAGTAAATGATTTTATAAAAATACTCCTATGAATAACAGCATCGCTTCCATTAAAAGTCGATTGACGAATATTGCTCAAAAGGAAAAGCAAACGTATCAACTTATTCTAATCCGCTATTTTACGGAGAGGTTAATTTATAGGCTTTCCATATCTGATTTCAAAAACCACTTTTGCTTGAAAGGCGGTGCATTGCTATATGCTTTTGAACAAGAAACCAGCCGCCCAACTATGGATTTAGATTTGTTAGGCGTACATATCACAAACGAACAGTTGAAATTGAAAACGGTTTTTCAAACAATTAGTCAAATTGCTTGTGAAGTTGATGGCGTTATCTTCCTATCCGATGGTATTACGACCAGTGAGTTGCAAAAAGAAGGGCGCTATTCAGGTGTTCGCCTCAAAATAGAAGGGCGATTGGGTAATATTCGTCAAATGCTGCAAATAGATATTGGATTTGGCGACATCGTTACTCCTGCCCCCATTGAAATGACATATCCGACTTTGTTGCCGATGCCAAGTCCGCTCATTATGGCGTATTCAATAGAAACTGTTATTGCTGAAAAATTTGAAGCCATGATTAATTTGGCAGCCCAAAATACGCGTATGAAAGACTTTTATGATGTTTTCAGGCTGTTGCAGCATCATAATAATCGAGTAGATATTTTAACCAATGCCATTAGTAATACCTTTCAACAAAGAGCAACACCTTTTGTGAAAAATCCAGTTGTATTCACGCAAGAGTTTGCCGAAAATGCCAAACGGATTGTTCAATGGAATGTCTTTTTACGAAAAATGAACAAGCACGTGGCATTTGAAGATATAGATTTTAGGACGGTTATGGCAGTTATTGTTGAGCGGTTGAAGCCGATTTATGATAAATTTAGTGGTTGAAGTGCCGTCCCTATATCCCCTCCCGAATATCATTCAACAACCGCTGAAACTCCGGTTTTTTTCTAATATCCGCTTGCCAAGCCAAGCCCATCGAACACAGATCATACGTTTGGGTAATGGTTGCGCCTTGTGTTGGATCGGGTTTGCCGAGTAAGTAAACACAATCCGAGATGGCTACCGCGCTTTCAATGTCATGGCTAACGATAATCAACGTATTTTGCTCGTCCAATAGCGACACCTTGAGCAAAAGTGCCGTTACTCGATCGACCATTACGGCATCTAAACCTGAAAAAGGCTCATCTAGTAGGATATATTTATTGCCCGTCAGCACTTGTTGGATAATACTTACCCGTTGTCTTTGTCCGCCCGATAATTGCATCGGGAACTTATCCAAGTGATCGGCAAGGTCGAAATGCTTTGCGTAGTCCTGCATCAATTTTTCTTTATCCGTCTCACTCATCCCAGAGCGTTCCATGGCGATGAGCCAATTGCCCCGCACGGTGCGGTGGTTGAACAGCACATAGTTTTGAGGCACAATACCCACCATGCCGGCTTGTACAGGCACTTGATCGGCACCCAAAAGCACAGTGCCAGTAGTAGGTTTGTTGATACCTGCCAATATTTTGAAGAGTTGCGTCTTGCCAATACCGCTGCGCCCAATGAGGCTCACCACCTGGCCTTGCGACATATCGGGGCGTTTGATATTGGTGATGTCAAAATTGACATTGTGGAGGATTGGTTTGCCATCCAATTGGAGGCTAACGTTTTCCACTTTGATTAGTATTTCGTTTTTGGAATAACTCATTTGTTCAGGGTTTGGAAACGGGTATAAGGGAAAAGCCAACGGCGGATGACCGAAAGCAAAAAATCAAAAGCAATACCAAATAAAAAGATCACGACCAATAGCGCAAATACAGTGCCCAAATCGAGGTATTTATTCGATTTAATCAACATTGTTCCCAAGCCGCCTTCCGACATGCTCAAACCTTCTACGGTGGTGATCATTAACCAGGCAATTGCAAAATTTTGGCGCATGACTTCCAATATTTGATCCAAACGCCCCATTACGATGGTTTCCCACCACGACCGCCAACGAGACATCCCCAAGGTTTGGCAAAGTTCAAATTCCTCTTTATTGATCGATTCCAAAATCGACAATAGGGAGGTAACAAAAAACGGAACGATACCAAAAATGAGCAAACTCAGTTTTAGTTGACTGCCATTTTGGGTTAAAAGGGTAAATAAAAAGATCAAACCGGTGAGTGTTAAGTAGCGGCAACGCACCACAAATTGCGCAAATGGCCTAAAAAATGGAATAAACGCCATATAACTCACCAACAAAGCGATGATAATGGAAATACCCATGCCTTTAAAGGTCAGCCACAAACTGCTGATGAGGTTTTCATAAAATTCGCCAGATTGGAATAAGGCGAACAATGAACCCGTCACTTTCGAAGGCGCGGGAATCAGGCCGTTGCCGCGCCATTCCCAAATCCCTAAAACGAGGATCAATTGCAGGGCAATTAAGATCATGTAATCTCGGGTGGAGAGGCGGGTAAGTGGAGCGAATAGAGATTTGAACATTATTTTTTGATTTTTTTGTGAATTGTCGGTGTGCATTGATGTCCAACGCACACCGACAATATTTGGCCAGTTTATTGTCCCAAAACGATTTCCACCCTTCGGTTTTTCGCTTTCCCTTCCGCAGTACCATTGTCTGCGATGGGTTTATCCGCACCAAAACCATTGGATTCGATACGTTTAGCAGCAAGCCCTTTACCGATTAAGTATTGGCGAACGGCTTTTGCACGATTCTCTGAAAGTGCTTGGTTGGCTCCCGGTGCGCCTACATTATCGGTATGTCCATATACGCCCAGTTTTAAGCCTTCGGCCACTACTGCGCTTTTTAGTATATCGTCCAATACGGCATAAGATGCTTGTTTAATGACCGCACTACCTGTTTCAAATTGTACTTGCACCGCTTTTGACGATACTTTTTGGGTAATTTCATTGGCGTATTGTACTTCAATAGCCTTACCTTCCATCAATTCGGGGTGGTTAGCAATAACAGTAGCCAAATAGGACTTGTCAATGATGCTGTTGTACGCCGGGTAGTTTTTCATAAATTCAGGGTACATTTTAGAAAGGATATCCCCGAAAGTAGAATAAACGATTTTGTAACGATCAATACCGTCTTTGCCCATACCAAACATGTCGGCGGCATCGCGGAGGTTGAAGGTTGCTGAGCCACCTAACGCTACTTCTTTGCCCAGTTTATCGCGTTCGGTCACACCATTATAATACTTGAGCCAGTATGCGCCATCTTGTTCGTTATAGACTTTGGCCGAAACGTCGGCAGCAAACGCTTTTGCTTCTTGGAACGAGCGCACTTGGTCGCCAGATTGAGAGAGTGCCACGATCAATTTTTCCATATCTGTACGGTGATCGTTCAAGAATTTCTTGATCGAAATCGTGATATTAGGCATTTGGGTGGCGTATTGTTTGGTAGAAGCAATCGTAACCAAACCACCTTTTTTCTGGGCAATATTTACGTCGCCCGGAGTCCAAGTCGCCACTGCGTCAACACCTACTTCTATGGTTTCGTTGATTTTCTTTCCATCAACCATTTTTTTGCGATTTTCGCGGTAATTGGTGATGTATTTATTGGCAGCATCCAAGAAATCGTTGGCGGCAATCAGGTTAATGGCACCTGGATCGTAAGTGGTTTCGTCGGGGTTTACTTTTAGGTTATTGTCACCAGCCCATTTGAGCAGGATATTCATGTCGCCATCGCGCATCACGCACGAAACAGTTTTACCGAGTGCGGCAGATGGGTTCTCTTGCCAAGTTTCAGGCCCCATCAACTGGTCTTCGCCGTAAGATTTACCCATAGCATAGAACGCAACGGGCTGATAATCGGGGCCAAGTGATTCCAGTTCTTTGCTCAAAGCGGTAAAGAAATAAGGCATTCCATCGCCCATAAACGAGGCAAAAACGCCTGTTGTATTGGGGTTGTCCTTGTACTCTTGGGCAAATTTGACCAAGTCCGCAATCGTTTTGTTACAGTCGTCCTGACGAACGATGTTGACCCTTAGTTTGGCGCCATCGATCAAAGAACCTTTTGTGGTTTGTGCGCCGCCATTGGCGTACATGAGCGGGAATTGCGCGTTCCAGGCCATTATTTTCCAGTCGATTTTGGTACCACCATTAGCGGAAACAGCACTGGATGGGAGTTGAAGTTTGACCGCATTAGAGGCCAAGGAGGCTTCTGGAGCATCGGGGAGCGCTACCTGCCCGATGGCTTGAGAGGCTTTTGCTTCTTGTGGGCGATTGTCCCACCAAAAAAGTTTAGCGGCTAAAATGAAAGCAATGATAATTGCAATGACGATTAAGCGTCCTGCTGGTTTTAAGCGTGCCATAATAGAATAATGATTTGATGTTTGTTATAAATGGTTGATTGGCGTTCAGTTGGTGTTAGGGGGCTAGGGGGTTAGTACCCGCTGAAAGCGTTGCATATCTTGGTCAATTTTGGAGACCATAGCACCGCATGCGGTCAGGTAACCTTGTTTAGAGGTGTTTATCTTTGATTCTTCGGCAGCGATTTCCTGTTGCAATTGGTCTATTTTAGCGGTAGCGGCCGCAATTTCCTTTTGCAATTGGGCAATCTGTTGATTTTTTTGGCCTGCTTCTGCTTCTAGTGATTGGATATTGGAGCGTCGTCCTGCTATTTCGGCATCGGATTTTTGTTGTACCGCTGCTTCAAAATTGGCTTTATCGCGCAATACCTCTTCTTTGTATTTAGCAGCAGTATCCAGTAATGTCACTTTAGTCATACCCTGTAAACCGAGGGTAGCAAAAACGGCTTGGATTCGTGCATTTTCGTCGGGAATATGCGCTTCCAAGGTATCCATCATTTTCCAAAATTCGTAATAATCGGGGCCGGGCAAATTGGTTTTTTCGAACAATTGTTCGAAGTGTTTCACAAATTTACCAAGATCGGCTTGTGGAATAGGGGCGTTTGAGGCCACTGTTGGTTGGTGGGTAATTTGTGGTGGTTGGTTGGAGGTGGTTGGTGTTGGTATCGTTGGTGTTGGTGCTGAGGGAGTGGGCGATTCGTCCATCTCTACAAAAACCGACAATGCTTTCTTGAAGAAACTCATATTTAGGTAATTTATTTATGTTTGCGTTGTAGCAGCAAATGTAATTATAGTATTGCTAGATAATGAGAAAACTTATATTTTTTTCATTTTGGGCAATATACGTTCCTTTGAAGCGCAAGATTATTGGTTTACAGCAATATTATTATTTCCTAAATACGGAGTAAAAACGAAGTGCTTTTTGAAGAACGTCGCAAATGTATAGGCAGGTGATTGCCCCCTTAAAATGATACACGTCCGGCTACTAAGAATCGACGACGAAACGATCTTAAAACACGACGATCAATACCTATACACCAACAAAAAGCGGCACGCTGGATCTACCAACGTGCCGCTTTTATAAAATTATAATATCTAGAACAGGTTTTATTTTTTCCAAGGCAATTCCAACACGCGTTGTGCTGCTTGTTCGCCTAAGCGCAACCCTTCGTCGCAGTCCATACGCCAGTGTACACCAAGTGGAACACGTGAGAACGCATCTTCTTCACCTGCTTCGGTGAGTGAACTGAATGTACGCGGTGTACCTAAGAACTCTGAACGGCCAAAGTGACACTTGTCCGTAAAGATATAGGTACCTGGATGTGTTGGCGTATATTCAAAATAGGACGAAAGGATTTTTGCACCAGCACCACCGAAACCAGAGTGGCCGGATGGATACGCTGGGAATGCAGGTGTAATACCTTTACCTCCAGTAAGTGGGTTATCCAAATTAGATACCCAGTTTTCAGCATCCGGGTATTTGTCTTTCATCACGCGACGAATATAAGTATCGGGGCGTTCCAAGTTGTAAAAGTATTTGCTGTGCCATATAGCAACACCATTATCGTGGAGTGCCATACCTAATTTTGCGTATAGTTCAGCAGAACCAGCAAGATCCATGCGTTCTGCTTCCACGATTTGATCGGCAATCGCCATTAAACGTGGAGGAGGAGAGAAGGTAACGTTCAACAAGTCATCGCTCCAAAACTCGCCAAGCCACTTTTGTTCGTATGCTTGTGGATCATTCGGATTTTCGCGAATGAATTGTACTGTTTTATATACTTCCTCTCCTTGGTTATAGAACAAAGAATTTGGATTTTCGCTATAAGGAATTGGTTTACGCGCCAATTTGTCGGTTTCATTAATAGCGAAAGTGCGTACTTGACCCCAATATGGGAACATAGCGCGAGCGCCAGAAATGTTGTACCAATAGCCTGGGCCAGTAGGTGGGTTATAGTCCACTGGTTGAGGATTCAAAAAAGCATTGTGGCCTTTGGTATCTGTTTGCTCCCATTCGTAGATCGCAGCAGCCACATCGCGGCCCCACTGCTCTGAACGCGCAATTACCTCTTCTGAAGATTCATTTGCAAATTGCGCACGCAATGAATTGTGCTTTTGCTCAATTTCACCATATAGATCAGCATACTCATTTTCCATGTGGAAGAAAAAGCGCTCCATCAACATGGCATAAGAAGCATTGATGGCTGCTGGCCAGTGGATTTCTGTATTGGCAGGCAATACTGGAAGTTCCAAACCTGGGTAAAGGCTACGCATTGAATTGTTCTCAGGCATACCTGGAACTGCGCACTCATAAGCAGATAAACCAAGGTAAGCTAATGCACGTGGTGCAGGCCCTGGGCGGTAACCTTTGGCATAACGCTCAATGCGAAGGAATACATTATTCCATTCGTGAAATACTTTACTATCAAATTGATGCGCATCTGGAATGACTGATGTCGGTTGGAACTCACGACATGATTGTACCATAAAAAGGGATAGTACAACCAGCATTAAAGACAATTTACTAAGTAATATTTTTTTCATATACTTAAGACATGAGATAAAATGATTTAATTTGGATTAAAAGAAGGCACAAATATCTTACATTTTTTGGATTATTAAACAATAAAAGCAAACAAAATTTTGGTTTCTTATGAAATTCTTATCTTTGCCCCATTCTATATTTTTTCAATTAAAAACATGATTCAACGGATTCAAAGCATTTACCTCCTTTTGGCATCGGGCGCGTTTGGCAGCCTGTTTGCGCTCCCATTGCTTACCACATCAGCCTCCGATACGGCTACTAGTGTCCCGCAATTAGCGGATGGCAACCTCAATGTATTCGATAATATTGGCCTGATTGGCCTTTCCGGACTAGGTGTTGCACTCGCTTTCGCGGCTATTTTTTTATATAAAAATCGCAATTTACAGGGAAAAATAACAGGTGTTAGTCTTGTTATAAGTGTTTTATTGCTTGCCTTGGCAGTATTTACAGCACAGATGGTGCGCACTGCTGTACCGCCCACAGGTAGCGTACAATTTGGACTTGGGTGGGTCGCTCCTGTTGCCGGAATTTTACTACTTTGGCTCGCCGGAAAGGGTATTAAAAAAGACGAAAAACTGGTAAAATCAATGGATCGTTTACGGTAATTTGCTACAAATATTATGGTGCGCTGCACCTAAAGGTTTTATTTTATAGTGTATTAAATCGCTTCGGCAATTCTTTTTACTAGCCCTGGCCCTTGATACACCAATCCAGAATAAACTTGTACCAAATTAGCACCTGCTGCTATTTTCTCTTGTGCGGCGGCTGGCGAATCAATACCCCCTACACCTATAATAACAGGTGTAGCACCTAGTTTTTCCCGCAAATACCGAATCACTTCTGTGCTACGCGCCCGTACAGGAACACCACTAAGGCCGCCTAAGCCCATTTGCTCTACCTCGGCAGTGGGTGTTTTTAATCCACTACGATCAATGGTGGTATTGGTCGCAATGAGTCCGGCAATACCTGTGGTTTTAACAATATCGACAATATCATCCAATTGACTGGTGGTCAAATCTGGTGCTATTTTGAGTAAAATGGGTTTTGAAACACTCTTTTTTTTATTTTCTTCTTGCAAAAGATGTAAGAGTTGGGTTAAAGGCGCCTTCTCTTGCAGGGCACGCAAATTGGGCGTATTGGGCGAACTTACATTCACGACAAAATAATCGACCCATGGGAAAAGGGTTTCAAAACAGCGCAAGTAATCCTCGTGTGCGTTCTCATTGGGGGTCATTTTGTTTTTACCTATATTTCCACCGATGATGACACCTTCTGGTGCTGCCCCTTGTTCGCGCAAGCGGCGGAGGCGTTGTGCCAATGCATCCAACCCTTCATTATTAAACCCCATTCGGTTGATTAAGGCTTCATCGGCAGGCAAACGAAACAAACGAGGTTGTGGGTTGCCATCTTGAGGTATGGGAGTAACTGTCCCTACTTCAATAAATCCAAAACCAAGCAATGCCAACCCATGAATATGCTTCCCGTCTTTATCAAAACCAGCCGCCAAGCCAATACGGTTAGGAAAATGCAAACCCATGACCATGACATCATTTTTCGCTTTGGGGGTTACGTACCAACGTCGTAATAATATACGTCCCAGCGGGTTAGCGGCTGCTAGATCCAACAATTGGAAAGTGAGGTGGTGCGCTTTTTCAGGAGAAAGCGCAAATAATAGAGGTTTAAGTAAAGAATACATGGGCGTTATAAAAAAAGAGCGGCAAAGTTAGGTTGGAAATAAACAAAACCCGCTAGATTTTCTCAACTTTGCACCGCCAATTTGAAAAGTTCTTCCTAAATCATCATTACGACTTATCTTAGTCTTTAAAATTTTTAATATTTATTAATGAGTAGTGCATTGAAATATAAGCGTATTTTGCTTAAACTATCGGGAGAAAGCCTAATGGGCGACCAAAAATACGGTATTACGGCGCAAATGTTGAAACATTATGCCAACCAAATTAAATTGCTACAAGAAATGGGTGTAGAGGTCTGTGTAGTGATTGGTGGCGGTAATATATTCCGAGGTATTCAATCCGAAGGTACAGGTATTGAAGGTGTTACGGGCGATTATATGGGCATGTTGGCTACTGTAATTAATGGTTTAGCACTGCAGGGTGCGCTTGAAAATGTTGGCATTTATACCCGCCTGATGACGGCACTGAAAATGGAAAATGTAGCAGAACCCTATATCCGCCGTCGGGCTATTCGCCATTTGGAAAAAGGCCGTGTAGTGATTTGCGCTGCAGGAACGGGTAATCCATATTTCACTACGGATTCTGCTGCGGCCCTCCGTTCGCGCGAAATTGGTGCCGATGTGATCTTAAAAGCAACTCGGGTAGATGGTATTTATACTGCCGATCCTGAAAAAGACCCTACTGCAACAAAATACGAAGAAATTTCTTTTGAAAAAGTAATCCGTTTAGGTTTACAAGTGATGGACATGACCGCCTTTACACTTTGTCAGGAAGAAGATATGCCTATTATTGTATTCGATATTAATGAGCCGGATAACTTGAGAAAGATCGTATTGGGCGAAAAAATAGGTACCCTCGTTAAAGGTTAATTTATGAACGCAACAGTTGTAGCGGTGAGCAAAAGTGCTACACACACCATGAGTAAGCCCAATGTAGATAGCATCTATCTGCTGGCTGGCTTGGGTGTAGAAGGGGATGCACATGCAGGTGTTACCGTAAAACACCGCTCACGTGTAGCACAAGACCCTACGCAACCCAATTTGCGCCAAGTCCATTTGATCCACTCAGAATTGCACGATGAAATACGGACACTCGGCTTTGAGATGCTGCCGGGTCAAATGGGCGAAAATATTACCACAAAGGGTATCCAATTGCTCGATCTGCCTAGACATACGCGGCTACATATCGGCGAAAATGCCGTTATTGAGATCACAGGTTTGCGCAATCCTTGTCACCAACTCAATGGCCTGCAAGAAGGCCTGATGCAAGCTGTACTTGGGCGCGACGAAAACAATAATTTAATCCGAAAAGCAGGCGTTATGGGCATTGTGCTCCAAAGTGGCATGGTTTATCCCGAAGATCGTATCGTGATCGAGCTGCCACAATCCCATTTTTTACCTTTGGAACGGGTATAAAATCCTAAGCATCCGCTAAAACCAATAAATCTGGTAAATTTCGGCCTAACCCATTGTAGTCTAAGCCATAACCCACCACAAATTTATCTGGAATTTCAAATCCTGTGTAATCTATTTCGATCGGGAATTGCAAGGCATCGGGTTTGCACAGTAGAGACACAATACAAATAGACTCGGGTGATTGCTCACGGAGATAATTAGTAAAGAAATGGAGTGTTCGCCCTGTATCCACAATATCTTCCACAATAATTAAATGACGGCCATTCAATTCTTTTTCTAAGCCCATAACGGTTTGTACATCACCGCTGGAGCGTGTGCCTTTGTAAGAGGAAAGTTTTACAAAACCAACCTCGCAATGTCCATCAAAAGCGCGCATCAGATCGGAAGCAAATACAAAAGCCCCACTCAAAATACTGATAAAAAGTGGATTTTTATCCTTGTATTGTGTGGTGAGCGCTGCCCCAATCGCCTGTACCCGCGCATGGATCTGCTCGGCGGAGATCATTTGTTTAAAATGTAAATCGTGAATCTGCATGGATGTTTTTTTACTGTCCCTAAGGAACGTCATGGACGCCTATTTGTTTATGGTGTCTGCGTATTGAAGTACCAAATTTTTCAACATATCCTTTGTCATCATGTCTAAATCAAATTCTGGTTTCCACCCCCAATGGCGGCGCGCCAAGGAATCATCAATGGACGCAGGCCAGGAGTCGGCTATTTTTTGCCTAAAATCTGGTTTGTATGATATCTTAAAATCGGGATATTCTTTTTGAATACTGGCAGCAATTTCGGCGGGCGTAAACGACATACCCGCCAAATTATAACCAGTACGTACCATAATTTTATCCGCAGCCGCTTCCATTAATTCAATTGTCGCCCTGATGGCATCCGGCATATATAGCATGGGCAATGTAGTATCGGCGCGCAAAAAGCACTCAAAAGCCTCCTTCCGCACTGCATAATGGTAAATATCAACAGCATAATCTGTTGTACCTCCCCCCGGCATACTTTGGTAGCCAATAATACCTGGATAACGAATGGAACGTACATCGGTGCCATAGCGGCGAAAATAATAATTCGCCCAGTTTTCACCTGCTACCTTACTTATTCCATACACCGTTTCGGGTATAAGTACCTCGTGTTGAGGGGTATCATAGTGGTTGGCCTCTCGGCCAAATACTGCGATTGACGACGGGTAGTATACCTTGTGCAAGCCTTTAGATCGGGCTACTTCCAGTACATTAAACAGGCTGGTCATATTAATATTCCAAGCCCAAAGCGGGTCTTTTTCACCCGTTGCGCTCAAAATAGCGGCTAAATGATAAATTTGATTAATTTTGTGCTTGGAAACGAGTGCATTTAAGGCTTCGCCATCCAAAGCATTGAGTACTTCTGATGGGCCATTGGCATCGGGTAACGGACGAATATCAGATGCTACAACGTGATCTGGGCCATAGATCGAACGAAGTGCGTCCGTTAGTACGGCACCGATTTGGCCGCCGGCACCGATAATTAAGATTTGCTCTTTGCGCATAATTTGGATTACTTTTTAGTTCTTGGTCAGATCAGGATTTTGTGGTGGTGGATTTAGGGGGGTAAAGGTAGATTTATTTTTTATTTTGACACCAGTCCTTCATTCCTTATTCACGTTATTAATAAAAATATAAATGCGCAATCTAGTCTTTTTTCTACTACTTTTTACTCAAGTGGCAGTCGCACAGCCGCCACAGTTTACCGTATTTGATGCTGAAAATGGTTTGCGCCAGTCGCAAGTATATGCTATATGTGACGACCATTTAGGTTATCTTTGGGTAGGGACACAAGGTGGTGGAGTGGGGCGTTTTGATGGCGCACAATTTGTCCATTACACCGTTGCTGATGGTTTGCCGTCCAATTTTGTATATGCGGTTTTGGAAGATAGCCAACATCGTATTTGGATCGGTACTTCTCGTGGTGTTTGTTTTTTTGATGGTGCTAGAATAAAGACTTGCCCAACAGATATTCAGGTAAATGCTTTGCTCGAAACCGATGACCACCGTTTGCTGCTGGGTACGCAAAAAGGCATTTGGACGTACAACGAGGATAGTAATACCTGTAAACCGACCGTTTTTCATCCTAATTTGGATGCATTTCCGGTTTATGCATTCCTGCCTCCTTACGAGGGGCATATTTGGGTGGCTGCCCACCGTGGGGTTTGGCAATACGATCAAAAAAAGCGTATTACCGATATTTGCACACAACTCAAATTACCGCAAAAACCGGCACTGGCACTAGCAAGACAAGGGCATTCTGTATGGTTTTCGAGTCAAGGTAAAGGCATTATTAATGTAAGCGGATTGGCGCGCCCCATTTATTTACCTCAACTCAGTCAAATTACGGCATTGGCAGTGGACGGCAGCGGACGTTTGTGGGCAGGTACACCCGATAATGGTATTTATCAAATTGCACAAGATACTATTGTTCAACATTTTACAGAAAACACCAAGCTACCGCATAACCATATCCGTGCTTTATTTACTGATCGTAACAACCGCGTTTGGATTGGTACTTCCGGCGGTGGATTTGCGTACCAAAGCGTACTACCATTTCGCAACTACGGCCGTGATGACGGTTTGCCAGGTACTCGAATATACGCCTTGTGTGAGGATCGAATAGGGCGCATTTGGATGGCCACTTCACAACAGGGGCTAGCCGTAAAAGATTCCTTGGGTTTGCATGCTGCATCGCCCGACAGTGGCTATTTGCAAGGCGTAAAGTGCCGCACCATTGCCGAAGACCGCAACGGGACACTTTGGGTAGGTACAGAAGGGAAAGGCGTATTGGCCATTACGGCAACGGGGCTAAAAACTTATCGCCGCGACAATAATTACCTGCCTTCTGATTGGGTACAAAAAATAGTATGCAGCCCCAATGGCGATATTTGGATCGGTACATCGGAGGGATTGGTACAATTTGTCCCACAAGATAATACTGAATATTCGACACGTCGCTTTGGCACACGAGAAGGTATGCCTGGCTCGCAAGTGAGTGCATTACAGTTCGACGGACAAGGTAATCTTTGGTTTGGTACGTACTCTGGCTTAGTGGGCTACCTCAAAAACGGCAAAGTAGAGGCTATTTTTGGCCAAGAACAGGGGCTATCGGGTACGATTGCAGCATTTGCGTTTGACCGTGAAAATCGTTGTTTTGTTGCAACAAAAGGCAATGGTATTTTTTGGGGAACGGGGGAAAGGGGAAATTCTTTCAAAGCATTGACTTACCCCCAAAAACAAGCAACTGGCAATGTTTACTTGCTTTCCTTCGACCCCTTGGGCTACCTGTGGGCTGGCACTGAAAACGGTGTTGATCGCTTGAAATTAGCAGGAACGCAGGTCATAGATGCCGTGCATTTTGGTAAAAGCGAAGGTTTTATGGGGTTAGAAACATGCCAAGATGCGTTTCTTGCCGACCGTGCTGGCAGTCTTTGGTTTGGTACACTGAGTGGAGCGATGTGCTATACCCCAGTTAAAAATATTCAGCAAAATAGTGCACCTATTTTGCATTTTGAGCAGGCTAAATTATTTTATAAGCCGCTGGGAGAAATAGAGGTCGGGCAACTATTCGATGCCTCATTGGATGGATTGGTACTCCCTTGGCACCAAAATCATTTGAGTTTTTCCTTTAAAGGAGTGACATTGGAGCAGAATCGGACTGTTTTGTACCGTTGGAAACTACAGGATGCCGACAATGACTGGTCGCCGTGGGATACACAAACACAGGTTAATTATGCGAGTTTAGCACCCGGGCAATATCAATTATTGGTACAAGCCTCCAGCGATGAAATAACCGTGAGCAATACCATTACTGCGCATTTTACGATACGAAAACCATTTTGGAAAGAATGGCCTTTTTTGTTGACGATAATTGGTATTTTAGCGGGTTTGATCGCCTTGGGCGTGCGTGCGTACATCAGGCGTGTACGTAGGAGTGAAGCCGAGCGGCGTACTCAATTGGAGGTGCAAAACCACATTTTACAATTGGAGCAAAAAGCCCTACAACTCCAAATGAACCCACATTTTATTTTTAACGCGCTCAACAGTATCCAATCACTGATTGCGACCCAAAATTATGGCACTGCAAGGCAAGAAATTAATCATTTTGCCAAACTGATGCGGAGTATTCTGCACAATTCGCGCCAATCGAGCATTTCGCTGCGCGAAGAAATGGATACTTTGGAACAATATTTAAAAATAGAACAGTCTTGCCAAACCAACCCGTTTACCTACTCCATCACAAATAATTGCGCTACCGAAATGGAAAATATCGACATTCCTCCTATGTTGTTGCAGCCATTTGTGGAAAATGCGGTGGTACATGGTATCGCGCCGCTCCAAACACCGGGGCATATCGCCGTGCATTTCGATATGGATGGCGCATTCTTAACCTGTACGGTACGCGACAATGGCATTGGACGAGAAAAAGCGGCTGCATTAAAATTGGCGAAGCAACCCGGACACCAATCAGCAGCGATGCAAGTGACAAAAGAGCGTTTGGAAACAATGGGCGGATCGGTCGTTTTCCGAGATGTAGCAGAGGGCGGAACAGAGGTAGTCGTGGTGGTGGCTGTGGCGTTTTGAGGTGGTTTACCCATTGCCGAATAGCGCATCCATCGTCAATTCATTTTGGATGGTGGATGTTTTGTATTCGTTTGCTACCAATCCATGTGTTGTGAGCATTGTAAGAAAAACAGATTTATTAGTGCCTGTGCTGTCTTTAAAAGTTTGAATTTTGTGCCTCAAAACAGCATCGTATTCCTTGGTGATTGTGACTTGATTGATCGAATATTTGATTTCAAAGAGATTAATAACTTGGTCGCGCCGGTCAATCACAAGGTCAATTTGGCTGCCTTTTTTATTTGAGTCCCCCTTTTCCTGCCACGAATAAGTACTGCTAGATACCCCTCCAATACTCAACGCTTGTTTGATTTGAGGCACATGAGCAAAGCACACTTGTTCAAAAGCGAGACCCGACCATGCCCTAAAAGCGGGGTCGTCAATTTTGTTTAACCACATATTGGGTTCATATTTCCCCGCATCCATGATAAAACGGAAATAGAACAGCGTATAGAAATCGGATATAGCATAGAGCATGTTCGCTTTTTTGTACCCAAAATTCTGAAAAGAAGTAATGAAACTGCTTTCTTCCAATTCGAGCAATACCTTGGTCATATTACCGCCGGTAGTAAAATTTGTATATTTCAGTAGATCTTCTCGTGAAAGGGCGGCTCCTCTCTCAAAAATAGTCCGCAAGATCAGTTCATGCTTATCCCCATTTTTGAACAAAGAAGAAAAGATATAACTAAATTCTGTCCGTAGTTTGCCATCATTTCTGAAACACAAATCCTCAATGTTTTGCATGGCACTTTTACCGGGCTCTACTTGATCTAAATAGAAAGGAATACCGCCCATTGACATGTAAAGTTGGATAATTTGGTAGCGATCCAATACGATATTTTTATTAGAAAAATAGGCTTCTGTTTCCTGTAAAGTGAAGGCTTCCAGTTTGATCCTTTCCGTCACTCGGTTGTACAATCCGCCTGTGTTTTTTATCAAATTATTGATCATCCAAGATGCAGCAGAACCACAGACGATCAATAAAATATTGGGTTGTGCGCTTGCCCATGAATTCCAAAAAAATTCAAGACCCATCATAAAATCCGACCTTTTGGTGTCCATCCAAGGCATTTCATCTAAAAAAATGACCTTTTTTTTGTCTGTCTTCGTTTTTTCCAATGCCTTTATGAGCAAATTGAATGCTAATAACCAGTTGTCTGGAACCGCGTTCGATTCGGAAAAATGATTGTTCAAAAAAATACTAAAATTGGTCAGTTGTTGCTTGGTATTACCTTTTGCTAATCCAGTTGCGTAGAAGTCAAATTGATTATCAAAATGCTCCCGTACCAAATAGGTCTTGCCCACGCGTCGCCTTCCATAAATCGCCAAAAACTCTGGTTTTGGAGAATTTACGAGCCGGGTTAGTTTTTCAATTTCGCGGTTTCTACCAATTAATTTCATACCTTAAATGTTTATTTCCCGCCAAAAGTAAGTAAAAAATTCAGTTTTGGCCGAAAATGATGTTTGTTTCTCGCCAAAAGTAGATAAAAAAATCAGTTTTGGCGGAATAGTGGCCTACATGTGAGTTGCCTTGAAGGATGCGTAAAGGGCACAAAGAAAGGTGCACGCGTTGTGACGTATCAATAGAATTATCTAAGCCTCCCAACAATTTTCTCCGCAACACCCGTATTTGTCGATGAGGACAAATGTGTGCGTTTCATTTCATCGCCCAATAAACAGGCTGCATATACATGGTAATTGCCATTTTCGTCGCGGGTACAATGCACGCCTAACGGTAATTGGCAACCACCTTCCATCAATTGGAGTACTCGCCGTTCTATATTGGTTACTGCCGATATTTCGGTATGGTGCAATTGCTTAAAAATACGGCGTGTTGCCAAGTCATCACGATTGGTTTGCCAAGCCAGTACGCCTTGTGCTGGTGCGGGTACAAACTCCGTTGGATGTAATTCAATGACCTCAAAATCATCGAGCGGAAGATCGAGCCGACTTACGCCTGCTGCTGCCAGAAAAATAGCATCAAAATAGCCTGTTCGGAGTTTTTCTAAGCGCGTGGGTACATTGCCGCGAATATCCTTGAGTACGGCATCGGGGCGATAATCGAGGAGTTGTGCTTTTCGGCGGGCCGCTGATGTCCCGACAATGGCATTTTCTTTGAAACGAAAAACCTTCGTTTTATCAATGGCTTCTTTGCGTACAATGAGTAAATCTGCTGGATTATCGCGGTACGAAACGGCGGTAATCACCAAGCCTTCGGGCTGTTCGGTGGGCAGGTCTTTCATGGAGTGTACGGCCACATCTACTTCACCGCGTAGGAGTGCTTCTTCTATTTCTTTGGTAAAAAAGCCCTTGCCTTCCATCTTGTCAAAACCCAAATGCTGGATCATATCACCTTGTGTTTTGATGATGACCAGTTCACTTTCCACGCCGATGCGGGCTAGTTCGGTGCGGGTAAATTCCGCTTGCCAAAGGGCTAATTTACTACCTCTTGTTCCTATTTTTATCATTTTATATATCGTGTTGGGGCGCACCTGCGTGTGCGCCCGTTATGTGCGCACACGTAGGTGCGCAGCTACGTGTGCGCCGACGTGTGCGCCCGACGTACGTGTGCACCGACGTATTCGCCCACCCACCGAACATCCTCAAACGAATTGTACAGTGGAATCGGTGCGAATCGGATCACATTGGGTTCCCGCCAATCGGCCAGTACACCGTGTTGTGCCAAATCATCAAACAATGCCTTTCCATTAGATTGGCACAGTAACGACAACTGACAACCACGCTGCTCCGGGTCTTTCGGCGTAATAATTTTGTATTGTTGTTGATTTGGATCTATTTCTAGTAGTAATTTTTCCAAAAAAGCAGTCAATTCCATGCTTTTTTGCCGAAGTGCAGCCATGCCCGCCGCGTCAAAAATATCCAAACTGGCTTTATGGGCTGCAAATGAAAATACTTGCGCATTACTTATTTGCCAACCCTCCGCGCCGTACATCGGTTGAAATCCTTTGCGCATTTTGAACCGCTCTTTTTCATCATGGCCCCACCAACCCGCTAAACGCGGTAATGCACGGTTGTCGGCATGACGCTCGTGTACAAATACGCCCGAAGGCCCACCAGGCCCCGAATTGAGGTATTTATAACTGCACCATACCGCAAAATCGGCACCCCAATCGTGGAGTTGGAGCGGTACATTGCCCGCAGCATGCGCCAAATCGAAGCCAGCGTAAGCACCTGCTTTGTGCGCAGCCTGTGTTATCGAAGCCATATCAAAGCATTGGCCAGTATAGTAATTGACACCTCCAAAAAGCACCAAAGCCAACTGTTCGCCATGTGTTTCAATGGTAGCAATAATATCCTCTGTCCGAAGTGTATCTTCGCCAGCCCTTGGGGCAATTTCCACAATAGCCGTTTCAGGATCAAAGCCATGCCAGCGCACCTGTGTTTCCATGGCGTATTGATCGCTTGGAAATGCGCCCGCTTCCATGATAATTTTGAAACGACCGCTAGCCTCCGGCCTGTAAAACGAGGCCATCATTAAGTGTAAATTTACCGTTAACGTATTCATTACCACCACTTCATGTGGTAAAGCACCCACCAAGCGGGCAGTTTGTGGCGTTAAAAATTTGTGGTAATACATCCACGGTTGGTCACCCATAAAATGGCCTTCTACACCATATTGCGCCCAATGATCCAATTCAGCCAATAGGGCATTTCGTACCCCAACAGGTTGCAAACCCAAGGAATTACCGCACATATAAATAACAGGTTTCCCATCGTGTTGTGGGAAAATAAACTGCTCCCGATACCCTTTGAGTGGATCGGCAGCGTCTTTGGAAAGGGCAAAGGCTTTGTGCATAACGGAAAAAAAGAGGACAAAAGTAAGACAAGTAGTATGGATTGTGCTGTATTGAAGATAAATTTTACGAATTAAAGACAGAATAGATTTAAAACACCGCCCGTACCTGTGCTCTTCCAATATGCACCACCCGCGCAGTTGTCCCGGTTCGTCGGCCCTCATACGTTAGGTTTAATTGAATGGTTTTGGATAATTGTCGATCCAACGTCAAGTTCCAAAGTAGATTTTTGCCATTTTGCAACCCTTCCAACATCGCAAATGCAACAGGGGTATTGGCTTGTCCAGTATAACGAATATCTGCCAATGTCGCTTTTGCTCGGAGTGCAGTAGCCGCCGAAAAACCACCACTTTTTTTGGTTTTGGTGGTTGGGTTCCAACTCATTTCTGCGTTAAAATCGCGTTGTTCGGCTTTTTCTTGTTCTCCAAGGGCATTTTGGCGGTTTTTCCAACTAAATTTACCCACTATCCGAAAACTGCGTACAGGTAACCACGTGAGTTTAGGCGAAATTTCCAGCCCATCAATCTTGTAATTTCGCGTTGCGAATGATTCCGTTTCGTTGCTACGGCGTGTATTGGTCAGATCTGTTTCCAAACTCCATTGTTGACTAAGATTCGCCCTGAGGTGCAGCACTTGGTCTTCCAATCGTCGGCTTTCAAAACCAGTGGTAACCAAAATCCGACTTCGGTTATCTCCATACGAAATAGAGGCATCCCAGCGGGGATCGGCGCGGTTGAGGAACAGCACATGCCGCGTTGTGGCGTTCACGGTAATCAGCGCAGAATCGGCAATAGCAAGTTGGAAGGGATTCCACGGCGAAATGCCGCCTACACCCGCCAACACCCGCCGATTGATCTGCAAAGTGCTTTGGGCAGCGGTTTTACTGATCCATTTTTTCCATCCTTTGGCTTTTTGAGGCATCCAAAGGCGTGGCTCTATCCGGAGGTTTTGATTAAAAACGGCGTTATTGCTGCGCAAATATTCCGGCGTGGTGACGGCCACACGCACATACGAAGCTTGGTCTTGGAAAACGGCAATTTCCATTTCATCGACTTGTAAAATACTGTCGCGGTTGCGGTCGATCCATGAATACAGCCCTTCACCCGGATTTACGAGCAAATAATTGAACTCTATTTTGGGGCTTTGGCCTGAACCCAATTCGTAACCTGTTGTGGCTGAAATGCCATTTTTAAATGCTGAAAAACGATAGTCCAATCGGCCGAGATAGGTGTTTTGCCCTTTTTGTGTGGTAATATTTGGGTCAATAATGCGCAGGTTTCGGTAGGTAAAATTCCATTCCAGTGTACCCGGCGGTGGTTTTTTGGCAATTTTATCGCCACCATGTTCCCAGCGACCGTTAATATTGATGTCATTGGCAGATGTGCTTTGGGCAAAAGCCGTTTGGAGTGGTGCATAATCATTGCGTTGTGAGGCATAACCGCCCATAAAGAAGGCACGTTCTACATTAGGCATTTGCACATAAAAACGCGCTAAATCGTACCAAAATCCGTTGCGTTGCAGGGTGTCGGCGGCAATATTGCGACGGGTGTTTTTCTCTCGTTCGGCATAAAAACCTATTTTCAAGACAGGCGTTTTGGACTTCAATAGCATGGTTTTGGAAAAGTCAATTTTGGGGCGAGAAAACTCTGTACGCTCCAAAAGTCCTGAAGAGGCCAATTCGTTTATTTCCCCTAAAAATCCCCAGCCATTTTTAAGAATATTGACCCGAACAGTATGCTTTTGGCCATTGTATTGCCCCGTTCTATTAAATCGTGCAAATTCATAACGCCCATCGCCTAGTAGTTTTTTTTCGATACTCACTCCTGTTTTAATGATTTGCTCGGCCATTGGCGTCGTAGAGGGCAGCACATTCCAGTCGCGTACAAATTCTGCTGGTCGGTATGGATTGAGGGGCAAAAAAGTAGATGTAGTGACCTCTGCATTGCCGTCCAAAATAGCCGTCCATTTGCCTTTAGTTGTTTTGTGTTGTACCCGCAAAAAGCCACCGCCGCCCAAATTATCGCTATTACCCAATGGGGAATACCTATTTAAATCTCTTTTACTCAAAGCGGCTTCTCCAAAAACAAAGGTCTTTTTAGTCAATTGGTACTCGCCGCCCACGGTATGCAGTTGCCGTTGTTCGGGCGCAATAAGACGTACCACAGGTTCAAAATTGCCCGTTGGCAAACACGTTACCGGATCTGGTGCAACCCACCTATAAACACGGCCATTGGCACTATTGGGTGCTTGGATATAATTGCCTTGTCCGATAGGTACTTCGCTAAAACGCGCCGCGTACAATGCTTTTTCGGTATTGGTAGAATATTCCAAAATAGGTACAACCGAACCGCAGATGAGTGTATCGCGGTAGCGGTACAATACCCGAGAAGGTTCAAAAACCTCTAGCGTATCCACACCTGAGGCGTAAGCATTGGCCAAGTCATCACCTGCTTGTGCAAGCCGCGATCTTTGATCTGGTGAAAGATCGAGGTTGCCTGTAGCATTGAGGCCATCTTGCTCGCTGTACATATTGAGCCAAAAACGTCCTTTTTTTACAGGCCATTCGGCACGTGCGGTTACTGTGGATCGCAGGTAGTTTTGAACGGCATACTCAAACTCAATAATAATACGTATATCTTTGGTAATCAAGCGTTTTTGGGTAAAAATAACTTCTCCTAGGTTATAATCAATTACATAATCATCGGCTTGCCCCCGTTGGAGTAATTGGCCATCAGCAAATACTTTTTCAGTACCTGCCAGTACAATAATAAACCGTTCGCCTTCGGCTCCTTGTAATCGGTACGGCCCTTGGTTGCCTTCTTGACCTTGCACAATTTGGCGGTTAAATTTACCTTTCGATACGCCTACGCCACCACTCATAGCGGGTTGTTTTTTAGAACCTGGCAATACGAGTTTAGCGCCTTGGATGCGTTTGAAATAATTGGTAAAATACCCACCGGGGCGAAGTAAATCCAAGTCGCCAGCAGAAAGTATGGTTCCTTTTCGTTCCAATTCAATAAAAATACGGTCAAATTCCTGCAAACGACGGGTAGTGCCATCGGGTTGTAGTGGAATAGAATTATCGGATAATGCGCCTCGAACTGTGAGGTCGTTGCCCAATTTGCCTTCTATTTGGAGGTTCAGGTTGGAATTGAATACCAAATTTTGACTATTGCCGACCGATAAACCGCGTGTATAAGTACCCGTAGATATGACCCCAGGCGATGCAAAGGGATTTGAATTGGGGGTTTCGTAAGGAGAATAGTCGAAGGCCACATCACCATCGTTGCCAAACCGTTTAATTAAAGCAGTATCTAAACGAAAAACAGGTTTTGCTAAATCGGAAGGTAGTACACGATAGGTAATTTGTAGTCGTTTTGCGCCCGGACAAATGCGTTGCACCGCAACAGAGTCGATACTGATGGATCGGTTGCGGATGGTAAAATATTTCAAAGGAATAGGGCAGCCATTGGTGCTATCTACGGCAAACAGGAGCGTTGGTAATATGGTCAGCGTGTCCAGTACTTGGGGTTTGTTGCGGACATCTACCACAATGCTACGTATGTTACTCCATGGAGATTGTGCGTATGCGGGCGCGCAAACGAACATAACCAATAATACCACAAAGAGTAAATACGCCTTTTTTTTCAAGTAGTGTGCTGTTGAATCTTGTTGCTTTTTTTATCACCGCAAAGCGTAACTTTTTTTCTACCACAAAAGCAACCTACGCTTTGTGGTATAAAATGCAAAGAGATGACGCACAAATACCACTTTACGTTGTATCAAAACAACCTTAAAACAATCCAAACAAACGGTAACAAGAAAACAAACGAATCAAAACGATCCAAGAAGCCGCCATGACCCGGCATAATATTACCAGAATCCTTTACACCAACACTACGTTTCAACATAGACTCAATCAAATCGCCCACGGTACCAAATATCGCCACCGAAGCAGCAATTGCCACCCATTGATTAGGCGTATAAACGTGTAAATAATACGAAATTCCCCAAGCAATAATGACCGTGCCCCCCACTCCCCCTAATGTGCCTTCCCAAGTCTTTTTAGGGGAAATACGAGGGAAAAATGGCGTTTTTCCGATTAATGAACCCGTAAGATACGCAAATGTATCATTGATCCAATTCAAACCCAAAATTCCAAAAATACGCAAAGGCGTGTATTGGTCGTCCACCATAGCAATATCAATGAGCAATGCCAGCGGAATTCCCACATATACCAGCCCAAGTAAAAAATGCCCCATATTCGTAAATGGCTTCTCCGATGCTAATAATAACTCCATCATCCAGATGATATAAAATGGGAAAAACAGAATAACCGTAAATAACCACGGTTGGGTATTATTTGCCAATAAAGAAAAATTCGGGTACAAAAAATGTAGTCCAGTAAGGACAAATGGAACCGTTGCTAATACTGTTCCTATCAACTTCCGGACAAATAAATGGTCGTTATGTAGGCCAAAAACCAATTTCATCAGTTCCCAAGCCGATCCTGCGGTTACCACCCCAAACAAAACCAAAAAAGGGATAAATCCCCCAAAAATACCACCGAGCATGGCTATCACAAAAAATACAGCGGATATGGCACGTTGTTTCATATTTCAAGATAAGTAACGAAGGAACTAGAAAACAATCTGACTAAAGCGGTACGTTATTCTTTTCAAGTTCCAAAACAGCCGCAAATGTAGGAAAACTAATAGAAAATCCTTTAGGAAAGAAATCTAAATAAACGTACAGATTTGGCGGCTTCATTTTGCCCCTCTCTTCGTTATTCATCGGTTGTTTAGTACCACTAAACGCCCTCTTCATGCCTTGATAGAGCCAAAATCATCTCCCCAAATTTGTACTTTTATTTAAATTTCATTCCTTTAAAAACACCAGCAGCCACTGATATTTATCAGTAGCTGCTGTCCGGTCAGGCATAATTCGGAGGTTTGTTACACTAATTTACAGTGGTTCTGAATCAAATCATGGAGTTTAGCCGAAACTAAAAAAGTTTTTTGGCTAGGAGAGATGATATAACAACTCAGTTTAATTTTTAAGGTTTTTTGAGGTCTTTCAAGTGTTAATTGGGGCGTTTTCAAGATTTTCTGAGGCCATTCTCCTCTTAGTAACTTAGTTTAATTTTAAAGGCTTTTTGGGGTATTTCAAGTGTAAATTGGGGCGTTTTCAAGATTTTTTGAGGCCATTCTCCTCTTAATAACTTGGTTTAATTTTCATGCTTTTTTGAGGTCTTTCAAGTGTTAATTGGGGCGTTTTCAAGATTTTTTGAGGCCATTCTCCTCTTAATAACTTAGTTTAATTTTCAGGGCTTTCTGAGGTATTTCAAGTGTAAATTGGGGCGTTTTCAAGATTTTTTGAGGCCATTCTCCTCTTAGTAACTTAGTTTAGTTTTCATGGTTTTTTGAGGCGTTTCAAGTGTCAATTGGGGCGTTTTCAAGATTTTTTGAGGCCATTCTCCTCTTAATAACTTAGTTTGATTTTCATGGCTTTTTGAGGTCTTTCAAGTGTAAATTGGGGCGTTTTCAAGATTTTTTGAGGTTCGTCTTTCATATCAGTTGGTGGAATCTTTACGCTTTGGTTTTTTAATGTGTTTCCTCTTTTTCGGAGTGTTCATCCTTACCTTATTCTGTGATAAACACTCAAAACAGTCATTTGGAGTTCAAACGTTTTCATGGCTTAATGAGGTTAGTTCTCAGGTTCTTTGTGGTGTAATCGGTTTTTTGAAATTCGTTTTCTAGTTGGATCAGTAAGTTTCAATGACTTGCTTTCGTTTGATGGTACAAAAGTACGTTCGCCCCTCCTCGTGGTCAAACGTGAAGGGGCGAACAGACAAAAATAGAACGTGAAATGTGTATTATGGCATTGGAACCAAAACAGGGAGTACTACCTGATGCTCATAATAACTAAGGTGGTCACACGCAATCTCTTTTATTTCCACAAAACCACCGGGGACTTCCTTCATACTATCAATACGGACAGCCATATCATTGATCTCATTCCCAAATAATGCAAAATCGGCCAAAATATACTTTCCGCGCTCTTTGAGCCCCGTAATCACTTGTTTATATACCGTTTCGTCGTCTCCCGCCGAAGATTCAATAATAGAAGTATTACCCGCTATTAAGGTATAGGGCACTTTGCGTTTGCCGCCATTGCCACTGTTGAGTTCTTTTAAAAAATCGGAACCGGGCTGCATCTGATCCAAGGTACGGAATATACTATTATCCAAACCTTTCCACAACATAGAGCAGAAGGACAAATAAGGCTTTAGTTTAGTAACCCCATTGATGCCCAAAGTAATCCACCCAAACAGTTTTTTGCGGAAATCAGCAATTTCAGAGCCGCCATTTGGCGTACCCATTTGAATCAATTGTTTGACTAAAGGTGCTCCATCCAGTTTTTCAATCATATATCGAGATACCAATCCACCCATCGAATGCGCTATAATGGTTATACTTCCCTTAGGAACATCGCATTTTTTTAACAATGACAGCAGTTTTGCGGCAGTTTCTTGTATTTTAGTATCTAAGTTTTCGTATTCAAAAGTCAAAACCGCACTATAATGCGCCGCAATTGCAGGATGGCCATAAATAAACGGCGCAGCACCTTCTTGGTCACCAATAATCCCGTGGATCATCAGTAAAGTATTGCCTTTTTTGACCGCCGCTTTTATTTCCGCTAATGCGGCATTTTCCAGTTTGCTTTTTCCGCCCGTATAAGTTGTTTTTTGGTCAATCGCATGTAGCAACGACAATCGGTTATAGTTCTGCCGACCCGTTATTTTGCTCCAAACCAATTTTTGGAAAAATAATTTTAGCGAACTGCCCACCGAGCGTTGCCCTTCACCTGCCTGGCCAATAGTACCCGGAGTACTGGAGGGTAATTGCTCAATTCGAATACGCCCCTCTGCATCGGTATAACCAATGGGGTAATAAATATCGTTTTTCGCATCGTAAGCAAATGGAAGAATCGATTCATCGGCTGCCAATGGATCCGAAGGCGTAAGCACTAACGGATTTTGGGTATTAACCATACCACTTACATTTGTGAGTTCCAACATACTTAAATGGGTATCCGGCGCAGCAGAAACACCTCGGGCAAATACCTCAGGCCGCCCTTCCACGCCATCCCACAGACTCGCGGGCGGCAGCATATCAGCCCCTCCACGCCCTTGTACCAACGACGAACGTGTAATGGCCTCCGCAGTAGCCGCAAAACCTGCCGGAGCAGTCACCTGAAATGCACCAAAAGACTTAGAACCACCCGCAGCAAGGGCTTGCTTCGACTTTGGAATAGCAATCTGGATCGGTATTTTTATCGTAAACCAATCGTCTTTTTCAACAGCCTCTTCTTCGTCTCCAAAACCAACTGAACGGGTAATATCCAGTTTGATACCTTCTTGTTTGTATTTATCTAAATCAAAACTTTGGGTGGACACAAAAACAATCAGATGATCTTGTATTTCGCTTACGCCATTGTCTTGCCAGTTTTTATCAATATTGAGCGGAATAGATAAATAATTTACGCCTTTATGGGTCAATTGGAGATCGGCAAAAGGCGGCTCTCCTTCCCCTCCAATTTTTTGAACCTTCATTAAACCCGGTTCTATCACACACTTTGCATCGCAATACAATACACCTACCCAACACGGGCCTGCTTGGGGCGTAATGCGGACTTGCATCGCAGGCAATTGTATTGTACCATCGGCGCGTTCTTTGCCAGTTACCCGCACCAAATCGGGATAAGGAATGGCCGGCGATTGCGGCATTACCGTTTTGAAACTACTTGCTGGTATGGAATTGAGCGTTTGGGTATTAAAATCGACACCTTCTAAGGTTTTTATATCAATTTTAACCGCATTTTTGGGCAATTGAGTGAGTGGATTGCTCATTTGAAGTACATACTCATATCGCGTCAATTTGGCTAAATCGGACAAAAACTGGCTACTACTCGGTGTGCGCATAAATAACGGTGTACTGCTCCCCGGGCGGGTAAGCGCGTAACAGTTTTGCCCAGTTTTATCCAATAATGGCGAAATGATATACTGTGCCACTTCTTTGCCTTTGGCCAAAGCAGCATACATAGGCTTTTGTGCCGCAAATGCCTGTTCCACGGCTGCTTTCATTGGAGCACTCAACTGTGGGCTAATACCGATTTTCACCTCGGGCAATGGCATTTTGTGCACCTTACCACTCAGCGTTAAATTCGTTTGATCTGCTTCGTTAAAACTGGACGCATCCAGTACCGAATATTTGCTTTTTACGGTTGTAATTTGCACCACCCGACCATCATTGAGGATAATGGAAGCACTTTTGCCATAGTCAGGCCCAACAAATCCATTGATCGCACCTGCATTTATTTTCCATATTCCTTTATCCCATTGAACAGGATAAGTTGCTTCGGGTGTTTGGAGTGCATTGCGTAAAAAATAGAGGTTTTCGTCGTCCAAATCCGTTTTGCCAAGTTGAGGAATTTGATTATCCACACGTGCACGTACCGACATTTCGGCGCGGCGTATTAATTCACCATAAGAAATATTTACCCCGCCTTGTTGCAGGCATTCCAGTATACTCCACGTAAAAACACCCCTTTTTTGGCGTTTTCCATCGGGCGTATTAAAGAAAATTTCGTAAGCACTTTCGCTGTCGCGCGCGCCCGATAGGTTGATATAACGGGCGTGACGCAAGCCGCCGTTAGGATCGACAGTTTTTTGGCCAGGTTTGAAAGGCGTATAAAAACAATTGCCTTTTGGATCAAAACCAACAATTTTTTCGGGCGCAAAACCTTGTTGCGCCATACGCGAAACAGGTGTATTTTTTCCATCACCCACACCACGGGTTATTGTACCCGAATGGCAACAATCAATAAAGGCTAAAAAATGTACCCCTTCTTTGTCTTTTGCGGGTTCTTTTCCTTCCAAAACACTGGCAATAAGATAGCCCAATTCTTTATCCAAAAGATCTGGTTTTCCATTGATACGGCTATCTTGGCACACGATTGTTTGTAAGGTATTGCCGGGAGTGTATCCCATAAATACATCGGGAACAGGTGCCGTAGAGCCATGTCCGCTATAATACAGCAGGCAGAAATCGCCATCTTTTGCTTGTTTAAAATGGTCAAAAGCGGCGATAATATTATTGCGGTTAGGCTGCCCAAAAGTTGTGTCCGACAATGCTTTTACCGTTCGCAAATCTTCGCTATTGGGCGCCAGTAAGTATTGTGGTTTCCATTGAAGACCACCGCTACCTTGGGCTGCACACAGGTCTTGAAAATATTTACTCACGGCCATGGCATCGCCAATACAACCGTTGAGTGGGTTAAAAGGGTAAGCATTGATGCCGATAATAACGGCATAAAGATTTTTGGCCATGGATTTTTAGAAATTACTAATTGGTTAGGCTGTTCCAATTATTCCTTCTCACACGTAATGACCAGTGCAGGCGGCAAATTGAGCGGAATAAAATCCGTATCTGTATTCCCGAACACGCGGCGGTATAGCGGAATGAGTAGGGGTGAATAATGAAATTGTATAAAAAGACCCTTTTTAGGGAGCCAATTGCGACATTTGGAGGCAATATCTATGGTAAGTGCTTCCGGTAGCATCACAAAAGGAATACCGGAAACAAAATAATCCACTGTTGTAATACCATATTGCTCAAAATACGTGCCCATTTCTGTTGCAGAATCGTGGATCAATATCAGGCGTGGCTCGTGTGCAAAAGCGGTTTTTAGGTGGTCGATAAATACATCATTGATCTCAAAAACCATCAATTTGGCATCTGGAGAGAGCCGATCGAGGAGATATTGGGTAATTACGCCATCGCCAGGGCCGAGTTCTACTACTACTTTGGCCTTTGATGGGTCTATTTTTTCTACAATGGCCTGACAGAGATAACGCGAACTCCGCGCTACACTACCAGTATTTCGCAAATTACGAAAACTTTCTTTCAGTAATTGAAAACGATCTGCCACTTTATTTTACGATCTTCAAACTCAAATCAAGGGGAAGCGCGGAGTGGGTGAGTGCGCCTACGGATACATAATCTACACCTGTAAGTGCATATTTACGTACCGATTGCAGCGAAATGCCACCAGATGCTTCTGTTTCAAATTGGCGATTGACGGTTTTTACCGCTTCTGCCAAAATAGGTATTTCAAAATTATCGAGCATAATGCGCGTAACGCCACCTACTTCTAATACTTCGTGTAATTCGACCAAATTACGCACCTCCACCGTGATATTTAGGTTCAATTGGTGGTCTTTTTGGTATTGGTGTGCCAAAGCAATGGCCTTACTAATACCGCCCGCCGCATCGTGGTGGTTGTCTTTAATCATCATCCAATCGTAAAGTCCCCAACGATAATTTTCACAACCCCCAATTTTGACGGCCCATTTTTCCAAAAAGCGAATCAAAGGTGTGGTTTTGCGTGTATCCAATATTTTGACAGGCAAATCGCCCACTTCAAAGGCAAAACGGCTCGCCAAAGTGGCAATACCGCTCATGCGTTGCATCGTATTCAATACCAAGCGTTCTGCTTGTAGTAAAGCACGTGTATTGGCTTCTACTTCAAATGCAATTTGACCAAAAAATACGTCTTCGCCATCTTTTTTGTGCATTTTAATAGACGAAGTGGGGTCGATATACTGAAAAATACGTTCGGCCATTTCAATACCAGCCAAAACGCCATAATCTTTTACTTTCAATACAGCATGGCTGCGGCTATCAGCAGAGATACAGGCTAATGCGGTATGGTCACCATCGCGAATATCTTCGTGTAAACCTGCTTTAATAAAATCAGAAACTTGCTGCTCTGTAATTTGTGGGAGTAACATATTGCGTACTTATAAAAAGTTGAAAGGTGTATATGGGGTATTGGTTTGTGGGGTCAAATGTATGAAGAAAAATTTGTCCTTTCCAAACGTTTTACGAATAGTGTGTACTAAATACGCTTTGGGTAGTCGTTTTTTTTGTTAGGGGAGTCATTTTTGAGTTTATAGCGGCTGTTCAGGCATAACGCGTAAGGGCTATATCATCAATGGAGCGTTTTGTGCCGCTACCGATCTCGACCATTTTACTGATGTCGGTAAAATGGTCTGCTACGATGCCTCCCACTTGAATATCACGCGGTCTCTTTTTCGTGATGTTTTCTTGCAAATCCAACAAACAGTCTTTATTAAAGCGCAAGTGCCAATGATACACAATAAAAAATGCAATACTTTTATAAATCTAACCATTCAATATCCCGTTCTAATACTTCTTTTTCCTCAATTCGCGCTAAAGTTTCACGGTAAGTGCTTTCGCGCTTAATCCAAAAGTGTACTGGAATACCCAGCACCCGCTCTAGCATGATAGCAGTATCCATACTAAGCGGTGCCTTTCCTTTTATCAGTTCATTTACCTTTTCTTTAGGCCGACCCATTCGAGCAGACAACTCTGCTTGGGTCATGCCTAAGGCATCAATTGTTTCCTGTATTGTATCACCGGGGGGCGATAATAAGGATCTGTCAAGTGGGAATGAGAATGCCATGTGCTTGTAAATTATTAAAAAAAACTAATAATAATCTATTATTTCTGTAATGATTATAGCATCAATTGCCGACCAATCAATCCCTCCATCCTCCCATGCAAAGGTATAGATTATTAACGAAAAAGGTTAAAACAAAGCATTCATATCCAGCACATTATCCACCAATCCCACACTGTGTTGGTTTTGTATCAGATCAAATGTAGTAATCAGCACTACGAAAATTTGTTTTTTTGTACCTGTTACTTGGCGGAAAACGCTCTTTTTTCGGCGTAGGTTATCGGCTTCTGCTTTTGTGAGGAGCCACGCGTCGTTATAAAATTTCACTTCGCACAACGAGATCACATTATCTTGTCTGTCAATCAAAAGATCAATTTGTGTGCCTTCGTTTTCTTCCGTTTTCTTTGCTAAAAAACTGTATTGATTGGTATGGACACCCGCTATACTCAAAGCGGATTTAATTTGATCAATATGCTGAAAACAAATATTTTCAAATGCATAGCCAGTCCAGGTTACCCATTTCTGCGTTTGACTAAGTGACTGCCAAGAAATAGTTTCTTTAGAGGGTATATCTCGGATAAATTTTAGATAAAACAACGAATAACAATCCGTCAATCGGAAAAGGGTATCTTTTTTCTTTTTCCCAAAAGGAATATAGGAAGAAATAAACCCCGATTGTTCCAATTCTTGCAACATCATCGTCAGTCCGCCGCCATCTGTAATATCAGTATGTTCAATAATTCCCATCCGACTCATACCTTTCCATGTGGAGGAAAGCGCCGTAATAATAGACTCGTACCGCTCTGGATTGGCGAACAATGAACTGTACAAATTATCAAATTCTGTTCTCAACAAGCCCTGTGGCTGAAAACAGATGTCGTCAATATTTTGAATGGCACTTTTGCCGCCCTCCACTTGATCCAAATAATGTGGAATGCCACCCATTGTCATATACAGCAATAACAATTGATAGCGGTCAAACATAATATGCCGCTCTTGAAAATAGGCTTCCGTTTCAGCAAGCGTAAATGCTTGCAGGTGTATTCGTCGGGTAACCCGATTGTGCAAACCTCCTTTGTCATTGATAATTTTTTGAATCATCCAAGCCGTAGCCGAGCCGCAAATCACAACAACGATATTTGCTTTGGCGGCATAACTGTTCCAAAAATAACTAAAACCAGTCAGAAAATCCGATTTCCCAGCAGCCATCCAGGGCAGTTCATCTATAAAAACAACCTTTCGTTTTTCGGAATCCGCTAAAGATTCAAGATACGTCTTCAATTGATGAAAAGCCTCCAGCCAGTCAGTAGGTTGTGCAGGTAAATCCGCCGATTGTTGCGCGTCTTTCAGGCCATATGTAAAATTTCTCAATTGTTGTTCTTTTGTGCCGTCTTTCAAACCCGTCAACTCAAAATCTATTTTTCCTTCAAAAAACGACTGGATCAAGTAGGTTTTACCCACCCGTCTTCTACCAAAAACGGCAATCAATTCTGGCTTTTGCCCAGCATACGCATTGGCTAAAATAGCCAATTCTTTTTTACGACCTATCATACAAACAATGTTTAATCTGCGGAATGTGGGCAAAATTACATAGATTCCGCAGATTATCAAAATTAAATCTGCGGAATGTGGGTGAAAATGGGTGGATTCCGCAGATTAGGCACGGGTAAATCTGCGGAATGTGGGTGGAAATGGGTGGATTCCGTAAGTGATATTTAGGAAACACCTGTTTTTTGCTTTTTTACTTCCCAATACAAAAATTCCCAAATATCTCCCCCAACAAATCCTCGACCCCTATTTCCCCCGAAATTTCCCCCAAAAAAGTCAACGACCGACGGATATCCTGTGCGATAAAATCGCCAGTGACCCCTGTATCGAGACCCGTTAATACATCCGACAATGCTTGATCTGCACGACGAAGGGCATCGTGGTGACGGGCATTGGTGACCACCGTTCCTTCCGTATCGAGGGTAGTGCCCACGGCCACTTCAAAGAGGCGGGTCTTGAGGTATTCGATGTTTTGGGCGTTTTTGGCCGATATATTGATGATTTGATCCAGTGTAAGCCCAATTGTATTGTGCGCAGGCGGCTCCGTTTGTAGATACGGATGTACGTTAGGATCGGCGGGGTTTATGAGCCATTCCGCTTGAAAGAGTGGGTTGCGATCCATCTTATTACACAGTACGATAACGGGAGCGCCTTCGGTGGCCGACAGGGCTTGCAGGTCGCTGTGGACATCAGCGAGGGTCATGCCGCTGGTTACATCCCAAACATAAACGAGAATGGCTGCTTGGGCAATTTTTTCCATTGTTTTTTGTACTCCAATGGCCTCTATTTGGTCCTGTGCTTCGCGGATACCTGCTGTATCAATCAGGCGAAATTGTACACCATTGATATTGAGTGTTTCTTCAATCGTATCGCGGGTAGTGCCCGCTATTTCGCTCACAATGGCGCGTTCTTCGTTGAGTAGGGCATTGAGTAGCGTCGATTTTCCGGCATTGGGTCGCCCGGCAATGACGGTGGATACGCCCGTTTTGATGGCATTGCCTAGATCAAAAGAGCGCAACAAGGTGCCAATATGGTTGCGAATAGTGGCGATGAGTTGGCGGAGTTGCGTGCGGTCGGCAAATTCTACATCTTCTTCTGAAAAATCGAGTTCTAGTTCGACCATGCTAGCAAAATGGATCAATTCTTGGCGAAGTGCCGCAATTTCGTTCCGAAAACCACCGCGCAACTGCCGCAAGGCAATATCGGCGGAGACGGCACTTTGACTGGCGATCAAATCGGCAACGGCCTCGGCTTGGGACAAATCCATCTTGCCGTTGAGGAAAGCCCGCAAGGTAAACTCGCCCGGTTGCGCCATGCGTGCGCCCGCCTGTAGCGATACCTGTATGATTTCTTGTTGGATATAAGGCGAGCCGTGGCAACTGATTTCCACGGTATCATCGCCGGTATAGGAGGTGGGGTTGCGGAACAATGTCACCAATACCTCATCCACCGCACTGCCATCGGGGCGGATAATGCGGCCAAAATGTGCCGTATGGGTGGCGCAATTGGCCAGTTTTTTGCCTTTAAAAATAGCATCGGCGATTTCGATGGTCTGCCGACCTGAAATACGGATGACTGCAATGGCTCCTATGCCCGGTGCGGTGGCCAATGCTACAATGGTATCTGAAAGGTTGGGTAATTGCATGTATTGTGTTTGTCCTTAAATTGTGGCGACAAAGGTACTAAGGAACGTGTAAACAATAACTTATTTACAAAGAGTAACCATTTTCTCTAGAAAAAAAGGCTTACCCACTTGTAAATTTCAAAAAGTTGAAATTAGTTCATCAATGCTTACTTCCTACTTTTTTCGCCAAAAATAAATGTGTACACTTTCTCATATCTTATATCTTTGGGCTGCATCTATGATCGAATATCCCTTTTTAAAAGGCCAAATAGGGCATTAACTTACAAATCACGCAGATCACGCCGCCATTTGATAAATTCTACCTAATTTTGTCCTTCATTTTTTATTGCAAACCATGCAAATACAAGTTTTTAAAAGTAAAATTCATCGGGTAAAGGTGACTCAAGCCGACCTGAACTATATCGGAAGCATTACGATTGATGAGGATTTATTGGAAGCCGCCAATATTATAGAAGGCGAAAAGGTACAAATCGTAAATAATAACAATGGTGCTCGTTTGGAGACGTATGCTATTCGCGGTGAACGGGGCAGTGGTGTTATTTGTCTTAATGGTGCTGCTGCGCGCAAAGTACAGGTGGGCGATATTGTTATCATCATTTCCTACGCATTTGTTACACCAGAGGAGGCCAAAACCTTTAAACCTGTTGCTGTATTCCCAGACGAGACCAACCGATTAGTCAAAAAATAAACGATGCTTTTTTTGCTCCTTTCCATTGTATGCTCTGTGCTGTTGGGATTTATTTTCAAACTGTATGGACGGTACGGGGTGGATAGTTTTCAGGCCATTGTCTTTAATTATGTCACTTGTGTATGTTGCGGGTGGATCTATTCGGGTAGCCTGCCACTTGGCCCCGCAGATGGCGATGAAGGCAAATGGCTGCCCTATGCCCTCGGATTGGGTATTGTGTTTATCACTGGATTTACGGCCGCAGCCCTCACCGTAAAGCATTTTGGTGTAACAATTAGCCAAATAATGCAAAAAATGAGTATTCTGGTGACTGTTCCATTTGCTATTTTGGTATATCACGAGTCTGCTAGTGCCTGGAAAATCATGGGTGTTGTTATGGCATTGGCGGCTATTATTTTGGTCAATTGGCCTAAAAAATCCAATACAGATACAGGTACAACTACTACCCATTCCAATAAAAATTTGATTTGGTTGCCTATTATTACTTGGGCGTTGGCGGGCGTAATTGAAATAACTTTTCTTTGGGTACAGGGCGAAAAGTACGTTTCGCCCGATAATATACGCTTTATCAGTACCGTTTTTGGTACGGCGGGTGTGCTGGGACTAAGCGTTGCGGCTTTTAACTGGGTACGCGGCACGATGGTTTTTTCTATTAAAAATGTGTTGGGCGGTATTATTTTGGGCATACCTAATTTTGGCAGCATGTATTTTTTATTACGAGCATTGGGGACTGGTATGGAAGGGTCGGTTGTGTTTCCGGTGATCAATGTTGGGATTATTTTGGTCACCACGATTGGCGCGGTCATACTGTTTAGGGAACGGTTGAGTGCAATTAATTGGATCGGTTTTTCGTTGGCAATGCTCGCCATTATTTTGATGTCGCTATGAGTTCCCCCGGAATTTACACGCGACCATTTATGTTATTGTGCTTGTCGCATGCCCTTTTTGCAGGTAGTTTTAATATGATGATCCCCGAGTTGCCCAATTATTTGGATAAAATGGGCGGCGGAGATTACAAAGGTTGGATCATTGCCTTGTTTACGCTAACAGCGGGTCTTTCGCGACCTTTTAGCGGAAAATTGACGGATACGATTGGGCGTTTGCCCGTGATGTACGTGGGTACTATTGCCTGTGTGGTGTGTAGTACTTTATATCCCGTTTTGCATTTTGTGACGGGTTTTATGATCCTGCGCTTTTTTCATGGTTTTTCAACGGGATTTAAACCAACAGCCACAGCGGCCTATGTAGCCGATGTAGTACCGGAAGACCGACGCGGTGAGGCGATGGGCATACTGGGTATTTGTTTGAGCGTTGGGGCTTCATCGGCACCACCTTTGGGTAGTTGGGTATCGAATACTTGGGGTATTTCGATGATGTTTTATAGTTCGGCGGTATTGGGGGTTTGTTCGATTGTGATCTTGCTCAATATGCCGGAAACCCTACAAGAAAAGCAGAAATTTACGTTAGCGCATTTAAAAATTGGCAAAAAAGATATTTACGACCCCAAATCGCTACCCGCCGCTATTGTGATGTTATTTTGCTACTTGAGTTATGGTATTATCCTGACTTTGATTCCGGACTTGAGTGATCACTTGGGCGTGAGCAACAGGGGGACTTTTTTTTCTATTTTTACTTTATCGAGTGCTTCGACGCGTATTTTTGCAGGGCGTATATCGGATCAAATTGGTCGCGTTCCGGTACTTAAAGTTTCTGCGTGGGTTATTGCCGCGTCGATGTTGATTTTGGCTTATGCAAATACTGTTTGGTTATTGTATTTAGGAGGTTTGGTATTTGGATTGGGTAATGGTATTTTTTCCCCAGCGATTAATGCCTGGACGGTGGATTTGGGTGACCAAAAACAACGTGGTCGTGCTTTGTCCACCATGTTTATTGCCTTGGAAATTGCGATTGGTGGCGGTGCATTATTTGCCGGGTGGTACTTTGGTTCTGATATTAACCACATGCCTATGGTGTTTGTTGTTGCTGCGGTAGCATCGGTGTTGGGCTGGGTTTATTTGCAATTTTTTTGGAAAAAAACCGCATAAGTTTTTTTGAACGTATTTTTTTTGACCACTAAAGTTTACAACCGTACACTTTTATTTTTGGTGATATATTTTGAGATTTGAAATAAAGTACAGTTCCCCAAGTGTGGCAAAACCGGCCTTAGAAAAATGCAGGTT
>JAYUKX010000078.1:0-51817 GCA_043764095.1 Chitinophagales bacterium
AAACAGTTGTTATTGACAGTTATATTAGCCGTATTCGTCGCAGTACCCAAATTAACAGCGAATTGACCGGAATTCGTATTGACCAAGTTATTCCTGAATGTTGCGGCCAAAGCAATCGTCCCGGGGGCGTTGCCATTATAGTTAAATGGAGATGTAACTCCTTGGAAATGGAATCCTTCTACCACAACAGTCAAAGAAGCAGCATTATTAACATTCAAACCTCCCGTAATAATGGCTTCTGTATTCCTCGTATCGACACAAGGAACTAAGGAGGCATTAGGCCCACGTAAAGTAAGTGACTTATTCAGGTTAATCGTTTCCGCGTAAGTACCTGCCGCGACTGTTATCACATGTCCCACATCCGTATTTGCATCATCAATCGCTGATTGAATAGAACAGAAATTTTCCATCGTATTCGTATTTACTACTAAGCCCGTTCCAACACCGATATTCCTTGTATCTGTTCCATTGCTACTAAAGGTATTGCCAGAAATGGTATTCCCACAAGTTATAGGCGAGTTACCGCGACCAAAAAATAAATCAGCCACGTTGCTTTGATCCGCATCACCTGGATAAAGAGAAGGGTTTTGTTGTTGCAAAATACCAACATCGCTGTTGTTCACTGTATTGCCCGTAACCGTATGATTCGTTCCCTCTACAACGATACCAAATCCTTCGCTCGTAGAAGTTTGCTGGTAACCTGTTACAGTATTACCCGTTATCGTTACACCATTCGGTACATCTACATTGCCCAGCCCTACACCGCGACGCAAAATTGCGATACCTGCACGGTCTCTGACATCAACGTTTTGTGTTGAAAGATTGATGGTATTGGCATTCACCGTTACTCCGCCAGCAGGATTTTTAATTTCAATACCATAGCGGCCACCGCCAGTAATAATATTGCTGTTGATGGCATTAGCACCCACTGAACTGTTCAAGCCAACCACGCCAATCGCGTTGTCGCCACCACCTATATCAATGGTGTTACCTGAAATATTAACCCCAGAAGCATTGCCGTCTTGTAATTCGATACCGCAGCAACTGTTGTTCGTCACCATGTTGCCCGTAATCGTAATATTTGTTTTCAAACCATTCCAAATCACAATACCACGGGCGCTACCACCATTGTTAACAGCCATACTGTTCGTAATGCTCACATTATTCACCGGACCGTTGGCATAGAAGCCGGAGGCCGTTGGGTTGTTGAGCATGGCTACATTGGTAATGGTTAGGTTGTCATTGCCACCTATACCGTATATGCCCGCATTTGCATTTCCGTTCGTTCCTGTAAAATTCTGGACGGTTAAATTTTTGATTGTAACTCCAGTTATGCCATTTGCAATGACAATACCAGAGGTAATCCCTAAACCTGTGCCACTAATCACTTGCTTTGTTTTATCTATATCAATACCTTGAAGAGTCAATGATTTAGTTATAGTTACTGCCTCATTATAAGTTTCCTCCGACAATTCAATAATATCACTAGGATTCGCTGCAACTATTGCAGACTGAATTGTTCCAAAATAGGTATTCTGTGTCAGGTTATGTACTGGTAAATAGAACTGTAATCTACCCAAGCAAGCTATATCTGGCTTGTGGGTAAGCTTACCTTCTAGGGCAGTTCTTTGTGCTGCATTCATTGCTTGCGGTAATTGTAATCCAGCACCTACATCATAAGTATTGTTTTGGATATTCAAATTGGTTACCCAACAATCCATTGTTGTAGGCCAACCACCTGAAACAGGGTAGGTAGGGAACGTTGAGCCATTAGAAGACCCGGTTTGTGCATCCAGTACTATAAAATTACTTAATGTAGCTGCAAAAGTATTGGCATTCCCTGTAGTACCTATTGTAAAAGTACCATAACTATCACTGTCGCTATCATGGTTTTGGAAGGTCATTGCAGTCCCTGTCCCATTAAAATTATTATTGGTTATTGTTGCAGCAATTGGAACTTGAACAATTGTATTTGAATTGCTGCTGATCGATTTTGTATTGACCACAACAGCCCGTGCCGCAGCACTTATTGGTGAAAAACTATTTGCATTCAGGGTAACTAAATTCATGTTTTCCAATGACACTGCCCATTCGAAACCAGTGAAAATATTAGAAGATATCACATGTGAAATACCAAAATTATTGTTCTTGATTCTAAGGACTGCAGCACCGGGTGCTCCAGCGCCGTTAAAATTATTACTGGATAATGTGATTGCTCCAGAACCTGCATTCTGGTCTGACAATTCTACACCTCCACCATTAAAGGTATTACCAGTTATCGTATTCGCCCCATTAGATGCAAATCTGAGCAATATGTCATGATTGATGGTGGTCAGTGTATTGCCTGTAGCGGTCAATCCACCTTCATCCAGTGAAATACCGGAACGGAAATAACTACTTGGGCCAGTGCCATTTACCGTATTCCCAGTGAAGGTTACACTGTTGACTCCTCCTGTTGCAACGCGATAATTGGTTGTACCTCCGTAGTTTACACTAACCGCGTTGCGATCACCATAACTGCCGCCTGGTGCTCCATAAGCACCAATTACATTGTCTTTTACGGTGATATTATCTAATCCCGCAGAACTGGCTATTACAGCACTCCTCAACTTAGACAAATCAACGTTAAAATATATATTTTCAATGGTGACGAGATTGGCTGACACATCAAACAAAGTAGCCTTACCTGTCGGTGTGCCCGTAAAATTAACCTCTGGCTGGGTCATTCCGACTCCTTTAATTGTCACTTCTTTATTCACTATTACTTGCTCATTATACACCCCCGAGCACACCTCAATCACATCCCCATTCGCCGCAGCAGCAATAGCCGCCTGAATAGTCGCATGATAAGTAGGCCCTGTCAGGTTTTTTACTGGCAAATTCAATACAGTTGCACTCGTCATAGCCGAGCACCCATTTGCATCTGTGACCGTATAAGAATATGGCCCTGCAACTAATCCGGCAAATGTTCCAGTACCTGAATAAGGTGAAGTACCTCCGGAGGCTGAAACGACAATGGAACCGGTTGTTATACCACAAATAATATTGGTTACGGTTGTTGAAAGAGTAAATGAATATGGTGTTAATGTAGCAATACTGATCATTGTACTGGTAGTTCCACAAGAAGCACTAGCCGTAACCGTATAATTGGTAGCAGCCGATGCTACTGTTGGTGTTCCTGAAATTACACCTGTAGTAGCGTTAAGCACCAAGCCAGTTGGGAGTGCTGGGCTGATACTATAACCAGTAGGTGCATCACCGCTGTTTGTAGGCGTATTATTTGTAATCGCTGCACCAAGGCAATACGCCGCAGGATTACTTGAATAGGTCAAACCCGTAGGTGCAGTACATGGCTCTCCAATGGTAAATTCACTAAATGAAGTAAGGCCAGTACTTCTTGTACTGGTTGCGGTTCTTGTACTTACTGTTGTAGAAGCCCAAACCCCAGCGTCTAATTTTCGGACAACAAAATTGGCTGTACTAGCTCCCCCCTGAATATCATTAGCCGTAAAAGTAAAGGTAGGCGCATAGGTAGTAAAGCCCGTTATGCCACTGTTGGTCACCACCCACCTACGTTTTACATGTTTTATTCCATTTAAACTGGCTCCGACGGGCAACGCACCCAAAGCAGGAGCAATAGCACTTGTAGAAGCATCTAAATATCCCGATCCTGAAGTTGTTCCTACAAATGTAATACTGATAGGAGTATAATTAGATCCATCCCCAATAGGTAATGCCACAGTAGGTGCCGCAGCATCCAGAACGTATTTCCTCAGATTACCATTGATATAGTCAGTTGCACTGGCCGAACTGATAGCCGTGGTGCCAACAGTAATTTTATTGGTGCCTGTGGAAATAATACCAGTGTTTAATATTAATGTTTTGGCTACTTCTGTATTGATTCCTAATGTCAAACCCGCAGCATTTAAAAGGGTCAAATTATTGAATACAGTTGTTGTACTCCCTCCTAATGATTGGGCAGCAGTCCCATTAAAAGTAAAGTTGCATACATCGTCCACTGCTGTAGTTGTAATTGTACCATTATTCACCAAATTGCCTTTTAGTGCAACAACTTGGCTGCGTGTTCCAGAAAAATCCACCACACTAAATGTACTGCCGGATGAAACAGTCATATTCCCATTTACGGTTATAGTCCGATTCGCTGCTGCTCCCACGGTTAGTGTTGATGAATTAACCAAAAGGTTACCGTCAATAGTAATACTAACAGTAACCGTTTTTGTGCCTGCACCCGAAACCACCACATTTCCATACCCCCCTGTTACAGAAGGAATGGTAACAGCACTCCCGCTCGCAAACTCTACCGTACTGGCATCATCCAATGCGGCAAAGGTGGGCAAGGTGGCGTGATTAATAAGTAAGGTACCTGTACTGCTCACATCTACTCTTCCTGTTAAAGAAAATGTACTGGGTATAGTAACGGTCACTGGATTTATTCCATCCCCTACAACAACCTTGGAAGTCGATGGACTAACAACCCAGTTGGCACCTAACGTGGCAGTAAGGGCATTCCGAATATTAAAGATTTGGTTTGCAGTTGTAAAATTGGAAGGATTTGCTCCTGAGCCGTCGGTAACGGTTCCCCAGTTGGAGGTACTATTCAAATCACCACTACCATCGTAATAGTAGTTGGTTTGCCCCCATAGGCCACCACTCACCAACAAGGCGAGCAGCAAGATAAATGTGGGTACAAAAAATTTATGTTTTTTCGTAACGAGTAAAGTTTGACGGCACTCTGTAAATTCAGTACCAGCAAAAGTAGAATTTGTATAACAAGTATTCATGATAAAAGAGTTTGCAAAAATGAATAATTTGATTTATGAAGTAAATAACTATTTGAATCGCCTTAGCCTTGGTATTCCGCCATGACTAAGGGCAAATGCAAAAGCGTAATAAGTAAAGGTAAAAATCAGTATCGTTACCAAAGGACTCGGTAACACTGACGATATAGGCGAAATAGAGGGATCGTTGCACGATTGTGCCTCTATTTCATTGTGTATTTTTTTTGTCATTTGGTGACAATAATTAGGTCTGATCTCGGTCTAATCGGTAAAATAGTAATAGCTTTGTTAAGATCATAAGAATCAGAGGGTGAACTAAATAATTGGTGCAAAGGAAGCCCCCCCTGACAGGAAAAAAATACCATAAATACCCGATAATTGTGTCAGACACCTGTTAAATGTGTCAATTTTATTGAAATTTTATAGAAAAAAAAATTATGAAGAGCCCTCAAATATTATGTTAGCATTTAAGCAAAATTCGCAGAAATTAATTTTTATATAAGTTATACCATATCGTACCCGATTTATTAAGTATTTGGACATAACCACAGTACATCATTACACACATGTTGATTGGCATGCAGGACTAGCACTAATGAAGATAATCCGATGGACTACGCCCATATTGCTTCTTATACATTTTTGAAAAATATTCCACATCGCGCATTCCAATTGAATACGCTACTGCTTTTACGGACTGATACTTACGGTTTTCTAATAATGTTTTTGCATACTCAAATCGGAAACGATTGTGGTATTCTTTAGGATTAAGATCGCTCACTGTCTTCATTTTCCGGTAAAAAGAACTTCGACTCATGTTCAACTGTACAGCTACGGCTTCCATATCGAACTTATTATTACCGATCTCTTTCAACAGAATTTCGTCCAAACTGGTAAGCCATAAGCGATCCTCTTCCGTTAAGGATTTACGGCCTTCGTGAGGTATATCTGTATCATCCGCATTTCCCACAAATACTTGATTATAGTCTTCTTCCGTCGCCTCCTCTTCTTGTGGCAAATCTGTTATTTGCTCAACGGCTGGGGGTTGGGGGGGGCTAGGGGGGGTACGGAATGCCAAAAACAGTAAAATAACGCTCAACCCTATAAAGAAAGCTGTCGTGAGCCCCATTTCCAACCAGGATAATTTAATTTTAATTGGCAGAGAGCATACCTCCTCCGACCAGTTTCCTTGCCCGTCACAGGCGCGTATCCTCACCAAATATTGGCCAGAACCAGGTAGCCGTAACTCTACTTTACTGCCATCCAAATAGTTCCAGTGTTTATCCAAGCCAACAACCCAACAAGCCAAGCGGATATTTCTATCACCATGCTTCTCGGGCAAAACTATACTCAGGCGGATTTTATTTTGATCTGCTTCTAATTCAAGTCCATTACCTAATATACTACAATTATTTATATCTACCCAGTTGTTCTCCTTTTTATTCAAAACCTTTATTCCATCAATAACCACAGGTATATTTTTGAGGATTTTGGAATTAAGTACTTCCTTACTTACCACTACCTCCGTTTTATCCCGTAGATAACTAATGGACAAATCCTTGTTGAGGACACACCTTATTTTTTGATTTGGAGAGGAGGAAATGCTAACATCTTGATCGAACAAAAAGGACAAACCTGATATTTTATCAAACTGTATAATTCCCGAACTGGAAGAGAGCCACAAGCGTTGGTGCGTATCTTCATAAATACTATAAATACAGTCGGATGGAAAACCATCGTATTTTGACCACGAATTAACGATACTGCTGCGCTTGGGATCCCAACAAACCAAACCATTATTTGCCGTAGCTAACCAAAACAGTCCTTTTGTATCTTCGTGTATATAATAATAGGTGTCATTGGGCAAACCTCCATATATCGGCCGAAGGGTACGACCATTCAACGTGGCTATCCCTTTTTGTGTGGCTATCCATTGGCAATTTGATTTATCTTTGTAAATATATTGCGCAGATCCAAAACTACTCGAAATCAAGGAAGATTGAGCGGTGGCACTTTCCCAAATGTATAGCCCATTACTCGTCCCAACCAGCTGATTGTTATCGCCATTGGAACAAACAAACTCGACCGTTCCTTGATTGGGCGTTACATATTGGGTATTTTCTTGGTTGGGCCGAATATCGAGTAGTGACTTTTGAACGAACAACTGGGGAGATACTTGAAAATGGAGCAACTTGGTAGGCGTTGCCACCCAAATATTGCCAGAACGATCAAGTAATGTAACTACTTCGTTGTGAGTATTTGCCAACGGGCCAAACTGCTTAAAGTCCGACAAGATTTTTCCTGCACTGTTTTTAACCTGTGTATTCATCCATGTTAAAGATGATCCCATTGGAATACCATTAGTATTAAAACCAAAAGAGTTAGGCGTCAGAATGCTTTTGCCCTCGGAATCCGCTACCAGAATATGGTTATCCGTTGTGCGAAGGAAAATTTTGACCAAATCAGACGATTGAAACGACTCTCGTGCTTGATAATTATTCAAGGGAGTGCGCTGTACAATATGCCCTTGTTGTTCCAAAAGTAACAAAGACGTACTACTTCTTGCTACTAATTGATGCTGTTGGGTATACGCCACTAATTCGATGTATTCATCGGAGTGAATAGGCTGGAAACTAAATTTATGTTGATTGGAACACACCAAAATCCCACAAGGATTGGTGGTTGTCATATACAAGTTATTAGAACCATCCGTAACGCAACAAGGGGTTATTGCAGCAACACTTACAGGTAAGTCCTTGCCATGTACTTGCTCTAATCGATTGGAGGTCAAGCATTTAGGATCAATAATATAGATTGCCGAGCAGCCTTTTCCAGGTGCCCCAAAAAAAGCCCATAACTGTCCGCTTCCATCCTCTACTATACGATATGCCTGGATGGGCAACTTTGGTTGTCCATCCAGAGGGATCGGTACAAAGTGCGTACCATCATACCGAGCTATACCATTATTTTGGGCAATCCAAATATAGCCACTTTTATCTTGGCAAATATCATTTACGCTGTTTACGACACCTTGGTCAGGGGTAAACTGGTGAACACGTATATTAAAATGTTGAAAATATTCGATTGGAGTCTCGCCATAGGAAACTTTATTGCAGGTGAATAAAAAAAGCACTACCCAATATTTGGGCAGCGAAATAAAGATTTCCCTAAAATAAGAGCAGTAATTGTGTTGAATATTCATCGGTTCTCCATGTTTGTTTAGGTCTAGCACTCATACAAATCGTATAATGCGCCCCAAAAACTGGACAGTCACAAGCATCAAAATAAGGTGATAAAAACTACCTTTGAAAGGATGTTAAACACATCATCATCTACACCCAATGTTCTGAATAGATTATTCATTTTAGTAAATAATTTTATGCTGTAAAGGTAGGATCACCTTAACCGTTAGATACTTACATAATATTCTGTTTTAGTTGTAAGATTTACGTCTGTTGCATACTGTAGTGCGCCCCCCCTACTCCACCCTCAAAAAACTACGATAATGATCTTTAGTGTACCACGCACTTTGATCCGATCCAGTCACCAACCTTTCCGCCCCTCTATTTCGCCCTTGCTCCTTAGGATACACATCCCATTCTCGATAACGTATATTTTTACCTGCCGGGGTCTTTAACGGCAATTGCTTTTCCCTATTTTGAAAATTACGCCCGCCTACATAACCCGCAGGAGCCTCTTCTTTTGCTTTAACATATTGAAGTACTTCCAATACATAACTCGGTACATCTCTGTTTCTATTATTCACCTCCACCTCTTTTGACGTTGGAGCAACTGGTTTTTCGATTTGTAAAGGCCGTTGTTCTTGCTTACAACTAACAAGAAAAAGTATCGTAGCAATAAGTAGATACTTCGTAATTTGGAGGTATTTATTTCTTTTCATGCCGCAAAACTACAAGTTTGTTTTGAGTTCTATCGTGCAGAATGAAAAAGTAGAATTGCTCATTTTTTACATTTTCAATTTAATTCAGGGAAATACTATAAAATAATATCAGGTTATTATACATTTGCATCCATTCTTAGCAGTGTAATAACTTATGCTAAGACATTTTTATCCTAATCGCTTGCTGCTTACCCAAAATTCCTTATTCCGTTACTGTTAATTACGTATTTTTACATTACTATTTTATTTTTCAACATGAAAAAACTGCTAACTTTTTTTGCTTTTTTATGCCTTTTAAGTGGTTTGAATGCTCAAATCGCTCCAAACTCCATTGCTCCAAATTTCAATGCCACTGACATCAATGGCAACCCAGTCAATTTGTACGAAATTATTGAATCTGGTAAACCTGTCATTATGGACGTATCCGCTACTTGGTGCGGCCCATGCTGGAACTACCACAATACCGGTGCGTTGGAAGGTTTGTACAATGATTATGGACCAAATGGTACCAATGAACTCATGGTTATTTTCATTGAAGGTGATCCAACTACAGACATGGATTGCCTTATGGGTAATTCAGGTGCATGCCCAAGTACTCAAGGTAATTGGATTTTGGATACACCTTACCCAATTATTGATAACGCAGACATTGCAGATGCTTATCAAATTGCTTATTTCCCTACAATTTACCTAATCTGCTCCAATCACCTAGTGAAAGAGGTAGGTCAGTTGTCTAAAGCCGCTTTAAAATCGGCTGCTGACGCTTGCCCAGAACCAAAGCAAGGTGTTGATTTTACTGCAATTGCTTTTGATTCTGATTATACATTCGGTAAAATTTGTGGTACACAATCCATTACACCTTCAATGTTGATGGTAAACTCTGGTACTGATAGCCTTAAGTCTATCGTGATCGAACTAAAAGTAAATGGTCAAGTAGCACAAACTTTAGACTATACTACACCAATCGGTTCTTTCCAACCACGTCTTATTGAATTTGCTCCTGTAAATGTTACAGGTGCTACTATCATTAAAGCAACGGTAAAAAGCTTGAATGGTACTGCTTTGGCAACACCTATCGTGAAACAAAAGTCTTACCAAAAAGCAAAAGCAACAGCGACCAAAGAACTTACTTTGGAGTTGAAAACAGATGGCTACGGTCAAGAAACTTATTGGGAACTCATCGACGAGCAAGGTGAAGTATATGCTTTTGGTGGCAACGAAACAGTTGGACCTAATGGCGCAAATACAGGTACTCCTCCTGCTGGTGGCCCTGGTGCTTATGGTAATAGCCAAGTTTTTACAGAAACAATGGAAGTACCAGCAAATGGTTGCTATTTCCTTCATATGGTAGATTCTTATGGCGACGGTATGTGTTACCAAGCTACTGGCTACTACAAACTGTTTGAAACAGCTACTCCAACCAATATCCTTGCTGAAGGCGGTTGCGATTTCGCGGATGCACGCAACATCTTTGGTGCTGATGGTATCGTTGGTACCAACAACTTAGTGGACGAAGGCAGCATGCGCGTATTCCCTAATCCAGCAAAAGATATGATCCGCGTTGATTTCAGCATGAAAACTGCTGCTGATGTTCAAATCACTGTTACCAATGCACTTGGCCAAATCGTACGCGATATGGGTTCAGTTGCTTTCAATGCTGGTAATAATAACAAAACGATCGAGACAGCAAACCTTGCTTCTGGTATCTATGTTATAAATCTACGCACGGCAGAAGGTAGCGTAGCACGCACGTTCTCTGTTAAGCAATAATTTTTAAATAATGAGAAGGGATGAGATAAGTTGATTCAAATCAACGCTATTTCATCCCTTTTTTATCTTTATTTACATGAAAATAGACCATATCGGCATAGCTGTTAAAGATATGGAGGCCAGTAATGCCTTGTTCAAAAAATTACTCGGGATAGGGCATTACAAAATAGAAGAAGTGGCCAGCGAACAGGTGGCCACTTCTTTTTTTGCCTTAGGTGAAAGTAAAATTGAACTCCTCCAAGCCTCCGATCCAAATAGCCCCATTGCCAAGTTTATCGAAAAACGCGGCGAAGGCATACACCATATCGCATTTGAAGTAGATGATATTTATGCCGAAATACAACGCCTTGAAAACGAAGGATTTATAATGATTAATCCAACGCCCAAACAAGGTGCCGATAATAAATTAATTGCTTTTTTGCATCCAAAATCATCCAATGGTGTTTTAATTGAACTTTGCCAGAGCATCCAATAACCCTTGACTACTACAACAGAGCAATATAACCAAGCCTTTCGGCAATTCCTCAGCACCCTCAATAGGGAGCAATTACAGGCTGTAGAACATATAGAAGGCCCCGTATTGGTACTCGCCGGCCCCGGTACTGGCAAAACTCAAGTACTCGCTGCACGTATCGGTAATATCCTGCTCACCACCGATACACGCCCTCAAAATATCCTTTGTCTTACCTTTACCGATGCCGGCGTGAACGCCATGCGGCAACGGTTACTTCAACTCATTGGGCCTGCCGCTCATCGGATTCCTATTATGACCTATCATACTTTTTGTAATAGGGTCATTCAAGAAAACATGGAATATTTTGGGCAATCTGGCTTGGAAATCCTCAATGATTTGGAGCAAATTGAGATTGTCCGGCAACTGCTCTCCCCCTTGCCCCCTAATTCCCCCTTGCGCGAAGGCTATAAATCGCCTTACCAATTAGAGCCCCAACTCCGCAACTTGTTCCAGTTGATGAAAAAAGAACGTTGGAAACCAGGCGATATACACAAAGCTATCAATGTTTGGATCAATCAACTGCCCCAAAACCCAGACTATATCCTAAAAAGGAAAACAGATCAAGGCAAAAAAGGGGATATCAACCAAAGAAAATTGGAAGAGGCTGTAAAAAAAATGGATAAACTCCGTGAAGCAGCTGACCTCTATCCGAGTTACCTACGCGCACTCGAACGCGCCAATCGGTACGAATACGAGGATATGATCCTTTGGACCATCAATGCTTTTGAAAAACACCCCGATCTGCTGCGCAATTACCAAGAACGCTACCAATATATCTTGGTCGATGAGTTTCAGGATACCAATGGTGCTCAAAATCAATTACTCCAATTTTTACTCAATTACTGGGAGATACCCAATATCTTTATTGTAGGCGATGACGACCAAAGTATCTTCGAGTTCCAAGGTGCTCGCCTGCAAAATCTACTCGATTTTTATGAAACCCATAAAAAAGACTTACTCACCGTTGTCCTTACCCAAAACTACCGCTCCCTACAACCCATTCTGGATATTGCCCATCGGGTGATCGAAGCAAATCAATTGCGTGCCATCGGGCAATTTGAGGTACAACTCAACAAAAACCTCATTGCGCACCAAACTGCCAGCGAGAAAGCCGAAATACATCAGGTGTCCTATTCCAATACACTAGCGGAGGATACCGATCTGGTAGCACAAATAGAACAATTACTGGCCAATGGTATCGACCCGGAATCCATTGCCGTACTTTGTTACAAACACAAGCAATACAAACGCCTCATCAACCTTTTAGAGAAAAAAGGCATTGCTTACCAAACCAAGCGATCCATCAATATTTTAGAAATACCACTCATTGTTCAAATACGTGAAATACTCTATTATTTACGCGATGAAATGACCGAATCCTTTAGCGGCGAACATCGGTTATTCCAATTATTGCACGCTCCTTTTTTCCAAATATCCAGCCTCGACTTGGCTAAACTGGCACTTCACAACCAGCAATCCGACAAACTTACTTGGCGCGAAATGCTGGCAAATTCTGACTGGCCAGCCGCACAATTTCTAGCAGATATACCGAGTAAATACCCAAAAGGCTACGCATTAAACCACCTAATGGAAACCATGTTTACGCAATTGGGTATTCTCAATTATATCCTAGCACAGCCCGATAAAGCATGGTACCTGCAAATCCTTTCTACCTGGATGTCGTTTATTGAATCTGGTATAAACCGAGATAGTAAGTTCAATATCAATACGTTATTAAATTTACTGGATACAATGGAGACCAATAAAATACCACTACACCTCCAGCAATCTGTTCGGACTGGCCCGGGTGTGCAACTACTTACCGCACACGCAGCCAAAGGATTGGAATTTGAACACGTGTTTATACCACATTGTACAAAAGAATTTTGGGAGCCAGGGAGTAGCGATAACAAAAATAAATTTAGCCTCCCTCCTACCCTTACGTTCTCCGGCGAAGAAGACGAAATGGAGGCACGCCGTCGTTTGTTTTATGTAGCATTAACAAGAGCAAAAACACATTTGCATATTTCTTATAGCCGAAAAGATGATGCAGGAAAAGAAATATCGGCTACGCGCTTTTTGGATGAAACTGGATTAAAAACAGTACACCATTCCGATGATATTCCTGCCCTATTGGAAGCGCAAGCATTGCTATTAGGCACTACGGCAATGCCTGTCATTACATTACCAGATGCCGCTGTTTTTGAACGTTTTTTAGAAAAATTTTCGCTCAGTGCCAAAGGATTAAACAAATATTTACGTTGCCCACTGGCTTTTTATTACGAAGAAGTACTGCGTATCCCGAGCGTAAGTAGTGAAGCGGCGTTGACAGGATTGGCCATACACGCCGCACTGCAACTCTATTTTTTAGAGATGCAGAACGACCCAAAACACGAATTTCCGCCAGCCGAACGCCTTGTTTTTCTCTTTGAACGCGATATGCACCGCAATAAAAAGCGGTTTGAGGAGCAACGCTTTATCCAAAGATTGAGCACTGGGAAATCAACATTATTGCGTTTTGCTACCGAACAAATGGCCTATTGGCGTAAACGATCCAAAGTGGAATTTAATATCCGCCAAGTGGAACTAGAAGGCGCTGTACTCAATGGCTCAATTGATAAAATTGAGTTTTTAGACAACGGCACTATCCGTATAATCGACTATAAAACAGGAACTTGGGCCAGTAAACGAATAGCCCGCCCCAACGAAGAAAACCCCTTAGGCGGTGATTATTATAGACAACTGCTGTTCTACAAAATATTGCTAGAGCAAAGTTTTATTTTCGGCGAGCCTGTCAGTGCAGGTGCTATTTCGTGGGTAGAAAATGTAAAAAAGGGCAATTTCAGGACAGATGAAATCCTTTTTACACCAGAAGATACAAGTTGGATGCGCCAACTCATTTTGGAAACATGGGGCAATATTCAAGCAAGAAAATTTGATACAGGCTGCGGAAAACCAGATTGTAGTTGGTGCAAAATGCACCAAGACAGGTCTTTTTTTGAAGTTCCGGAGGCAGAAGAGGTGGAATTGGATGATTAATGCGGATTAAAATCCGCCGCTACAAGATGATCCGAGCCTAACGGCTCTTATATATCGCGCGCTGGCAGTTCAAAAAAAAATCCCGAATTCTAGCATTTTTGCTAAAATTCGGGACAATTCACGCTTTTTTATACTTCCTAAAACTACTTATTGCAAGTAAAGAAGTGATTACCGCAAGTTTTCATAAAGTGCAAATCACAACCATTAGCAGATTTGATATGGAAGGCCAATAAGTCCTTACCCTGTGTATCCAATTTAGCATACAATGTTTTATGCGCTTTACTATATCCAATATTACCTACTGTACCAGCAGGAATTTCAACCTCCGAGAACATTTCAGGTTTTGCATCAGCGAAACCATTTTTGTAACCCATTGCTTTGAACATCCGATCCAAGAATTTCTTATCAATCGGATTAGCACCACTACGATCTTGTAATTTCGTGTAAAACGCTGCACCAGAAAGACCATGTGAATCACCAAATTCAGGGTTAGTACCCAAACGGTGTAGTGATTTTGGTGTACCTGTTCCTAAGCGGAATACTGGATCTGTTTGTGCATCACAATTACAGGTTGCCGCAGGCGCAGTTGTAAGCGCTGGTGCTGGTGCTGGTGCTGGCGTAGCAGCAGGCGGAGGCGTAGCCGTTACCGGTGCAACGACAGGTGGTGTTGGTGTTTTTTCACAACCACGCATCAATAGCCAGGCCAAAAGACCCAATAACAGCGCGCCTAAGAGCCACTTCCACCATCCACCGCCTGCTTCGTCCGTAGCAGCCGCTACAGCAGCCGGAGGAGCAGTATAAGATGTAACTGGTGGCGCAACTTTTTCTGTAACAACTACTTTTGTTGGCGGTGGCGGTGCTACTGCTACCACCTCTTCTGGTTCAGCATCTTTACCCCAAGCCGCATGTCCTGCCACAAATGGTAAGAACCAAGCCAACATAGCAGCCTTATCTTTTTTATGGCAACTACGCGCAATTTCTTGGTGGTTCACCGCCCGAAGGCTCATATACGGACCATGCTCATCTTCCATTTCGCGCCAATGGTCTTTAATACCACGGTTGCGCAGCACCGATTCAATACCATTATCGCGACGTGTAGGATCCTTATAACCTTCCGATTTGAGTGCTACCTTGCCATCATCGTCCATCATAGCGAAATAATGCAATTTCGTTTTAGGATCTTGGAAAATAGTGAAACCTTCAAAAGTAGAGGCTGGATGCCCTTCATAAGCAGCACAAGGCAAATAATCTTCGGTAATTTCGCCTTCGCCAGAAGCTATTTTTTCCAATGCCGCCTTAGAATAGCAATGTAATAAATGCCCTTCTGCGGCAGCCTTATCTGCGAAGCCACATGAACGTGCAATTTCCTGATGGTTACCTGCTTTTAAGGACACATACCATTGACCATCACTTTCATCTTGAGTAACGGAATAACGCTCTTCTATATCGCGGTTTTTCAAAACCGATTCAATACCATTATTACGCGAAGCCTCCGTAGTATAGGCTTCTGAGCGTAAAATAACACCATCGTGGCCATCTACCATAGCAAAATAATGCTGACCATCTTCTGCGCTAGTAAATGTAGTAAAACCGGGGTGTTTTTCCGACTTGGTTTTGCCGGTGTAAGACGCACAAGGCAAATAATCTTCCACAATTGCTGCTACTGCTGGCGGAGCAAAAAGCGCGGCAAGTCCAGCACGAGCACCCGCTTCATCACTATGTCCGCATGAGCGCGCTATTTCTTGATGATTACCTGCTTTTAGGCTGATATACCATTCGCCATCTGTTTCATCTTGAGCAACGCTGTAACGCTCTTCTATTTCGCGGTTGCGCTGAACAGACTCGATACCATTATTTCGCGCGGCTTCTGATTTATAGGCTTCTGATCGCAATACAACCGCACCTTTACTATCCACCATTGCAAAATAGTGTTGGCCATCTTCAGCACTGGTAAAGGTTGTAAATCCGGGGTATTTTTCAGAAGCGGCTTGGCCTGAATATGCTTCACAAGGCAAATAATCCTCTACAATGGCGGCTGGTGCTGGAGGTGCAAAACTACGGGCCAATATGGCTCGAGCACCTTCTTCGCTTTCAAAACCGCAAGAGCGCGCTATTTCTTGGTGATTACCCGCTTTTAGGCTGATATACCATTCGCCATCTGTTTCATCTTGAGCAACGCTATAACGCTCCTCATTATCGCGATTTTTTATAACAGATTCAATACCTTTATTCCGCGATGCTTCTGTGGTATAACCCTCCGAACGCATCATTACGTTACCAGAGCCGTCCACTAGCGCAAAATAGTGCTGGCCATTTTCTGCATTGGTAAATGTTGTAAATCCGGAATACTGCTCTGCTGCAGCATGCCCTTCATACGATGCACAAGAAAGGTAATCCTCTACAATTGCAGCCGATTCAACTGCATCGCTGGCACACATGGCAATATCGGCTGTTGCGGCCGCTTCGCTATCATGCGCACAGGAACGTGCAATTTCCTGACGATTGCCTGCTTTAAGGATAATGTACCATTTACCATCGTCTTCATCTACGGAATAGCGTTCTTCAATGTCACGGTTACGCATAACGGATTCAATACCATTATCACGTGCGGCCTCGGTTGTGTAAGCCTCGGAACGTAAAACTACACGCCCCTTGTTTGTAACCGCTGCAAAATACCATGCGCCAGTTGCCTCGTCAAACCAAGCCTTAAAGCCTGGATATTTACTACTTTCCGAAGCGGCGGCATACTGTTCGCAGGGGAGATAATTGTTTAATTCTGCCATGTTAGTATGTTTTGTTTTGTTGTGAATATATCGCTGAAAAGTTACGACCAATCGAAACTATTTCGTTTGAAGGGGTGAAACTAAGCAGTTTTTTAAAAATAGAATACCTTTTTTCTATTATTTTTTTGAAAATTTGCACCTCGAAATTCTGAATGGCATTAAAACTGAAATTTAATTTTCAAATTAACACAAAAAGCAAAATTTTTAAAATAAAAATTCTTAAATGAATCAAATATCAATAGAAGATTTTTTAAAAATGGATATTCGTTCAGGTACAATTATATCCGTAGAAGCATTTCCTAAAGCCAGAAAACCCGCTTGGAAACTAACAATAGACTTTGGTGCGGCAATTGGCATTAAGCGCAGCAGTGCACAAATCACAAATTTATATGAAATAGATGACCTTATAGGGCGGCAAATATTAGCCGTGGTCAATTTTCCGCCAAGACAAATTGCGGATTTTATGTCGGAAGTGCTTGTGCTGGGAATCGAGACCGAGGAAGGCGTTGTTTTGTTACAGCCAGAAAGAAAAGTAGAAAATGGGGTAAGGATGAGTTGAGGTGGTGTAGGGCTGTCTCATAAGTATGATTAATTTAAAATATTAAAGCACTCATAAGACAGCCCCAATCCTTAGGAATGAAATTTAAATAAAAGTACAGATTTGGGGAGATGATTTTGTCTCTATCAAGGCATGAAGAGGGCGTTTAGTGGTACTAAACAACCGATGAATAACGAAGAGAGGGGCAAAATGAAGCCGCCAAATTTGTACCTTTATTTAAATTTCATTCCTTTACTTAATCACTACACCAGCAGCCTCAAACGTCATTTCGCGCCTTGGTGTGGTAATTTTTGCGATTTCCTCTTTGCTTTGGCCTGCATCTTCAGCATAGTGGCGTTGATCGGCAACAGAAATGGTTTCTACCAATGCAAAACCATCAATCACTACTGTTTTGCCCACAATATCCTTAGGCATAAAGAAAGCGTAATTCTTAAAAGTAACGCGCATATCAGGCTGACCCGGTTTTTCGGAGATCATTGTCATCCAACAACCCTTGGCTTTGCATACAGCGCTTACTTTTCCAGTTACCTTTGCATTCAAAGAATCAACTGCGGTCATTTTAGTCAATAGTGCGTCATAAGAAATAGCACCTTTGGGATTCACCGCAGCGCCAAAATTTTGAGCAGTACCGCTCGTAGCAGTTTGGCTGTTTTTGCAAGAAGTGGTTGCTACAACCAACGATAACATAACCAAAAAATATTTTAACATGTTTTAATAAATTTTTTAATTAACTGATTTTTAATTAGTTAGGTATATAATACGGGTGCAAAGATACAAAAAATACTAAACTACAAATAAGAATGGCACAATATTCGCCTGTACTTAAAAGTTCTTTGCCGCGATTAAGACATGGTAGTCATGTTGTTCGCGGTTTTAAGGACTTGATTGTTGGGTTTTTGCCTTATTATAGCAGTCATATTTTTAATCCGCTCTGACTTAAAAGTTAAGTTAGAAAATGTAACAAACTTGCATCCTTCTTTTTTGTTTTAATTTTTTTAAAAACCTGAAATTATGAAGGGTCTCATTATCCGCCTCGCGTTGCCAATTCTTATGCTATTGGCCACCTCAATTACCGAAAGAAACCTCTACGCACAGTGCATCAGTGGCAATTGCCGCACCGGTACTGGCACTTACAAGTTTACCAATGGTGACCAATATGAAGGTCAATGGACCAATGGTAAGCCTCATGGCTCTGGCTCTTACACTTTTATTAGTAAGGAACGCTACCAAGGCCAATTCCAAAATGGCAAATTTGAAGGCCAAGGAACTATGTTTTACCCTAATGGCGGCTACTATTCCGGTGGCTGGCAAGCCAACAAAAAGCACGGTGCTGGTGTACTCGTGGGTACCGATAAAAAGGTAAACCGTGGTACTTGGAATATGGGTCAACTAGAAAGCACAAGTACTGCTACGGCCTCTACGCCTACAACGGGTAACAACTCGAAGCCAAAACCCAAACCTACCACCACCACACCTGCTAAACCTACGCCTACACCGCCAACTACAACGTCTGCGGAAAAGCCAAAGTCTAAATCAGAAGTAAATGGTTTACGCAATTGCAACAAAACATTTTGCACCAATGGTCAAGGTTATTTTGATTACCCCGACGGATCTCGTTGGATAGGTGAATTCAAAGATGGCTACCCTGCCGGAAAAGGTATTTGCTACTATTCCAACGGCGACCGCTACGAAGGCAAATGGGCAAGTAACGCGCCCAATGGCGAAGGGATCATGTACTTTGCCAGCGGAAGGGTGTACGGTGCAGTATGGGCCGCTGGTGCGCCGGTGCGTGAACTCGATTCGGATGAAGTAATGCCGAGCGACCCCGTTAAACAAGAACCAAGCGCTGATGTTAAAATTTGGGCATTAGCAGTGGGTGTAGGCCGCTATACCAGTATGCCTAACCTGAAGTTCACAGATGATGATGCTTTCCGCTTTTACTCTTTTTTGAAAAGCCCAGAAGGCGGTGCTTTACCTGAAAATCAAATCGAAATATTGGTGGATGAATCCGCTACCCGCGAAAACATCCTCAAAACCATGCGTACTATTTTCTTAAAAGCAGACGAAAATGACGTAGTTATCCTTTATTTTAGCGGTCACGGCTTGGAAGGTTGTTTCCTACCCGTCGATTTTGATGGCTATAACAACAAACTACGCCACGACGAGGTTTTAAAAATATTCAAGGAAAGTAAGGCCAAACACAAACTTTGCATCGCCGATGCTTGCCACTCTGGCTCTATGCAATTTGGCGCAGGTTTAGCCGCAAAAGGCCCAACATCTGTTTCACTCAAGCGTTTTTATCAAGCATTTGAAGATACCGACGGTGGCGTAGCCCTACTAATGTCGAGCAAATCAGAAGAACTTTCTTTGGAAGATCATGGCTTGCGCCAAGGGGTATTTACCTATTACGTGTTACAAGGTTTGAAGGGAAAAGCAGATAACAATGCTGATAAACTAGTCACTATCAGCGAGTTGTACAATTACGTTTACAAAAATGTTCGGGAATATACTGCCGGAATGCAATCGCCGGTGATCACTGGCAACTATGATAGTGCCATGCCGGTATCGGTACCGAAATAGATATTCGCTATAATGAAAGAGCGGTGAGAGATGTTTATCTTATCTCATCGCTCTTTCATTGTATGTCGTTCCTTGGGAACGATGAAATAATAACTTGCTCCATTTGGGTAGATTAGTTTTTGCTCAAACAAATATCTTTTTGTGCGAATAGTGGGGCTATTTAAACGAAAAGATAGGTAGTATGAGCGGAAAGGAATCAGCCAAAAGGAGTAAGTTATTGTTTCATCGTTCCTTAGCACTATCTTTGCGGCGCTTATGCTGTTTGGACATACACAAGATACGTTATTTAAGATTAGGGAAAACGGGCGTTATGGTTTCATCGACGCCGCAGGTACGGTTATTATTGAGCCTCAATACCTCGAAGCAGGTGAATTCCACAATGGTTTTACCAGAGCACGCCTCAATGACCGCTGGGCGCCGCTTGATAGCCTTGGCCGTTTATTGCTCAAGCGCAGTTACCGCACAGTTGGTATCTGTTCCAATCACTTGATCCGGGTACAATTGGTGCAATTATGGGGATTTATTGACCAACGCGGCAATGAGGTTATTTCACCCAAATTTGATGAAGCAAGCGATTTCCACGAAGACTTGGCTGCCGTAAAATTCCAACAAAAGTATGGTTTTATTCGACCCGATGGACAATTTGCCATTCCGCCTCAATTTGACAATGCTGGTAATTTTAACGATGGCCTAGCACCTGTTTGTGTAGATCAACATTGGGGATATATCAACAACACCGGACAATGGGTGATTGAACCTCAGTGGGATTCAGCGCGGCATTTCCATAAAAAAGTAGCGGTAATTACACAAAATGGATGCTGGGGCTTGATTGACCGAAGTGGTCAAATCTTGCAATCTCCGCAGTTTAGTTTTGTGGAAAACCACTCTTACGGCGAATTTTTCGACGGTATGGCTTTGGCCTATAAAAATAATAAATACGGTTTTGTTAATGATGAAGGCGTTTTGGCCGTTGAACCTATTTTTGATATGGCTGGCGATTATGGCGAAGGGCTGGCACTTGTAGAAATAAATGGGGCGTATGGTTTTATCAATAAAGAAGGAAAAATAGCCATTATGCCCAAATATGAAGACGCTGGTGTGTTTGCGGATGGACTTGCACAGGCGCGCAATAATGGCCTATGGGGGTATATCCATACCGATGGACAATGGGCAATTACCCCAAAATATACCACCGCATCGCCATTTCGGGCAGGTTTAGCACTAGTAACAATGAAAGGTAAATGGCAATATATCGACCGCTTTGGCGGTGTAATTTGGACAGAAAATGATATCACTTAAAAAACTTTTACCCGTTCTGCTGCTTACCTTGGTGGTGGGCATTGGGGCTTATGCGGTGGCCTATCAATTTAACGATGGCAAAATAACGCAGGCTGTTATGGGTTACGTATGTATTGGTATGTCCTTTCCCAGTCTAATTATTGGCGGGGTAATGCGCATGTTCAGACCCGATCTACAACGGTATTTTGCCATTACGGCGGTTACGTGTATCTCCATTGGATTGTTTTTGTTGTTTACATAGCGTTTCGTCGATTATTTTTAGTGAACTATCGGTTGGCCTTCCGATCTACCTGCAAGAGTATGCTATTTTGGGAAAAAATACAAACATATAAAACGCATGAATAATTTAGACCAACTCAAAGTAAATAGCATTACCCCCCATCCCCCTTCATGGCCACTTGCCATCCGTTATGGCCTTATTTGGTCAGCAATTGGCTTTGCGCTTACCTTAATTGGATTTATTACCAACATGGATCCCTCGTTACCCACTACTTCTACTTTAATCAAAACGGCATTCTCCTTAGTAGGACTTGGAATTGCGATTTGGGCCATAACCACCGTGATTTCAAAAATCCGAAGCGAGCAAGGAGGCTTTATTGAGTACGGCAGATGCATTTCCTTAGGGTTAAAAACTGGCCTGATTGCAAGCGTTGTGACAGCGTTATTGAACCTTTTTTACACCCAATTCATCAATACTGCATATGCAGAAAACATGATGGAGGCCATGCGTACTGACATGGAAAACAAGGGGCAAACAGAAGATCAAATCGAGAAAGCGATCGAAATCTCCTCTATGTTTACCGGCCCTGTTCCAACACTTATTTTCGTCATCATCTTTACTATGATTATTGCCTTGATTATCAGCCTGATTGCAGGAGCAATTATGAAAAAAAGCCCCTATCCGAAATAGGCAACGGGTTACTTCACCCCCATACCTTCGGGCCAACCAGCAGATGGGCTTACAAAACTCAGTTTGCCCTCGCTGTTCTCTGCCATCAAAATCATACCTTGGGATTCGGTTCCCATCATCATCCTTGGAGCCAAATTGGCCAATACAATGACTTGTTGCCCTACTATATCCTCGGGACTAAAGTGTTCTGCGATACCTGATAATATGGTACGCTGTTCAAAACCCAAATCAACGCTCAATTTGAGCAACTTTTTGGATTTTTCTACTTTTTCGGCGGTCAATATTGTGCCTGTGCGAATATCCATTTTCGCAAAATCGTCGTATTGAATCATGGGTTTTAATGCTTCGTATGTGGATGAAGTGGATATTGGTTGATCAGAGGCAGGGGCTACGTCGGATACAGTAGTTTCAGGTACAGGTGCAATGGCTATTGGTTGGTTATCAACTAGTTTTTGTACTTGTACCTCAATTACTTCATCGGTAACACGACTAAACAAATGGGCTGCTTCACCAATGGTATGCCCTTGCGCTAACAGAGGTTCGCCATTGCCTAGCGCATCTAATGCCCCCTTTAATTCCCCTTGATCGGACAAGGCTGGCAAAGCCAACATTTCCCTCAGTCGATTGGCTGCTTCTGGAATAAATGGACGAGACAATACTGCCAGTGCCGCTACAATTTGCAATGACGTGTTCATTACTGCTTTTACCGTTTCGGGCTGCTCCTTGATGGCTTTCCAAGGTTCATTGAACTGTAGTACGGCATTGCCTGCACTACTAATTTCCATTACTAAACGCAACGCATCGCGGAAATTAAATGACTCAATAAAGCTAATTAATTCAGTTATTTTAAGGTTCAATTGCGCCAATTCGCTAGTAACTGTACCATCCGCACCTACCTCAAAACCACTTTTAAAGGTTAAATCTGCTTGATATTCAGGGACTTTGCCTTCGTAGTACTTGTGCGTCAATACCAATACTCGGTTTACAAAATTGGCTAAATTATTAACCAATTCTGTATTCGTGGTTTCTTGATAACCTTTCCAGGTGAACTCGCTATCGCTCTGCTCCGGCATTTTTTTGATCAAATTGTAGCGCAATGCGTCGCCTTGACCGGGCATTTCTTCCAAAAATTCGTGTACCCAAACCGCCCAGTTTTTTGAGGTGGACAATTTGCGGCCTTCGAGGTTTAAAAACTGATTCGCTGGCACATTTACGGGTAGAATATAACCACCATGTGCTTTCAAAACAATAGGAAAGATCACACAATGGAATACAATATTATCTTTACCAATAAAATGTATCAATGCTGTATCCTCGCTTTTCCAATAAGGTTGCCAATCTTTTCCGTTGTCTTTTGCCCATTGTTTGGTGGCCGAAATATACCCAATTGGTGCATCCAACCAGACATAAAGCACTTTATTTTCGGAACCTGGCACTTCGGGAGGTACGGGAATCCCCCAATCGAGATCGCGGGTCATAGAACGTGGCAATAGGCCACCATCGAGCCAAGAATTACATTGTCCTGTTACGTGGTTTTTCCACTCGGCTGGGTCGTGCAATTGCACACCTGCTTCATTTTTACCCGTATTGATCCATTCGCGCAACCATTGCTCGTGCTCATTGAGTTTAAGAAACCAATGTTTGGTAGGGCGCATCACCGGGCTAGAACCGCTCAGTGTAGATCGAGGATTGATCAATTCCGTAGGGCTGAGGGAAGTGCCGCATTTTTCGCATTGGTCACCATAGGCATCCGGATTGGCGCAATTGGGGCATGTACCTATAATATAGCGGTCGGCCAAAAACTGACCGACGGATTCGTCGTAATATTGATCGGTCAGTTTCTCCTCGAATTGTCCATTTTTAAGCAATTCGCGGAAAAAATCTTGTGAAGTTTCGTAATGAATCGGTTCCGTAGTACGGTGATAAATATCAAAACTGATCCCGATGCCAAACAAGGTATCACGCAGCATTGTATGGTATTTATCTACTACTTGCTGAGGCGTAATGCCTTCTTTGCGCGCCTTTACGGTAATGGCCGCTCCATGTTCGTCCGAGCCGCATACATACACGACATCCCTACCCATCAAGCGCAGGTAACGCACGTATATATCAGCAGGTAGATATGCGCCCGCTAAATGCCCAATATGCAGAGGGCCATTGGCATAAGGCAGGGCGGAGGTGACCAAATATCGTTTCGGTAATGTCATTTATGTAAAAGAATATGAGATAAGCACTAAGCGGGCGCAAAGGTACATAATATTTGGACGACAATAAAAAAACAGTGCTTTGGGGCTGCCAATAATTTCATAAGGAGGAGCGACAGCCCTATTTTATGCGCGCAATAATTTCCTCCATCGCAGCCCTAATCCTGTCATTTCCTAAGTTGCCAATACTGCCCAAATGCGTATGAGTTAACATAGCACCTGGCTCAAAAGTTCCATTTTCTACCGCGTAACCCACTTGTTTGTATGCTTCGCGAAATGGAACACCGGAATGGGTTAATTTGTTGATTTCTTCTACCGTAAACAGGTATTTATACTTCGGATCATCTAATAAATCGGGTGTTATGGTGATGTTTTCAACCATTAAGCACAACATATCCAGACTATCGTGCAACATGCCAAAGGCAGGAAAAATGCGTTCTTTAATCAACTGAAAATCGCGGTGATAACCCGATGGCAGGTTATTGGTCATCATCGTAATTTCGTTGGGCAATGCCTGAAGACTGTTGCAGCGGGCACGTACCAATTCAAATACATCGGGGTTTTTCTTGTGGGGCATAATGCTGGAACCCGTAGTAAGGTGATCGGGGAAACGGATAAAACCAAAGTTTCCAGACATAAAAAGGCAGCAATCGTAGGAAAACTTGGTCAAAGTAGCCGCAATATTAGCCAATGCCTGCGCTACAACCCGCTCTGTTTTGCCCCTACTCATTTGAGCCGCCAACACGTTGATATGGGGCGATTCAAATCCGAGTAACTGGGTGGTCAAATCCCGATCTAAAGGAAACGAAGAGCCATAACCCGCAGCAGAACCTAATGGGTTTTTATTGGCCAACTGATAAGCCGAATGAACGGATAACAAATCTTCGGACAAGGTTTCGCCATAAGCCGCAAACCACAAGCCAAACGAAGAAACCATTCCTATTTGAAAATGAGTATATCCGGGCATCAAAACAGTGCTATAAGCATCGCTTTTATCCATCAAAAGATCAAAAAAATGCTTGACGTGCGCAGCTGTTTGCTGCAATTCTGCTTTGAAAAACAGTTTCATATCCGTCAATACTTGGTCATTTCGGCTGCGGCCCGTATGTATTTTTTTGCCAGGCTCCCCTACCCTACGGGTCAATAACAACTCCACCTGCGAATGTACATCCTCTACGCCCTCTTCTAGCCTAAAATGGCCGTCCTTTACCTCTTGTAAAATATCGTTTAACGCCGATTCCAGCAAAATGGCTTCCTCCTGAGGGATCAAACCCGTTTGGCGCAGCATTTCAAGATGCGCTAAAGACCCGATAACATCGTATTCGGCGATAAAAAGATCCATTTCACGGTCTTTGCCAGCCGTAAATGATTCAACAGCGGTATGTGGGGTGGTGTCTTTTTGCCAAAGTTTCATGTGTGATTTATTTTACAACTTTTATGATTACTAATCCCAACGCACCAAATCCAATAATTTCAAATAATCGTTTACGCCATTTTCTATTTCGTGCAGGTAAATAAATTCATCTGCTGTATGGCTTCGCGCACTATCTCCGGGGCCCATTTTGAGCGCAGGAAACGGCATGAGTGCTTTATCCGAGGTGGTCGGTGAACCGTAATAGTTCTTTTGTAGTGCTAATCCGGCCTTTACAATCGGGTGTTTTAACGAAATTAGGGACGAACGCAGGCGCATACTCCTACACTTAAATTCACTTTTTGTATGGCTTTTTATCGTTTCCAGTACCTCTTTTAGGGCGTATAACTCGTTGACGCGCACATCAATCGTGAATAGACAGCGGTCGGGTACCACATTATGTTGAGTACCGGCATTGATGACCGTTACCGACATTTTTACAGGCCCTAATATTTCCGAAACATTGGGGAAACGATAATTTCTGATCCAGTTTATATCATCTAAAGCGATATACAACGCATTTTCACCTTCTTCGCGAGCAGCATGGCCAGAGCGACCCAATGCAACCCCATCGATGACCATCAAACCGCGTTCGGCAATGGCCATTTCCATCTTAGTGGGCTCGCCCACAATAGCCCCGTCGATCTTTCCCAATTCAGGGAGCAATAGTTCAATCCCATCTTTACCCGATATTTCTTCTTCCGCTGTGGCTGCAAATATGAGGTTGTAGGGCAGGTCTTTAACGGCATAATAACGCAAAAAAACAACCGCCAGACACACCAATGAGCCGCCTGCATCATTACTACCTAAACCATATAATTTGCCATCCTCCATATCCGGCGCAAATGGATTGCGGGTATATCCATGATTAGGTCGGACGGTATCATGGTGCGAATTGAGTAAAACAGTGGGTTTTTCTGCATCAAAATGCTCATTTACAGCCCAAACATTGTTTTTCTTCTGGTTTATTTTTACGCCATGGTGCGCTAAAAAATCAGCAATAACATGAGCCGTAGCATCCTCTTCTTTACTAAAAGACGGCGTTGCGATCAGTTTTTTGAGTAATGCAATGGCCGTTTGTGCCAGCATATTTATCTGTTTATCCATGTCAATTTTTACAGTTTTCTCTTCGGTTTTTCACAAGACAATCGTGGTGCCTACTGTGCCTGCCAGTAATTCGGTTAATAATTCTGCTTGTCCTACCACTACCCTTCTCACGCCTTTTTCCAAAGCACCAAAAGCATTATCGAGTTTAGGAATCATGCCATCAGAAATCAAGGATTGCGCCTTGAGGGTTTTGTACTTTGCTAGGTTTAATAGATCAATACTAGAATCTGGATCATCTATATCCATCAATACGCCACTTTTCTCAAAGCCAAAGATGAGTTCCACATGAAATGCCTTGCTCAAAGCCTGGGCAATCTCACGCGCGATGGTATCGGCATTGGTATTGAGCAATTGGCCTTGGCCGTCATGGGTAATTGGCGCAACAACAGGAATCAAGCCACGTCCCAGCCAACTATCCAATATGGTGGTATTCACAAGATCGATATCGCCCACCCAACCAAAATCAATCGTAGGATGTACCCTTTTATGCGCCCGAAGCACATCACCATCGGCACCACATACACCCAACGCAGGGCAGCCCAAAGCACTCAATTGAGCCACTAGTTGCTTGTTGATCCAGCCAGCATACACCATTACCGCAATACGCAGGGTTTCGGCATCTGTAACGCGCCGTCCATCGATCATCGTTTGAGGAACACCCAATTCGTTGGCCAATTGAGTGGCGAGTTTTCCACCACCATGCACCAATATTTTTGCATCCGGCAATTGGGCAAAAGCACTTAAAAACTTGGACAATCGCATCGGATCGTCTAAAATATGGCCGCCAATTTTGATGACCCGAAGTATATTTTTCTTTGACATGGTTATAAATTTTCCAGCATTCGTTTGAGTACTGCTTGCGCAGCAAATACACGATTTTCAGCCTGTGCCTGCACCAAACTATGCGGACTATCCAAGATTTCATCGCTCAATTCAACATTCCGGCGAACCGGTAAACAGTGCATGACACGCGCTTGGTTGGTTGCTTCCAAATGTCGAAGCGTAAGCATCCAATTTTGGTCATGGCAAAGCAATTTTCCGTAATCTGCAAAACTGCTCCAATTTTTAACATATACAAAATCAGCACCTTCGAGGGCTTTTTGCTGATTATACTCAATGGTAGCCCCTTGCGTAAATTGTGGATCCAATTCATAGCCTTCCGGGTGGGTAATCACAAATTCTACCTCCTGCGCTACAGCCCACTCCGCAAATGAATTGGCCACTGCATGTGGTATAGATTTGATATGAGGCGCCCAAGTAAGTACTACCTTTGGTCGTTTAACTCGGCTGTGCTCCACCATAGTTACCGCATCGGCAAGGCTCTGAAGTGGGTGTAAGGTAGCAGATTCTAAACTAATATACGGTTTTTTCGTCCATTTGATAAATTGACGCATAATATGCTCGCTACTATCCACCTCTTTTGATAATAAACCTGGGAAACAACGCACCCCAATAATATCGCAATAATTGCCCAATACAGGCGCGGCATCGCGGATATGCTCCACGGTTGTTGTGTTCATCACAGCACCATCTTGGAATTCTAAAGCCCAACTATCTTTATCCGCATTCACCGTCATTACGTTCATTCCGAGGTTTTGGGCGGCTTTTTGGGTACTTAATCGGGTGCGCAGACTAGGATTCATAAAAACTAAACCAAGGGTACGCCTTTTACCAAGCGTCTCATAAGCATACGGGTTTTGTTTGATTTGCAAGGCTTCCCGTACCAAATCACCTACGTTATCAATATCTTTAACCGATGTAAATTGCTTCATAACAATTGTTTAAAATGGTGTAAAAAATAGTCCGCTTCTGTTTGGCTCAAGGCTAATGAAGGCAACAAACGCACCACATTATTTTTGGCTTCGCCGGTAAAAATACCTGCTTCGTATAGCAATCTTTGGCGGATATTGCTGTGTTCTGATACCATTTCAAAGCCAATCATCAGCCCGCGTCCACGTACTGCAGTCACTTCTGGTATGTTCTGAAGGGCATGGGTAAGGTAATCGCCCATCGCTGCTGCATTGGCCATTAATTGTTGGTCTTCTATTACTTCCAATACCGCCAACGCCGCCGCACAAGCCAATGGATTACCTCCAAATGTAGTCCCCAACATACCCATCACAGCAGGTAAATGCGGTGCAATACACACACCAGCCACTGGAAAACCATTGCCCATGCCTTTCGCCATGGTATAAATATCAGCCGATACGCCTGTCCAATCATGGGCAAAAAATCGGCCACTTCGCCCATAACCACATTGTACACTATCCGCTACAAAAACGGATCCATACGCATCGCAACAAGCACGGATACTTTGCAAAAAAACATCCGAGGCCACATGAATGCCACCTACCCCTTGAATGCCCTCTACGATCACCGCTGCTATTTGTTCGCCTTGTGCTTTAAAGCATTCGCGAACCGCATTTTCATCATTAAAAGGCAGAAAAATAATATGGTCGGTTTCATTGACAGGAGCGATAATCTTAGGGTTATCGGTAGCAGCAACCGCCAAGGAGGTGCGCCCATGAAAACCACGATAAAACGCCACTATTTTCTTGCGCCCCGTATGAAACGAGGCTAATTTCAAGGCATTTTCGTTGGCTTCCGCGCCAGAATTACACAAAAACAACTGATAATCAGGTTTGCCAGACACGCGCCCCAATGTCGTGGCCAATTCTTGCTGAATGGGTAAATGTACCGAATTGGAATAAAAGCCAATTTTATCCAATTGCGCCGTTATCCGTTGTACATAATGCGGTTGTGTATGCCCAATAGAAATAACAGCATGCCCTCCATACATATCAAGGTATTGTCGGCCCTGACTGTCCCAAACCCACGCACCGGCAGCACGATCCATAGTGATGTTTTGAAGCGGATAAACGTTAAATAGGTTCATTTTTTATTAGATTATTAATATTTTTTAAAATGCCGACCCCTTCAAAAACAACCCAACTTTTTCTTCCAACCCAAAAATAAGGTTCATATTCTGCACAGCTTGCCCGCTCGCTCCCTTAAGAAGGTTATCAATAGCGGTATGAATGACCAATTGGCCTTCTACAACTTCCAGTTGAATCAAGCATTTATTGGTATTTACGGCTTGTTTCATATCTATCGCATCAGGGCAGATATTTACAAATGGATGCGTCTGGTAGTAATCATTATATATTGCTCGTGCTTGTTCTATATTTCCGTTAAAAGCCAAACAAGTACTTACAAAAATACCACGCGCAAAATCGCCACGCCAAGGCACAAAATGTACTGCAATATCGCCCTGTTGCAATTGAGCCAAAGACTGCCTTATCTCCTGTAAATGCTGGTGTTGCAGGGTTTTATAAGCAGAAATATTATCCACGCGCCACGGAAAATGCGACGTGGACTGCAATTGCTGCCCGGCACCTGTTGCACCTGTAATTCCCGTTATATGCACACTGTCTGGCAAATAACCTTGGCTGGCCATCGGTAACAGCGATAATTGGATAGCGGTGGCGAAACAACCCGGATTGGCGATATATTTTGCGCTACAAATCCTATCCCTGTTTAATTCGGGAAGACCGTAGACAAAACTTTGATCGTTAAATTCGGCATTTTCGTTTACCCTAAAATCTTGGCTCAGATCAATAATTTTTAAATGATTGGGAATTTGCACACCAGCCAAAAACTGCTTAGACTCGCCATGCCCAAGGCATAAAAACAAGACATCTATGTCGTGTAAGGGTGCATCTTGGGAGAAAACAATTTGAGTTTCGCCCATTAAGTCGCGGTGCGTATCATATACATATTTACCCGCGCTACTTTTACTATGAGCAAATATAATATGTGCATTAGGGTGGTGTAAAAGCAACCGAATGAGTTCACCTCCGGTGTATCCAGCCGCACCTACAATGCCTATTTTCACCACATTATCCATGCCCTAAACCATTGATTTTGTTATAAATAGCCGTTTGATTTCCAAATATTTTGGCAAAGCCCCGTACATCGTCACCAGTCCAGTCTTTATTCATTTCGCCATAAGTACCAAAGCGGCTGCTCATCAGGTCATGCGGACTTTCGATGCCATCCAGTGTAAAGCGATACGGGTACAAAGTCACAAATACCTTACCACTTACAGTTGCTTGTGTATCTTCTAAAAACCGCTCAATATTGCGCATCGTTGGATCCAACATTTGCCCCTCGTGTAGCCAGTTGCCATACCAAGCAGACAATTGATCCTTCCAATGCAATTGTCCTTTGGTGAGCGTGTGTTTTTCTAATAAATGGTGTGCTTTTATAATAATTATCGGAGCAGCAGCTTCAAAACCAACACGCCCTTTGATCCCAATAATCGTATCGCCCACATGTATATCGCGCCCAATACCAAAAGGTTGCGCCATGTTTTGCAAATGCGTAATAGCCTCCGCCGGATGCGCGAAAACTTGGTCATTGATCGCTTTGAGTTCGCCTTTTTCAAATGCCAAAACAAGGGATTCAGGTGTGTTTTTAGTCACAGGTGTTGGCCAAGCATCTTCAGGTAAGGGTTGATGACTGGTCAGTGTTTCTTTACCACCTACCGATGTACCCCAAAGTCCTTTATTAATACTATATGCGTTTTTGGTAAAATCCATTTCAACGCCGTATTCTTTTAAAAACTCAATCTCAGCCTCGCGACTCAAACGTTGATCTCGGATCGGAGTAATGATCTCGGCCTCGGGAACAAGACTTTGGAAAATCATATCAAAACGAACTTGATCGTTACCCGCACCTGTACTCCCGTGCGCTACTGCTCTTGCTCCTATACTTTTCACATGTTCGGCAACCGCAATAGCTTGGCTCACCCTTTCCGCACTAACACTCAAGGGATAAGTGCCGTTTTTGAGCACATTACCATAAATAAGGTATCGGATACATTGATCGTAATATTGCTGGGTAACATCGGCAATGGAAAAGGATGCTACGCCCAATGCCTTGGCGCGTTCTTCTATTTGGAGCAGATCCAGTGGCGAAAAACCACCCGTTTGCACCGTTACAGCATGTACTTCCATGCCCAATACTTGTCGGAGGTAAATCGCGCAATAAGTGGTATCCAAGCCACCGGAAAAAGCGAGTACTACTTTTTTATGATCCATGTTTTGAGTGGGTATAGTCTTGTGAATGGGTAGCCTCCTGAAGCGGTTCATACAACATAGCGGTACAAAGGCAATTTTTCCGCTCCTTGCTCATCAGGATATCGAAATTGACACAGCTTTTGCATCCGGCCCAGAAAGCATCATCCGAAGTGAGTTCGGAATACGTAACAGGTTCGTATCCCAATTCGGAATTGATTTTCATCACCGCAAGCCCCGTGGTAAGCCCAAATATTTTGGATTCGGGATACTTGGTTCGGCTCAGTTCAAAGATGCTGTGTTTAATTTGTCGTGCCAATCCGCTTTTGCGAAAATTAGGCGAGACAATTAGGCCAGAATTGGCGACATATTGTCCATGGCTCCATGTTTCGATATAACAAAAGCCAGCCCACTCGCCCTCGAGCGAGAATGCAATAACTGCCTTTCCTTCCAGCATTTTTTGCTGGAGGTACTCGTGTGACCGCTTGGCAATGCCCGTGCCGCGCGCTCGGGCAGAAGCTTCCATTTCAGCACAAATGAGTGGCGCAAAATCAAGGTGCACCTCGGAGGCCACCATAACCTTGAAAAAATGAATATTCATTTAGAGAAAAATTAATTTGTATTAAGGTGTTTTGAATTTAAACCTTAAAAAACAAAAAAATACTACGACCACTGCAAAACAATGGCGTAATTATACGCTAAGGAACTATAAAAGCAAGTAATTATCGTCGTTCTCGACGGGGATATGGATAGGAAATTAATAAAACCGAACGGGATGCCGTTACGGAAAAAACACCACGCCCTGCAACGAAACCCGAAGCAGCAGCAATTATGGATAATGTGGTTGTATTTTTTGTCATTTCATATCAACTGAAAAGGCCGTTGACACCTTGAATAAGCAATACTTTTGAAAATTTGTCTTACTAATTAAGGTTGCAAAAGTAACGATTTTGCGGGTATCCGAATATTAATTTTAAAATTTTTTTTTGGCACTCTTTGCAATTTTACAAAATTAAAATAATCAAAATTAAAAAATTGCAATAATAATTTTATAAAACAAACAATATTGTATTTTAATTGCCCAATACATGCTTTTTTTCAAACAATATTGCTCTACAAAAATAGGTGCATCGACAAAACATACCGTAAAATAATGGTATTGAAATATATTAAACTTATAAAACAGTCGCAAAAAAGCAATACTTCGCCTGTAAAAACGCTTCCTGCCAATTCATGGAATATTCTAAAAAACTCCATGCAACCATTTTAGCCTTATATACCCTTATAGTTGTTTACATCATTTTCTAATATCTTATACATGAAGAATCTATTCCTTGGAGGAGCAACAGTGTTGTTTCTTCTAGCCCTTGTATTGCCTTCTTGCCAAAAAGACAATACACTCACGACTGCAGATCAGTCCATTTCAAGCATGCTTTCAGAGCGCGGTTTGATGCCACATGATTCCAATGGTTGCCACCACCCACACGATTCATTAGGCTGGAGCGGTCACCACCCACATGACACATTAGGTGGCGGCGGTCACCCACACGATTCTCTTGGCGGCGGCCCACACCCACATGATTCACTTTGGATTGGTGGCGGACATCCACCATTTGATTCTACCCATCACCCAATTGATACTAGCGGTCATGGTGGAAACGGTGGTGGTCATGGTGGAGGTCACGGTGGTGGTCATGGCGGCGGTCACGGTGGTGGCCATGGCGGTGGTCACTAAGACTGAATTTCCAAGATTAAGCAATCCCATTATTGTAGATTGAACAAAAATGGGATTGTAAGGACTCCTTCGTAAGATTACGGAGGGGTCTTTTTTTATTGGACAATTGGACATCTTATTTGTTTTTTGCCGACCTTTGCCCAAAATTATCCATTCTTGATCGACCCATCTATTTTCTATTTCGTACTTTTTGTCGTCGCCATGCTATATGCCATGGTGGGGCACGGTGGTGCGAGTGGGTATTTGGCCTTAATGGCCATTTGGGGTATCGCACCAGATACCATGAAGCCTACTGCTTTATTGCTCAACTTGTTCGTTTCACTGATCGCATTTTACCAGTTTCACAAAGCACACCACTTTAAATGGGCCATCTTTTGGCCACTAGCCCTTAGTTCTATCCCAATGGCATTTTGGGGTGGGAAAATTCATATCGACCCCTTTATTTATAAAAAAATACTCGGCGTTTTGCTGTTAATACCCATTGCCCGTTTTTTATTTTTTAAAGATGCTACAGACGATAATTTACGCTCGCCACATTCTTTGTTTTTAGTCGTATTGGGTGGTATCATCGGTTTTTTATCGGGGGTTATTGGAATCGGTGGTGGTATTTTATTATCACCAATTTTGCTACTTTTATCCTATTGTAACCAAAAACAGGCGGCAAGTATCAGCGCATTGTTTATCTTTGTCAATTCATTGGCTGGTTTGGGAGGACAATGGAGTAATGGCGTTCATTTTACGCCCAATATGTACTCCATGGTTGGTATTGCGGTTGCCGGTGGCCTAGTAGGCAGTTATTGGGGAGCCAAGCGAATGGTACACCATCAATTAAAATATATATTGGCAATTGTACTTTTAATTGCCGTATTTAAGTTATTTTGGAGTTAATTCAAACGTAAAAACTTAGCCGCTCCCATTTCGGCCTAAAAAGGTCAGTTTTTACAACCAAACAATATTATGCAAATTAAAATCAACGCATTTGGGCATATATCTGAACTGATTACGGCACCATTCCTAGACTTGGATGCTATGGTTGACACCGATCAACTACGGATGGAATTGTTAAAAAAATACCCGTTAATGGCCGATAAACAATTTGTAATTGCAGTGGATAAAAAAATAGTTTTAACCAATACTGCAATTCATGAAAAAAGTGAAATTGCGCTATTACCCCCTTTTTCGGGCGGTTAATGATTAAAATTGGCCGTTTAAATGTGTTTTACCCAAATAAAACGAAAGCACATATATCGAATATCCTCCTTTAAAATACTATCTTTTTACCCCTTTGGGTAATAGAATATAAAAAAAATCGCACTTTTGCACCTATGCAACAAAAACCGGATAACACCAGTAAGAAAAAAAAACCAGTATTAGAGTCTCCTCCAGTACCGGAAACCATTGTAATAGAAGAACCCGCTTCCGTAGCATTCGCGGATACCAATATCAGCAAACGTTACGATGATGTATATGAATGGAAACGCCCTGACGATATTACGAATGTGCGCTGGACCGCTGGTGCATACCAATTCAGCAGTGCTAATGGCGTAGCCCTTCGCGTTCAAATTTTATCTCCACACATTATCCGTTTCCGCTATGCAGCAGAAGGTATATGGGAACGCGATTTCTCGTACGCCATCAACCCCGATTTTAAAGCGGAAAAAATAACCATTACGCTTTCCGAAACCACGCACGAATACACTTTGGCTACGGAGTACTTACAAGTAGTAGTGGCCAAAAATGGTCTAAAAGTGCGTATTTTCGACTCAGAAGACCATCTTTTGCACGAAGACCATGAAGGATACAGCGCACAACGGACCATTATGCAAGGTTGGAACAAAGTTGCGTTAAGTAAGGTTTGCCACCGAAAAACTGTCTTTTATGGCTATGGCGACAAGTCGAGTATTGGGGCTAATTTGCATGGAAAAAAATACGAAAACTGGTGTACCGATTCTTTTGCTTTTGGCGAAAACACCGATCCATTGTACCGGGCTATCCCATTTTTTTATGTCGTCCAACAAGGATTGGCGCATGGCATTTTTTTGGATAACACGTACCGAACCCATGCAGATTTTGATACCGCAGATACCGGAGAAATTACTTTTTCTGCGGATGGCGGCGAACTCAACTATTACTTTATTCACGGCCCCAAACTCAAAGATGTGGCCGCTCAATACCATTTACTGACGGGTGTGCACGATCTGCCCCCGATTTGGGCATTGGGTTACCACCAGTGTCGCTGGAGTTATTACCCCGCCTCAAAAGTAAAAATACTGGCCGAAACTTTCCGTCATCTAAATATTCCTTGCGATGCCATTTATCTCGATATTGATTATATGGATCGCTACCAGTGTTTCACTTGGAATACAACGCATTTTCCAGATCCAAAAGGCTTGGTAAAAGAACTCAAAAACCTTGATTTTCACACCGTTGTGATGATTAATCCGGGCTTGAAGGAGCAGAACGATTACGCCATTTATAAAGAAGGCCTAGAAAAAGGTTATTTGCTAAAAACGGCTGACGGCGCAGTAGCCAAAGCACCAGTTTGGCCTGGTTTCTGTGCATTTCCCGATTTTACTAATCCAGTAGTACGGCAATGGTTTGGCGAATGCTACCGCGAATTATATAACGAAGTAGGTGTGAGTGGTTTTTGGAATGATATGAACGAGCCTGCGGTGTTTTATATCAACAATAAAACATTGCCCGACCATATTTTGCACCATTACGACGGTGACCAATGCAGCCACCGAAAGGCGCACAATGTATATGGCCTATTAATGACCCGCTCCTCCTACGAAGGATACCAACAATTGCAACCGGATAAGCGACCGTTCCTACTGGCACGCGCAACCTATGCGGGAGGCCAACGGTTTTCGGCCATTTGGACGGGCGATAACTGCGCGAGTTGGGAGCATCTTCAAATAGCGAATATTCAATGCCAGCGGCTCGCCATTTCGGGCATATCTTTTTGTGGTACCGATATTGGCGGCTTTGCAGGCGATCCCGATGGCGAACTTTATACCCGTTGGTTACAACTCTCCGTCTTTCACCCCTTGATGCGTACCCACTCCATGGGCTACCATACCACTGGTGATGCGCTGGATGATGCAGCAACACTGGAACTGGAAAACAGTAAAGCAGGTACGACAGAAATGGACGGACAAGAACCTTGGTCATTTGGTGAAAAATGGACACAGATTGCCAAATCGGCTATCGAACTAAGGTATTGTTTATTGCCAATGCTCTATACTGCATTTTGGCTAATGCGCGAAAAAGGACAACCCATCTTACGGCACCTTGCTTTTGAGGACGAAACCGATCCAAAACTATGGGATCAAGACCGCGATTTCATGTTCAGCGAACATATTTTGGTCAGCCCTATTGTACAACCCAAAATCCAAAGACAAATGGTGTATCTACCTGCTGGCAACTGGTATTATTTTTGGAGTGGCCAGCAATACAATGGAGAAGTGTTTATTAATGTCCTCCAAGACCAAATTCCGTTTTTTGTGCGGGAAGGTGCGGTGATGGTAACCTACCCTATCCGACAGCATACAGGCGCACCAATTGACGAAATTACCCTCTATTGCTACCATAAAACTGGAAAAGAAATTTCACATTGGTACGAAGACGAGGGCGAAGGAAACGGTCATAAAAACGGCAATTTTGTGCTAAATTCTTTTTTAACGGAAGGCGATGACAACAAATATACCCTAAATTGGGTAAAAAATGGCAATTGGTCGGCTATTAGCAGAAAAATTAAGGTTTATTTGATAGGATTTCCTACTTTTGCGAAGCAATGTACTATCGACGGCAAAGAAATGCCGGTAAAAGAGATCCGTTTGCGTGACAAATCTTTATATACCATCACCACCGATTCAGATTTTAATACTATCTCATGGCAAGAGAAAAAAAACTAGACTGGAAAAGAATTAGCTACCATGTACTATTTTGGGCTGTTTATATTCCCCTCAACGCGACCTTCGCATGTCTGCTTCAATCACTTGAAATTTATCAATATTTTTGGCAGGCTTTAACCCAAGAAATGACCATGACCGTGGTTAAAATGGGCTTAGTGTATTATATTTTTTATTTTGTACTGCCTACCTATTTGGAGAATAGCGAAATTTTAAAATTGATACTCGCCAGCCTTTTGGGTTATTTCGTGACCGGAATTATTTACCGTGCAGTAGAAGGCTATATTTATCTGCCAACATTTTTCCCTCAGGTAAAACCACTTTTTTGGTCAGGTGATGCTTTATTATTTGCCTATTTTGATATTTTTATCACAACCTCTGCCGCGTTGTCGATCAAAATGATCAAATTGAACTATCAAAAGATTGAGCATGAAAAAGCATTGGTAAAAGAAAAACTGAGCGCAGAATTAGATTTTTTGCGTGCTCAAACTAATCCGCATTTTTTGTTCAATACACTCAATAACTTGTACGGACTAGCCCGAAAAAAGAGCGATAAAACACCAGATGCCATCCTGATGTTGTCCAAAATTATGCGCTTTATGTTGTATGATTGCCGAGTACCTCGTATTCAGGTAGGGGGAGAAACAAAGGTGATTCGCGATTATATAGAATTGGAAAAACTGCGATATAATACCCGTTTGACCGTTATTTACGAAGAAGATTTGGATAACCCAGGTACATTAATTGCCCCTTTGCTTTTGTTGCCTTTTGTAGAAAATAGTTTCAAACACGGCGCACACTCTTCTACGGAAGCCGCGGAAATACGCATTAAACTATTCCTAAGGGATAACCACCTTGATTTTAGGGTAGATAATACTTTTGAAGCAGATGGAATTAGAGCCGTAAAAGACCCCAATTCTAGCGGCATTGGTATCCGTAACGAAAAGCGGCAATTGGAACTTATTTACCCTAACACCCATCAATTGGATTTTGAGGAAGATGGAAAATGGTACCATGCAAGGTTGCAAATTGATTTGAGCGGCGATAATTAAAACCATCCTGCGCCGCTTTACTACTTACTTCGATGTAACAAAGCACCGATCATTCCCTTTAATATCGCCTTTCTTTCGTCGGGCGCATTTACTTTTGATAAGGCATCAAAAGCCAAATCTTCGTATTTTTTCTTTTCTGCTTCTATCAAAGAGGGTATATTATTTTGGTCGAATATCGTACGAACGGCTTTCACCTTTTCCTCTTGTTCTAGCGTATTTTCAAAAGATAAAAGTTGTTTTAAACGCAAAACATCGTCAGCACTAGCCACTTCTAGCGTTTTTAGCACCAGCAGTGTCTTTTTATTTTGGATAATATCGCCGCCCACTTGCTTTCCAAAAGTAGCCGGATCACCATAAGTATCCAATAAATCATCTTGAATCTGGAAGGCAATACCCGCTAAACGGCCAAAATCGTATAAATGTGCGGCATCTTCTACCGTAGCACCGACACTTAGTGCGCCCATTTCCAAAGCGCCACCCAGCAAAACGGCCGTTTTCAATTCAATCATTTCGATATACTCCTCTATCCTGACCAATTCCTGCGTTTCAAAATTTACATCCAATTGTTGCCCTTCACACACACCTTTTGCAACGCGGTTAAATACCTTTAATACAGCTGGTATAGCAGATTGGTTTTCCAACGCTGCCAAATGCTGATAAGCAAAGATCAACATGACATCACCACTCAAAATACCTGTGGTCAAGTTCCATTTTGTATGCACCGTAGGTTTTCCTCTTCGCAAAGGTGCGGCATCCATAATATCGTCGTGGATCAACGAGAAATTATGGAATAATTCTACTGCCCAGCCTACATGCAATGCTTGTGGGCCAGCACCATCACCGGCCACCAGTTCGGCAGCCATCAGTGCCAATGCAGGACGTAAACGTTTGCCTCCTAATGATAAAATATACGAACACGGTTCATACAATGCCTTAGGGGTTCGGGGGAATTCGTGTTTTTCAGCAAAATCTTGTAAAAGATCGATAGCGTTATTGAGTGTGAGCAAATTATATTTTTTGTTTGACAATAGCTAACGCGAACAGTGGGTTAAAGATTATAAACGGTTGATTTTCAATACGGAGTCATCGTATGACTACGTATTGAAAATCAACGGAGTGCATCCAGCCTATTATTCGCATAACTATTTAATTACCACCGCCTTTTTTACTAAATTTTTCAATAGCGGCTTTAATATGTTCTTTCCTATTTTCGGGATCAGGGTGCGAACTTTGAAATTCAGGAACGCTCCTGCCTCCAGAGGCTTGCTTTAGTATTTCCATCACACCAATCAGCTGCTCTGGATCATAACCGCTTTGCATCATAAATAATACGCCCAATTCATCGCTTTGCAGTTCTTGGCCACGTCCGTACTTCAATTGGAGCATATTGGCCACCGATTGGGCTAAATAGCCGCCATTAGGATTCGACGGATCGTAGGTGGCCATTGTTACCGCACCCGAAAGCCCTTGAGCCAGTTCCATTTGTGCCAGTTTCTCTGCACTGTGGCGCGCCACCACATGCCCAATTTCGTGTCCTAAAACACCTGCCAACTGGTCTTTATTCTCCAAACGCCCCAATAAAGCGGTAGTAATAAATATTTGACCACCCGGTAAAGCAAAGGCATTTACGGTACGCGGGTCATTCAATAAATGGAAATTAAAATTTTTAGCGTACTCCGTTTTACCAGCTTCTGATTTGGACACCAGTTCCGCACCAATTTGCTTGACCAACGCATCGGCCTCGGTACCATTTACTTCACCCCCCATTTCGGCGATCATCTGAGGGGCACTTTGTAATCCCATAGCCATTTCTTGCTCGGGAGACATCGCAATATGCTGTTTTTCTCCTGTTATAGGGTTTACTGTTGAGTTTGTATAGTACTTAAACAGCGTAAAAGCAGCCATCACCAAGGCAATTATCAACGTTGGTGGAATGCGGAAACCTCCGCCAGAATTTTGACCAAACATAATATGAAACGTTTTGAGTATTAGGAATGAGATTTAGTTTTGAGTGTATCCTTATAACGCCACAAATACCGACAAGCTAAGGTACGATAAGGCTTCCACGGTTGTGAGAGATCTTCCATTTTTGCTTTGAGTGGTTTACCTTCTTCTTTAAAATCAAACAAAAGCATGATGCCTTGTTGAATACCCAAATCATCCACTGGAAAAATATCAAGACGACCTAAGGTGAACATCAAGACCATTTGAACAGTCCATTTTCCAACCCCTTTTATCTTAGACAACAAATTGATGATTTCGTCATCTGTCATGGCATCCCAATCTGCATGTTCAAAGTTATATTCAATAGCATATTGCGCTACGTTTTTAAGATACCCTGTTTTCTGATTCGACAAGCCCACTGCCCGTAATTGTTCCGTTGACAATGCCACGACCTGTTCAGGATGCGGATATTGGTCGGGAAACAAATTCAAAAAACGATTGAAAATAGTCGTTGCGGCTTTTACACTGAGTTGTTGAGAAACAATAGACTCCAACAGATCGTAATAGACCCGACCGGAAGGGTTGAATGGAGGCATTTCTACCTTGTCCAATAGTTCCGCCATTTTAGGTTCTTGGCGAAGGTGCTCCAATGCTACTGTCAAATTCATGGAGCAAAACTACATGAGATGTTTGGTGATTAGATTATTTTTTAAGAAAAAAAATTAACACAGTATAAAGGTATCAAAAAAATAGTAATTTGCCCCTGCAAACACAATAAATCACCACAAAATAATAGCAATACTATCGCAGGATAAACAAAATGAACTTCTTTTAATTCCATTTTTTTTATACTAAAACAAAATAACCGAAAATTTCATGGGCGTACAAAAAGTAAACACAGTAGCTGGAAACGATGAAATGCAGCATTTCGTCCGAGCATTATTAGATGATGTACAGGCATTTGAGTACATGTTGGAGCACGATTGGTTCGAAAATGACATAGTGCGTATTGGCGCAGAGCAGGAAATGTGCTTGGTAGATAAGAAGACCATGAAGCCTGCAACCATCAATATGCAGGTACTCGAACAACTCACTGATGCGCCTTGGTGCGTGACGGAATTGGCCAAATTCAACTTGGAGACCAACCTCTCCCCACGTGAGTTTGTAGGCACTTGCCTCTCCGATATGGAAGCCGAAAATGTGATGTATATGAAAAAAATCCAAAAGGTACTGGATGGATTTGGTGCAAATATTGTCCTGTGCGGCATTTTGCCCACCTTGCGCAAACACGATTTGGACAGGCATAACCTCACGCCAAAAGACCGCTATTTTGCCTTGATGGCCGCTATTGAAAAACACCTACTCGGTTCTTCCTTCGAACTACGCGTTGATGGCGTGGACGAACTGATGCTCAAGCACGATTCTCCCCTATTGGAGGCTTGCAACACCAGTTTTCAAGTGCATTTGCAGGTTTCCTCCAAGGAATTTGTCAAAATGTACAATATTGCGCAAACATTAGCGGCTCCAATTATTGCCATTTCAGCCAATTCTCCCTTGGTATTTGGTCGTCGCTTGTGGCACGAATCGCGGATTGCCTTGTTCCAACAAAGTTTGGACACGCGTACTGCGCACGACCACATGCGGGAGCGGTTGCCCCGCGTCAATTTTGGTTCTGGCTGGCTCAAAGGCGATATTACACAAATATACAAAGAGGATATTTCGCGTTTCCGTGTGTTATTAGCAGGTGGTATTGAGGAGGATTCATTGGCGATGGTGGCCAATGGAGAAGTCCCAAAATTGCGCGCCTTACAAATCCATAATTCTACGGTATATCGTTGGAATCGCCCCTGTTATGGCATTTCGCCCAATGGTAAACCACACTTGCGTATCGAAAATCGGGTAATTCCAGCAGGCCCTTCTGCTGTGGATGCATCCGCCAATGCTGCTTTTTGGTTGGGTTGTATGATCGGGATGGCATCACAACACGATGATATTACCAAAACGGTTAGTTTTGCAGATGTTCGCGATAATTTCTTAAAATCGGCAAAATTTGGCCTCGACTCCACCTTTAGTTGGATGAAAGACAAAAAAATACCTGCTCAAGAACTTATTTTAAAAGAATTATTGCCGCTAGCAGAAGCCGGACTCAAAAGCCGAAAAGTAAAACCCGCAGATATTACGAAATACTTGGGTATTATTGAAGAACGTGCAAAATTACACAAAACGGGTGCACGCTGGGCATTGCGCTCCTTTACAGCACTCAAAGAGCAAATCTCGGCGGAAGAAGCAGTAACCTGTATCACGGCGGCTACGATTAAAAATCAAGAACTCAATAAACCGGTGCATACCTGGGAAGAACCGACAATTATGGATCATACCGACTGGAAGCCATCCAATCTAAAAGTGGAAGAAATTATGTCCACCGATCTTTTCACCGTTCAAAAAGACGACCTTATCGAACTTGTCGCCGAAATTATGGACTGGCGTAAGATCCGTTATATGCCCGTGGAAAATGCAAAAGGAGAACTCGTAGGTCTCATCACCTCGCGCATTCTCTTACGCCATTATGCGCGCCGCCACCAACCCACAGAGCAACCCATACCTATTTCGGTAAAGGAAATTATGATCGAAAAGCCAGTCACCGTTAAACCCGAAAATACGATACTGGATGTGATGCACTTGATGCGCTCTCAAGGTATCGGTTGTTTGCCTGTCGTAAAAGGCAAAGAATTGATTGGAGTAATTACAGAGATGGATTTATTAAGGGTGACTTCGCGACTGTTGGAAAGATCGTAATGATGCGTACCCCCTTTATCCATTTACTATTATTACTGTGCTTCGCCTTGGCTTTTTACCCAAGTCACAAAGATAAAGTCCCTGTACGCCCAACGGGAAAATGCTCCCCGCAATGGGTACATGCAGAGGGTTATACTTTTATTCGCCCCGATCTAATTGATAGTCGCTCGGCTTACGCGCCTTATTTATTAGATTGGGGTACTTTTTACCGCGATTCTTTTGATATCATTGATTGGCAAAAAAAAGAAAACGTAGAGGAATGGTCGGCGCGTTTCTGCGATTTGCCAGATTACGGCGATGTGGAAGATGTTGTTTACAAAGTGAGTGATGCCGATTTGACCTATTTGATCGACCTCACCAAACGCAAAGTGGGTACCACTAAACTTGGTTTTCCATTTGCAGATAATACCTTCGCGGAATGTATTGTTTATAATGGCTGCACGGATGTGGTGCAATACCTCAAATTTGCCCGCCGTTGTGAGCAATACGCCATTGCAAAATCCAGTAAATGGCGATTACAGCCCGATAACCTCAATGCTATGCAGGGATTGATTCAGGTGGGCAAACAATTATTGGACCAAACAAATTCGCATTTTCTTAAATTACGTTATACCTATCAAATTGTCCGAATGGCCCACTACGCCGGACAATGGCAACAAACTGTCGATCTATTCCGCGAGTTAATTCCCAAAGTGGAACAGCGCAAACCGAGTATTATCACTTTTTGGGCATTGGGGCACGTGGCCGGCGCACTGCAACGCTTGGGTAAATATGGCGAAGCAGCCTATCGGTTTTCTACTATTTTCAGGCAATGCGCCTCCAAACGCACACAAGCCTTTGAGAGTTTTAAAATCAGGGATGATAATGATTGGAATATTGCGCTCAATATGTGCAAGGACGAATCCGAGCGCGGTACGCTGTACCTGCTTCGCGCGGGCAAGTACAAGTCCACCTTCCTCCAAGACATGAAATCTGCTTACCAAGCCGATCCAACCAATCCCCAACTCACGCTAATGCTCGTGAGCCAAGTGCAATATTTTGAAAAACGATTGCTGCGTACACCTGCTACGGATCGGCGTTTTAAAAAGGATATTTTGGTAAAAAGACAGCGCGAAGCAGGTATTGAACTCATTGATTTTCAAAAATTTGTACGAAAAGTAGTCAAAGATGGCCAAGTTACCGATCTGCTGGCTTGGCGTTGCCTCGATGGTTATCTCGAAGTAATTGCAAAGGACTTATATGCTGCGGAAAAAACATTTCAAGCCATCGAAGTCTCACTGCCCAAAGGCGACCAAGACAATGTTTACTATCGTCAAATGGAGATTTGGCGCACGCTGGCAGAGATCAACCAATTGGATACTGGCAGCCGTTTCGACTATAACCGCGCTGCAAAAATACGGTCGTATAAGGCATTTAATGACCACCCCGATCTGGCCCTGTACTTGCAGGATATGATATCGGAATACTACGAAGGACACGACCTTACGGGACTTTCTATCCTGACAGTATATGGCCCCAATGGCATAATGATGAATCCGTCGCTCCCTGTTTTGGACAAAATGATAAAAATGGCAGAGGAGGGTAACGAAGATTTTATGCAGGCTACTGCCGCTTATGATACCAGTAGCGGGCGTACTGCCATGGAAGCGCGACTGATCGACCTCAAGGCCATTACGCACCTCAACCAAGGTAACCCCGAAGCGGCCCTTATCACGCACAATACCATGCGCAAAACAGATGCCGCCTATTTGCGCAAGTACTCACCGTTCAAAGAAAGCATACTCGATGGGGAGCCACCTTCCGCTGCCATTGATTCCTTGCAATTGACCAGTGTGGAATTTGTACAAAAACTGATTGCTTTTGAGCAGTTGGCCAAAGCAAATGAGGCACTCAACCCTGCCGAAGCTGGTAAATTTTATTATTTACTTGGCTTGGCATACTATAATACCTCGTGGTTTGGTTACGAATGGGAACTCCGCGATTTCTACCGCGACAAATACAATTGGAACCGATTACCGCAAGGCCCTGTATTTCCTCTCAACAATTCATATAGTGGCAACCGCGAAAACCTCGACCTTGCAAAGCCGTTATTGTATTTTGAAAAAGCCCTCAAATACGCTAACGACGACCGCGAATTGGCGGCTAAAATCGTATTTATGGCCGCTCGCTGCCAGCAAAAAGCGTGGTTTTGTACGGCTAATTGCACCTATAAGCCCGGTAGCAGGTTAATTCCTGTAGTGCCAACACCCTATTACGATTATTACGATGTGCTGCTAAAAGAGTATAAGGATACTGCTTTTGGCGCAAAAGCAGTAAAGGAGTGTAAATGGCTGGCGGCTTATGCGAATTGAGGCAGGTATGGCATCACATAATATTTTGCGATGTCAATTTTTACTGCCCCGGATTCCCCGACTTATCCACATCCCCCACCTTTACCCCAAAGAAATTAACCCCAGTAACACTTTGCGCTAAATTAGTAAATGTGGCCGACGAAGCGGGCATACTAGCAAAAGGATTATCTGGATTAGCGAAAACGGCATCCGCAGCAAAATACCGCCATGCTTTTTGGGAAGCATAAGTAGGCAAAGTACCTAGAATCACTTTTCGAGATTCCACATTATCGAAAGTGGTGAGTGAACCACTTTCGTTCACATCCCCGGCAATAATTTTCCAAGCAGGTGTTAGTGGTTCTAAATTTAGAATATGTCTGGAAATAAGAATGAGATCGTAGGCATCTACCCCATTCAAAGGCGAACCTCTCGTGAGCGGAGTTACCACATAATTCGCCCCTGGGGCAAGGCTTTGAAAAGCGAAATTACCTTGTCCATCGGTGGTTACCGTATCCGCTAATACACCTGAAATAGCCACTCGTACATTGGGCATATTTACCCCCCACCATGATTTAATATTTCCGCTAATACCTACCGGTGCAGCAGGCTGGGCATAACCATTCATTTCAGTTACATTTGTATTGGCAGGATCGAGGTAATCTTTAAGGCGATTGGTGGAACTTGTGCCATCCCAAGACAAATGTAACATACCAAAATACGCTGCTGTCACATTACAACCGTTGGATACGCCGCCATGCAACTGACCCACTACTTTTTTAGATTGGTCAAACATAGGGCATCCTGAGGAGCCAGGTTCATAAATACCGACATCTGGCGTCACTTTCCAATGGGTATTGATCGGGCTAACACCAAAAGCACCACCCCAATTGATGGTTTGGTTATGGCTCACTGCGGCACCATTGTCCATACTAAATTTCTTTACATCGCCTTGCGGGTGATGTATAAAGGCAGCTGTTGTTGCGGGTGTTGTACTTCGCGTCCATCCATTAAAATAGGTATTAAAATTAGTAGGTACTGGATTTAAGCGCAGGAGTAAAAAATCTGTCTCTAACCGAAACGACATGCGGGTACAGCCTACCACCGTTTGGTAAGCAGGCTCAGGGCCTGTTGCACAGGCAGCAAATTCGTAGTTAAAATCAAATGACCATTGATCGAATTGTGGGTTTGAAAGCAGGATTTGACAGTGGTGTGCCGTGAGAAAGTAAGGAATACCAGTGTTCCCTGTATTGGCGATCAAAGTGCCAGAACACCAAGCAGATCCGCCATTAAAAATCATCAATATCCTTGCGATACCCTTTTTTTCTGTTTGCCAATTACTACCACTTGGACAATTGACATTCACATTACAAGATAATGAGCCACCAAAGCCACTTGCAGCGAACGGGTCTTCTTCGGCCAATAATGCCAAATTATAAGCATAATCTACTCGATTCAATAAAATGATTTCTGTACCTTTTGTATAAGCAGGAGCATGGTATTCTAATACGACCTCATCACTTGGTAATGTGCCAATGGTAAACCGCCCTGTTGCGCCAATTTGTTCGCGGGTAATTGGCCCTCGTATGCGCGTATGCGCAAGATCGTAAGCATAGAGTTTGCCACCTTCGGGCAAAACAACCTGCTGGAACAATAATATGAGTGCTAGGGCATTTGGGGCTTTTATATGGCATTGCCAAACTTGGGAACTATCGGGAAGTGGTGTCCAAGTGCCTGCATTTTTGGTATTGATCTGGGTGGAAATAGGTGCTGCAAATCGCGCTTGTTGGTCTTGTTGATCGTCTTCGGCTTTTATTTGTGCCAAGTCGGGTTGTTTGAGTAAAATAGGCGAAACACTATTATTTTGGGAAAATAACGCACTATATTGAGGCATTAGCCCTGGTGGTAGCACGCTGTTGTTTTGGGCAAAAAGCCCAACTGCGAGCCATAGGAAGGCAGCAGTCAATCGGTGACGGATGAGCATGGTAATTATTGATTATTCGATCACAAGAAATCTCAAAATTAACATTTTGAAGTTCTCGTTTCGATGATTAAAAAACGTCCACAATCGGTTATTAAATATTTTGACATTATGGACATTTAGCCAAAATAATTGTATTTTTAGTCTTACAGCCGAACACTTTTTCTTTTGAGAAAAAACATTTACACTTGCAAATCTCAAAAACCTGAAAATTTGTGCAACAATATCTACTTTTTACTTTTTTTAGCGAAAAAAAAGTAAACAAAAAACGCTTCGGCTGACGAAAAATGCCGTGCTTTTGCTCCCTCGCTCCGGCGGCGCCAAAAAAAACTCGCCGCATATTCTAGCGGGGACGATGTCCCGCAAATTTCGTTTGGCTCAAACAGTTTTTGGCTTCATCCGCCTCCACTCAAGCAAAACCTGCATTTTCTAAGGCCGGTCTTGCCACACTTGGGGCACTGTACTTCAGTCTAAATTTCAAACTATTTCACCCAAAATAAAAATGTACTCTTTGTAAAATACCCGAATAATTAATGTACGGATTATCTCATAACCTCCATTTTTCCTGTCCAAATGCCCTTACTGGTACTTAAACGATACATCAATATACCTTCTGCGGCAACCTGCTCGCGCGTGAGGGCAATCACTTGCGGCCCCGAAGCAAAATCTTGGATACTGGAATACAAGGTTCTGCCTTGAATATCAAATACTTGCAAAGTAACTTGATCGGATTGTGGCAAGTTGAAGTGAATTTGGGTCGCACTGTTCCAAGGGTTGGGTACAATACGAGGTTGTATCGTATTTTGCACCGTTTCGGTACTACTCGAGACGAAATCGGAACAAATGCTGTATTTTGTACTATTTTTTAGGAAAGCCATACTAGGCGTATAATCGTTAGAAATATGGATCATATCCTTCAAAGTACCGCTTTTGAGTGCCTTAACTTTAACCGTGCAAATGGATGGTTCGAGGAATTCAGTCAAAAAAAATGTCACTATATCCGTAATATCACTGCTGGATGTTTCCTCAAATAATCCAAACGCCTCGTTGCCAATAGACGAATTTAATTCAAGTACTTCTAAATTTTTAAATCGAAAAGTACCTTGGGCCATATCAATGGGTTGGCTGGAGGTAAATGTAATCGTTACTTCTTCTCCTGCTAATACCTGACCATTGTTGAACAAAAAACAAATACTATCCCTTGGTGGCTCTACCATAAGGCTATTGGCAAGGACAGATTCATCCACATCGCCTATTTTTATACCCGTAAAAGTCAAATCTTTATAAGGCGGGGCAATTGTCCCTTCTTCTAGGATGAGTGGTGTCCAAATGTCGATAGTATCCATAAATCTCCAACTTTTATTAGCGGGAAATGTCGGCAATATCCCAAGTACTACCTTACGAAGTTGAACGATGTCGAATGTAGTAATCGAACCTGATCTATTTATATCCGCAGCAATATGTTTAGGACTCGGATTAACCCCCAAAGGCATTAGCCCTAAAATGTGGCTTGCCATTAAATACGCATCATAAACATTAACGCCATTAGTAGGATTTAACTCCAAGCTAAGTGCGACAGTAAATTCAGGCCCACCAGTAGAGTCAAATGTAAACAAGGCATTGCCATTGGCATCTGTGAATAGCGGGGGGACAGCGATTGGCATACCATTAACACTACCTTCAATCGATAATCCAACGTTTTCTACGCCATCTCCTTTTTCTGTTTTTACCTGTATCAACACACTCACCTCATTCGGCGGTGAGGTCAAGAGTGAATGGTCGAAATCCATCCTTAGATCGATTGGTTCTTGTTGTATTTGTGCTTGTGCTACAACAACCAACAAAAAGCAGCATAAAACAAAATTAAATTTCATCATGTTTTTACTATTTTTTTATCATTTTTTGTGTCAATTTTCCGCTTCCCGTCTCTAAAACCAACCAATACAATCCGGTAACAGGGATTTGTGTATGATCCAAGGTAATCGTTTGATGACCTTTGCTATACACCGTATTATTGGTATAGATCGTACGCCCTAAGCCGTCCACAACAGTAAGTACAGCAGGCCCAGGTTCGGGCAAATAGAAACTGATATTGGTGCGCTCGTTCCAAGGATTGGGCAAAATAGGATATAACTGAGGCGTATTCGAGTTCATTGGATCAAAACGCAAAGCAATACCTTTGGAAGCACCATTGGCCTCAAAAGCCAATGAACGGGTTATTTTGTCGTTCATCGTCAACATACTACTCAATTGGCCAGCCTGTTTGGCGCGCAAACGCAGGTCGAAACCCTGATTGGGCTGCTCGGTAACCATCGTAATGGCTTGGTCAAAGATGGCAAAATTATCCATCGTCAAGTCGTTTTGAGGTATAATTTCTAATACCTCAAACTGCGCTACATTGAGCGTCATTTGATAACCTTCAATAGTGGGTTCTGCTGCAAAATGTAGGGAAACAACCTCGTTTTCTTCGATATTTTGATCTTTGAAGGTAAAATTTGTTTGCTCCGTACGGTCTTCTAGCGGTGTAGAGAAATTATTAGGAGTTGCAGTATTGTCCACATCTCCAACTTTCATTCCAATAAAATAAGCAGGAATGGCATTGGCATTTTCCTTAATTGCATTAGCGAAGGGATTGAGCGGATTGGTAAATACCTGACTTTTATCTACAAAGCGCCAACTAGAATTGGATGGGAATTTTGTATAAGAACCAAGAATGAGTCTGCGTGTTTCTAGTATATCAAAAGCGGTAACAGTTCCCGATTTATTGATATCTGCGGCTATGAGTTTATAGGGCGAATTAAGTGGTTCTACTGCTAATATATGCCTGCTCATCAGGATTAAATCCCATGTATTTACTCCATTTAATGGGTCTGAATCGAGTATAGGTGTAATGGTAATATTCGTGGAAGGCGGTAAGGAATCAATGAGGTAAAAATTCCCGCTATTATCTGTATAAATGAAGGGTTCGATTATCCCAACGTCTAAAATTCCCTCTCCCAATTCGGTCATAATATTGCCAGCAAAAGTAAAAGTATTGGGTAAACAATTATTATTATTATCCGTAACCAAAACATACGTTTCACAAAAACTTGCATTATTTGCCTTGTCTATTGCCCATAATTCGACTAAATTGGTACCAAGTTCATCACATTTGAATTGAATTCCTGTTTGCGCATTACCCAAAGTATCGTAAGGGAAACCAGTTCCTGTACCTTTCTTGCGAATGCCAATTTTCATTTGATTCGCTGGGGTGTAATTATCATCAGTGAATTGTAAAAAATCGGAAGCCCAAAGTTGGATCAAACCGCCTCCGATATTCATCAAATTAACAGATAAGCCATTAATACATACAACTGTCGGTGGTTTTTCGTCGCGTATAATAAAGGTGTATTCGCAAGTAGATTGCTGCCCACAGCCATTGGTTACTACCCATTTGATTTTATGGGTGCCATAAGATAATTGCGCCAAGGTAGTTGTTGTAGGCGAACTCCTCCAAACCAATTGCGCTTTTGTCAGCGTGGGTGAAACGGTATTTAGAAGCAGGTCAAACCGGAACTTATCAGCCGCTGGAACAGCTCTAAAATCGAACTGCCATTGGGTACCTGCCGTTACTGCCAGGTTTTTATTGTTGTAATGGATCGTATTAGCAGCAGGCAAAGTATCGCTATCCACTCGAGTTTCTTGCGTGCCATTATTGTCCAAATCCAAATAAAGGATATATTTCACTTTTAGCGTGCCAGTTGTGCAATTATCTGTGATATTAATTTCTAGCGGAACGGCATTTTCCGCTACATCATGAGAGCCAATAATATTATCCCAATAAGTAATGTCATTCCAAAAATCCTTATCGTTATTGGACTGGTCGCCGTAAGTAACTGTTGTCCCCGGGCAGGTGATGACGGGTGCTTGCGCGTGTACAAAACTGGTAAGGGATACCAATACCAGTAAGGGGATAATTACTTTTGTGATTGTTGTAAGTGCTTGAATCATTTTAATAAAATTTAATATTTTTGATAAATGAAGATGTATAGATTATGCAAATCATGGATTAGGTTAAAGCATTGATTTTTAGTTAGTTATGGAGTGTCGGGGGGGGGTGTTGTGTAGGGGCCAC
>JAYUKX010000079.1:0-51813 GCA_043764095.1 Chitinophagales bacterium
TTTTTAAGGCAGATAGCGGTACTATCTAACGAAAAAATGGGGATGTATAGGCGGAAAAGACCAAGTTCAAAATGCAATTAATTGTGTCCAAATACTTAATCTGCAAAAATTTTCAAGATAGATTCATCCAGTCTTACAGGACGTTGACGAGTTGTATCCATCAACATCCAAGTACTCGTGAGTTGTACTAATGTTTTACCATCTGCAGGACGAATAATGGTTGTATGCCGTTCCCATGTCACGTTAGTTGGTTTGCCCACCCAAGTTTTTAATTCCAATTCATCGCCGAGGAAGCCCTGGTGTAGATAATCTATTTCATGGCGACGAATCATCCAGGCATACTGATCTGGAAATTCATCAGGTACGACACTTTGCCAGTGTGCACCAGCAAGATCAAGCGCAAGTTGTAGATACACAAGGTTATTAACGTGTTGTAGTTCGTCAATATGGGTCGCGTTGATGGTAATATGCTGTACTAGAAAAGACGCCATTGTTTATTATTTTTACAAAAGTACATCATCTTTGGTTGACGTATCACTACGCATCGTTGAATGCTCGTTTAAGGATACAATATAAACGGTTATTTTTTGTTAAAACCAAAGCATCCATTGCAACCAAAATCTACTTAAAAGAGTCTCACATCTAATTACGGGTAATTTTAATCGAACTTTGTTTGGATTTAACGTTAAACTACGTCCCTTTGCCAAACAATATTCTTATAGGAGTGTTTTTGAGTATTTAAAAACGACTACAGCATACCTATAAATATACAAATACTAAAATAAATTAGCATTATATCCACATGTCATTAATTAAACACATATTACTACTTATTCCTGCTTGCGTTATTTCACTTTCATCACTTTCCGCCCAAAATAATGCTGCTATTAGTGGTATTATCCGCGATGATGAAAACGGTGAAACACTAATTGGCGCAACGGTAGAGGCAATCGGCCTAAGAAAAGGAAATGTGAGCAACGAGTACGGATTTTACTCTTTTTCTGTTCCTATTTCTAAAGATTCCATTACCCTCAAATTTAGTTATCTTGGCTACCAAACGCAATTGCGCCGAATATTACCCACCCGCAATGTAAAACTCGATATTTCTCTAAGTCCAGAAGGTTCTGTTTTAGAAGAAATTACGATCACAGCCAACCAACTCGCCGACAAAGTAAAAACGACAGAGATGTCAGTTACTACTATTTCTACCAAGGAGGCCAAGGCATTGCCCGCGCTCTTTGGAGAAACAGACTTGCTCAAGATTATCCAACTCAAGCCGGGTGTAGCATCGGGGACAGAAGGGACAACCGGTATTTTTGTACGCGGCGGTGCCAATGACCAAAATCTTATTGTTTTGGATGAAGCAGTGGTCTATAACCCCAACCACTTGTTTGGTTTTTTTAGCACATTTAACCCCGATGCGGTAAAAGACCTCAAAATTTGGAAAGGCGGTTTTCCTGCGCAATATGGCGGTCGACTCTCATCGGTCATCGATGTACGGATGAAAGAAGGTAACAGTAAAGACTACGATGTGGCAGGTGGTATCGGACTTATATCAAGCCGACTGACGATTGAAGGGCCGATTAAAAAAGATAAATCTTCATTTATTGTGAGTGGAAGACGTACTTATGCTGATTTGATTACCGCTCAAATCAATAAGGCAAATGAGGGAAATGAAAATTTTAATCCTATTCCCGACTATTATTTTTACGATCTCAATACCAAGATGAATTTTCAACTTGGCCCTAAAGATCGTTTATTCCTGAGTGGCTATTTTGGTCGCGATGTGTTTACCTTTAAAAATGAAGATTTTAATTTCTTGTTCGATTGGGGTAATACTACAGGTACAGCACGATGGAACCATACTTATGGGCCAAAGTTATTTTCTAATACTACTTTTACCTATTCGGATTACCGCTACCGTATTCGGAACGTGCTTCAGGGTTTCTCCTTTCGCTTAGGTTCCAATATTGTGGATGCTAATTTAAAACAAGATTTTTATTACCAGCCGAATAACAAACATACCATCCGTTTTGGCGGCAATGGCACTTGGCATAATTTCAAAGTAGCACGCCTCAAAGCAGGTAGCGACGATGGTTCTATCAATTTTGAATCTGGTGAAGATTTTACAGGAACGGAGGTTGGAGCATTCGTATCTGACGACTGGGCAATTACCGATCGTGTAAAAGTGAATTTAGGTGGCCGTTTTTCAGGATGGTTGGATAGCACCGCAAATTATGGCCGTTTTGAGCCGCGTTTAGCCATAAATTATACTTTTTCGGATAATTGGTCTGTAAAAGCCTCGTATGCGCGCATGAACCAATATGTGCATTTGTTGGCATCCAGCGGTCTGTCCTTACCTACGGATATTTGGTACCCGAGTACCGATAAAGTACGCCCAGAAAAAAGCGATCAATTAGCGGTTGGTACTACGTTTTTGATCAAAAATAAGGTATTGGTCACTTGGGAAGCATGGTATAAAAAACTGTATAACCAAATTGATTTTATTGATGGTGCGGAATTGTTTGGTCAGAAAAACATAGAATCGCAACTGACATTTGGTCAAGGGTACGCATACAGCCCATTGGAATTAGAAATAGAGAAAAAAGATGGAAAACTTACTGGCTGGATTGGCTACACCCTTTCGTGGGTAAAGCGCGGGCGTTTTCCAGTGATTAATAACGGTGAGTATTTTTCGCCTCGTTTTGATACGCGCCACAATTTTAGTATTGTGGCATTATACAGCCTCAATCGGCATTGGCAATTTACGGCTACGTATGTTTATACTTCTGGTAATGTGAGTTGGTTACCTGCTGGCCGCTTCACTTTCCAAGACGTGCCAGGTGCCAATTTCCAAAGTGTTGTGCCTGTATATGGTAAACGCAATACATTCAGGTATCCAGCTTATATGCGCGCTGATTTGGGTATCGTATATAAATTTAGAACAAGACGTAGTGAACAAGATTTTACCTTGAGCGTATATAATGCTACTGACCGCCGCAACCCATATTTCCTTTATATAGATGTCCAAACGACCGATGCTCAAATTGGGGATAGTGTTATTCAAATACCTACGGGTTTCCAAGCAAAACAGGTATCCTTATTCCCGATTTTACCTTCGTTAACTTGGAATTTTAAATTTTAATCACCTCCAATAACCATAAATTTAGTAGAAATTATGAAAAATATTCTCATATACTGTTCATTCGTAGTCCTTTTCCTCAGTGCGTGTAACCTTACCCGCGATGTGAATGTTGATTTACCAGCATACGAGTCACAGCCCGTTGTAGAATGCTATTTGGAACCAGGCAAGCCATTTCGTTTGCTGCTCTCCAAAAGTTACAGTTTTTTTGACCCACTCGGACTAGACTCGAGTTTTTTGGATAAAACCTTATTACAAGGTGCAACTGTTGCCATTTTGTATGATGGAAAAAAGGTTAATTTGGCGAATCAATTTTCGTTTGATCCCAGCCCGTTAAAATTATTTAATTATACAGCATCGGAAATTGTTCCAGCAAAAGTAGGGACAACCTATAGTTTAGAAATCACATTACCGGATGGCAATACGATTGCAGGAACAACAATAATGTTACCCAAAGTAGAAATAGATAGTATTCCAATACAATTTAGTGCTAAAAACGATACTTTGGCACGTGCACTGATGTATATTACAGATGATTTAACTACTGTTGATTTTTATCGGAGAATGCTCCACTATGGTAGTTTAGATAGTTTGCCTCAGCAAGATTTTTTACCGACCGACCGCTTTTCAACAGAGAAGACCATTGCTTTCGGTACTGGATATGATATTCCGCTAGGCGATACCATTTTCAATACCATTTTCCATATTACACCTGAATATTATGACTATTTAGAAAGTGTACAATTGGCGATTCAGAGTAGTTTTAATCCTTTTGGGCAGCCATCCCCAATCAAGAGTAATGTGAAGGGAACAAGCAATCCATTAGGTATATTTACTTGTTTAGTGTATGATCGGGAGATGACTATAATTAAGAAATAGATCAACTTTTCGTTCATTTCATTGTTCAATCGGTACGAGGGTTGGATATTTAATCCAGCCCTCGTACTTATTTTTCGACAATGCATAATAAGATTTCCATTTTTTGGTTCCGGCGCGATTTAAGGTTAGACGATAATGCCGGCTTGTATCATGCCCTCAAAAGTGGTGTGTCTATACTTCCTTTGTTCATATTTGACCAAGATATTTTGGATAAACTAGAAGATCGTCAAGATGCACGAGTAACTTTTATCCACCAAACGATTGCTGCATTAAAAGCAGCATTGGAGGAGCGGGGTAGTTCGTTATTGATCCGTTATGGAAAACCTTTGGAAATATGGACGGAACTGACTCAAACTTATACGATTGATACAGTTTTTACCAATCGCGATTACGAACCATACGCGTTGGAGCGAGATCAAAAAGTGAATGAAATATTGGCATCAAAGGGTATTGTATTCAAAACCTTCAAAGATCACGTTATTTTTGAACAAAATGAAGTGGTTAAAGACGATCAACTGCCTTATACGGTTTTTACGCCTTATAGCCGCAAATGGATGACCAAGTTGCAGTCTAAAATGAGTAAAATCGCTGGCCAGGAACAACCTGTTTCTTATTACCTCAAATCATACTCGAACCAAAAATATTTTAGCGGTTTTGCTCCAATACAGTCCCAATCGGAAATTACGCTAGAAGCAATGGGCTTTGAGCCATCGTCGCAGGTTTTTCCAAGTATAACAGTGGCGCGTAGTTTAGTGGCAAAATACGAAGAAACGCGCAATTTTCCTGCAATTCATGGTACAACTCGGTTAGGTATTCATTTTAGGTTTGGAACAATTAGTATTCGAGAAAAAGCACGGAATGCGCAATATTTGAGTGCGACGTATTTGAATGAACTCATTTGGCGCGATTTTTACAGCCAAATTTTGTGGCATTTCCCGCATGTTGCCAAAAATGCTTTCCGTCCCGCTTATGATGCTATTGAGTGGCGCGATGCACCTGATGAATTTTTTAAATGGACAAAAGGTAAAACCGGTTACCCTATTGTGGACGCAGGTATGCGTGAATTGGCGGCAACAGGGTTTATGCATAATCGGGTGCGGATGATTACGGCGAGTTTTTTAACTAAACATTTATTAGTGGATTGGCGTTTAGGAGAAGCGTGGTTTGCACAAAAATTGTTAGACTTTGATTTGGCAAGCAATTCGGGAGGATGGCAGTGGGCCGCCGGTTGCGGTACAGATGCTGCACCTTATTTCAGGATATTTAGCCCTTCGGAACAGGCAAAAAAGTTTGATAAAGAAGGCAAATACATACGAAAATGGGTGCCAGAGTATGGAACGCCATTATATCCACAGCCTATAGTTGATCATGCTTTTGCGCGTCAGCGTTGCTTGGAAACCTATAAAGCAGGATTGGGCAAATTAGAATAAGAACGCGATTTAAATCACTTTATTCAATAGAACTTAGTATTCATAGAATCAATTGTTATGATATTGTATATTTTTGTTACCCTTTCGGCCTATTTTGGTATGGAATTTATAGCGTGGTTCACGCATAAATATTTGATGCATGGCTTACTTTGGAATTGGCATGAAGATCATCACTTTCCAAAACATGCTAAACACGGATTTTGGGAAAAAAACGATCGTTTTTTCTTGGTTTTTGCTGTTCCTTCTGCTTTTTGTTATATGTTTGGTAGCATGAAGGCAGATCAATATTTTTGGGTATTTTTTATTGGGGTAGGTATTTCACTGTACGGTTTGACCTATTTTTTGATCCATGATGTTTATATTCATCAGCGCTTCAAATGGTTTCGCCAATTGGATAACCCTTATTCGCGTGCCGTATTGCGTGCACATGGAGCACACCATGCCAAGACCACTAAAGAGGATTGTGAATCCTTTGGTTTGTTGGTCGTGGATCCAAAATTTTATGGAAAACGAAAAAAACAACAAGAAGGGGTAGAAGACAAAAGCGTACATAGCCATTAGGCACACCTTGGGTTAAGTACTTGCATCTTTTAAAAAAGGAAATTGCACCCTGTATTGTTGCTGCTTTTCTAAGTCTAATTCGAGCGTTACTACTTGTTCTGAATATGCAGCGCAGGAAAGCACCTGACCAGCACAGTCTATGATAGCGCTATCGCCACTGTAGTTCAATCCTTTGCCATCTACCCCAACAATATTTACACCAACTGTATAGCATTGGTTTTCAATGGAACGAGCCATAAGCAGGCTTTTCCAATGATGGATTCGTGGTTGTGGCCAATTGGCTACATAAATTAAAAGGTCGTATTGCTTTATTGGATCAATAGGTTGACGCGCCCATTCAGGAAATCGTAGGTCATAACAGATCAATGGTCGAATACGCCAACCTTTCCACTCTACTAATAAGTGTTCCTGCCCACTTGTAAATACTTTATCTTCACCCGCCAAAGCGAAAAGGTGTTTTTTATCGTATTTAAAAAACTGACCATCAGGCTGCATCCAAATTAATCGGTTGAAATACTGACCATTTTCAGTACAAATAAAACTGCCTGTAATAGCCGCATTAGTTTGCTTCGACTGCTCTTTCAACCATTGAAATGTTGCGCCATCTGGTGCTTCAGCGAGCATCTCAGCGTTCATCGAAAAACCCGTAGAAAACATCTCTGGTAAGATGATAATATCGGAATTATGCGTCAGCGGTTTTATTTTTGCCGCTAACATAGTCCGATTTGCTTCGGCTTGTTCCCAGTGTAGTGCAGTTTGAATAAATGAAATTTTCATACTGCAAAAGTAGGAGAATTATAGCAACTAAACTATCCGAATTCGGGATGCTTTTAAGCAACCGTTTTTTGTCCCACATAAATAATATACCGCCACCAGCCAAAATATGCCTTATGTACCGATTGATGAACGGCCGAAAACCGCGTTGCAGCAAAAGGCAACAAATGGCCGTCCATTCGTACGTGGTTAAATCCCATCCAACGTTCCATCCACTTAAAAGGCGTATCGTGGAAATCAACAATAGCGATATATCCGCCTACTGGCAAATCTTTCCAAGATTGCTCAATGGCTGCTTCCCAACCCGGATTGAACATGGTGAGCGCGTAAGAGCATAAAATTACCTGTGGCGTAGTAGGTAATTCCGACGGGTACGCTGTTTCTAATAATTGTACGCGATGTTGGTTTTGGATCAGCGTTTTTGCCGCTTTTTCGAGCATATCCCTTGAAACATCAATGCCAAATAGTTGGGCAGATGGAAATTGATTGGCTATCTGATCTAAATTTCTACCGGTTCCGCAGCCAATTTCTAAAAACGTAGCATTTGCCGTTTTTTCGATGGGTATTTGCTTCAAAATTTGATTTCTTCCCCATAAAAACGACCAGCGAGTAGCGTCATAAATAATGGCATGTAGCTTATAATACCTGCGCATGGCAGCCGATTGAACCGTGGTGTTAGAGAGGCTACCTTGTATTTCAATATTCATATTATTACTTAATAGTGCCGATCCAAGTACTCGCATAAGTACCTACTCGGTCGAGTGATTGTGCATCTTTTGCAGCATCCAAGTCCCAATTCATACGTTCTTGTACAAAATCGGGTAAAAAATCGGGGTTGAAAGATGCCGAACGGAATAAGACTTTGGCATTTGGTGCAGCATTGGCAAAGATAAGTTGCCATTCTTCTATCAAAGCAGGTTTTAAATGAGTAGCCAACCAATCTTGATGATCCAATAGTACAAAGTGGGTATATTGACCGGGGTTTTCTTTATAAAATGTATTCAAATAGCAGGTATGTGTTTGAATACGTTCGGCACGTTGTTGCAAAGTAGTAAAATATTCTGGCTTTAGGTAATTGGGGCAACACACTGGTGTATAACGGCCATAAAAATACAAACGCCAAAAATAATTGTCGTGTAATGGTAATCCCATAAATACCTGACGCAAGCAAGAGCGGATATATCCAGCCATACCATCTGTGAATAATTCCGAAGCCAACAATTGCTGGCTTTTTGGAACGCCCAACATACTTTGCACTAAATGTTGTTTCATGGCCCAACGCAGAAAGCGATTGAGAAAACGTGGCTCCAGCAAACTGTATAGATTACACTGTTCTTCCATTGTTTGGGATTCAAACATGCGTCTTGTTACTTTCGACGCTTCGGGTTGGGTTTTGAACCATTGCCGAATGAGCCATGCCATTGCACCACTACTCCCGTGCCAATAAAAAGATGGGCGTAAACCTGTACCGCTAAAAATATTGATATTTTTATCCCAATAACGGCGAACTGACCCAGCATCTAATGCATCGCGTACACCTTTATTGTAGTAAACATCATAATAATGGGGAGTGGCACCAGTTCCAAAAAAATCAAATAGTTGTTGGTGATTGGCTGCTTTAAAAAAGCCTTTTTTAAGTTCCAGCAGTGCATTTTGACGCGGATTGATATCGACGCAATGTATTGCTTTAGGATTATCCAACAGATAGTCCAAAGCATTACAACCAGCACTCGTTATCATAACGACCTTACTCTCTTCATTCAATTGTAATAAAGCGCGATCGCAACGGGGATCTTCCCAACAGGTATTATACACTAAATTGCCATGATGCACCTGATGAAAAACCTGTTCTCTCAATTGGTGTGCTATTGTAGATATCCGCATATTTATTTTTAATTTTATAAAGTGCCTTAAAGTGCATCAAATGCAACAGCTGCCGCGGGTTGCTCTGGAATAACATCGGCACGGTGTAGCGATAAAAATTTATCTTTGGGTGTTGCTACTTTTAATAATGGATTTACGATGGCGTAATCATTAGGATCGTGTTTGTAAATCGACCATTGTCCGCCTGAAAGTTCTAAGGAAGTAAGGTTTTCTACCCAATCACCCGAGTTCATATAGGTAACAGACTGCCCATCTTTGGAAGTAATGGTACGTATTTGAGGAATATGGATATGGCCACACACTACATAATCGTAACCTTTTTCAAAGGCAAGATCAATCGCAATTTGCTCAAAATCGCTGATGTGTTTGACTGCGCCTTTTACTTTTTGTTTTACTTTTGCAGAGAAAGAAACGGGTTTAAATCCAAAAAATGCGCGCGTATGGTTTATAGTCCTATTAATTCGGATCAACATATCATACCCCTTTCCGCCAAGACGTGCCAACCAGCGCGCTCTGCCAATGCTTGCATCAAAAACATCACCATGAAAAATCCAGTATGATTTACCTGCAATATTAAATAGCAATTTATCCCGAAGTTGTACTTGCCCAAAATTGACCTCGCCAAAACGTCGAAGGGCATCATCATGGTTGCCGGTCAGGTAATACACTTTAACACCTTGCGCCGACATTTTTAGGATTTTGCGGATAACATCAACGTGTTCCGGTGGGAAAAAACTTTTTTTGAAATACCAAATATCAAAAATATCACCATTCAGCACCAATATCTTCGGCTGAATATCTTTCAAATAATTTAGTAATTCCTTAGCATGGCACCCGTAGGTTCCCAAATGTATGTCGGAAAGAATTACAATATCTAATTCGCGTTTCATAATGTAACTTATAGCAGAGGTATTAAAATATTCTGCAAAGGTAACGCGAAGGTATAAGGGCTATTTTAAGGGAATGTTAGGTTTAGGTTATGTTTACATTACTTCTTTTTTTCAAAAGTAGCATGCTCTAGGGTATAATACGGTTGGGAAGTGTCGGTACTGTTGAGTTGTAACCGACCAGTAACGGTAATATAGTCGTCGGTTTTTAGTCCTTTTTGAGGTTTATCGAACAATATATTCATAATGGAAGCAGGGCTCGCTTTGCCACAGAAAAAGCAAGCAGAAAATGGATTAGCAGAAAGTACGACTTGATTGCCTGACGGATCGAGTGGAATAGTATATCCATCAATCGTGATCAATTTGCCTTCCAATTTTTTTACCGCATCGGAGAAAATAGGGAACGGCGGTTCTTCATTCGGTTTCCAAACGCCATCAAGTTCAATACTCGTAAATGTGTACCAATATACTTTTTCACTTTTTTCGGTTTGGGATAAAGCAATGGTAGTAAAAAGGAGTAAAAAGGAGGCGGAAAGGAGTAATTTGTGCATATGTTTAAAATTTTTTTGCAAAAGTAAGGTAATGGGCATGCTTACGCGCTTTGATTATTTAGGTTTTGCTATACAATAACAAACGGCAAGCCTTGCTTTACTCTACCTTATTCACACTCCGAGCGATTACCGTTTCGTAATACCGTTCATAATCTGGCAGAATAGTGTCCAAATCAAATCTTTTGGCCTGTTCTAGGGCATTAGCGCGGAATTGTTGCAACATTTCTTCATTTTCAAGGAGTTGTATCGCATAAGCCGCCATTTCATCTACATTACCTGGGTCACTCAAGAAACCTGTAACACCATGAATATTTACTTCAGGCAAACCACCGCCATTGGAGGAAATAACCGGAATTTCGCAGGCCATTGCCTCCAAAGCCGCCAGACCAAAACTTTCTGTTTCCGATGGCATCAGGAAGAGATCACAAATAGCCAATAGTTCTTCTACTGCATCTTGTTTGCCTAAAAAGCGAATTTCGTCACAGAGTCCTATTTCTCTACAAAGTTGTTCTGCATTTTGGCGTTCGGGGCCATCGCCAATCATTAGCAAGCGGGAAGGGATTTGGGCATGTACTTTTTGGAAAATAAGAATAACATCTTCTACGCGTTTTACCTTTCTAAAATTAGACATGTGGACTAAAATCCTTTCTCCGTCGGGCGCAATAATCTTTTTAAAATGCTCCTTATTCGTCTTCTTAAACCGATGAAAATCAATAAAATTATAGATTACTTGAATATCGCGCTCAATATGAAAGGTACGCATGGTTTCGTCTTTCAAGTTTTGAGAGACCGCCGTTACGCCATCGCTTTTATTGATGCTAAACTCCACTACTGGCGCAAAAGCACGATTGTTGCCCACAAGTGTTATATCTGTACCATGAAGCGTGGTGACCACAGGAATATAACGCCCCTTGGTGAGCAGAATTTTCTTAGCCATATAGGCTACCGTCGCGTGCGGAATGGCATAATGCACATGCAATAGATCAAGGTTTTGGTATTGCACTACATCGACTATTTTGGATGCCAAGGCTGTATCGTAGGGCGGAAATTCAAATAACGGATAGTCTTCCCCATCTACTTCGTGGTAAAATACGTTGGGCGAAAATACAGATAACCGTACTGGCCTACGATAGGTAATAAAATGTACTTCGTGGCCTTTGCGCGCCAATCCCAAACCCAGCTCCGTGGCTACTACACCAGAACCTCCATAAGTGGGGTAACAAACGATTCCTATCTTCATTATTTTTTATTTTTTACTGAGCCAGTCGAAAAAACTAAACCAGTGGAGTTATTCCTGTTCATATTCTTTAAAATACCGAACAGATAAGGTTTTTAGTAAACGCTCTTGTTGACCGAGATTATTTTTGTTTAATTCGCGTACTTGCCGCCAATGTGGCCATCCATCGGCATCGCGGCCTTCAAACTCATAGAATTCTTCGTATGATAGTAGCCTACACACCGCAATATGCATCAAATCCTGTTTTTCTTCTTTAGAAAATTTCTTTTGCCAGCGCCCTAATTCCTGCATGCCTATCAAGAATAATACTGTATTTAGATCAGGAAGTCCATCCTGCCGCATTGCATCCTTTACAATATGCTGCACCCGAAGAAATTCGAAATCCAGTTCCCAGTCTTCCATAATTTAAATATTTACCTTTTGCTTGTGTACTTAATATAAACCTATATTTGAGGACACAAAGATAACCTTCATATTTTAACAAAACAGAGACATCTTTGTTAAATCATCATGGAAAAAAAGAAAACACTTGTTATTGGTGCATCCCTCAACAACGAACGCTATTCTTGGCTTGCGGTAAATAGGCTGCGCCAACATGGTCATACTGTAGTGGCTTATGGTAATAAATCGGGTACTATTGCCGATGTTAGTATTGAAACCGATTTGCCACACCCTGATGATATTGATACGATTACAATGTATATGAATGCCCAACGCCAAGTGGAATTACAAGATTATATACTTTCGTTGAAACCCAAACGTATCATTTTTAACCCCGGTGCGGAGAACCCAGCATTGGAACAATTGGCCGAAGAAAGAGGTATTGAAACCGTAGAAGGTTGCACCTTAGTCATGCTCTCTATCGGAAACTATTAGATTTCCTTGCGAAAACTACTACCTTTGTACCCAATCCGATGCAAATTAATATAAAAGACAGCCTTAGATTTGCTTCCAAACTCACCATTACCCGTTTGGTTAATGCTGGTTTGGTCTTTTCTTCATACTATATTACACGGTGGCTCAAACGCCCTGTGCAATGGGGAATGCCCATCACTGTTAGTATTGAACCGACTACAGCCTGTAACTTGCGTTGCCCCGAATGCCCATCGGGTTTGAGGTCGTTTACGCGCGATACAGGCAATTTGAAAGAAGATTTTTTTCGGAAAACGATAGATGAATTGCACCGCCAACTAATGTGCCTTATCTTCTATTTTCAAGGCGAACCTTATATCAATCCAAAGTTTTTGGAAATGGTAAAATACGCCCATGACAAGGGCATTTACACCATAACTAGTACCAATGGGCATTTTCTCAACGACGAAAACGCGCGCAAAACGATAGAAAGTGGCTTGGACCGGTTGGTGATTAGTGTAGATGGCACCACCCAAGAAACGTATGAGCAATACCGTATTGGAGGGCAATTGGAACATGTTTTACAAGGTGCGCGCAACATCGTAAAATGGAAAAAACAAATGGGTAGTAATCACCCACATATCATTTTCCAATTCCTGGTGGTACGCCCGAATGAACACCAAATTCCCGAAATCTTCCGATTGGCAAAGGAAATTGGGATAGACGAAGTAAAACTCAAATCTGCTCAAGTATATGATTACGAACAAGGAAATCCTTTAATTCCTACCCAACAAAAATACGCCCGCTACCGCGAAAATAAAGATGGTACATGGTCGGTCAAAAACGCATTGGCTAATCATTGTTGGAAACTTTGGCATGCTTGCGTTATTACTTGGGATGGGATGGTTGTACCCTGCTGTTTCGACAAGGATGCCGAACATCGTTTGGGCGATTTGCGGAAAACGACCTTTCGTGACTTATGGAAAGGTAGCGCATACCACGCATTTAGAAAATCTATTTTAGTTGGTCGGGATCAAATCGATATTTGTACCAATTGTACGGAAGGCTGCTCTCCTTATAAGTAGTTTTTTATCCAAATTTCGGGATACCATTTTTCTAAGGCCGGATTTGCCACACTTTGGGAACAGTACTTTATCTCAAATTTCAAAAGAAATTACCAAAAATAAAAGTGTACGGTTATAAATCCATAAACCATAAAAATTATCTAAGACCTTTTAACTTGTATTTCAACAGATGTCCTCTATAAAAGAACAACTTAACTCACTGGGTAATCTCCCCCGCTTTTTTGGCATGATATGGGATGTTAGCGCCACGCTTACCTTGTGGCATATTGTTTTGCGGCTGATACAATCTGTTATTCCTTTACTGATGTTGTATATTGGCAAAGAAATCATTGATGGTGTGGTATTCGCCGTAACTAATACTGCAAATACGTCGAAAACAATGGAAATCATTACCGAACAAGGTGTTTGGTGGTGGGTAATTGCCGAATGCGCTTTAGGCATTGGCTCTAGTCTGCTTGGGCGAGGTATCACACTCAGCGATAGTTTGTTGAGCGATTTGGTGAACAATGACTCCTCGGTGCGCATTATTCGCCATGCTGCTACTTTGGATTTGTACCAATTTGAAGATGCCACTTTTTACGATAAATTAGAACGCGCACGCTCTCAAACGGCCGGCAGAACGGCTTTGATGACGCTGGTATTGACCCAAGCGCAGGATATTATTACGATTGTTTTTTTAGCATTGGGTTTGATGGCATTTAATCCATGGTTGATTCTTATCTTGGTTGTAGCCGTGATCCCTTCGTTTATTGGGGAAACAAAATTTAACAACGACTCTTATTCATTGTCTCGCTCGTGGACACCACAACGGCGCGAACTGGACTACTTACGCTATATTGGAGCGAGTAACGAAACGGCCAAGGAAATCAAAATTTTTGGCCTAGAAGATTTTTTGGCGAAACGTTTTGAGCGCATTAGCAAGGAATATTATTTGGTTAATCGGAAATTGGCTGTACGCCGTGCGGCTTGGGGTAGTTTGTTTAGCGCGCTGAGTACCGTCAGTTATTATGCGGCTTATGTTTTTGTGGTTTGGCAGGCGATTATTGGTTTGATCAGTATCGGTACTTTGACATTTTTGGCAGGTTCTTTTAGTCGTATGCAGGGTTATTTGCAGGCTATTGTGAACCGCTTTTCTAGGATTGGCGAAATGGCCCTTTATCTGCGCGATCTCTTCGATTTTTTGGAAATGAAATCGACATTTTTGTCGAATGAAGATAGCACTTTAAAAATACCTCGGCCCATTCAACAAGGATTTGTTTTTGAAAATGTCGGTTTTAAATATCCCGAATCCGAAAAATGGGCATTACGACATTTGAGTTTCACCTTACATCCGGGCGAAAAACTGGCATTAGTGGGCGAAAATGGCGCTGGAAAAACAACTTTAGTCAAATTGCTCGCACGCTTGTACGAACCCACCGAAGGTCGGATTTTATTGGATGGCCGTGATTTGAGCGAGTACCATCCCGAAGATTTACGACAGCAAATTGGGGTTATATTTCAAGATTATATGCGATTTATGTTCTCTGCTGCTGAAAACATTGCGGTTGGAAACATTGAGTCAAGAGCAGATCAAGATCGTATTGAAAATTCGGCAGAGAAAAGTTTGGCCAACGATGTGATCGAGCAATTGCCCAACAAATACAACCAAATGCTGGGAAAACGTTTTTCGGATGGTGTAGAACTCTCCGGCGGGCAATGGCAAAAAGTGGCCCTCGCACGTGCATACATGCGCGATGCGCAACTCATTATTCTCGATGAACCCACATCGGCTTTGGATGCTCGTGCGGAACACGAGGTGTTTATCCGTTTTGCAGAATTAATGAAAGGGAAATCGGCGGTATTGATTAGCCATCGTTTTAGTACGGTAAGAATGGCCGATAATATTCTTTTTTTAGAGTATGGCCAAATTTTAGAAAAAGGTAGTCACGAGGAATTATTGGCCAAAGGCGGGCGTTATGCGGAATTGTTTCATTTGCAGGCTAAGGGGTATTTGTAGGAGGGTTTATAAAAAAGAGAAAGGGCAGTGTCCCACTTTTGCCAAACCCCTGTTAGCGGTAGTGGTTTTGGGGTCTATAATTTGGCTTGGTCTATTGCTTTAAATATTTTCCAATCTCCTTCAACTCTTTTCCAAATATTAATGTACTTGGCAGAATTTTGAATACCTGTTTTGGAAGTTGAAGTGAAAGTTCCAACTTCATAAATTACATCCTCTGATAATAATTCAATCGTAGTTGGTATGCTTTTTATGTCAATGCCAGTTGATGCTACTTTTTCATAGAATGGTTTCAATGCCGCAATTCCAACTACTTCCTTTCCGTTTGGCAAATATAGAATTGCATCTTTCGTGTGCATATTTAAGACATAATTTGGGTCACCACTTTTCAATGTAGTGCGCGTTTTTTCGTACTTTTCAATAATGATTTGTTTAATTTCATTATTGGAAATTATGTTTTTCTCATTGCAAGATGATAAAACGATTACTGATGATAAAAACAAAAAAAATGTTAGTTTCATATTATTTAATGCTTTAATTAAATGATTGTCTATACTCCATTGGTGTCAAATTAGTTTTACTTTTAAACATTTTGCTAAATGATTGTGGATATTCAAAACCTAATTGGTAGGCAATTTCGCTTACTGTAAAATTGGTTGTCGTTAAAATCTCTTTTGCCTTTTCAATCAATTTTTCGTGTATGTGTTGTTGCGTGTTTTGTCCTGTCAAACTACGCAACATATCACTTAAATACGAAGACGAAACATTGAGTTCGGTCGCTAATTTTTCTACCGTTGGTAAAGTCAAGTCTGAATCTTCAGTAAAATACTTGGCTAAAATATTCTCAAAGTTTGTGAGCAAATCATTTGTTGCCATCTTTCTTGTAATAAACTGTCTGCTATAAAAACGATTACAGTAACTCAAGAGTAGTTCAAGGTTTGAAACAATCACATCTTGACTGAAATTATCTAATCTTGCAGATATCTCCTTTTGAATGTTTTGAATAATTACCTCAATTATTTTTTCTTCTTCGTCTGAAAGATGCAATGCTTCGGTTACTTCGTAAGAAAAATATCCATAGTTTTTAATTGCTTTTCCTAATGGATATTGCCTGATTAAATCTGGGTGAAACAATAAAGACCAACCATCGTTGTTTCTATCTTCTTCACTATCTATGCTAATTATTTGATTTGGTGCTATGAATGACATTGTACCATCATCAAAGTCATAATGGTTTTTGCCATATTTTAATTTCCCTTTAAAACTTCTTTTGATTGAAATATTGTAAAAGTCTAAAAGTAATTTTTTATGCGTAGTTTTTTTACTATTTTGTGTTTGGGAGTGGTCAATAATAGTTAGTAAAGGGTTTAGTGGACTTAGTAAACCCATAAAAGAATGTAGTTCCTTTATAGAATTTATTTTTTTTATATCTAGTACTGTTTCTTTCATAATTGAAATAAGTAGGCAATATAGACTATTACCTACTTGTTTTTGTGAATTTAAGCATTTAAAAAATCAACACCTGCACTTCTGTCCATCGTCATTACTTCTAAAACATTGGCAGGATATTCGGCAGGTAATTTACTTACTTCGTTTAACTGATTTAATTCGTCTGCTGTAAATGTAACATCAACAGATTTTAAGTTGTCTTGAAGTTGCTGTATTTTGGTAGCACCAATGATAATACTGCTTACTACTGGCTGATGTAATAACCAAGCCAATACCAATTGCGAAACTGAAACATTTTTTTTCTCTGCCATCGGTGTAAGTACTTCTAAAACATCATAAGCTCTTTCCTCGTGAAAAGGCGGAAATGGAAAACTATTTAGTCTGCCCTCTTCCTTTTGTCCGTTTCGTTTGTATTTACCTGTAAGCAAACCACCACTTAAAGGACTCCAAACCATTAATCCCACTTTTTGGTCTTGCAACATAGGTACGATTTCACGTTCTGCATCTCTCACATCTAATGAGTAATTTGCTTGCAAAGAGGCAAATCTGTCTAAATGATTGTATTGCGAATACGCCAAGCCTTTCATCAATTGCCAAGCCGCAATATTGCTGGCACCAAAGTACCTAATCTTACCACTTCGTACCAAATCGTCAAGTGTTTTGATGGTTTCTTCAATTGGCGTTAATGGGTCGGCTGTATGAATTTGGTACAAGTCAATGTAATCTGTACCAAGCCTTTTTAAACTTCCTTCAACTTGTTGAATAATGTGTTTTTTTGAAAGCCCTAAATCATTTTGTCCTTTACCCATAGTGCCTCTCACTTTGGTAGCCAAAACCAAGTCGTCTCTGTTGATAGAAAGATTTTTGATAGCTTGCCCTATCATTACTTCCGAAAGTCCTTCGGAATAGATGTTTGCAGTGTCAATAAAATTTACTCCTGCTTCTGTTACAGTTTTTATTTGTTCATCAACTGCATTTTGGTCAAGATTACCCATGTAGCCGAAAAAACCTTTTCCGCCATAATTCATAGTACCTAAACACAGCGTTGAAACTTTCAAGCCTGTATTTCCTAAAATTTTGTACTTCATCATTTTTAATTTAATTGTGAAGTGCAAAGGTCAGAAGTTTAAAATGGTCAATTGTGTGCAAAATGCAGTTGTTTGTGTTCAAAATGAAGATTGTTGTCCTTTTTAGGTGTCTTACCATTACAGATATCTCATAACCTTTTAAAGGCACACATAAAAATAGGGCATTTCGATCATTTCTGCGGCATGCATGTGTACATTTGTTTAAAATGCAGTAAATCAATATTTTGTGATCGTAAAATAAAAAATCTATGAAAGAAAAATTAAAAATGCGCAGTGCTAAAATATTAGACATGTTGCGGTGGGAGCGGTCGAGCCATGAAATTAGAGATTTTTGGGCTGATTGAAGCTTATTTTTGAGTTCATAGCAGCGCTACAGACTAGAAAATAGCCGAAAAGCAGCCCAAAAAGATCAATTTCTGGCCGGATGGTCTCCCACCGCAACAAGTCTATTATTATTTATTTTTTAACAATACAAAATACGAGGTACGTATTTTGTATTGTTCTACTCCTTGATTACAGGAAAAGAAACCTGCGTTCATTTCTACCAATTAATGGTGTCCTGATACTTACAGAAACTTAGCCTCTTTTTCTTTCGATGTACTAAACAAGCAACAAGCATATTTTTACAAGTTACTCGCCGCCGAAACAAAATTTCCTTAAAACTCCACATCCAAAGTTTTCGTTTCTTCTCCTCGTTTTACTTTTACTTTTGTTTTATCGCCTTTTTTATGTGCTGCTAATGCTTTCATATATATTTGCATATCGGTCACATCAAAATCACCAAGGCCAACAATAATATCGTCTTTTTTAACACCTGCTTTCGAGGCTGGTTTGCTATCCGTCACACCATCTACTTTTACACCTTTTCCTTCGTAGGTGTAATCGGGCATAATGCCAAGTGTCACTTTAAACCTTGGTGTATCCGATTCATTGGATTTTGTTTCCTGAAACAGCAATTTTGATGCATGATCCAATTGATTAATGATTTGGGTCATTAGGGTAAGTACTTTTACCTCTCCAGAAAAATTTATTTTCTTGGTATCATCTGTAGGTTTGTGGTAATCGCTATGTTGCCCTGTAAAAGCAAAAAGAACAGGGATATTTTTCATATAAAAAGAAGCATGATCGCTGGGACCCATACCTGCGCTATCTTTTTTAATGCCAATATCTGTTTTTAGGCCATTGATTACCGGAACAAAAGCAGGTGAAGTACCAACGCCTCCAATAACCAGTCGTTTTTCTTCATTAAGGCGGCCAATCATATCCATATTAAGCATAAAACTAACCATGGAAAGGTCGATTGTTGGTGTTTCTGTAAATTTTTTGGAACCCAATAAACCCAACTCTTCGCCCGAAAAACAGATAAACAAAAAATTATGGTTTTCCTTTACACCATTATTCACATAGTAACGCGCTAATTCAATAACGCCTGCTGTACCCGAAGCATTATCATCGGCACCGTTGTGTATTTTGCCGGCAGGATTGGCATCGAGGGAATTATGATCGTGGCCCATACCCAAGTGATCGTAGTGGGCACCTATGATAATGGTAAATGGACTTCCATTGTCCAAAAATCCTACTACGTTACGGCTTTTTACTTCCGGCCCATCGTGGTTCATTCCATGCGGATCTGTTGACTTATGAAAACTAAATCCATGGAACCATGTGCCGTTATCACCCTTAGGGGTCAGTCCCACTTTCTCAAAATGCTTGGCAATATATTCGGATGCTTTAATTTCTTCTTTACTGCCAGTACCGCGGCCTTTTAGTTTATTAGAAGCAAGATAGCTGACGTGCTGCTTAATTACTTTTTCTGAAAATACAGATTCCTGCGCTGGTAGCATTACCGCGCTAAAAATGAAGGCGGCGACGAGTATGGTATATTTATTCATTTTTAAAAAATATGATGATGTGCTGAATTAGTGGTCAATCTTTCTAAGCCATGACCTCTTGCATTGTGTTAGCGTAAACCAATAACGCTCCGATATTGTTTAGGAGTGTGATCATGATTGTTGAATTTAAGGCAAAGATACGCGAATATGTGTTCTAAACGCTATCGAAACATTATGTTTATAATCTTGCAAACATGTATAATAACCAATACACACAATGCCTTGATTATTAATTGTTTAATTTTTCATAAAACCCACTATTTTGCGTTAGTAACTCATCGGTTTTACACACTGGCCAACACCTACCCTAGTTGTTAGTCGGTTATCCACTGTTAACTCTGTTAGTTTGGTGGATAAACGAAACCCGCCCAACAGTAGCTAACAATCTTGGTGCGATAGAAAGAGCTAAGACTTAAAACTAAAAACTGTCCACATCGGTGTTTGTAAGTACCCTAAATCCTTCATAATTACGGGTTCATCTTGTGCATAACTACGTTGGTGAATGGTGTATTAAAAAAGCGATATAGCAGTTACAACGTTCCTAACAAACTAACACCAGTAATAATAATGACTGTTTTTCTAATTTAAAAAGACTATAATTAAATACTATTAAAGAAGATGTGGATTGTCGGTTGAAAAACTTGTTCTACTTTTGTTTGAAATATAAAAATGCGTGGGTTATTCACAAAATAGGGTTTTAAACCACAGCATCTACACATAAATAAATACACATGGCTAATTCTATATTACAGTACCGCTCCGATTCTAATATTCCTCGTATCGTTAAGATCTGGTTGATTACGGGACTTGTTATGATTTTTTTCCAAATTGTCATCGGCGGTATCACAAGGCTGACTGGAAGCGGATTGAGCATTACCAAATGGGAGATTGTTACCGGCGCGTTACCTCCAATGAACGAGGCGGCTTGGAATTCGGAATTTGAATTGTACAAGGCGACACCGCAGTATGCAAAGATCAACTTAGGCATGACCTTGGATCAGTTTAAATTTATTTTCTTTTGGGAATATTTTCATAGGCTTTGGGCGCGGTTGATGTTTGTGGTATTTATCATCCCTTTTTTCATTTTTCTTTGGAAAGGCATGTTTTCGCGTCGATTGGTACCGCGTTTACTTTGGGTGGTCGCATTGGCTGGTTTAGAAGGATTTTTTGGTTGGATTATGGTCGCGAGCGGCTTGATCAAACGACCGTGGGTTAATGCATACAACCTTACGCTCCATTTGACCATGGCATTGGTTATTTTTAGTTATCTGTTGTGGACTGCGTTTATTGCCATTCAGCCTAAAATAGAAACTGTTGTGCCGCAGCGCACCAAACGCTTTGGCTGGGTATTGCTAGGGCTTGCCTTTGTTCAGATCGCTCTAGGAGCCATGATGTCGGGCAGCAAGGCTGGTTTGAGTTACCCGACGTGGCCATCTATGAATGGGTCGTACCTACCGGCCATTCTGTTGGATTTAGCACAATGGCACCCGGATAGTTTCATTCATTATGATGCAAACTCATTTATGCCTACATTTATCCAGTTTATGCACCGTAATCTGGCCTATATACTCACGGGTGTTATTTTTTGGATGGTTTTGAAAAACCGCAACAATACTTCTGCCCCATTCCGTCAATCGCTATGGGCGATGGCGGGTATGGTATGCGTACAGGTATTGCTGGGTATTATTACCATTATCAATTGCAAAGCCAAAATACCAGTTGATCTTGGTGTTTACCACCAAGCAGGTGCTGTGTTGCTGCTTTGTACGATACTGTATATGAATTACAGGATGAGTAGTAAGGAGGCGTTGGTTTAGAATGTGACGATGAGATTGGACTGTATGCCGAGTAACCACATATTGCCTTTAACAAAGAGTGGCCCTGCTTCTTTGATGCGGAATGCTTGGGATGAGTATTGAAATTTTGGTACTAAAGAAAAATCTAGGTTTTTGAGCAGATTGGCCCTTAAACCTGCTTCTATCGCTATGTTTATTCGGGCTAGGCCATCATTAGCACCAAATATCTTTTCACGAACAGATGTTTGAGGTCTTCCTGTTACCATATTAATAGTTGATAAAGGCATTTCAAATAATTTAAAAATATCGGGCCCGAATTGTAAGCCAAATACCTTGCTTAGCCTATTCTTTTCCTTTGTCCTGTAGCCCACACGAATAGGAATGGATACCGATTTATAGATATACTCGTATCGGTATTTGAATTCGGGATCTTTTTCAAAATTAAAAACACCAGTGGTAGATTTTTTTTCCGACTTGCACATTCCAATACCTATGGTAAAATTGTTCTTAAATTTAAAATCATAAGATCCACCCCATTCATAACCATAGGCAGGGGTAAGTGGTTTTTTCCGATCATAAAAGGTTTGTGTTATCCCTTTTGTAAAACTAAGTTCTGGAAAATTAGTTACATTTACAATAGTGAATGCAGAGGTATAGGAAACAGAGAAACTGTGTCTCGATTGGGCTTGGATATATGACCAAGATAAGATAGTGAGAGTTACGATTAGAATAATAAAATTAATTATTTTTTTAATGTATATCATATTTTTGTATTAAAGTATTTGAATTACGATTTACTTTTACAAAAGACATTCAAATTTTAGTGATGAAATATAACTAACGTTCGGTCATTTCCCAATATCCTCTTTCTCTTATATCGTACCCTGTTAATCCCAATGCTGCGCATTCCATTTTCCATTTTTCTATTTGTCGACGTGAGCTTGTTTGGTCAAATATAAACAATGATGTTTTATAATGCAGTAAACATTCTTGGATAGTAACTGGTACACCTTTCCTGAGTAGCAATGCACTGGTTTCTATTTGGTTTATACTGTCGGATTGGATCGGTGCCTGCACGATAGATAGTGAAGCCACTGATGAATTTAAAATACAATTATTATTTAATGCGCTGTATTTTAAATTATCCTGCCCACTATCTCCAGTTCCATGCGTTGTATGTTGTACTCCCATTGCCCACCGGTGTCCTTGTGCAGCAAAAGTTTCTTGTTTTGCGCTGATACTATCTAAAAGAGTAATGCGCTCTTTTCCTTCAAACAAATCAATCAAAGTACCTTTATTAATGCTGTAAATACAAATACTGTTTTGATCGAACTGTTGCACACTTCTATACGCTTGGAATCCGAGTAAGATAGTTAAGCCAATTAAACCAGCGAACAATGCTGATTTTTTACGCTCCGCCACTGCCACACCAAACAGTACAATAATGAAATACAAAAATATAGTTGCCCACAAAGAGAGCCATACACCAGAGATAACGCTGCCAGGAATATCTTGAATCAGGAAGATAATTTTATTCATCCCGATTAACATATACGAAAGCCCAACGCCCAACCAATATGCCAAGATAGGAATTGCCCAATCCAAAACAATAAGCAATGCACCAGCCCATAAAAAGATAGCACCGCCCAGTACCACCACCCATCCTGCCAACCAAAAGTAACAAGGAAACTGATGGAAATAATATAGAGATAAAGGCAATGTACCAATTTGCGCAGCCATACCTACAAGGAGTACGCGCCACCCTTCGTCCAGCCATTTGTTTTTAATGATGGGTGAAACCTTGTAAAGCATAGGATAAAAAGCAGCCATACCAGCCACAGCAGCATACGATAATTGAAAACCTGCATCGAATAAAAAATGAGGATTATAAACCAATAAACCAAAAGCAGATGCGCCTAAAACATTCCAAATATTGGCTTGTCGAAACACCATTTTCCCCACTAAATAAACAGAAAACATTACCGATGCCCGCAGCACCGATGCAGTGGCTCCTGTTAAAAAAGTAAAAGCCCAAATCGCTAATAACGCAAGAATGGTCTCGATCAACCGCCCTCGTCTTCCGTATAAAGGCAGTCGTTGGAGCAAGAATAATATACCCACATACAACAGCCCCACATGTGTCCCGGATACCGCTAAAGCATGCATGGATCCAGTATTGGCATACGCCTGTTTTACTTCATCAGAAAGATCTTCTTTATAACCCACCAATAAAGCGGAAGCCACTGCATACTCATCTTTGGTGGTAAAATGTTCTTGGAGCAAGGCCAATAACCTATCTCGATATGCAAAGGCTTGCGCCCAAATCCAGTTGCCATTGTCCGAAGAAATGACCGTAACCTCTGGCCATTTGAGGTACGACATAAAGTGAATATTCTGGTGGTGGAGGTAATTCCGATAATCAAAGGCATGTGGATTTACGGGTTTATTCACCGGAATAATTTTTGTTCGTATTGCCAATCGATCGCCATAATGGAGCGCATTAGCCAAAGAATCTCCACCAATATACAACAGTAAATTACCGCTGGCTGGCTGGTATAAACCAGTAGAATCATTATAGCATTGTGATACCCTCATCAGTACTTTCAGTTTTTTCCCTTGAACTGGAGCATCATAAATCATGCCCTCTAGGAGTACCTCTTTGGATAAAGAAAGTGTTTTAGTAAAATGTTCAGGATCGTTTTGTTCATTACTTTTATGAATAAGCAGAAAGCCAAAGCACATTAAACTGCATTGAGCAAGTAAGCCAAATACCCATCGGTAAGTATGTTGGTATTGAATACCAGCAGCGATGAATAAGATAATTGGAATAGCAATGAGTAGGTATGTCTCATGTGCTAAGGACTGATTTGGTAGCATATCGCCCAAAGTTATTCCCATACAAAAAGGGAATACTACCCGCAGAAAAGGGGTATTACGGTAGTTTACAATCTTCATAAAAACAAACGGTTGGATCAAATAAACACCCTCCATTGAAGGTGTGGTACGGTAAAAAAGACGGTGCAAAATTAAGGCACTTAGAGAAAGAATGCAAATTTATTTTTCACACTTCGCTTCGGTCGCTTCGGCTTCGCTCAGCGACCAACCACTACTTTGCTCAGCGGCCAAGCGACCACTGCGCGGGACTCTAGTGGGTAAGTGAAGTAGGATTATGCTATCTTTTTCCGGTCGTTGAACGCAGCCGAAACGCAGGGAAAAGGTATAAAGGGCCGTCGTTTCGGCTTCGCTCAGCGACCAATCACATCTTCGCTCAGCGACTAACTATACTACCAAGTGGGACTCTAGTGGATAAGTGAAGTAGGATTGTGCTATCTTTTCCCGGTCGTTGAGCGAAGCCGAAACGACTGGAAAAGATATACAGGGTCGCCGGCAGCGCTCCTAGTATAGTCACTTCGGCTTCGCTCAGTGACCATACTATGAGCAAACCCGAACTCGCTAACTGAGCGCAGCCAAAGTACCCTACCCCAATTCCATCAACCATTGTTGAAACTCCCCATACTCCTTACCCATCTTAATAGATACTTTGGTCTTACTAGCCAAAGCTGCAAGACGTTCTGGAACGTCTATTTCATGCCCTAACACCCTTTCCATGTCTTCCAAAAACTTAGCGGGATGGGCTGTTTCAAGTACAATTCCATAAGTATCGGGGTGTGTGGTATGGTATTTTTTCCAAGCCAAATAGCCCACTGCACCATGAGGGTCGAGTAGGTAGCCATCGGTTTTGAATACTTCTCTAACCGCATTTTCGGTACTTTGGTCATCAAAAGCATAGCCTGTAATATCGCTTTTCATCATGTTCCACGTGGAACTATAGAGGTCTAGCATACGGGTAAAGTTGGAAGGATTGCCGACATCCATCGCATTAGAGAGCGTACGAACAGATGGCCGAGATTGGTATTCCCCACTGTTCAAGTAGGCAGGGACTACATCATTTGCATTGGTTGCGGCTATAAAATGATGGATTGGTAACCCCATTTTTTTGGCTAATAGTCCAGCGGTAAGGTTTCCAAAATTACCCGAAGGCACAGCAAAAACAATTTTATCGTGCTGCATTACCACCTGTTTATAGGCTTCAAAATAGTAAAAGGACTGTGGAATAAGCCGTGCAATATTGATACTATTGGCGGAACTTAGACGGTGTCGAGTACTTACAGTGTTGTCCAAAAATGCTTTTTTGACGAGTGCTTGACAGTCATCAAATGTGCCATCTACCTCTATTGCGGTGATGTTTTCGCCCAATGTCGTCAACTGCTTTTCTTGCAATGGACTTACTTTTCCAGAAGGATAAAGTATAATAACCCTGATACCAGGTGTCTTATAAAACCCTGCGGCAACGGCTCCTCCAGTATCTCCGGAGGTAGCAACAAGGATAGTCAACTCCTTATCTTCTCCTCTATTTAGGTACGACATTGTCTCGGCCATGAACCGGCCCCCAAAGTCTTTGAAGGCTAATGAAGGGCCATGAAACAATTCAAGTGTCCCTGTATTTTCATCAATGGGTACTACTGGAGCAGGGAAATTAATGGCCTTTGTTACGATGAGTTGCAGGTCTTGAGCCGGTATTGAATCGCCCACAAGCGTACTTGCTACCGTATTACTGATCTCCAGAAAGGATAATTCGGGAAGTGATTGGATGAATTCGATAGGCAATACTGGGATGCTTTCAGGCATAAAAAGACCATTGTCATCGGGTAGTCCTTTGAAAATGGCTTCTTTTAAACCTACTCTCAAGGCTGGGTTGTTGGTGCTATACAGTTGCATAATGTGCTTTTTTATAAATTTTGAAGGTGCAAAGTTCGCAATGTTTCACGTGGAACACAAATATATGAGGGTATCGATTTTAAGAAATTGAAGGTTTTTATGCAACAGAAAGAGTTTTTGCTAGACCGTTTAATTGCGAACAGGCTTTGTTTTGAGTTAAGAACTCATGCTCAAGACCTTTATGTTTATAGGTCTTGCATAGAGACAAACCTGCAGTATCCTACCTTCTCTGTTGTTTATATTGGCTAGATGACGCTAATATTGTTCCACGTGGAACAAATGATAGGACTTTATTTCACGTATTTTTACCAGTGAATATTGCGGTGATCTGCACTTTTAAATTTTATTTTACCCGTTTTTGCTACAAATATTGCGGTGCGCTGCACCTTGTTTTTTATGAGAAACTCTGGATTACTAATTTATCTTGGCTTGATTTCTTTTAGTGGCAGCCTAATATACCTTTTAATGCTTGTTTTACATCATTAAAGATTAAGCCGTTTAGTCAAGGTGTTGTGGAGAAATGCTACTTATTTTATTCCACGTGGAACGAAGTCTGTAGAATATTCGGGGCGTTCGGATAAAAAGTTAAGGTGCAGCGCACCGCAATATTTGTAGACGTTAATTTTTCCGTGTTTTGAAGGTGCAGCGCACCATGGTATTAGATTGGATATTGCAGTGCGCTGCACTTTTAAACTTAATTCTACCCGTTTTTGCTACAAATATTGCGGTGCGCTGCAACTAAATTTGGCATGAGAAACCCCTAATTGCTAACAGATCTTGGCGTGATTTTTTCTAGTGGCTGCCTAATATACCTTTTAATGCTTGTTTAGCATCATTAAAGATTAAGCCGTTTGCCAAGGTATTCGTGGAGAAACGCTACTAATTTTGTTCCACGTGGAACGAAGGCTATAGGATATTCGGGGCGTTCGGATAAAAGTTAAGGTGCAGCGCACCGCAATATTTGTAGATGATAATTTTTCCGTGTTTTGAAGGTGCAGCGTACCATAGTATTAGATTGGATATTGCAGTGCGCTGCACCTTTAAATTTGATTTTACTCGTTTTTGCTACAAATATTGCGGTGCGCTGCAACTGAATTTTTATGAGAAACTTCCGACTACTAATTTATTTAGGCTTGATTTTTTCTACTGGTAGCCTAATATACCCTTTTATGCTTGTTTTGCATTGTTAAAGATTAAGCCGTTTAGTCAAGGTGTTGTGGAGAAATGCTACTTATTTTATTCCACGTGGAACGAAGTCTGTAGAATATTTGGGGCGTTCGGATAAAAAGTTAAGGTGCAGCGCACCGCAATATTTGTAGACGATAATTTTTCCCGTGTTTTGACGGTGCAGCGCACCGTAGTATTACATTGAATATTGCGGTGCGCTTGCACCTTCAAATTTTATATTTTTCGTTTTTGCTACAAATATTGCGGTGCGCTGTACCTGAATTTTTATGAGAAACCCCTGATTACTAACTTATCTTGGCTTGATTTTTTCTATGGGTAGCCTAATATACCCTTTTATGCTTGTTTTGCATTGTTAAAGATTAAGCCGTTTACTAAAGGTATTCTCGGAGAAATGCGACTAATTTTGTTCCACGTGGAACAAAGGTGAATAAGTGCAGTGTTTTTAGGGAATTGTAATTTTTCAAAAAAATAGATTTCAAAATTCATCGTATTTTTCTTCAAAAAGCACGGAGATGTTTTATCGCCCATGAAAAATGACTAATTCTAAAGACTACTATCCTCCTAAATTTTAGTTACAACCACTTCCACCCGGCGGTTTTGTTGGCGAAGTTCATCCGTAGTATTATCATTAAGTGGCTTTATTGATCCTTGACCAGTGGTTTTTATTCTAGCACCATCTATACCTTTTGTTATAAGAAAGTCCTTTACGGCATTGGCTCGGGCTAATGATAATTGAATCAAGTCTTCTTCTTTGCCATTATTATCCGTGTGGCCATCTATTTGAATGTGTATACTTGGCATATTGGTAAGTATATCTGTTAGGTTGTTCAGTTCTCCATAAGATTGTTCAAGTATTGACGCTGTTGACTGTTGGAAAAAAATAGGTTGTAATTCAATTTTAGATCCTTCTTCTAGGGGGTCGATCAACAAATCAACGACATAATAATCCTGGAAATAGTAGTAATCCGGTCTAAAAAATACTTGTTCTGCCTTACCATTGAAACCTTGTTTTAATCCATTTAGGAGCACTTTAACACCTTTTGGTATTTTTAACGTGTACTCTCCATTCGGTGAGACTAATGTATCCCTTGTTTCGCCTTCAAAAGTGTATTGTATGCGTACATCTTTCATTTGGAAATTAGTCTTGGCATTGATTACTCTGCCTTTAATCACTAATTCAGTTGCCTGTGGCGGTGCAATATTTACACGAAAAATATCACTACTACCATCTCGTTTGGAAGTGAAGTATAAATTACCTGTCGTCATATTGAAATAGGGCTGTGATTCATCCGATCTTGAATTAATAGGCTCAATCAATTGAATTGGTGGAGACCAATCAAACCAAGAGTCTGATTCTCGTCTTGTCATAAAAATATCTAACCCTCCCGTTCCTGTTCCTCTGTCAGATGCAAAGTAAAGTGTCTGGTTGTTTTCTGATAAATAGGGTGTCATTTCTCTGCGCGATGAATTGATGACATTGCCTAAATGCTTTGGTGCGCTCCACTCGTGCTCACCTTCTTTGAAACAAATATAAAGATCGAGATCGCGGGAGTCAAAGCGAGATGCGGAAAGAATCAGAACTTTGCCGTCAAAACTCATCGTTAAATTTACATCGGACGTAATAGTGTAGTAGTCTTTAATTACAACAGGACGAGGAAATGACCATGTGCCATCGGATTGTTTGCGAATAACCGAAAACCCTTTCTTCATATCGCCTTCTGGTTTGAATTGATTTAAGATATAAAAAGCCTTAGGATCAGGCGTAATTGCGACTAGACTATTGGGTAGCGCATTGTTTAAAGGGTAGCCCGGGTGCTCAACAATCGAAAAGCCTCCAGCCGTATCGCTATTACTCAGCCAAGTATCTTGATTAAATTTGGAGCGATAGGGTTCACCTAGTACCGTTTGCCCCAATTCGCCGTACAATCTCCCGAGCATTTCCATGTATTTCGTTTCGCTTAGTTTTTCTTGATAGTTGATAGTGTCAAAAATAAGCGTTCGATTAAAATCAGGGTAACCCACTCTTGTAAAATACAGCGTTTTCCCATCGCGAGAGGGAACAGGTGTTATTTCATCAAATTTTGAATTAATGGTTTCGGGTAATTTTTCAACCACCCAGTTGTTTTGCTGGCTAAAGATGATTGAAGTGTATGAAATAAAGAGAAAAATGATTGTAATAATTCTAGTGGTATAACTGTGCATAATGGCGTTTATTTTCAAAGTGCAAAAGTCGCTCTTTTTTAAAAAAGAATAAAAACTAATCGACATAAAGTAAAATCTTATTCCGTGTAAAAGGAGAACTTAATGTACCTTTGCACCTTCATTTAATAAAATAAAACCATTATACTATGTACCGTACGCACAATTGCGGCGATTTGAGGATTTCCGATGTAGGCACAGAAGTGACACTTTCTGGATGGTCTGCTACGATTCGCGATAAAGGCAGCCTGCTTTGGATCGACTTGCGTGACCGCTATGGCATTACGCAGTTGGTATTTGATGAGAATTATACCGACAAACATTTATTTGAAATAGCGCGATCGCTGGGTCGAGAGTTTGTGTTACAAGCAACCGGAACAGTTATCGAACGCGCCTCTAAAACTACAAAAATCCCAACGGGCGAAATTGAAGTAAAAGTAAAAGAATTACGTATTTTGAACGCTGCAAAAACGCCACCTTTCACCATTTCAGATGAAACGGACGGCGGTGATGATGTGCGCATGAAATACCGTTACCTCGATCTTCGGCGCAATATTGTTCAGAAAAATCTGATATTCCGCTCAAACTTAGCCATCGAAACGCGTAAATACCTCGCATCGCAGGAATTTATAGAAGTAGAAACGCCATTTTTGATTAAATCTACGCCAGAAGGAGCACGCGATTTTGTAGTGCCTTCTCGTATGAATAAAGGCCAATTTTACGCTTTACCACAATCACCACAAACCTTTAAACAGATTTTGATGGTGGCTGGTTTTGATAAATATTTCCAGATCGTGAAATGCTTTCGCGATGAAGATTTACGTGCGGATCGACAACCCGAATTTACGCAAATTGACTGTGAAATGTCGTTTGTGCACCAAGAGGACATTCTTAATATGTTTGAAGGGCTAACGCAATACCTTTTCAAAACAGCATTGGGCATTGAATTGGGTAAGTTCCCACGCATGACCTACGACGAAGCCATGCTCCGCTTTGGTTCTGATAAGCCAGACCTTCGTTTTGGAATGGAATTCGTAGATTTGTCTAGCAGCGCAAAAGGCAAGGGCTTTCCCGTGTTTGATAGCGCAGAATCTGTATTGGCTATATGTGCGCCAGGATGCGCAGAATATACACGCAAACAAATCGACGAACTTACAGAATGGATAAAACGCCCACAAATAGGCGCAAAAGGCTTAGTTTATGTAAAATATGAAGCAGATGGTAGCATAAAATCATCGGTGGATAAATTTTATACTCCAGAAGATTTGAAATCATGGGTGGAGCAATGTGGCGCTAAGCCTGGTGATTTGTTGTTTTTACTATGTGGAGAAGACGAAAAAACACGCAAACAATTATGCGAATTGCGTTTGGAAATGGGCACACGCCTTGGATTGCGTGATCCTAAGAAGTTTGAACCACTTTGGGTGGTCGATTTCCCGTTATTGGAATGGGATGAAGATGAAAATCGCTTCTTTGCGATGCACCATCCGTTCACATCGCCCAAGCCACAGGATATTGTGAAAATGGAGTCTGATGATCGAATGGTACTCAAAAGTATGCGCGCTGATGCTTATGACCTAGTATTGAATGGTGTTGAAATTGGTGGAGGGTCGATTCGTATCCACGACCGTGATTTACAAGCACGCAATTTTAAGTTATTAGGGTTTACGCCGGAAGAAGCAGAAGCACAATTTGGTTTCTTGTTGGGTGCATTTGAATATGGAGCACCACCACATGGCGGTATTGCTTTTGGTTTTGATCGTTTAAATGCGGTAATGAATGGTGCTAATTCGATCCGCGACTTTATTGCGTTCCCTAAAAACAACCAAGGCCGCGATATGATGATTGACGCGCCAGATGGTATTAAAGAAAAGCAATTGGAAGAATTAGGTATTAAAATTGTACCACCACCAGCTGCGTCGATATAAAGGCGATCCAAATAAATAATTGTATGTAATTTTACCGATTAAAAAGGCTCTAACGGAACTTTTTAATCGGTTTTTTTAATTAGACTTTATATCACTTTATTTTTTTGGCCGAAATTGGCCTTTTGGCGCTCTGCTTCTTTCCTTTTTTCGCCGTAATTAACCCTATTACGGCTGCAAAAAGCGCATTGCAGCAACCCAAAATCCCTAATTTCGGCCTTCACAAAAATAAAGTGACATAAGGTCTATTCACCTCTTATTTTTTATCACTATTGCAAAACACTACCCTTCTTGGATTTATTTTTGCCTATATGTTGGTCACCATTGCCATTGGTTGGTGGGCAGGACGAAAGGTAAAAACTGCGGCTGATTTTGCCGTTGCAGGTAAGCAATTACCTATGTTTATAGCTGCATGTGCTCTATTTGCAACGTGGTTTGGCTCGGAAACGGTTATGGGAGCCTCATCAAGGTTTGTGGATGAAGGCGTACAAGGGATTATTGAAGACCCATTTGGAGCTGCTTTATGCCTTGTTTTAGCAGGTGTTTTAGTGGCAAAGCCATTGTATAAACTTAATCTCCTTACATTTAGTGATTTTTTTAAACTGCGTTTTAATAAAAATACAGAAGTCGTTTCGGCATTTTTTATGGTGCCGTCTTATTTTAGTTGGATTGCAGCCCAATTGGTTGCTCTAGGTATTTTGATGCAGACTGTCGGAGGAATTGATAGAGGTTGGGGCATAGCGATATGCACATTAATGGTGCTGTTTTACACGTATGTAGGTGGTATGTGGTCGGTCGCTATTACCGATTTTATCCAAACAATTGTAATCGTTGTAGGGCTTTTGGTATTAGCGATTTCTGTTGTAATGGAAGTGGGTGGCTTTGGGAAAATGTTGGCAGCAGTTCCAACGGACAAGCCTGATTTTTTTCGGTTTTTCCCGAAAACCAATTCAATTAGTATTATGCAATGGATAGCCGCTTGGATGACAATTGGTTTGGGTAGTATTCCACAACAAGATGTTTTTCAACGTGTTATGGGTGCAAAAAGCGAGCGTGCTTCGGTACAAGCTTGCTATACTTCGGGTTTTATGTACCTTTCAGTGGCACTGATTCCTTTGGTAATTAGTTTTGGAGGGAGCATATTGTATCCCGAATTAGCCGCTGGCGATAAGCAAGAATTATTGCCCAATATGGTGTTGCAGCACTTTGGATTACCGATGCAAATCTTGTTTTTTGGTGCTTTGATGTCGGCTATTTTGAGTACAGCCAGTGGTGCAATGTTGGCTCCGGCTACAGTAATTGGTGAAAATTTGATAAAAGAATTTTTCCGTAAAGAATTGACAGACAAACAGTTGTTAGCAACAATGCGTTATGCGTTGGTTGTCGTTGCGTTAATTACGGGCGGTATCGCGCTTTGGCGCAATGATATATTTGAATTGGTAAGTGAATCCTCAGCGTTAAGTCTTGTTTCATTGTTTGTGCCTTTGATCGGTGGCCTGTATTGGAAACGAGCCACGAGTACAGGTGCTATTGCCTCAATGGTAGCAGGTATTGTGGTTTGGCTACTTACGCTTTGGTTTTTACCAAAAATAGAAGAAGGCGCGGTAATTCCCGATGACCCAACGCTGATGGAATTTATCAAAAACATCACTCCCATGCTTTGGGGCTTTATGGCAAGTATTGTTGGTATGGTATTGGGAAGTTTACTCACAGCGCATAAACCAAGTAATATTCATCCTTAATATCCATAAAGTACGTAAATCCTAGTACCTTTGCGCAGCATGTCAAGCGGTACATTTACTATCAAACTCCCGGTATTTGAGGGGCCATTCGATTTATTGTTGTTCTTTATTGAGCGCGATGAATTGGATATCTATAATATCCCGATTGCTACAATTACCGACGATTTTTTGTCGTATATCCGTGATTTGGAAGCCATGAATATTGACTTGGCCTCCGAATTTATTGTGGTAGCGGCAACGTTGATGAGGATTAAAGCCAAAATGCTCCTTCCGCGCAAGCAGATAGATGACGAAGGTAATGAGATAGATCCGCGTGCCGAATTGGTGGATCGGCTATTGGAGTACAAGCGTTATAAGGATATGATGGAAGATTTGCGACGCATGGAAGAAGTACGAGCATTTATGAATCCTCGTGGTTATGCGGAAGTAGAAATGAAACAATTATCGGAGCAAGCGATTGCCGATGGTGGTTATGAAAGTGTGAGCCTGTACCGATTGTTGCGTGTTTTTGAACGCTTAGTAGCGCGGATGGACGATGAAAAGAAGGCAAAGCGCGTACATACGGTTTATAATTTCAACTACACGATACAGGAGCAGAAATCGTATTTGCAAGGGATGCTAAAAGCAGGTGAAAAAGTGGATTTTGAACAAGTTTTTCTACAATTAGAAAACAGAATCCATGCTGTTGTTACCTTTTTAGCATTGTTGGAATTGCTCAATGCACAAGAATTAACCCTTGTGCAAGGGGAAGGATATAATAATTTTTGGCTATCTATACCAGAAGAAGAAGAAGAAATAACAATAACTGAATAATAAATCATTTTATCATTGTGAAAGAAATTATTGAAGCAGCGTGGAAGGATCGCACCATGCTACAAAGCGAAGAGGTGAAAAAAACTATTCGCAGTGTGATTGAACTATTGGATGCAGGCGAACTCCGCGTAGCAGAACCATCTGGAAAAGACTGGATAACGCATGAATGGGTTAAAAAAGCCGTCATTTTGTACTTTCCCATTCAGGAAATGCAAACAATTGAAGTAGGGCCATTTGAATTCCATGATAAAATTCCGCTTAAAAATGGCTTTGCCGCCAAAGGCGTACGGGTAGTACCACAAGCCATTGCCCGTTTTGGCTCATTCCTCGAAAAAGGCGTTATTTTGATGCCTTCTTACGTGAATATTGGCGCATGGGTAGGTAGTGGCACTATGGTGGATACGTGGGCTACTGTGGGTTCTTGTGCACAAATTGGACGCAATGTACACTTATCCGGCGGTGTGGGCATAGGCGGCGTATTGGAGCCTACACAGGCCACGCCGACCATTATCGAGGATGATTGTTTTATCGGCTCTCGCTGTATTTTGGTGGAAGGCGTACGTGTTTGTAAGGAAGCCGTATTGGGAGCCAATGTGGTGATTACCCAAAGTACCCATATTATTGACGTAACTGGCCCTGATCCGGTGCAATACACGGGTTATGTGCCGCCGCGCTCGGTAGTGATTCCGGGTTCTTATTCCAAGCAGTTTAATGCAGGCGAATTTCAGGTGCCATGTGCGCTCATTATTGGCCAAAGGAAAGAGAGTACAGACAAAAAAGTATCTTTAAATGATGCGTTGAGAGAATATGATGTGTCGGCTTAGTAGCCCTAAACCGCACCTCACTCCTCCTCAATAAACACACGTGTATCCAAACCCACTCCTTTTAATTCTGCCTTACCAGCACCCATTCTTGGCCAAAATACCTCTACTTTTTCTATTTTAGTGGTATTACCCAAGCCCATTTCAACCCTTCGGCTGCCGCCGCCAAAACTGCCGCCTGTGCCACAAGTGGCCCATATTGTGCGCTTTTTGCCTTCGGTGGTTACAATAGTTACCGCCACTTTTGCGCCCATTGCATCGCGGTTGCTGTGGCGGCCACGCAGGTCGAGTTGTAGCCAATGGTTGGTATTACCTGGGTTTTGGAAATAGACATTATTGGCCAAATCACCCTCGTAAGCACCGCCCATTACGGTATAAATATCCGTATCTCCATCGTTGTCTAAGTCGCCTGTCGCTACACCATGACCTTTTTGTAAGTGCGCTACACCGCCCATAGAAATCTCTTCAAAATGAGTGCCACCTACATTGCGGAACATCCGATTAGGGATCAGGGCGCGCAAATCGGGCGTACCCGTACCGAGGTAAAAATCGAGCCAGCCGTCGTTGTCAAAATCACCAAAATTGTGCCCCATAGCATAAGTAATATGGTGCAGACCCGCGGCCTTGTGTACATCGGTAAAAGTTTCGTTGCCGTTGTTACGGTACAGGCGCAGGCAATCATCGGTGGTGACGGAATCTAATAAATCTTCGAGCACTTCACCAGATACCCGCCGAGTAGGATCGAGGTCGAAACCAATGGTAAGTATATCTTCCAGACCATCGTTGTTGTAGTCAAAAAACCAGGCAGGAAAACTGCGTTGAGGGTTAGTGACACCTGCTTTTTCCGAAATATCCTCAAATATCCATTTCCCGTTATTGTCGCTGCCACGGTTGGCAAAAAGTTTATTATCGCCGCTCATGCTGGAAAGGTAGAGATCGGGCCTACGATCGTTATTGATATCGCCCCAAACGGCCGCTTTGTAAAAACCTACTAAATTTAAGCCCACCACTTGCGCCATATTGGTAAACGTGCCATTGCCATTGTTGCGGTAAAGTTCGTTAGGGTGAATGCCAGAACCATCGCGGCTCTCGTTGGCGATATAGAGATCGAGCCATCCGTCGCTATCGTAATCGGCCCAATCTGCCGTTTGTGTAGGGTGGAACGAGAGCAAACCAGCCTCAATAGTGACATCGGTGAAGGTATTGTTGCCATTGTTGCGGAGCAGGGAATTGGGATGCGTTCCGCCTTTAAGCCAGCCGCCACGCAGGATCAGTATGTCTGGGTCGCCATCGTTGTCGTAATCGGCTTGTATGGTATTGAGCCCACTAACGATACCTGTGAGGTGAGCGGCATCGGTGCGGTCCTTGAATTTACCTTTTTCGTTGACAAAATAACGGCATTGGTCGCGGAGACCATAACGGGTAATAAACAAGTCCAGATCGCCGTCGTTGTCAAAATCATCCATACAAACACCGCCGGAAATACCATTGAGATCGATACCCAATTTGACGGCTTGATTGGTGAATTTGATGCTATTTGTAGGGCTTTTGAACACCCGTGGATCAATGCGCCATGCTTCGGGCACACTATCGGGGTATTGGCCTTGATTCATATAGGCAATATTGAGTAGCCAGCGGTTTTGGCTATCATCAGGAAATGATTCTAGGAGTCTTTGATAGACTTTTATCGCATTTTTTAGCCCGATCATATCGGTATAAAAACCATCAGGTTGGATGGGCACAATACACGATTCGGCATTGTGCCGTTCCACGCAGTTGTTCACTTCGCCCAAACGCAGGTAAGCAAGGGCCAGAAACTCGTACATATCTTTATTGGCTTCGGTGATAGAATCGCCTTGGTCGTGGGTAAGTGTGGTGAGTTCGATGATGGCTTGTCCGGGTTTTCCAGCATAGATCAGTTGTTCGGCAAATCGTGTACGTGCAAGTGGCAATTCGTCATTAGGTATTTTTTTTAGTTCTTTTCGGATGATTTCTACATATTTGCCATTCAAATTATAACATTCCAAAGGATCAGCATAATAGGCGATGCTATCCAAAATGGCAATCATTCGTTCATGTCCGTCCTTGATGGCATAGGGTTTACTTTGCCACACTTCGCGGCAACCCGCCAGTAAAAGTATAAAAGGAAATAGGTACTTTAGCATAAGGCAAAAATAGAGCGGTTGACGGTAAATATGGAATATTGAATAAGAAATTTTAGACAGTCCTTTAGGAAACCTTTGCATTCCAGCGCAAATTTCGCCATGCTTTTTGTTGTTCTTCCGTCAAAAAAGTCCAAGCCACAACCCGACTTACCTTGTGTCCTTGCCCCATTGGAAGTGTATTTACTATGGTTGCGCCTACTTTTTTGAGTACTTTGTTCATGCCATCCAGATTGGATTGCTTTGAGACCAATGAGGAGAACCAAAAGCACGATGTGGCAAATTCCTTGCTTTGTCGCACCATATTTTGTAAAAACTTTTCCTCGCCACCATCGTACCACAATTCGGTTTCCTGGCCTCCAAAATTTAAGACAGGTTCGGTTATTTTACCAGTATTGAGGTTATTCAATTTTCGCAATGTACCTGCTATAGCCTCCGATTTTGAACCATGAAATGGTGGATTGCAAATTGTCAAATCAAAGGTTTCGTCCGGCTGTATAATACCGTTAAAAATATCTTGCGCATTGGGTTGCAATCGAATTTCAATCAAGCCTTTCAACACCGGATTGGCTTCAATAATGGCATTGGCCGAATCAATGGCGATAGGATCAACATCCGTTCCCACAAATGACCACCCATACTCCTGGCAGCCAATAATTGGATAAACACAATTAGCACCCGTACCAATATCAAGACACCTGACCTGCTTTCCCGTGGGTATTTTGCCATAATTATGCTCCCGAAGCAGGTCGGCAATATGGTGGATATAATCGGCGCGACCCGGAATGGCAGGGCATAAATATCCTTCGGGAATATCCCAATAAGTTATCCCGTAATACTGCGTAATCAGCGCAGTATTCAAGGCTTTTACGGCTTCGGGGTTGGCAAAATCAATAGAATCGTCGTTGAATTTATTGGTCAGTATAAACGCTGCTAACGCCGGATTGCTTTCCGCTAGGAGTTTTAGGTCGTAACGATCGCGGTGCTTATTGCGCGGATGCAAGTCGAGTTTTACTTTTGGACGTTTTTGCTTAATGATGGCAGCCATAGTTTATTTTTTGTGTGGCAAAGGTAGGGATTAAAGCGCGGATTTGGGTTAATAGCACCACCGGAACTGATCGATTGTAGTTTAAATGTCCTGTCGCATACGTAGCATGCACATTTTTTTCATGTAGTACTGTTTTGCAAAATGAATAAATAAAAATGGTGGTTGCTCTAACCTGTATAGATCGAGCAACCACCATCACTACTAATTTGGTATTAATTACGTTGAATCATCAATCTTCCCGATTGTACCCCTATTTGCCCCACCAGCAGTACTTGATACAAACCAGTGGGTAGTGTACTCGTATTCACTTGAATATACACTTCATTGGGGTTGATGGGGTAAGAAATATGAATCCTACCCAAAGCATCCACTACAAGCAACTCCTTTGCGGGGGTACTTGGGTCTGCTAGTAGTGTTACTTGGTCTTGTGCTGGATTGGGTACGATGGATAATGCCTGCTGTGCTTCGTGCACCTGCTCTACGGTACTAGATGAGTTAGGCGAACAAGAAAAAAGGTTCTCCAAACACCCATCCGCCGTAAGTTTGATTAGCCAACTATAATATTTGCTACCGATTTGTACCATTCCGCCTCCCACAATGCTGCCACTGGATAGGATGCCGCCACCGTATAATACATAATACCCTTCGTCGAGATCATGTGGCACTGTAATGGGTATTGGTCTTGACCATATACTGTCACCTTGTTCTGTGTATTTAATAACCCAGCCGCGAGCAATAGAATAGTTTGGTGTTCCCTCAAACACAGTATCCTTGAATGTTCTCCCCATTGTTACCAAATCATTGTTTTGGTCGAGGTAGGATTCATGCATAAAAAAAGCATTTTGTTTAAACGTCCGTTGCCCCCAGTGTTTTTTCCATTCTATTTGTAAATTACTATCGTATTTTGTAAAGGAGGATTGGGTTTCGTAAAAAGTGGCATTCGGACCAATCAACTCTATGCCATAAGTAACAAATCCCCCATCAGGGGTGGGTTTTACATGTGTCATAAACTGGTCTTGGGCATCCCCAGCAGTATCCATAGATTTGAGGGTATTACCTGTTTTTAAATCTATGACCCGAAGTGCTGAATAACCACTAAACGTGGAAAAGTTGATGGTGATACTATGACACGAGATAATGGTACTGTCATTAATAAACTGTGTACTTAATACCCAGTTATTTTTCCCACTATACAAATATTCTTTTTCCCATAGTTTATTTCCACTTTTATCAATATGCCGAATAAATCCAACAATTTGATAGTTGGGTTTCTGTGTGCTTCCATATACTAGGTAACCATCTGTTGTTTCTAATACCCTATAATCGAAATTGCTAAATAGTACGGAATCTTTAAATTCTAATTTGAATTGAATGTCAAAATTTGCATTTACTTTATAAAGTATAGCATCTCTATCCTGTGGCGTAGCCACCATAAAAATATACCCATTATCTTTTGTTGGCTTAATTTTTCGACTGCTCGAATTAATAACAAGGTCTCGACCGAGCGTATCCAGTATCAATTTTTTTCGAAGGATTATAGCATTCGAGTCCATTTGAACCAAAAGAATACCCTGTTGCTGCGCTGTACTATCTGGAAATGCAATACCAAGTCCAATAATTGTATCTTGGTGTATTATTACATCCTTAAAATGATTAATCGGAAACCCATAATCTTGTACCAAGTTGAAAGAGGATTGCGCTCGGAGGAACAACGGTATTTGCAGTATTAATAAAAATAATATTTTTTTCATATAGTGCTATTTTGCAAAATGAATAAAAAAAGGGTGGTTGCCACAACCTCAATAGGTTGAGCAACCACCACTCTATTACTTTATAATTAATTACGCTGAATCATTAGTCGTCCCGATTGTACCCCTATTTGCCCCACCAGCAGTACTTGATACAAACCAGTGGGTAACGTACTCGTATTCACTTGAATATACACTTCATTGGGGTTGATGGGATAGGAAATATGAATCCTACCCAAAGCATCCACTATAACTAACTCTTTAGCGTGGGTATTAGGGTCTGCTATAAATGTTACTTGGTCTTGTGCTGGATTGGGTACAAGAATAAGGTTGGATAGATTGCCCTTCAATTGGGTATCTTCTGACCTAGGCTCCATACGTCCTACTTGACAATTAACCGCAGCCGTCACCCCATTACGGCGTAATATGGCCTTCGCCAAAAAAGAGGCTTCGTCGCAATCCGTTATAAGCGCATTAAGTTGCGCGATGGTAGTAGCTGGTAATTTATCATAACTATTCGCTGTGAGTACAGGTTGGCGCATCAAACTGAAGAAACTATTGATCCGCTGATAACTGGCTAACGCATCACCACTCAAGTTAAAGTGTACTGGAATAGCACCCCAAACGGCATCAAAAGCGACGGAATCGTGGTTGAAATAGTGGTGTTTTGCTAGTGTAGTCCAAGATTCGGTGGTTTCTATAAGGTAATACCAACGCAATAGCGAATCTACCAGCAATTGTGTGCTATCTTGTGCATAATAGCGCAGCACTTTACCAGATTCTTGATTCATTTTTTGTTGATGTATTACCATCTCGCGCTCTAGCGCAGCCCTTATTAAAGGGTCATTGCTGGCGTTGAATTGGACTTGTTTTTGTTGAAGCAGCGATTTTTGAGATAAAAAGGCATTTTTGGCATCTGTTAGTGCTAATTCATTGCAAGGTGGGTTACAGGGTTCTGTAGTAGGCAGGCAGGCAGCGTTGATATCCTCTACTCCAATCTCGGTAATACCCGTAGATAAAACTGGCTTTAACGGCTCTTGATCGCCATCAAATTCATAAAAATAATAATTAACGTCACCGCCAGTATTATCTACTCTTCTTGTGCCATTTGTGCTAGTAGAGAATATATTACCAGTTGGAGCGACTATGTTAGCACTAATCTGATCGCCTTGTGTTTTTCTAACTTGCCCATCAAACCTATAATTAGTACCCGTAAATATGGCATCATTGGTATGTGTATTACAAAAATAAACCAAGCCGTCAAATATATCAGCATTTTTGCCAGAGGTTAGGTTACCAACATTTACTTCAATAAACTGGTTACCTTTAATCTGGTTAAAAAAAGTACCGATTCCTGTGCAATGGGTGCCAGTAGTTCTAGTAACTGTGTTGGATACTGGGTTAGTATTTTGGAATATATTATTGGTACAGGTCATGTCTTTTGTTGCTCCATTTACGGCTATGCCCAGCAGTTGGGTGTTAGTGGCATCGCATGTCGTACTAATGGATTGTAGTCTAAATGTATTGTCGCGTACCACAAACGAACTTTCCAACATATCCGCCGATATGCCCGTAACACAACCCTGAAATTTGCAGAATTCAGCACGAAACGAACCGCTACCTACGGTTAGTTTATCGGTAAGAATACCAAATTTTAAATTTTCAAATTGCGAATAATTGGCATTAAAGCCTCCGGACATCGAACTAATGCCAATTGAACTGCTGGTACACGATGCCCTCAAATCTCTGAACAAAGAAACCTTAATTGGCAGCCCAAAAATACCCGTCATTTCAATATGTACAGGTGAGACCATAGGATCGCCGCGATAATCGGCATCAGTAGTAAAAACAGTTGTCGAAATAGAACTTTTATTGGGTAATTGTCCAATTGCACCGTTTACTAATCCCGCACGCTCATACGGTGCAAACCGCACTCCAATCGTATTATTTACAAAAAAAGCCGTACTCGTATTTATTATTCCGCCACCGCTACCCACCACTACTGGGTCTAAAATATCGACGCCTACACGGGCATGTTCTATTTTACCTCCGGAGATAATCTTCACGCTTCCTTGTAAAGTAGGCGATTGGTTAAGATCGGTTTTGTCGCTTTCTACAATAATACCTTGCCACATTTGGCCACATGCACCTGTAATCGTCGCTTTTACGATCAAGGAAGCACCTTTTTTTACCGTAATAGATGTACCTGGCATCATAGATAGGTCTTGATCAATAACCAATTCACCCGATTCCACTATAATATTTCCTGAAAACGCTCCTGGTGTTGATGAAGGGTATTTTACGGGTAGTATTTGCATGGCTTGTAATACAGGGGCTTGTTTCAAATATACCCTCATTCTTTTGGCCTGCTCTTCGGTAAATAGATTACGACAGGAAGGGTCAGAAGCAGAATTGATCAAACTCATGAAATTACGCCAAATGCTCTCTGGTAATGTCGGGTGTGAACAACCACTCAATACAATATCAGCATCTGTATTGAAAGGCGTATCGCAAACATAATCTCCACAACACTCGCAAGATGGTACATTGCTGACGCTACAAGTACTAGTATTTTCATTACATGACATTTGACCCGGTGAGCTTCCTGTAAAAGTATGCACTAATCCAAAATTATGCCCAGCCTCATGTACTACTATTTCTGTGTTGTTGGAGAGTACACCATTTCTTGAGCCCGCTAGGCTAAAAAAGTTGTTGGGTACCTCGAATTCATTGCCTGAAACAAATGTTGAACTAGGATCTGTAACATAGATATGATACGCGTCTTCTTTTAAAGTCGAGTTTTGCTGCTGTTCTTTCCTTCGATCTTCTATAGATAAATTCGTGGTATGAACTTCAAAATCTTGTACCAAGCAAGAATTCACATAAGAATAGGGTACAAAAAAAATATTATGTTTGTTAAATGCAGCATTCAAAATAGTGAGTGTGTTGTTTGCTTCTGTTGCGAGATTAAAATTCGCTGTCCACTGGTTATCTGGTGACTGCATAAAATTGACATACAACTTAATGAAGTAGGGCCCTGGGGAATCATTATAAGGACCATCAATCTTATACTCGTAGTTAGGTTGGGCGAGTAGTTGTTTTGTTGTAAAAAGTGTACAAAAACAAAGCAAGAGAGCAAAATAAAATTTGCCTAAAATGGGGAGGGGGTGAAATAAAGTTTGCCATGTGTAAGAATTATTTTAATGTGTGAAAATATATTACAAAGATAGGTAAAATATTTGAAGGCACAAGTATTTAAATGTTAAATATTGTGGATAACTGCTCTAACTGAAGCCTCTAAAAAAAGCCGCAATTTTGCGCTATACCAAGTGCATGTGGGCAATGATTTTTTGGAAGCGGTGGATCAATTGGGCGTGGAGTGTGGGGTGAATTAGTAACTGTGACTTTTCTTATTGTTGCGGACATAACATGCTTTTTTGTTTCGTAACCACTACGGTCGTTATATTCGCGCTTTTTTCTCTGAAATTTTGACCTTTTTACACAACTCCAACCTTGATTTTGACGATTTTTGCTACAAATATTCCGGCTACTAACCCCGTATTTTTAGCCAATTCCAAAAAACTTAAAAAAAAATTTGGCAGTTCCTTTATAATCCTCATACCTTTGTGTCAACCATTTGGTTAAATCATTTAGTTGATATGGAATCGGAAATTACAACAGAGCAAAAAATAATGGATGCGGCGGAGCATGTGTTTTTGGACGAGGGCTTTTCTGGCGCACGTATGCAGCATATTGCCGACAGAGCTGGGATCAACAAAGCGATGTTGCACTATTATTTTAGGAGTAAGGATAAATTATTCGAACTAGTGTTTAGGCACAAGATGAAGCAATTTGTCCCACAAATTGAAGCGGCATTGAACGAAGCGAATATGACCTTTATCGAAAAAATTGACCGTTTTGTGTTGGCTTACCTCACCATGCTACAAAAAAATCCACGGTTGCCCATTTTTATCCTGAGTACAATTCATCGAAACCCTGAATTGGCCAATTCTATCGACATTAAACTCGGAGCAGAAATTATTCGATTGATGGAAATTGAAATAAAGGAAGGCAGAATTAAAAAAGTAGATACCCATCAGTTTATGCTTACCTTGGTGGGCATGTGCTTGTTTCCTTTTATCGCTCGACCAATTTTTAGTAAAACTTTTGACCTCACACCAAAGCAATACGATCAATTATTAGCCGAACGCCGTGTACATGCAGTACAATATGCTCGCGCTATTTTGATTGGCGAGTAAAATAAAATAGGTTCAAAAAAAGCCTCTTTGCCCCAAGGGGCTTTTTTTGAACCTTAACTTAACCAAGTGGTTAATCTAAACAGTTAAAAATTAAACGTTTTTTTATGATTATACGATTCAATAGGCTAAAAAACAAGATATTATTCGGTATTTGTCTATTACTCATCAATACGGGGTATAGCCAAGCAGTACAAACACTCGAATCATGCCTAACAGCAGCCGACAGCCACTTGCCCCTCGCACAGCAACAACCTTTGATTGAGGCGGCGCATCGTGCTGCATTGGCGCAATTGCGCAGTAATTATTTACCGCAAGCATCATTAAACGGGCAAGCTACTTGGCAATCGGAAGTCACTTCAATTCCCATAAAATTGCCCAATTTTGAAGTATCCACGATCAGCAAAGACCAATATCGCGTTACTTTGGACGTGGTACAACCCATTTGGGATGGTGGCCAAACCGCTCAACAAGGCAATATCCAAACCGCGTTGACCAAAGTGGAGCAGCAACGGGTTTTGGTAGATCGCTATACCGCCCGTGAACAAACGATGCAGTTGTATTGTGCGGCATTATTGTCGCAAAAACAATTACAAGCATTGGCTGAATCTCAAAAAGATATTCGAAGCCGCCGCGAAAAAATGCAGGAACAAGTCAATAATGGCACTGCTATCGCTGCCAATGTGTTGACATTTGATGCCCGATTACTAGAAATAGAACAAATGCAAGATGATGCCAACGCCCGCCTACAAAGTGCGCTTGATGGTCTATCGCTCTTGACAGGATTGTCTATTTCTAACAAAGATATTTTACAATTACCGAGCATTAAAAACACAACTACTAGCCCAAATGAACGCCCTGAACTCACCTTGTTTGGCCTACAACAAGCCAGTACAGTAGTGCAAGAAGCGGCCGTAAAAACGAAATTAATGCCAAAATTTAACGCTATTGCTACGGTGGGTTATGCACGTCCGGGTCTTAATTTTTTATCCAATGAATTTGCTCCGTATGCCATTTTAGGTCTTAATTTTAAGTGGAACCTTAGTGGTTTTTACAACGGTACACCCGACAAGGAGCGACAGCAATTGCGCATCCAAAGCGATCGGGTAAGCATACAACGCGAGCAGTTTTTGTTACAAAATTCGATCAAGAACACCCAACAACAGCGCGATATTGAACGCTTGGCCAAAGTATTGGAACGCGATAAAGGGATTGTTAATTTACGCGAACAAATAGCGGCCACCGCAGCCGTTCAATTAGAAAATGGTGTGTTAACCTCCAGTGAATACCTCATTGAAACCACCAATGCCACCAACGCGAAAATCAATACAGTAATCCACGAAATTCAATTATTACAAGCACAATTGACCCAGTCATTCATCAACGGATCCCTGTAAACCCCGTTGCACTGCAACGGCTAAAAAATGAAAAAAAGCACCAATGCCACCAACGCAAAAATCAACACAGTAATCCACGAAATTCAATTATTACAAGTACAATTGACCCAGTCATTCATCAACGGATCCATGTAGAGCCCGTTGCATTGCAACGGCTAAAAAAATGAAAAATAAACACCAAAACCCCGTTGAACTGCAACGGCTAAAAAAATGAAAAAAAACCACCAAACCACCCCAAAAAAATAAACACCACACCACAAACAAAATAAAAAATTATGCAAAAAATATCCATAAAAACAGCCATCATCGCAGCCATATCCATATCCCTAGCCGCCTGCGGCAATAAAAAATCCCCATTCGATGCCACAGGCATCTTTGAAGCACAAGAAGTCATCATTTCTGCCGAGGCAGCAGGTGTTCTACGCCAATTCAACATCAGTGAAGGGCAAAACCTCAAATCGGGACAAGAAGTGGGCAGCATCGACTGCGACCAACTCAGCCTACAAAAAGACCAAGTACTCGCCACAGAGCGTGCACTGCAATTGCGTCAAACAGAAGCAGGGCCACAAGTAAAAGTATTATACGAGCAAATTGCACTACAAGAAAGTCAAATCAACACCCAACGCGAGCAATTGCGCGTGATTCAAGTAGAGCAAACCCGTTTGCAAAAACTAGTAGCCGCCAAAGCCGCACCCTCCAAGCAATTGGACGATGTAAACGGACAAATATCCATCCTCGAAAAACAAATCACCAGTGCCCAAAAGCAAGTTGCGGTATTGCAACAGCAAGCACGTTCGCAAGAGCAATCCGCCACCATTGCCAATCGCGGTATTTTGAGTGAAAAACAACCTTTAGATGCGCGAAAAGCACAGTTGGACGATCAAATCCGTCGCTGCAAAGTCATCAACCCACTCAATGGCACCGTACTCACTAAATACGCCGAAGCCTTTGAAATGGCAGCACCCGGTAAAGCGCTGTACAAAGTAGCCAACCTTGATACGCTCGTCTTGCGCGCCTATATCACAGGCGTACAATTGCCCAATATCAAACTTGGTCAAACCGTAAAAGTACAAATTAGCCAAGGCGGCACTTACAGCGGTACGATCACTTGGATTTCCGATAAAGCCGAATTTACCCCAAAAAGTATTCAAACCAAGGATGAACGCGCCAATTTGGTTTATGCGATCAAGATCAAAACCCCCAACGACGGTTTGTTGAAAATAGGGATGTACGGAGATGTAATTTTATAAAAACCTAAAAGGGCAATAAATGCCCGATGCGTCCAAAATCATGATTAGTATCCAGCAAGTCGGCAAAACATACAATAAAGGCAAAGTACAAGCCCTTTCCAATATCAATTTGGAAGTGGCCACAGGTGAACTATTCGGCCTCATTGGCCCTGATGGTGCGGGCAAAACGACGCTATTTCGCATATTAGCCACACTGTTGCAACCAGATTCAGGCACAGCCACCGTGAATGGCAACGATGTGGTACGCGATTATAAAGCCATCAGAAGCACCATTGGTTATATGCCGGGTAAGTTTTCGTTGTACCAAGACTTAACCATACTGGAAAATCTCGAATTTTATGCCGCAGTATTTGGCACCACGATTGCCGAGAACTACGAACAAATAAAGCCGATTTATAGCCAGATTGAGCCCTTTAAGCATCGTAGAGCAGGCCAATTATCGGGTGGTATGAAGCAAAAACTGGCTTTGTCTTGCGCGCTCGTACACAAACCCGAACTACTCCTCCTCGATGAGCCCACCACAGGAGTTGACCCCGTTTCCCGACAGGAATTTTGGGAAATGCTCCAGTTATTAAAAGAATCGGGGTTAACCATTGTGGTTTCGACACCGTATATGGACGAAGCACGGCTGTGCGACCGAATTGCCCTGATTCAAAAAGGAAATATCCTTTCCATCAATACACCACAAGGTATCACGGATAGTTATGCCGAAAATCTGTACGCCGTCCGTTCCGACGAGATGTATCGATTGATCAACGATTTGCGAACGTTAACAGGCGTATCCACTTGTTATGCGTTTGGCGAATATGCACACGTTGCCGAACACACCGCTATAGGGCTAAAAAAAGAAGATATTCAAGCATTTTTGCTAAAAAAAGAGCATAAAAATATTGAAATCAATCGTACACCGGCAACGATTGAAGATTGTTTTATTGCATTAATGAAGGAATAATTATGTCAAAAAAGACCATCATTACCACCCAAAACCTCACCCGAACTTTCGGAACATTTACCGCCGTCGATGCCATTTCGTTTGAGGTGTATGAAGGGGAAATATTCGGTTTTCTCGGTGCCAATGGCGCAGGCAAAACCACAGCCATGAAAATGCTCAGCGGACTACTGTCGCCATCTAGCGGCGAAGCAACGGTGGTGGGGTGCGATGTTTATAAACAAGCAGAAGCCATCAAACGCCAAATTGGCTATATGTCGCAGCGGTTTTCTTTATACGAAGACCTTACAGTGGACGAAAACATCCAATTATTTGGCAGTATTTATGGTGTAAAAAAGAAAGAATTGGCCGATAAAACCGAAATTTTGCTCGATCAACTCGAATTTAAAGATCAACGCAAAACGTTGGTGGGCGCATTGCCGTTGGGTTGGAAACAAAAACTTTCTTTCTCCGTGGCTATGATCCACGAACCGCGCCTCGTTTTTTTGGATGAACCAACGGGTGGCGTAGATCCCATTACCCGACGGCAATTTTGGGAGATGATTTACGCTGCATCTGCCAAAGGCGCTACTATTTTTGTCACCACCCACTATATGGACGAGGCTGAATACTGCAACCGCGTGTCGATTATGGTCGATGGTAAAATAGCGGCTTTGGATACCCCCAAAAACTTAAAAAAACAATTCGACGCATCCGATATGAACGATGTTTTTCTCAAATTGGCCTCCACCTCTAAAATACGAGCGATATGAAAACTTTTTTAGCCTTTGTCACCAAAGAGTTTAGGCATGTCATGCGCGATCGACGCAGTTTGATTGTGATTATTGGTATGCCTATTGTTATGTTGTTGCTTTATGGTTTTGCTTTGAGTAATGAAGTAAAAAACTCCAGAATTGCGATTCTTGACCCTTCCAAAGACGAGGTAACGCTCGCATTGGTACAGCGTTTGGATGCTAGCCGTTATTTTGATGTAACGGAATATATTGACCGGCCAGAGCAGGCAGATGAAATGTTTCGTCAAGGTAAGGTGCGGGCGATAGTGGTTTTTCAATCTGGTTTTCAGCAGGCACTTTTGCATACGAATAGTGCTGCCGTTCAGATATTGGCCGATGCGTCCGATACCAATACCGGTAATACTGTTTCGTTTTATATCAGCAGTGTACTTCGTGACTATCAGAATGAGTTATTAGCACAACAAAAACTGCCTTATCGTATTCAAGTCGAGGCACAATTGGCCTACAACCCACAATTAAAAAGTGCCTTCAATTTTGTACCTGGGGTAATGGTGTTGATCCTCATTTTGCTTTGTTCTATGTTGACCGCCGTGGCTATTGTACGAGAAAAAGAAACAGGAACAATGGAATTAATTTTGGTATCGCCCGTGCGCCCTTGGATGATGATTGTTGCAAAAGCCCTACCTTTTTTGTTGATTGGATTGGTCAATGTGGGTATTATCCTCGTTATGGCCTATACTGTTTTGGGTCTGCCGATGCGTGGCAACCAATTTCTATTGGTGGCCGAGTGTGGTTTATTTGTTTTGCTGGCTTTATCGTTGGGCTTGTTTATCAGTACTCGAACGGATTCTCAGCAAACGGCCTTATTTATCTCATTGGTGGGACTCATGTTGCCGTCGTTGGTATTTAGCGGTTTTATGTTTCCACTAGAAAACATGCCCAAACCGTTGCAAGTCATTAGTAATATAGTGCCAACGAAGTATTTTTTCAGTATCTTAAAATCGGTGATGATCAAAGGCTTGGGTATCCAGTATGTTTGGAAAGAAACCCTAGTTATGGCAGGCATGACGCTATTTTTGATGTCGATGGCTATACGGAGTTTTAATATTAGGCTATCGTAATCCTGTACATTTTGTAAAGAGATAAAGGCAAAAAACAAGGCGTGCAAAACGGTGCGTCCCAAAGCAAGAAATCCATGTTAAGAGCACTTATAAAAAAAGAATTTAGCCAAATATTCCGCAATCCTAGCATTATTCGATTGATGTTAGCGGCACCGGTTATGCAATTGATTTTAATTCCATTTGCGGCGGATTTTGAGGTAAAAAATATCCATTTGGCCGTATTGGACTGGGATCATTCGTCGTATTCCCAAAAAATTGTACAGCGTTTGGGTACTTCAGGTTACTTTATTATCAAAGAAGCACCCGCCAATACAGCCGCCGCTCAAGAAGCCCTAGACCACGGTCGGGTAGATATGGTATTGGAGATTCCCCAACGATTTGAGCGCGATCTAGTACGCGAAGACGAGGCCAAAATCCTCCTCAAAGCCGATGCTGTGAATGGTGTAAAAGCAGGATTGGCCATCAATTATTGTGGCCAAATCATTAATCAAGTCAACAACGAGATAAGATTGGACTTTGTACAGTTTCCGCGTTTCAATCCGATGCCTATGCTGGATATTAGTACGCGCTATTGGTATAATCCTAGTTTCAATTATCGGCATTATATGGCTCCGGGGATACTCGCGTTATTGCTGATTATGGTAGGCAGCATTATGTGTGCGCTCAATATTGTACGGGAGCGCGAAATAGGTACGATGGAGCAAATGAACGTGACACCCGTTAAAAGTTATCAATTTTTGTTGGCCAAACTGATCCCGTTTTGGGTGATCGGGATGATGTCATTAACGATTGGGCTAGTGGTGTGTTATGTGGTATTTGGTTTATATCCTTTGGGGAGTTATTTGACAATTTACATTTATGCAATGGTATATATGGTAGCGGCATTAGGAATTGGGCAATTATTGGCTAGTTTTTCGGATACGCAGCAGCAAGTTACCCTTATTTCTTTCTTTTTTATGATGATGTTCGTATTGTTGAGCGGTCTTTATACTTCTATTGAGAGCATGCCTGCTTGGGCTAAATATTTGGCATGGGCCAATCCCGTTTCGCATTTTGTGGATGTGATGCGAAGTGTGATGTTGAAAGGAAGTACCGTAACAGATCTACTGCCCAGAATGTGGAATTTGATTGGTTTTGCTGTTTTGTTTAATGCCTTGGCAGTGATGAATTACAGAAAACGGGCGAGTTAATTTAATATCCAATAAGACCCGCCGCAAAAAAAACAGCCGCCGCGCCTGCGATATAGCCTCGAAATAAATCAGCAGGAGTATGCGCGTGAAGCGCGAGGCGTGCTGTACCCACCGCTCCAGCCAGCAATACGCCTAAAGCGATGACCAAAGACCAACTCAATTCAAAGCCAAAAATCGGTACCATCGGCGTTGCTTCATTCCAGGTAAAAGGCAATAAAACAAGCATGGCCAAAAAGCCGCCCATACCAGCGGCATGTGCGCTTATTTTAGTAAAAATATTGAGAAAAAAACATAAAAACAAGCTTATCGTGGCTCCTAATACAAAAGCAGTGAACAAAATGGGCGTTTGAGCGCCAGAAAACAAGTTATAAAACAGCCAAATATAAAACACACCCGACATAATATACGGCCCTGTACGGTCTTGTTTGTCGTCCAATTGCCACGATTGTACCATACCCAACCCTTTCATAAGTGCCATACCAATACCCGGGATAAGGATGGTGGTCGTTACCACACCAAAGATGAGTAGCATGGATCGTTGCTCGGTTAAGCGTCCTACCCCAAAAGCATAGGGGCTAATGGCCAGCATGAGTAATAGAATATAGGTCAATACGAAGATAGGATGACCTATAATGGACAGAAATTGAGCAACTGTGCGGTTCATGTATTTATTTGTTCTTGTGATTTTTTTAATACAAGTTTTGGATAAGGAATCTATTATTCAGTTTTTATGCGAAATAGTTTGGCAAAGGTAGGCAATTGTTCTAATGTCCCTTATTATTTCAGACCGATTACGTCAGATAAAATAATTTTTTTTTGATTATTTATTTTTTTCTTACCTTTGAATATTGTTTAACGAAACAATTCAAATTGTGAAACGGCCTCTTTTAGTGCGCCCAGCATGGGCGCAGACTTGGCGGTTAAAGTCCGCTACACGCTTGGCAGCGAGGAGTGTTAGCCTAAGGCAAGGGTGTCCATCGAGAGGTGGAAT
>JAYUKX010000080.1:0-14008 GCA_043764095.1 Chitinophagales bacterium
AGCAGTTTCGGGAAACGCATCAAATAATTTTTTGCCAAGTATTTCACTTTCTGTTTTTCCTATAATTTCGCAGAAAAGTTTATTTGCAAGTGAAATCACGAATTCTTTTCCTTCATAAATATTTAAAGCAAACGGGGCTTGCATAAAAATATTCTGAAGTTGTTGCTGACTATCTTTAATTTTTTGCTTTGCAATCACTTCGTATGTTACTTCATTTGCCAATATTGCCACGCCTACTATTTCTCCATTTATATTTCGTTGTGCTTGGTAAATAAAATTGTAGTGCATCATCTGTTGCTTGCCATTGCGTATAAGGGTAACTGGTGTTTCGTAAGCATGATAAGGTTCGCCAGTTTCATATACGTTTTGTATCAACTTATCAAAACCTTGTTCTGCGGCTTCGGGTACCACTTCAAACAGCGATTTGCCAATAATATCTTTCCCCTTGCCCCAAGTTTCGATAATCGCATCGTTGGCTATTTCTATAATCGCGTCTTTGCCTTTAAAAATAGCTATCATGTATGGAGAAGTGTACACCAAGTTGTGGTAACGGTGTTCACTTTCTTCCACTTTTTTACGGGCAAGTACCTGCTCCGTTATTTCGGTGGCAACCACAATTATTCCTGCAACGGATTCGACATCGGCTTTTAACTGTTGAATAACAATATTGTAAAACCCCTGCGTACTTATGTTGTTTTTATGTATATTAAATGCTAATTCATTTCCGTAATAGGTTGTTCCGCTTTGTATGACGGTATCCATAAGGGCTTTTAACCCTTGTGTTTCCAGTTCGGGCAATACGTCAAACAGTGGTTTACCTACAAAGTCTATCCCTTTATTAAGCATTTGCAAAGCGCCTTCATTCACTACTTCTGCAATATATTCTTCGCCTTTATAAATACCGATTGCCACAGGTGCTTGCATGACAAGCGACCTGAACCGCGCTTCGCTTTCTTCTATTTTTTTACGCCCATTTTTCTGTTCCGTTATATCTGCAATCGCCAATAAAATTAATTTTTCGCTGCCCCTTTCATTTATCAATTCACGGGCATTGAGTAGTACAATCCGTTCGCCAATGTTGGGAAAATTGTGTGCGACTTCAAAATTTTCAAATTTTGTTCTTTGCGACAGAATGTTTTGTAATAATTCCCGCAAATCGGGAATATTCCATTGTTTATTGCCGAGGTCAAAAATTGATTTACCCTCTGTATCTTTTTCACTTACTTGGAAGGTTTTATAAAAAGAAGAGTTGGCTGATTTTATTCGTAGGTGTTTATCAAGCACCAAAAGCGGTTCGTGCAAGGTAGATATAATGGCTTCTGCATAATCTCTTGCCGCTGTTACCTGTTTGTTTAGCCCAATCATTTCCTGATTTACGACCGTTAGTTCTTCATTGGTACTTTGTAATTCTTCTTTGCTGGTTTCCATTTCCTCATTCAGGCTCTGCAATTCTTCGCTGCCACTGAGCAGTTCTTCATTGGCACTTTGCAGTTCTTCATTGGCTGCTTCTTGGTCTTCGGTAATGCTCCGCATGTCCTCACGGCTTTGTGCGAGTTCTTTTTCTAATTGCAGTATGCGTAAATCTTTGGCTGCACTCGTTGATTTGGAAGCAGCGGTTGATTTTTTAGTACCCGTTGGTAGTTGGCTATTGGCAGTCAATGACTGATTGTGAAAAAGCACAAGGTAATGCGGCTCAATAATATTGGGCAATGGCATGGCTTCAATTGAAATATTGCGTAGTACGCCATTTATCTGTATCGGAATATTTTCCTTTACGACCGTTGCATTTTCTTTTTTTGCTTTATGCAAAATATTACGCACTTCAAAAGCCAATCCTTCCTTAGCCATTTTTAATAGGTTAAAGCTGGCTTTGCCCGGCGACGGTTCTAAAAAATTGCCCGTGCTGCCCCTGAAATGCACAATATCCATTGCCTCATTTACCACGACACCCGCAGGCGTGTATTTGCTGAGCATAATATCATCAGCCGTTTTTTGAAAGTCGGTTTGAATCACTTCGTTTTTGCTTTTAACATTTGTATCTACATAACTTTTTTCGCTTCGCACACTTGCCGTAGGCACAAACCTACCCGCTATATCTTTACGGGTAAATATTTTATCGGTTTTAGCAGTACCTTTCACTTGGCAAAGGGCAAAATGTTCGGGTACGCCGCTCGTTGTTTCTGATTTGCCGAGCAATAAAAACCCTTTTGGGTTCAATGCATAATGAAAAGTGGTGAGTGCCTTTTTTTGCAAATAAGGCTCCATATAAATAAGCACATTGCGGCAGCTTATGAAATCCATTTTGCTAAAAGCAGGGTCTTTTAAAAAATTGTGTTGGGCAAATACACATAAATCCCTAATGGATTTTTTTACTTGGTAGTCGCCATTATTTTTTGTAAAATACTCTTTTAGGTGTTCTTCGCTTAATCCTTGTACATTGATTTTTGAATAAATGCCATTACGGGCTTTTGCAATGGCAGGTTCGCTGATGTCGGTCGCAAAAATCTGCACGCGTTGATGACCATCTGGCGAAAATCGGTCGCCCATCAATTCTTTAAAACAGATAGCAATAGAGTAGACCTCTTCGCCTGTGCTGCATCCTGCGACCCACACACGGATAGGCTCGCCCTCTTTTTTATTTTTTACAATAAGGGGAAATACAGATTTGCATAAGTTGTCAAAAATTTTAGGGTCTCTAAAAAAATCGGTTACAGGTATCAGCAAGTCCTGATACAACAAATCCTGTTCGGATTTTTTTTCTCTCAAATATTTTAAATAGACGGAAAGTTCTTCGGTTTTATTAATGGCCATCCTGCGGAGTATCCTTCTACGAATAGTGGATTGTTTGTAATAGGTAAAATCAGTACCCTTGCGAATACGCAGCAGCGAAAGGATTTGTTTAAATACATCTTCATCTTGTTGTGGAATACCCTCTACCTCTTTTCCTCTAATAATATTTATGACTTCCAAAATCTTTTGTGGTATTTTATCGGGCGGCAAAATAAAATCAACTACACCCGCTTCAACGGCACTCTGTGGCATGCCTTCGTACTGTGCCGATGCTTCATCTTGTGCAAAAGTAATGCCTCCGTGGTCTTTAATAGCTTTCAAGCCCATTGTACCATCACTGGCAGTGCCCGATAAAACCACGCCTATTGCGTGGCTTTGATGCACTTCGGCGAGTGATGTAAAGAAAAGGTCAATGGGTAAATTGCGTTCCATTTTATTTTTTCCAGGGCGTGGGCTTAGTTCCAACACACCATCATTGGCAATCATCATTTTATTGCTCGGCAGAATGTAAATATGGTTGGGCTGCACTTTGATATCATCGGCAATTTCCAATACGGGTATAGCCGTAACTTTTTGTAGTATTTCTACCAACAAACTTTCGTGGTTTGGGTCAAGGTGTTGTACCAGCACATAAGCCATGCCTGAGTCTTCGGGTATGGCTTTCAATAATTTTTTAAACGCATCAAGCCCACCTGCCGATGCGCCAATGCCCACCACAGGAAAAAGGTTGGGCGATTTGATCAGCTCCTTATCTATTTCTGGTATTTTATTAGTTGATTTCATATCATGTGCATTAGTTTTCGCCGGCAAATTTATTAAATTAATCTATCTTTTTCAGACTTTCTATTTTCAAGGTCTATCTTTTTCATTTGTTAAATAAAAATTTATTAAGTATTTGGACATAATTAATTGCAGAAATGGACGCAGGTATTTTTCGGCTAGATAAGCCATTTTTAAGGCATGACCAAAATGAAAATCAAGTAAATCTTGCTTTGAATGGCGGGAACCTGCGCAGCAGACGCGGTACTATCTAACGAAAAAATGGGGAATTCATGCTGAGCCCGCCGAAGCAGCATAAGCGGAAAAGACCAAGTTCAAAATGATAATTAATTGTGTCCATATACTTAAGCCCTAAAGCACAAAAGTAGAATAAAGTATTGATTAAATGCTCAGTTAATGAATTTAGTGTTTTTGGATATTTCTCTTTATATTTTTCGGTTTGTTTATTTTACTTTGGATTTTTTTGCTTGCACCGAACGGTTAGCACTAGCGTCAACCATCGCCTGCGCGATAGTCCACGCACGGTGGACGATTAGGCGACGATTGTCGCTAAGGAATGAGATTTTAATAAAGGTACGGATTTGGGGAGATGATTTTGTCACTATTAAGGCATGAAGAGGGCATTTAGTGGGGCTAAACAACCGATGAATAACGAAAAGAGGGGCAAAATAAGGCCGCCAAATTTGTACCTTTATTAAAATCTCATTCCTAAGGCATAGATGGGCGTTATTTATTCTGCGGACTTTCATCAATGACCTGTATATCCCATGTCCGAAAACAATTGCAGTTATCCTCTGAATACGTCATTCGGGATCTTTTGTTCTCGGATGCTCCAATAAATCAACTTGTTTTTCCATTAATTCTGTAATTTTTTGTAACAACTCTATATCTTTTGGGGTAGTTACTGTTGTATCTTTTGGGTCTTCGGCTTTTTTTCGAATAGTATTCATGAATTTAACAACCATAAAAATCGTAAATCCAATAATTAGAAAATCGATCCCTGCCTCAATTAATTTACCATATCCAATAGCGATTTCTTCTAGTTTCGTAGCGCCATTTTCGATAATCGCTTTCCGTAAAATAATCCGTTTGTTATCAAAGTTTACTCCGCCTGTTAAATAAGTGAGTGGTGGGAAAAAAATTTCTTTGACCAATACATCTACCACCTTATTAAATGCTGCTCCAATGATGACACCAATTGCGATGTCAATCATGTTACCTTTAATAGCAAATTCCTTAAATTCTTTTATAAGTAAAAAATTCATTTTACACTGTTTAATATTCCACCAACGTGGACGTGAATAGTGGTTTTTTGAATGCTCTTTCTAGGGAACACGTATAGATCGTGGAGAGGGTTACTTTAAAAATCATCTTTTATTATTTATATCGTTCAATCACCTTTTTTATTGCTTAATTTTTAGGACGGTATTACTAAGAGTACACTTTTTCTATATAAAATGTGTGCTCTCTGTAATCTAACTTATAAAGATGCGCGTTTTATAGACTTTATTTTGAAAAAAACACACATCAATTCAAATTTACTACGCTTCATTTTACAAAATTTTATCACCCTCAGTATTTCACTCAATTTTGACCTTTCAAATCTAAAACCTTAAACTACTACATTTGAACTAAAAATCAGAATATGATAAATCCATATAATTACCTGCCGCCATACCTGCTTTTTGTTATGGCCTTTATTGGCACTTATTGCCTCATTATTGCCTACGAAAAACAGCATGAAATCGAAAAAATATTGACAAAGGGCATTAAGACTTTTGGGATTGTCTCTGAACTTCGTCAAGACCTTTCGGGCAAAGAAGGCGTAGCACCTGTTGTAGATTTTACCACACAGAATAGTACTTATCGGCATTTTTCAACCACTTACACATTGCCCGCTGCTTATCAAGTGGGTCAACAAGTTGAGATTTGGTACTACCATTACAAATCTATTCGGTTAGCGGCTTTAGCAGATGATAAAACGGGCAATCTCCCTAAAGTCTTATTATACTGGGGAGTCGTGCTTTGTCTTTTGACTTATCCCGAAATAATCCGACGGATGATGACGATGTTATGATTTTTAATAAATATTAATCCAATTACCCTCAATTTTATACCGCCTACTTGAATTATATTTATCGTGTACCACTGTTTTACCTATAAAATGAAGAATTTCATCCCTACCACTGAGGTGGGGAGGCCATTCGGTTTCATCGGGAATACGAATACTCAATTGACAATTACCGCCGCCAAATTCATAATAAAACACCATTTGAATGTCTTCTTCATGATAGCGGATATAACCTTCCCGACCACTTTCTGTATAAGTAAGATATGGGGAACCGTCGATTGGTTGGGTTGGCTGGGTTGTTGTCGTGCCAGTTGTACGTTTCAGCATTTTACCAAACGCATTGGCAATCGCGATATAACCGATGCTAAGTTTCATCTACCAATATCATTTTTTATATTTGCACATTGCAGCGTCAAATTCGGGCACAAAAATACAACGAAAGTAGTGTTTTAACAACTTTCGTCTTTATTCAATCACCTAAATCGATTGTTTATTGGATTGTTATTGTTGAATACACCTCCTTTATGTTTACTTATTGTAGGCTATAATGGGCAAATTCTACCCCAAGCGTAATGAATTTAAAAAAGCGTTCAAGGCACTGTCGGGCCCTGAACGCTAACAAAATCAATCTTACTATTTAAACCTTTTTCTTTAGGTTTGTTAACCTAATTACTGTTTCAACAACTTACCCGACTGTAACAAACGGCCATTATTATCGTACAAATTAGCGATATAAATGCCTGGTGTCAAAGTACTGGTATTCCAATCAAATATAAATTCACCCTCTGGGCGGTAGCCTTGATACACTTCTCCTACCAATTTCCCTTGAAGATCAACCACGCGTAGCGTCAAATTGGCTGCTTGGTTGACTTGGAATTTGAACGTCGTTTGGGTATGGAATGGATTTGGGTAGTTTTTCATCACTACGGGCAATTGGCTATAACCCAATATACCACCGGGATAATTTTCAGTGGTGGAACTCACAATTTTACCACCACAGCTACCTGTACCGCTTTGAGGCACCGCAACATAAGGGAAACTTGTGCTAAATGCTACATCATTGCTTTCAACACCCGTGGTATAGGAGAGTACATTGACCAAATTGGGGGTAACTGGATTTGCACCACCAGCAGTATAATCATCGTACCATAAACCAATAGCGGCCAATACCACACCGGAAACGGCCTGCAATTCGATCCTTGTTACATCATCTTCCAAGCGGCGACCGTTCGGAAAACCATCCATATTCGGGATCGCTTGAATATCCGTATTTTGGTTATATGCCGGATCCGTCAAGCCAAGTACTGCCGCTTGTACCAATCCTAAAGAACTGAATTTTGGATCTGTTCTGCTGGTCACTGGTACCGCCATATTTAAGCGCAACATATCGCCTCCATTGGGTAAAAAGTTATTGATAAATGGCTTGCCCGCCGCCAAAGGATTGCCTGCTTTACCGGTGGCCAATTGGTACGGACGTACATTGGGTACACCCGTATGGAATATTGGCCAAAGATCCACTGAACGCGGTTTGCCTGCGCCTGGTAACAATAAAGTACCAAAAACAGCATCATCTAAGGCCGTGCCAGCTACAGCTGCGGTACCTTTTAAACCAAACAAGCCATCTGCTCCATTTGCAAAATTAAAGCCTTGGAGTGAGTTGCGTTGAATCCGTAATTTGGCAAAACCTGGAACTGCGCCGCCAAACTGCGCATCATCCATATAAAGTGCCAATTCTGGATTGTAAAAATACTCGTCCAAGTTAACTTCTGCAATTTCGTTGTAAGGGGTAATCGAATTCCAAAAATCTTTGCTACCAATTGGAATAACGGCTTCATTCGTCAAGGGCATACCTATGCGAGAAACTTGAATCCATGCGCCGGAATAAGCAGGATCGCCTGTTGCTGACAAGGTGCGCACTTGCTGGCGGCTAGCAGATGCCCACACGCCGATTACATAATTTGGATCTAAAATATTGGCTGGTGCTACAGGAGCACCCGCTTTCAACAACGATGCAATGGGCACTTGTATAGCAATTGTGCTTACATTCATACATGCTAAGCCATCTACAGGTGTTCCACCCTGACGCGGCGCATCGCCTAAGTCAAAAATGCCACCCAAATCCACAAAAAATGGATCATCAGAGGTGCCACAGAATACCGTTTCGCCCGTAGTTGCCGTTTTGATCGCACTACTCATCAACGCAGGATAAGTAGTGTTCAGTCCTACCGCCGATCCAATAGAACGGTCGCCTACATTTGGTGGAGGTACCGTACCATTTTGCACAATCACTTGAAATGACGCACCACCATTTACACTTTTTTCGAGCGTATAAGTCGTTTTCAAGTTCTGTTTGCCCAATCGGATATTAAAGAATGTAGTAGGATCTTCATTCACCTGTTTGAACGTAAATCTGTACGTGATTTCATCGCCTGCAATAGAGGCATCATTGTCCACGTGGATTTCGTAGCGAATATTTTGACCAAAAGAATAATAATTTGGCCCACCCTGCGGCAATTGCATCGGTACATACGTGGCAATAATGGTAATGGTATTGGGGTTGTCGGGGCTGCGGAACGCATATAAGTCCACATTATCTGCCAATGGATCATTGGATACCAAAGGTGCTTCGCGGTGGCTGGATGCCAAAACCGCTGAATAGGCTACCGAACACATGAATAGTGCCAGCAGGCTTTGTTTTAAAAATTTTAAATTCATTGTTTGTTATTTTTTAAGCGTTATTGGCTTGTTTATTGACCAATTTCCGTACCACTCCAAGGAGTAGCTACATAAGGGAAACTTGTTTTAAAAGACTTGTCATTTTGATTCACACCTGTGCGGTATGTAATGACTTTGAGCAGTTGTGGTGTAACTGGGTTCGCACCTCCCGCTGTATAATCATCGTACCAAAGTCCGATGGCAGCCAATGCCGCACCAGCAACCGCCTGCAATTCAATAGCGGTAACATCATCTTCCAAACGGCGACCATTCGGGAATCCATCCATATTCGGAATCGCCTGAATGCTTGTGTTTTGGTTGTAAGCAGGATCGGTGAGTCCTAGCACTGCTGCATTGATGATACCCATTGGGCTAAATTTAGGATCGGTTCTATCGGTCACCGGAACAGCCATGTTCAAACGCAACATATCGCCACCATTGGGCAAAAAGTTGTTGATAAATGGTTTGCCAGCTGCCAATGGATTGCCTGCTTTACCGGTAGCCAATTGGTACGGACGCACATTAGGTACGCCTGTATGAAATATGGGCCAAAGATCCACCGAACGCGGTTTGCCTGCTCCAGGTAACAGTAATGTACCAAAAACAGCGTCATCCAACGCAGTACCCGCTACAGCAGCGGTGCCTTTCAAAGCAAAAAGTCCATCTTTACCGTTCCCAAAATCAAAACCTTGAAGGGAGTTGCGCTGAATACGCAAAGCCGCAAAAGACGGTACTGCGCCACCAAATTGCGCATCGTCCATATACAACGCCAGTTCAGGATTGTAGAAATAACCGTCTAATGTGGTATCCGTAATCTCATCATAAGGTGTAATACGGTTCCAAAAATCTTTTTGACCGATTGGAATTACAGCCTCATTGGTCAATGGCATGCCCAAACGAGATACTTGAATCCAGTTGCCGCTATTGCTCGGTATGTTACCACCTGATTGAATGGTTTGTACGGCTTGGCGACTAGAAGAGGCCCATACACCGATCACATAATCCGCATCCAGTATATTGGTCGGTGTGGCAGGTGCGCCTGATTTGCGCAAAGTAGCGATTGGAATTTGAATCGCGATAGTGTGCACATTGTAGTTGCCTAACCCGTCGCGAGCGTTGCCATTCTGGCGTGGCGCATCTCCCAAGTCAAAAATACCGCCCAGATCCACAAAAAATGGATCGTCGCAAGGGCCACAATACACGCGTTCGCCCGTAGAGGTATTTGCGATTGCATTGGCAATAAGGGTTTCGTAAGTAGTGCCAAGTCCTACACCTGATTCTATGGAACGAGGGCCAATATAGGGTGGCGGTACTTTGCCATTGCTTAAAATAATCGAAAAAGACTGACCACCATTGGTACTTCTTTCAATTTTGTAAGTCGTTTTAATGTTTTCTTTCCCTAAGCGGATATTAAAGAACGTTGTAGGGTCTTCGTTTACCTTTTGAAAAGTAAATCGATAAATAATTTCGTCGCCGGGTTTGGATGCGTCATTATCAATGTGAATTTCGTACCGGATGTCTTCGCCAAAGGTGTAATAATTGGGGCCACCAAAAGGTAGTTCCGCTGGTACATAATTGGCAATAAGTGTGATGGTGTTCGGGTCATCAGGACTACGAAAAGCGTACAAATCGGTGTTATCGGCCAAAGGATCATTGGCAATAAGCGGTGCTTCCCGATGACTGGAGGCAAAAGATTTGGTGTTGCAGATACACCAAAGCAATAGCAGCAGAATGATTTTGCTGAATTGTGCTTGTTTTAGTGATTGGATCATGTTAAAAATCGTTAATTTAAAAGTGTACTTTACATACGATCCTAACTGCGGTTTTGGTTTTATTAGGGTTTTAATATTTCGGCTCTGTAGGCTTTGTGCATGAATATCGTATGGAATTCCCATAAATCTATGCACAAAACCTAACGACGCTCAGTATATATGCAGACCCCTAGGTGAATTGTAATAAAGCATTGGACGAGCGTAAATAAGCCATACGCTAGTCACTACCCGCTCCATCACTTATTTAATACGCCTCATTTGGTTTTTAGTAGGTTTCGATGGAATAGAATTGGTCAAGTATGGTTTTGTTGGAAATCTTTGTATTAAAATCACCGCTTTTATGCATACTGCCATTGGAGCGATCACTTTATTTTTAACATGAAATCGAACTGGCTTTTTTATATTGGAGTAGGCGTTAATGCCATCACGGTACTTATTACGGTCTCCAATTTGCTGATGATGTCGAGCACCATTCAGGGTATGGGCGGCGAAAGCATCCCGATGAACAGCGGCATGACTACTTACGGGAAACTGATGTCGTGGGCGATTCCGCTTTGCTTAATCGCTTTGGTCGGGAGCAGTTTTTGGCTGCGCTCCAATGGTAAAATACTGGCTTCCAATATCTTAGTTTGGCTTCCGGCCTTACCAATGCTCGCTGGTTTTGTGATTATGGGCGGACTAGCGGCACTCTTTATTCTGTTTGGCAAGTAACAAAACCGATTGAAAATGTTAGAAATTTCAACGGATAAAATTATCCAAAACAAAGGCCGTTTCGAGCAAATTTGGACCATTCCAGAAGTGCTAGAAGCGCATGACCCATTCCCCGGAGCGCCGTTTGCGGAACGCAAGGCCGCTTTGAGCCACGCCGTCGAAATGGCGACTAAAATGCCAGATGAACTTTCAGAGGCTGTGCTGCTGCGGCTCGATTTTTGGAAAAATTTCCGCCCCGAAAAAATTTCAGAACGACGCTTTGAATATACAACAAAAACCACCACTACTTTTTATTGGGAACTTACAATCAATGAGTTAGGTATTTTTTACAAAGATATTTCCGGGGAGTACAGTAGCGTTTTGGGCAGCATTACGGAGCAGTTGTTTAGCGATTTTTGGTTTTTTGGTCCCTTGTGTCCAATACCTGATTTGGCACTTCGTCGGCAGGTCGTGGGGATCATAAAAGAGGCATTTTTGGACACTCCTTGCGCTGCTGTGGATGCGCATTTTGAGTTTTTTGAGTATCCGCCACTGCCCGCTGCTTTGCTGCAATGGAGCGAAGGCAACCACGTTCGCAGCGATTTTGTCACCGTCAGGGAACACGGTATTGAGGTAGGGAACATAACTTGGCGTGACAGCGAACCATACATTTGGTTGATGTCCTTTGAAAATTTCTTAAACGTGCCACCACGCCCCAATGCTTCCATTACGCCTATAATAAGGGCAGAAATAGAAGCATACCTTGGCATTTCCTCGAAATGCAACCGTCCCGATGACGGTACTCAATGGCCACTCGAAATCCCTCCGAAGTCGCCAACCCCAAGGCAAAAAATGGACAAAGCCGAAGCATTACTCTTAGATCAACCTGAATCCCAAGAAGGAGCGGAAATCCTTATTGCACTACTCGAATACGAGGCCGAAACTGATTATTGGCGCAACTTTGTTTTTAATTTCTGTTTCAAACTTCGCGAAAACCAGACGGTACAACAGTTCATTATCCAAAAACTCCAAGGCGACAATGAAATCCATTTCAAAAAAGCGGTGGATGTGCTGCGAGTATGGGGAATCAAAGGGGTTAATGCTTTGAACTGGAACGATGCGACCGCCAACGATCCCAATTTTAGGGCAGCACTTGAAAAAACAACCCATATCATTTTAAAAACTAACTAAAAATGACACGATATCTTATTGGCCCAGAACTCTTTTGGCTACTGATGTACGCCGCTGCTGCCCTCCTTGGCAAAATGAACACAGCCCCCAAGTTTCCTTTGAACGATTTTATTGATACCCTATGGTTTTGGCTTCCAGTGGTATCCTTGCTGGTTTTTGGACTGTGGTGGATACCATCGGTGGAGAAAAATTGGCTGCTGCTGCGCGTCTGGATTGTAGGTATCGTAGGTGGACATTTTGTTGTCGAAAAAGCAATTAACGCGTACAGTACACAAGGACCAGGTACTGGAATGGGCTATTTGGCGGGCATGCTATTTTTGTTTGTTTTCCTTGTGGTAGGGAGTGTTTTTGTTAAAATTAGGTTTTGAAATTATTAAAAAATTAGCCGCAGTTTTTAAAATACGTTTACTTTGCAGGAACATTGCACAAAAAAAATAAAATGACAAATCAAGAAATAGAAGCCCATATCGAGGCCGAAGTCGCCAAAAGAGTAGAAAAAATCGTTACAGCGCAGCAAGAGCAATTCTCAAAAACCATGGAAGCATTGATGAAAAATGCCGTCGGGGGTGTTGATCAGGCTAATACCGCGCTTAAAAAAGAGCAGAAAAAACTCGAAAAAGAACTGGATGCCGCCCAAAAACTCCGCGCCAAAGCCGAACGCGAGGGTGAAAAAATGGCGACTGATGCCTACGAGGCTCACAGGGTCACTTATGAAACGGCAGCATGGACAGATCTACGTCGAGAACTGACGCGGATGCACATCGAGGTCGGAAAAACAAACCGCGAAATAGCAGTTTGGCTCGATGTACCGCAAGATTTTGTGGAAAATATTCGTCAGGTGATGAAACGCGTAGACGAATTCCATCCCGATAAACCCAAACGTATCCATATCGAAGGCAACCCCAAAATCAGGGTAACCGATAGCGGACGCTCAGGGGCTGTACATTTTGAAAGCCGCGAAACGAGTTTCGAGTTGTGGTGGGAATTCGGTTTTGGGAAAGCCCTTATCGTTGTCGATGTCCCTTCTGTAGAAAAATGGGAGAAAATCACGCAATTGCCCCTTGAAAGACGAATGTCAGTACTTAATTTTATTGGCGATCAACTCGTCCTCAAAGAAACGTACGACGAGGGATCGTTTTTGATGGAAGGTAATGCATTGACGATTTATAAAGATAAATGAGTTTTAGTTCATTAATTATCTTTTATGTTCGTATCAATAGTTGAGTTGGTTGATTGCTTTTGGAATAATTCAATAAAATAACCTATTTGAAAAAAGTCTCGTCCTGTTTCATCGTTAATTTTATAATCGAACTGGTGTAAATAGCCGATTTGTATCGTTGTCTGCTTTGAGGGCTTATAATTGAGGGCAAATAACAACCGATTTCGTTCGAAATAAGGTTCATTATTCGTGAAAAATATTTCATTACTTGCACTGAATTGGAACGGTTTGTACTGATGCTTATTTTTACCAAAAGGATAAGATAGACCCAATCTGTATCTAAACCGATTACGGTATCCGTTGCTGGTGAATCGCAATTCTGTCCTGTATCGTTGTTCTATGTTGATTTTTTGTACAGTTTGAAAAAGAATAACCTGCGGCCAGATTCTAAACTCGTTGTTATTTTTGGGTAATGCAAAATTGCCTGCTGCATTATAAGTTTGGTAACTTCCGGCACCCATTGTTAATGTAATATTTTTATGAATTTTGTAGTTTGCGCCAACTTTATACTCATAGTAATGAAAATTATGGTAGAATTTTAGTGAACGTATTTGCCCTTCACCCAAAATGCTCCATTTTTTATCAAGATTATATTTTAAATTTAAAATATTCCAAGTGCCTAAGTCAACTGATTGAGCAAAACAGGGTTTTACCGAACAACACCAAATAGCGGCTATTAAACAGCATAATTGCTTGATTATCTTGTTTTTATAACGATTTTTCAATTACGGAAATAGGTTTTTGTAATAATATAGAATTAGGGATAGTAATCGTCTCTCC
>JAYUKX010000081.1:0-138838 GCA_043764095.1 Chitinophagales bacterium
TTTAAGGCGGATAGCGGTACTATCTAACGAAAAAATGGGGAAGCATAGGCGGAAAAGACCAAGTTCAAAATGCTAATTAATTGTGTCCAAATACTTAAATAAATTGAACTGCAAAGGTTTCATTTTTTTTAGAAATATTGGGTATCTTTGTGCGTATAAAGTGAACTAAATCAATAATTAAAATGCGCAAATCGCATCTGTCTTTTATACCTTTTGTTGCGCTCTTACTTGCCCTTAGCCCAAAGGATCAAATAATTCTTGCGCCTAAAATGCACTTATCCGAATATGGCTTTTTTAACGGAAATATCGCAGATTTAAAGCCCATTGAGCGCGTATTACCTTATGAAGTGAACGCACCCTTATTTTCTGACTATGCTGAAAAAGCGCGATTTATCTATTTGCCAGAAGGAAAAATGCTGCAATACGACGCCAATAGAGCATTTTCCTTTCCCGTTGGCGCGGTCATTATCAAGAATTTTTACTATTATTATGATGCTTCACAAGTTGACCAAGGGCGCAAGATTATAGAAACCCGCTTACTAATAAAAGAAGAAAAGGGTTGGAAGGCATTAGAATATATCTGGAATAATGAGCAAACAGATGCTCATTTAGAAGTAACCGGGGCTACCTTAGCGGTTGAATGGGTAGATAAAAACCATAAAAAAAGAAAATTCGAATACATAGCACCCAATCAAAACCAATGCAAAGGATGCCATAGTTTTGATGGGCAATTTACACCATTGGGCACAACAGCACGGCAGTTGAACAAGGAAATAGACGGTGTTAACCAATTAGCGCATTGGGCAAAATCGGGATGGTTACAAGTTTCAGATGATTTTAATCCCGAAAAAGCCCCTAAACTAGCGAATTACCTAGTAAAGGATATTAGTGCTGAAGTGGCTGCCCGCTCTTATTTAGAAGGCAACTGCAGTCATTGCCACAATCCCAATGGCCCTGCTTCTACCAGTGGTATGTTTTTGGGTATTGAGGAAAATAATCCCGAGCGTTTGGGTATTGGTAAGCCTCCAGTGGCTGCTGGGCGTGGAAGCGGCGATCGTAAATATGGTATCGTTCCAGGGAAACCAGAGCAAAGTATCTTGGTGTATCGGATGGAAAGCAATGATCCAGGGATTCGTATGCCCGAATTGGGTCGCCAAACAGCGCACGAAGAAGGTATTGCTTTGATAAAAAATTGGATTTCACAGATGAAATAACAACATAAAAAATGACAGACCAACCAAATATCCTTATCGTTTGCGGCAAAAACAAAAAACGCAGTAAAACAGCCGAACAAATTTTCAAAAAAGACCCACGTTTTTATATTCGATCAGTTGGACTTAGCCCTAAAAGCGAAAGAAAAATTTCAGAAAATGACCTAAATTGGGCTGATTTGGTATTCGTGATGGAACAAGATCATTTATTAAAAATTAAAGACATTTTTGACTATCTTGATCTACCCGAAATTGAAGTGCTTGATATCGAAGACGAATATGAGTATATGGATGAAGATCTTGTTGAAATATTGACTGACCGAATCAACGACACACTCGAATATTTACTTGGTATTTAAAACATGAACGAACAGTTACACCACGACCTACTCCATCTGGATGCAATACTTGATAAAGCAAAAGAGCATGGATTAAATTTTTTAAATCAATTGGATACGCGCCCTACTTCTACCACAAATATGGTAGTATCCGCACCAAATTTAGGCGAAAATGGGATTGGAGCGTTGGAAGCATTACGCCAATTTCACGACCGCTTCGATCCTATTATCGTGAGTTCCACAGGGCCTCGATATTGGGGGTTTGTCACCGGCGGCGCTACACCTGCATCTATTGTAGGCGATTGGTTATCCAGTGTTTATGACCAAAATACGCAATCGATCAAAGGTTATGGCGATATTTCGGCCAATATTGAAATGGAAACGATCGCATTGTTGCTGGATTTATTTGAATTGCCCAATACGTTTTTAGGTGGTTTTGTGACAGGGGCAACCATGTCCAATTTTTCCTGTTTGGCGGTTGCCCGTCAGTGGTTGGGCAACGTACTCCGTAAAGATATTGCAAAAGATGGTATTGATATAAAAATACCAGTACTTTCTGCTATGCCACATTCTTCGGCAGTAAAATCATGGGCGATGTTGGGCATGGGCAGCAAAAATATCACCATCGTCAACACAATGGAAGGTAATCGGGAGGCGATGGATATGATAGATTTGGAACATCAGATTCAAGCATTGGATGGCCAACCATTTATCCTTATTTCAAGTGCCGGAACGGTCAATACGACTGATTTTGATGATTTTGTTGCCATTCAGCAATTAAAAACAAAATACCAATTTTGGTGGCATATCGATGCAGCCTTTGGCGGTTTTGCGGTTTGTTCACCAGAACATAAGCATCGAGTACAAGGTTGGGAAGGCGCGGACAGCATTACGATTGATTGCCATAAATGGCTCAATGTACCTTATGATAGTGCCTTTTACTTGATAAAAGAGCAGCATAAAATGCAACAAGTAGCAACCTTTCAAAATTCAAATGCACCGTATTTGGGTGATCCGTTGGAGCAATTTAGTTATTTGAATTTTTTACCTGAAAACTCAAGAAGATTGCGTGCCTTGCCAGTTTGGTTTACGCTCCGTGCTTATGGTAAAAAAGGCTATCAGGATATTGTAGAAAATAGTATTGCAATGGCGCAATTATTTGGGCAATTTGTGGAACAAAGTGATGATTTTGAATTACTTGCACCCGTTCGGTTAAATAATGTTTGCTTCTCATTGAAAGGATTGGAAAAACAAGAACTTGTATCCGATTTTTTAGGAAAACTTAATTCCTCGGGACGTGTATTTATGACCCCAACGGTCTATAAAGGCAAAAAAGGGATTCGTGCAGCCTTTGTTAATTGGCGAACAACAAAGGAAGATGTGCAAATTGCTATCGAAGAGATGAAAAGGTTAGTTTAGCGTGCGGTAAAATAAATCAACAATAAATCATATCAATTTTAGGATTCAACTTACACAGTATTAAAATGCGACATCTAATAATATTATTTTGCTTTTTGCTCCACTCTTGCTTGGCTTTAGGCCAACAACCGCCGTTTTGGTCAGATATTGAGGCATTTAAGGCACAAGATTCAATTCAAATGCCAGCGCAGCAACAAATTCTTTTTGTAGGTAGTTCTTCATTTACTTATTGGAAAGATGTACAATCCTATTTTCCGAGTTTTCCTATTGTAAATCGGGGATTTGGAGGCTCGTCATTACCCGATGTAATTAGATACGAAAAGGAGGTTATTTTTAAGTATCGTCCAAAGCAAATTGTAATTTACTGCGGCGAAAACGACCTTGCAGGCGATAGCACCGTGACGGGTCAAATTGTTTTTGAGCGATTCCAAACCCTATTTAAAGACATCAGAACATCCTTGCCAGATGTGCATATTGTCTATGTTTCCATGAAGCCCAGCCCAAGTAGGACGCACTTAATGGGTAAAATGCAAGATGGAAATAAAATGATTCAATCTTTTTTAGGCAAGCAAAAAAATGCGATATTTGCCGATGTTTATTACCTTATGCTGAATACCGACGGGCAACCAGAAGTAAGTTTGTTTCGGGAAGACATGCTGCACATGAACGCTAAAGGATATAAAATTTGGCAAGGCTTATTGCAGGACTATTTAATACATTAGACTTTACACGGAATTAGTTTTGCATACTGTCTATTAAATATACAACAAATATGAATAAATATTTATCATCTCTTCCATTTAATTCGGCGGATGCAATGCTAACCATTGTTAGAATTGTAACCGGTCTATTTATGGCGATTCACGGCTGGGAGGTTTTTGATGCCACTAAAATGGGCGAATATGCCCAATGGGATACTTTCAAGCCCGGCACTGGTCTGTTTATGGCCTATTTGGGCAAAGGCTCAGAGTTTGTGGGCGGCGTTTTATTGGCGTTGGGGCTATTAACGAGGTTAGCCGCTATCATCATATTTTGTACCATGGCCTATATTTCTTTTTTTATAGGCCATGGTAAGGTTTGGTACGAAGACCAACACCCATTTATGTTTGTGTTAATGGCATTAATTTATGTGGTTATGGGTGGCGGAAAATGGAGTTTAGATCGAAAATTCTTCGATTAAAACATCAAAATTTCATCGTACCAAGGCCACATCACCACGATAAATAGCCACAAACCCATCTTTAAAAACGACCTCTGCGATATAGCCATAGACTCCGGCAGGTGCCAATCTCGACCTAATGCGGCCATCCCAATAGATGCCTTGATCGCCCTTTGAAATATCTGATCGGTCGTGTACTTTTTGTCCCCATCGGTCAAAAACCTGAAAAGTTTTGAAGCGTACAACATCATCGCCGCCAAAAGGGCCAAAACGGTTGTTGGCGGACTCTTCTGGTGTTGGCGAAAACACGTTTGGAATATAAACATTTCTTGTTGCATCCACTAAAATAGTTCTCTGATCAGAGGCCCTGCAGCCATTGGAATCTGCTATTTCGAGTGTGTAAACAAATGATCTAAGTGGCATTACAAAACAACCTTTACAGTTCGTTGTATCGCCCATATCTGGTATCTTTAAGTTCCAACGCGCTATACGTTCGGGGTAATTGATATGAAAAGAATCCCAAAGCACCAACATATTGCCCAAACCAATAATCGTGTCTTGATCCAATTGCACCAAAAGTTCATTCGGCTGTTCTAATACCAATACCGAATCCCACTCGCAGCCTACTGCGTCTTGTATGCGCAATTCGTATGCGCCAGCGCGAAGGTCGTTTGCAATATTATAACTTGTAAATGGTTGATTTTCAAAAGAAAATAAAAACGGAGGCGTTCCAGCATAAACACTATCAATGGCAATACTACCATTTTTCTCATTAAAACATCTGATATGGCTAAGTGTAATATCCGCTTTAGCGGGTAAAATCGGTGGCACCACTCTAATATCAACAGTGGAAGTACAGCCTGTCAAACGATCAGTTACCAAAAGATTATACTGACCAATACTATCTACTATTAACTTATACCCTTGTGTGCTGCTTACAATACTGCCAACGCTATCTGTCAATGACCAAGCAAAGTCAACATTAGCCAGAGGTGTCACTTTTACATTGAGCGGAATGGCCCCATCTCCGCAAGGCAAAGAAACGATTGTGTCTGCTTCAATCACCGGTCGAGCAGAGTCATCCAAAACCGTGACAGGGAGGGAGGCAGAACAGGGCGGATTCACAGCACAAGTGTTGGCAGCTTGTACACAAATGGAACCGCTTTGAGCGCCAATCGTCACATCTACCGCCAGCCCTGCGGCACCGATGATGGTTGCTGGTGACGGAAGGCTATCAAACAGCGTTCCAGGTGGCCCTGTCCAAATATAAGCACTTGCTCCCGAAACAGGTTGCACTATAAATTCAGCAGTTGTGTTGGGACACATGGCGGAAGGCCCTGTCAGTAATGATACTACCGACAATGGAGGCTCAAAAACGGCTTGTGGTGGATCTACCGAAACGGTAAACTGGCATTGATCTCCAGCGTAACCATCTACTAATAAATAATAATTTGCACCTACTAGCATGGGTACTGTGATGGAAACAGGCAGGTTGCCGCCATCCATTTCACCTTTATCGCAGGCTAAAGGCGGTAGTTGACAATCTGTGTATAATGCCACTTGAACACCATCTCCATTAACGCAATTGGAGGGGGTAATTTTGAATGTGGCCTGCGCAGCACCGGCGATAAATCCGAGCCATTGCACATTTTCAACTGTTCCACAAAATTCTGGGGCAACACCAGAAGGATATCCTTCCGTTGAACCCGAAAAACCATTAAAATTACAAGAAATACAAGTAATATCACAAGCAATTGCGGATGCCGTACCGTTACAAGAGGCTGGTAATTGGGCGGCTAATTGGCCAAAGGAAAGGACTAAAAAAAGGGATAATATATTTAAACGCATTGTTTTTGATTATTTTTTGATATTTTTGACTGATTCGTTATTTCAAATACCGCCCCTAATCCCCATTCAAACGTATTGAAAAGGATTTGCCTTGGCCAATTGAAAAACGAATCAGTCGAAAAAATGAAACAAACAGGTGGTAAACCTGGCTATACCATGCAAAACCTCTAAAACTTAACGATTTTTGCAGTCTCGCCTCGCCCAGTCATACCATGCTCCAAGCGTACAAAATAAGTGGCCGGTGGTAAGTCGTTTATTTGGACATAGAACAAGTTATTGCCCGGCCGGATCTCGACATTTTTACCAAAAACCAAACGACCGCCCAAACTATGCACCGTAAGCCTTGCCGGATAAGTAAGGTCTGTGCGGAATGCTACTTCAATATGCGTAGTAGCAGGATTGGGCGATACCACTAAGGAGCGCGATAATGGCGTAGCCTCCCAAGAGGACACAGCACCGAGATAACAATCTGGATTGACGACAAATGTGCTATCAATAATCGGCAACTTGGCATAACTATCAAACATGGCTTCATTCATCACCGTTTCATTGCCGCCCAACCAATCCTGTACCAAAGTGCCAAAAACCTGACGATAATCAAATTGCTGCCCCTGTACTTGGTTGTCATCGGTCAAGTTCCCTAGATCCACATTAGTCCCCTTTACGCCTGCGCTGGCAGGTTTGCCAATGATAAACATAGGTGCCAGTGTGCCGTGATCTGTACCTGCAGCACCATTTTCCTTGGCGCAACGTCCAAATTCAGAAAAGGTACAGGCTAGTACTTTGTCATCCAATTCTAGCCCTTTTAGGTCGGTCATAAAGGAACGAAGGCTATCGGAAAGTATTTGTAGTAATCCAGCATGCCCGCCTGTTAAGACGGTGCCTTCTGGCGGTATCTGCCGTCCATGTGTATCAAACCCACCCATTGAGCACAGATAAATTTTGGTTTTGCAACCTCCTTTTATCAATCGTGCAATGGTTTTTAATTGAAAAGCAAAACCATTTTGTGGATAAACAGCCGATGAATTGGTCCCCGCCATAAATGCTTGAGTGATATATTCGGAGTATTGATCCACACTTTCTTCCACTCCAAGGATATACTTTATTTCTTCGCCGTATTCCGATGCCGGAATATTGAGCAATGGCGCACCACCAATCGTTTGTACCAAGGAGTAAAACCCATCTGGATCTTGTCCATAAAGATTGATCACGTTTTGGTGTTCAGTCTCCGTATGAAAGCCCAAAGACGGATTAGGGTCACCTACCTGAATACCCAGTGGGTACAACATATCGGGAATTGGAGTACCCATTACATCGGGGAACATGGCTTGTAGTGCCCTGCCGGGCCAACCTGTTTTGATGTTAAAGTTTTCGGGTGTACCATCGCCCCCAGAAAGCCAAAGATCAGTGCCTTTGAAGTGCGAGCCATTAATATTTTCGTATCCAACACCTTGTACGATACTCAATAAACCTTCATCGTATAAAGACTTAAAACCAGTCATTACAGGGTGTAAACCTATTTTATCGGCATTGGACAATGAATTATCTAAGTTGATATACTTTTCTGGGCCTGAATCTGGAACTTTGATTTCAGGGCGCAACATGGCGTAATCATCGTATTGATTCATTGGAATTAGCGTATTAATACCATCATTGCCGCCTTTGAGTTGGATAAGGATTAACACGCGGTCTTCCACCTCCTCACAATTAGCAAGGGTGCGGGCGATACGGGTATTGGCAAATGGCTTCATTGGGAACCCGTTGACCATCATGGTGCTGAGTCCCGCTATTTTGAAAAAATTTCTTCTTTGCATGGCTTGTAATTTTACGCGTTTTTAGAATAATTGGTATTCGGGTGCATACATAATGGCGTTGAGCAATCGGCGCAACGGGATCGACACTTCCGTGTCATCGCCTGTTGCGACATAGTTATCCCATTCATACGTCCAGTCGCCTGGTGGTAGGCCATTGAGAAATACCACGTCTAAAAAGTGGGTAAAACGGTCAGTATCAGGCTCTTCTGGAAATAAATAGATGAGTAATTCCTGTACTAAAACATAAGAATCCGAAGGCGCGCTGATATTGCCGCTATCCTTGATCCATTTTGCAAAGTCTAATTTTGTGCCAATGGGTGCATCCGGCGAAGGCACCCATGCGTAGGTACCCGTGAGTAATATTTCGGGTAATTTGTAACGTCCAACTATAGATGCTGAATTAAAAAACTGCCGATTAAATACTGGATCTTGGTAATAACCAGGATAACCAGCCACATCAGGGGGATAAAATAAATCCATACCGGTACGGCTCAACATACGCTCCAATACCGCTCCATTGTAAAACGTTAAATAGTGTTTCTCGTTTTCTGTAATCGGATCAGGAATTGGCAATTCAAAATAGGTAAGTGCTTGTAAGGACAAGTCTAATGGCGATTTGATAAATGCGCCAAAAATTTCATCTGTAGCAGAACTATCATCCTCATCGAAGAAATGCTGACTTTGTAGCAATTGACTTAATACGGGCAATAATTCAAAATTATTATCTTTGAATGTTTGTGCCAATGGCGTGATAATATCAGTTTCTACTTCTGCGCTGATCTTGCGCGTTACAAAGTAATGATACAAACGTCGGCAAATATTTTTTGCAGTAGCCTCTTGCGCAAAAATCATATCCACAAAACTATCTAACTCGGCTACCATTCCGGCAGCATCATTAGAAGGTGCAGAAATGATCGTCGAGTTAAAACGATTACTAAATGTTTTGGGCATGAAATCGTGGCTCTGTGGAAACCCTTTACCCGACGGAATGGTCGTTTCTGCGTCCACATTAAGGTGGCGTTGGGCATTACCAAAACCCGTGAGTACCCGTGCTGCTTGCACAATATCCTCTTCGGTGTAAGTGGAATAATCGCCAGGTCCTGCAATATCGCCTTTGCCAATGGTGTGCAATTCCAAAAACTCCCGAGCGAAGTTTTCATTGGGGTTATTGACAAAATTGAGGTTGTTGTTGATATAATTCAACATACAATTGTCCAAAACGATCTTCGTCACCATTTTTTTAAAATTACCAAAAGCGCCCCAGCGAAGGAGTTGTAGGTAATCAAAAAATTGACCCGTTGAGCCTGATTCCGCTGTAACAGCCAAGTATTGGTGCAAAAAGAATTCCATTTTGTGTCCTGCACCTGTATCGTGCAGGGCTTCATTCACCCACCACCCCATCACGTATCGCCGGAGTTCAAAATCTTCTGCTGGCAAAACAGCAGAAGGCGGCTGAGGTGGATTGATCCAAGTAACAGCATTAGTGCCGTACAAGGGTTGCTCTACCTTAAGTGGTGCTGGAGTGAAAAGGAGTTGGAATGCTTCGAAAGCCGTGAGAGCGGCTAATTCGTCCACGCGTTTGCGCGTGTAATGGAAAGTGGTTCGCCGTAAAAAATGGGCGGCCCGGCGTGTATTTAACACCCCGGTAATCGGATTAAGAGACGCCATGTCAGTTTTTTTAAATTATCCCATAGACTAAACAGAAGACGCAAGTCTTCAATTGAGCACGTGGGGATAGTTACAGTGATAAAGATAATGGCTTATTCCGGCTGGAAGGGAATAACCGAATGGGGCAAGGGGGGATTAAAAGAAAAGAAACGCCTTGTTATTTAAAAATATTGGGCAATGAAAAAATAATTAACACTAACGTGCTTTATTATTTTTCTTGTAAGGGCAATGGCGGCAACCATTTTTGCAACAATAGCCGCGTTTTAAGTGGTATTTTTCAGTAAAAACAAAATAACCGCCTTCAAAATAATAATCTTCCCCTTCTGTTAACGGATCGTTTACCGAGAAAGGTTTGTCCTGATTATTTTTTTGATCTGTGGTTTTTTTCTGATCTTGCATATTAAACCAAGTGCGGTGTTGCATTCTCGGCGGTGAAATGAAAGGCATCATCTTGGAGTTTTGCAACGTAAAATCCCGTATTAACGTGTGGGTTTCCTTCCATTTCTGCTAGAGAAACCCCTTTAAGCAGCGAAACCAATCCGCGCATGGATCGTCCATGCATACACACTAAAACGTGATCTTCGGTTCTTTGTTTAAGCCAATCAATAAATCGCACCAAACGGTCGTTGAGTTCTTGTGCACTTTCGCCTCCAGGCATACGTGCGGTGAGGTCGCCACTGTTCCATGCGGTGCGCACTTCATCCCAAAGTACTTTATATTCGGATGAAATCACCTTTCCTTCGTGGTGCCCCCAAGTGATCTCATTGATGTCGGGCGTAATATGCCAAGGCAATCCTTTATCAATAAATCCTTGTACCGTTTGGTGTGTACGCTTCAACGCTGATGTTACAACTAGTTTAAAATCAACGTGTTGGTGATGGTCATAAAACGCTTTTGCCTGACTACGACCCTTGTCGTTCAAATCTGTATCAACGCTACTTCCTTGCACGATGCCCAATTTATTGAATTCTGTTTCGCCGTGCCTTACGATGTAAATGGTCATTATTTGTTTGTTTTTTAGTAAAAACTTAGCCAGCGGTTTCGGATCAAAAAAGCAGGCAGATTTTGGTCAGACAAGCCGCTTTTTTGAGTTCGATGCAGCGCATCAGACGAAAAAAACGGCGAAGGATGGGCAAAATCTGACCTTTTTTGGCCGAAATGCAAGCGGCTAAGTTTTTACGTTTTTTTAATTCAGTACAGGTAACTCAAAGTAGCCCCTAAACTCTTTATCTTCGGCAAATTCAACATTTGTAAAATCTTGAACTATATTATATAAGGTATCTCTTTCGATGGGTTGACGGCCTACTTTTCGAATCATATCCACCAATTGCTGCGTGGTCAAAGAAGGGTTTTGTTCTTCAGAGCCAGCCATGGAGTAGATCTTAGTGGTATCATCAATAGTGCCATCAATATCATCTACGCCAAAGGCCATCGACATTTGGGCGATATTGCGGCCTATCATGGGCCAATAGGCTTTTACATGGTCAAAATTATCCAAATAAATACGCGAAATGGCATAATTACGCAAATCTTCCACTGCGGTACTTTCAGCGATATGGCTCATTTGATTATCTTGATTGCGGAATTTGAGTGGAATAAAGGTCTGGAAACCGCCCGTTTTATCCTGCAATTGGCGCAAACGTTCCATATGATCGACGCGGTGGTGCCATTTTTCAATATGCCCATATAACATTGTGGCATTGGATCGGCGGCCTAAATTATGCCAAATTTCGTGTATTTCGAGCCATTGATCTCCTGTGCATTTGTCTGCTGCAATTTGTTCGCGTATTTCCGGGTGAAAAATTTCTGCACCTCCACCTGGCAAACTATCGCAACCTGCCTCAAGCATCATTTTCATCCCTTCGGTGTAGGAGATTTTTGCCTTTTTGAAAATATAATGGTACTCCACTGGAGTTAAGGCTTTGATATGCAATTCAGGACGGTGCGCTTTTATTTTTTTAAATAATTCCACATAAAACGGCACATCGTATTGTGGCAAAACACCACCTACGATATGGACTTCAGTGACAGGTTTGCCATCGTATTGTTTTACGATATTGAACATATCATCCATGGAGTACATCCAAGCATCTGTATCACTTTTTTGTTTGATTAACCGCGAATAAGAACAAAATTTGCAGTCATAGACACACAAATTAGTAGGTTCAATATGGAAATTGCGGTTAAAATAAGTAGCATTTCCGTTTTTGCGTTCCCGAACCAAATTGGCCAAAGCACCTACAAAGGCAAGATCGCCGTGTTCGTACAAGAATACGCCCTCGTCAAAAGTAATCCGTTGTCCATCTTCTACTTTTTGTGCAATACGGCGATGGTCGTCGCTAAGATTAGCCTGCTCAAATATTTTTAAAGTTGACATAAGGTCAAAGTATTTTTAAAGTTTCAAAAAATAATGAAAACTAAACGTTTGTGGCAATGAAAAGTTCAAGAAACCCAAAGATCGCTGCCCCTGCGATAATCGTCCAGGAAATCCATTTCGTGCATGAGTATGAAGGCCAGACCAATAAAAAAAGAACAAGTGATCGGGCATTTTTACTAGGTAAACTTAATAATTTCCAACATTTTTTTGGCATTTTCCAAGTTGGAGTACTCCGTTTCGAGGTGTGCCCTGCGTTCGTCAATACGGCTTTGCTCGAAAGGTGCATTCAACATGGCCTCGATGGTTTGGCGGATAGCAGCCGCTGAATTGCGTACATAGCACAATTTTTCTAAATTGGTACCACTCACCATCATCTCATTGACGATACAAAAACGCCCCCGGAACAGTGCATTGATGAGTTTTAGTTTAATACCCGAATTTTGAAACGAAAACAAAAGATTGATATGGGCGTTTCGGATCAGGTTGTTCATCATAGCGTCATCCGGGTTTTCGATCAATTTGATATGATCGTGTGGTCGAATCATATCTTTCAGCCGTTGAGTAGGTTCCATACCCGCAATGATAAAAGGCACTTCCATGCCCGCTATTACTTCCTCTACCAGCCAAAGTGCAGCCCGCTCATTGTCGGGGACGCTTAGTTTACCGTGGAATAGTACATACTCTCCCCTACCCAATTGGCTTTCCACAAACGCATTAGGGTGAAACGCGGGAATATGGTGGGTATTGGCCTTATGTTGTTTGAAATAAGCCTCATCGTTGGTCGAAATGGCAATTATTTCGTCTGAATGCAGCAGCACATAGGGTTCAATGCGTTGTAATTTTATGCTCTCGAGGAAAAAATAGAGTTTTTCCCAAGGCACCAAATTTGAGGTAAGTTTCCACAAATGCTCATAGTATTGCCATTCTACATTGTGCATCCGCACTATTTTTTGGCGGTGCCGAAGGCTTTTCTTGAGTACAAATCCTGCTGTATGGATACCTTCAAACAAGATAGGGTGACTATCTTTTTTCAAGCGTTTGAGTAGTGAGCGATTCATGCGGGTTTGCATGATAAAAGGGAAAAAGGACAATTGCCAAATAATAGACCGACTCCTTTTGTAATAATAAACCTCTTGGCAATACTGTGCCAATTCGGGTTGAGGCGTGCGGTCGCCATATTGGAAACAATGTAAAATAACTTTAACCCCTAAGGCATGAAGTGCCTTAATCTGATTAAATATAACGATTACCCCGCCGTAATTTGCGGGATAAGGTATGTCGAACGAAACGATATGTAATGTCATTGCCACGAATCTTTGCAAAAGCGGCACAAAGGTAAGTTGTTTATGTTGTAAGTTTGTTGTTAGTGATTTGTAATTTATACGTCAAATTAATATTTTGCAAAAATAGGTTAAAACCCAAATAATAAACTGTATTTTAATGTTTTTGCACGCAAAAAAAGTATATAATTTTAGTGAAAAAATTTGGTGGATAAGTTTGTGTGCTATTACCTTAGAGTTTAGAAATTAGGGGGTTCGCCCCTACCCTTTCCGATATTTTATCCGTTCACCAAACCAATCTATTATGAACGTTACCTTTGAAGAATTACGCCGCGTTAAACACGCATTGCCATCCGGCAGTATTGGCCAACTCGCCACAGAATTTAATATGGAGGAAGAGGCCGTCCGAAATTATTTTGGTGGCGGCCACTACAAAAATGGCCAACTTACAGAGTTCCACTTGGAGTCCGGTTACGGCGGCGGAGTAGTACATTTGGAAGATACCACTATTTTTGACCGTGCTATGGAAATGATTGAACAGCATAAAGTGTCCTTGCAGTAGCAAACATTTTGTGCTTTTTTTTTGTCAAACAATGAGCCGCTCCAAATAGATGTTTGGAGCGGCTCACCCCTTTTATTCCCCTACCACCCTAAATACAAATCCATAACTATATTGCTTACCAGTTAGCCTAAATTCATCGTGTGGCTGCGCGCCCCATGAGTTATCGCCACCTACGCCACGTTGCGCCAAGTCCACGTGTAAACACACAAAACGGCGTTTAATGATATCAGTAGTATGGCGGTTTTTCTTGATCGTTCCTTCATCAAAGTCTTCTGTTAATTGTGGCATAGCACTAAATGAAAGTGGCTGTAAACCAATCACTTCTACGCCATAACCAGTGCCATCCGTCAATTGTATGGTACGGGTATCAGTTTTGTAACCGCTTTCTTGTGGGCGAATATACCCACGTGTCCAGCCATTGTCGGTATTATCGCTCCATTGTCCCAGTTGCGCTGCGGTATTGCGATCGCTATAATTTTCCCAAGGGCCGCGTCCGTACCAATCCAAATTGGTGCAATTGGCCGGTAAATAAAATCGCATTCCCATTCGAGGCAACTCCGGTGCTTTAGAGTCGGCCGCAAGATTGAGTGTATTATTGATTTTTAAAGAGGCATCGTTTTGAATAGTGTATTCCACAATATAATCCGCATTTACATCGGGCAGGTAATACTTCACCGAAATGCGCACGCCTTTATCCGTTTTATCACCTACGGTTACACCTTTGAGTTGGCGTGTTTTATGCGCACTCGCCCACGGACGTGCATAATTATTGAAATCTGCACCAAAATCATTGTCTGTTGGAGCGCGCCAGAAATAAGGCTCGGCAAATAAGGCATAGTCATTGTCGTATTGGCGCAAAATATTATTGCCTTTGTAAGCATACATCAAGAGGCGGCCACTTTTCATATCGAACATACCAGAAATATCGCCAGAAGCAAATTGGAGCATATCACCCAGACGTTTGGTGGTCAAATCACCACCATTATCGCGGTTTTCTTGTGCAAAAAAGTTGCCAGTACCCGTAAATTGTTCTTTTGCAACTTCGTGGCCAGCCGGAATAGCGGCGGTCGCGTTCCTTTGGTGCGCATATACATTTAAAGCAACCTCGGTGCCGGGGGCTAATTTGAAGGCAGGAATCTCCAGTTGAATAGATTTGGTTTGTCCAGGTTCCAGATCGACCGAAAAAGTACCTTCTTTGCTGATTTCGCCATTAAGCGTCACTTCGTAGCGGAAATCATATTCTTTAAGGTTGGTAAAATTAAATTCGTTTTTTACCTTTATTTTACCGCCAGCCCAGCCTTCATCTTCAAAAAGGATATTTTGATATACTTTTTTAACCTCGTACAAACCGGGATGCGGCGTACGATCGGCAGCAACAAGGCCATTGCACACAAAATTATAATCCGAATAGCGGTCATGTGCGCCTAAGTCTCCGCCATAAGCAAAATATGAGCGGCCATCTGCTGTTTTTGTTTCGATACCTTGATCCACCCAGTCCCAAATACAACCGCCCTGAAGGTTATCAGAAGAACGAATAACATCCCAATATTTTTTGAAATTACCGACTGAGTTACCCATTGCATGCGCGTATTCGCACAAGATGACTGGACGAGGTTTTGTGTTTTCTTGTCCGGCATAAGGGCTTGAAAATGAAGTAGGTACGTGCTTTTGTGTAGGATCTTTAGCGCATTTTTCCATATCAGGTACCAATGGATACATTGGCGTAATGATGTCTGTATTGGATTGTACGCCTGCTTGTTCCGACATTACTGGACGCGAATCGTCGCGTTTTTTACACCAATCGTACATTTCATAAAAAACTGGACCGTTTCCGCACTCATTGCCCAATGACCAAGCCACTACACAAGCATGGTTTTTATCGCGTTCAACGCATCGCTTTTGGCGGTCGTGGTGCGCAGCCTTCCACATCGGGTTATAGGCTGGATGATTGACCTGCAATTCGCCTTTTCCGGTATTGGTCGATTGGTTTTTTACGGGTGCCCAAGGCATAGAAACCTGGATATTTACATCGCGGAAAAACTGGAATTCTGCACCCATACCGTGGCTTTCCAAATTGGTTTCGTCCACTACATACAATCCATATTCGTCGCACAGTTTCATCCAGCGCGGATCATTAGGGTAATGCGAAGAACGGCAAGTATTGACATTGAATTGTTTCATCAATTTAATATCTTCTATCATGCTTTCCATCGAAAGTGCACGACTTCCCGTTATTTTTTCGTGTTCATGGCGATTTACGCCTTTTACCAAAGCGCGTTGGCCATTGATTAAGAATCGAGTACCTTTTATTTCAACACGTCTAAAACCAACTTTGGTGCCCACGCATTCCACAACCGTTCCTTTTTCATCTTTAATGGTAATGACTGCGGTATATAAATTAGGGTTTTCGGCACTCCATTTCAAAGGCGATTTTACCGTTCCGCTAAAACTCACTTGTGTTTTTGGCGTTGGTCGCTCCGAACTCACGCGCTGTTGTTGGAAATAAACCTGTGTTTTGTTTTTGTCCAAAATAGCTAATTCTACGCTATAACGCGTCAACTCTGCGGTTTGACGAAGATCAACTGTACCTGTTATGGTTCCGTCGTTATAACGGCTATCAAGGCCGCATTTTACCCAAAAATCGGCGACACTTGTTTTATTTCTTGCAAAAAGCGTTACATCGCGCTCCAATCCACTAATGCGCCACATATCTTGGTCTTCCAAGTACGAACCATCGTGCCAGCGATATACTTGGACACAAAGTTTGTTGTCGCCACGGCGCAGATAAGGCGTAATATTAAATTCAGCAGCCGTTTTGGCCACTTTGGATAAGCCTACCGCTTTACCATTTACCCAAATATACGCACAACCATTAATGCTACCAAAAGACAGGATGACATCTTTGTTTTTCCAATTGGACGGTACGGAAAAATTGGTTCGGTAAGTGCCCACTGGCGCATACGAATGATCGATAAACGGAGGGTTTGGGGTAAATGGCAATAAAAAATTGGTATAAATCGGAATACCAAACCCTTGAAGTTCCCAGTTGCCGGGTACTTTGATGTCTTTCCATGTAAAATCATCGTAATTATCCAAATGAGCCGTTGTTGGCCGCTCTTCTGGGGTATTCACATAATTGAATTTCCATGTACCATTGAGGCTTTTTTGATAACTTGAACGGTTTGGGTCATCTGCCACTACTTCATCGGCATTGGAATAAGACATAAAAGTAGCGTGAGGCGGTTCTTTGCCCAATTCAACTACAGTGGGATCTTCCCATTCTTTAAAGGTGAAATTGATTTGCGACGTGGCTGCAAAATGGCAAAAAAATAAAAAAACGAGGATGGGTAATGATTTATACATTAATTTAATGTTTTTTATAAGTATTTGGACATAATTAATTGCAGAAATGAACGAAGGTATTTTTCGGCTAGACGAGCCATTTTTAAGGCGGATAGCGGCACTATCTAACGAAAAAATGGGGAAGCATAGGCGGAAAAGACCAAGTTCAAAATGCTAATTAATTATGTCCAAATACTTAAGTATTAGTTGAATACCAAGAAACGCAGTCCGAATACCTTTTGATTGAGTAAAATCTCCAAAGTGTACCAGCCTGCTGTTAAATGATCTGTATTGATTTCGGTTTCAAATTGATTTTGGTTGTTTTGCGTCCAATCTTTTACAAAGCGTTTATAATCAACTTTATATACTCTAGTTAAGTCGTCAAAAATTTGCATGTTAATGGTCTGCTCTTTGGCCTGATCCAAGGACTGCGCCTGAAGTATTACCTTCAATGGGCGATGATAAACCGGGTTAGGGGCAATACTACATTTCCATTGTAGTACACTCAAATTTGGTGGCGGCTCTGCATCTTTCTTGAAATAAATAACCCAAGTTGTATTAGAATCACATCCGAGGTGGGTTTGTCCAAATTCATTGACCGAAGTATTTGCTAAAATTTGGTTACCCATAAAGTAAGAGCCGCGTACAATGGTCGTATCTGTAATCTTTAAATAAACGGGCAATGTGTGCACATGTGTAGCGAGCAGTGTATCCTTTGGAAAAACCCCAATGGTATCGATAACCAGCAAAGAATCTTTCCCAAAAACAATGCCCTTATACGAACTTCCGGTACAAATGGTCACCGTATCAACCGTTATCACAAATTGCGCATTTGCCGCTTTGGCAACAAAGCATAAACTAATGATAAAGAGATAGATACGCATAAGAAATGCAAGGTTATTATTTAGAACGAATAGCCAATCTTAGTATTTCAGCGGCTTTTTCGGGTGTAATATCGCGTTGTGGATTGGCCAGCATTTCGTAACCTACCATAAACTTTTTTACGGATGCAGAGCGCAGCAATGGCGGGTAAAAAACTTTATGAAAATGCCATTCTTCGTGCGGTTTACCATCGGTTGGTGCTTGGTGGATACCAGCAGAATATGGGAATGACACATCGAACAAATTATCGTAGCATTGGGTCAGAGATTGGTACATTTCTGCCAATCCAGTGCGTTCTTCTTCCGTCATTTGGGTAATACGCGCCATAGCCCTACGCGGAATAATCATGGTTTCGAAGGGCCAAACTGCCCAAAAAGGCACTAAAGCGACGAAATGCTGATGCTCCAATACAATACGTTCTTCTTGTTTCAACTCCTCCGCCAGATAATCCGACAGCAGTGTAGTACCGTGTTTTTTAAAGTACTTTAGTTGCCCAATTTGTTTTTTGGCGGGTTCGTCAGGCACGTGTTCTTGTGCCCAAATTTGACCGTGCGGATGTGGATTGGAGCAACCCATGACAGCGCCTTTATTTTCAAAAATTTGGACATAATTGATAAAAGGTTTTGCGCCCAATTCCTCGTATTCTGTGCACCAAGCATCTACTACTTTACGAATCGCCGCAGTGTCCATTTGTGGTATGGTAAGATCGTGCCTCGGCGAAAAACAAATTACTTTACAAATACCGCGTTCGGCTTTAGCATAAAACAAAGCCGTTGACACTTGTTTTTCCTTGCTTTTTTCGGGTAAAATGGCCGCGAAATCATTGGTAAATACAAATACATCTTTATAATCGGGTGTTTTTTCTCCATTGGCGCGCACATTACCCGCGCAGAGGTAACAATTGGGGTCATGTGCGGGTCGTTGATCTGGAGCCGCGGCTTCTACCTGACCTTGCCATGGGCGTTTTGAGCGATGTGGACTTACCAAAACCCAAGATTCGGTCATCGGATTCCAACGTCTATGTGGTGTATCGTTGAGCATAAATTATTTTTTATTGTTCTTTGGGTTAACCAATCGTGGCCACACCATCGGTAAGTGCTACTTCGTGGCAAGGTAATTCGCGGTCATATTCTGCCAGAAAAGCGGTTTGCATAAAGGACAAAAAAGATTTCAAGGCCGACTTTTTGACTAAATTGATAGAGCAGCCTCCAAATCCGCCCCCCATCATACGAGCGCCCAATACAGCATCTTTTTGATTCGACGCTAAATTAAATTGCTTGGTGGTATCAACAAGAAAATCTAGTTCGGTACAACTGACTTCATAGTCGTACTGCAATCCGTCATGTGTTTGGTACATCAACGAACCAAATTGTGCTAAATCATTGTTTATCAATGCCTCGCAAGCATCTTCTACCCTTTTAATTTCCCCGATAACATAATTACAGCGTCTGTACACTACTTCGGGCAAGTTGCTTTTTTCTTGATCTAGCATACTTTGAGTAATGTCTCTAAGGCTTCTAATATCAGGATACGACCTTTTAATATGAGCAACACCCGTTTCGCATTCGCGGCGGCGTGTATTGTATTCGGAGTCAACTAAAGCGTGTTTAACACCAGAATTGCACAGAATTAGGGTATATTCTGAGGATTTGAATGGGAAATACTCGTATTCCAGACTTCTGCAATCCAATCTAACAACATTTTCGCACTGCCCCATTACGGAGGCAAACATGTCCATAATGCCACATTGCATACCAACAAACTTGTTTTCTGCGCGTTGGGCGAGTTTTACGATGTCCATTTTGTCCATACCGATCCCAAACAACTCATTGACGATATGGCCCATACCACATTCTAGGGCTGCCGAAGAGGAGAGTCCTGCTCCTAGCGGCACGTCGCCACCAAAAACGATACTTAATCCCCCCACTTTAAATCCATCTTTCCGTGCTTCGCTGACCACACCTAGCAAATAATTTACCCAACTTTGCTGTGATTGTTGACGAATTTCCCCCTGATTGGAGGCAAAACTATCTTTAAGATCGAGTGAGTGTATCACAAATCGATCATCAGTCCGCTTGCTGGCAGCAAACCAAATAGCCTTATCAATGGCCGCTGGCAATACATAGCCACCATTGTAATCAGTATGTTCACCGATTAAGTTGATCCGTCCTGGAGCGCGTACCACAATTTCTTGCTCCTCGCCAAATACCGCTTTAAATTGCTCAATAACTGTTTGCGGAAACATATTCAAAATGAGTTTTTTTGTTTTACCCCAAAAACAACAAAGAATACCGTTGCTTTTAGGATATTTTCAGAAGTTATAGATTAATATTTTTTCATTATTCCTAGCGATTACCCATTGCCTTTTTTTATTTTTAAGGGCAAATAATCGCCGTGCATCTCCAATAACATGAAAAGCAGCATTGGATTCAGGCAAAGGTACAAATGAACCGTTACCCGTTCCAAAAAATATCCATCCTTTTGAAGCATCCATTCGTCCACTGCTTGGCTCCCACGTAAAATCATTACCAACAGATACTATATCCAGTTTTCCATCGGCGTTCAAGTCGGCTAAGACAATATCGCGCATAGGTGCTATTTGGGCCTTATTGGGCAATGGAAGCATCGAAAAATGCCCAGAGCCGTCGTTGATAAATGTTGTGCTCAAGGTAGTATTCGCATGGACTTGCGTGGCAGTAGCCATTTCCTTTTCGCTAAAAACTTCATATAATGTTGCTTTAGCATAATCGCTGTACGTGCTAAATGCTTTTCTTAATTTGGGTAATTGCCGCATCAATTCATCCCTTCCGTGTACAGTAACCAATTGGTTTTGAAGATAATATCCAATAATTGGATCCATGTAACCATTACCGTCAAAATCTTTGGCATAGACCGTTAAAGGGGTTTGTTCACTAATGCCATATTTATTGTTCGTACCCATATTTCCCGCTACAAAATCCATATCACCGTCGTTATCTATTTCGGCAGATTGGACGCAATACCAAAAACCTGCAGATTTAGGGATTTCATCCATCGTAAAATGGCCTTTGTTTTGGATAAACACCTTTAAGGGCATCCATTCCCCAGCGACTAAAAAATCCAATTGGCCGTCTTTATTCCAATCTTCCCAGCAGGCGTCGGTTACCATACCAGCGTTTTTTAGACCGGGTGCTATGGACTCCGAAATGTCTTTAAATTGGCCTTTTCCATCGTTTTGCAGCAACATGCTATTGCCCGCAATACCGTATTTTAGGCAAGTCCGCCTTCCGCCGATCAAAAGATCAAGGTCGCCATCACTATCGTAATCTGCGATGGCGATACAACTACCCGGTTGATTGGAAACAGGTAACCGACCGAGTGTTGGTTCAAAATCACCTTTTCCATTATTGAGTAATAACCTCGGGCTGTATTTGGTGCCGTTAGGTTCCAACTCGATACCGCCGCTCACGAGAATTAGGTCCAGATCTTTGTCCCCGTCAACATCCGCTAGCGCCGCGGCTACATCTTCTTCCATTTTGGGCAATGGTTCGTTGAGCAATTTTTCAACATAAGAACCATCATTTTTTTGGATAAAAAAACAGCCTTGTTGTGCAGTAGCACCCGTTACAAAAAAATCTTCCAATCCATCGGCATTCATATCGCCAGTGGCTATGCCCGGCCCTTCCCTCGAAAACTGGTGCGGCAATAATGGCTCAATATCAAAATCGTTATAGGGTGTTTCTAGGTGTTTCCAATTGGTTTGGATAAAGGCCTTATTCGCATCATTTGGCTTAATAAATGGTGACAAAACGGCTATTGGTTGTGGTGTTTCACTTTTTTTAATCGTAAAAGTTTGATTAGCAGGAATATGGGTAAATACATCTACCGCACCATCGAGCCAAAATACTTTGATCGTATCTACTTGCTGCGCATCGGCTAGTCCAAAACAAAGCAAGCCATCTCCCGCGCTTTGATAACCATGTGTAAAGGCAACTTGGCGGTATTGCACACTGTTATTTATCTTTATTTCTACTCGTGCGCCGTTAAAAAACGTTGATTTTGATGTAATTTTAAGCCAATTGGGCTGGTTTTGCGCTTTACTATCCTTTTGAATCGTATTATTTACAAATAAACTTGGTAAAGCGTTTAAGTTATTGGATACCAAATCCAAATCGCCATCGCCATCCAAATCAGTGACCGTAGAACCATTATGGTAGCCTGGGGTAGCGCCACTCCAATCTGAGGTAACATCCACAAATTGAAGATCGCTCTTATTTTTGAAAAAACGAATAGGCGAAGCATAACCTTTTTGCTTGGCAGCGCGGTCTTTGATGATTTTATCTACCTCTTTGAGATTGGTGCTTTTTTTACCAAGTTCGTTGTTTTGCAAAATAAAATCCATGTCGATAATATCGTGGAGATAACCCGTTGTCATGGATAAATCTTGGTGTCCATCCAAATCAAAATCGGCAAAGAGGGGTGACCATGTCCAGTCGGTAGCGTTTACGCCCGCCATTTGCCCAATTTCGGAAAACCCTTGTAAGGTATTCATTTGCAATACATTGCGCATATACTGTGGCTGATAACCCGCCCCGATCATCATTCCGAAGGCTTGAGCGGAGAGTACTCCTGTCATTTTTTTGCGCTGGAGGTTCGTGCTGGGCATCATATCTGCCACAAATACGTCCATTAACCCATCGTCATTAAAATCGGCGATATCGCAACCCATTGAAAAGTGGCTGGTATGGCCGAGTAATGAGGTGGCAGCATTGGTAAAAGTGCCGTCTTTTTGGTTGATATACAACAGATCATTGCCGAGAAAATCGTTGCCTACATAAATATCGGGCCAAAGATCATTATTAAAATCCCCAATACCCAAACCTAGCCCCCAGGCATCGTCGCCAATACCCGATACTTTGGATACATCTGAAAAGTGACCGTTATCGTTTTCGTACAAATGGTCGGAAGCAGGATCTGATCCGTCCAGTTTTCGATCATTTTTGATTCGATTGGGATAACGATCATTGTTGGTAGCGTTCATCACATAACAGTCGAGATCGCCATCGCGGTCATAATCAAAAAAAGCGGCTTGGGTGCTCCAGCCATTATCATCGAGGCCAAGTTCGGCTGCTTGTTCCTTAAAGTGAAGGTTGCCTTGGTTGATATAACAAAGATTGGTGCGTTGTTCAGGTGGAAAATTACCAGAACGGCAAATATAAATATCGAGTAGGCCATCTGCATTTATATCTGCAAAAGTAACTCCAGTGCACCACCCTGTGGTTTGGATACCCGATTGTGCTGTAATATCTTCAAATTTTAAACCGCCGAGGTTTCGATAAACGGCGCAAGGTACTTGGTTGCCCGTAAAAATTAAATCGGGCAAACTGTCTTGATCCAAATTAGCCGCTCCTACCCCACCCCCATTATAAACATAGGAGTAGTCAATCATATTATGTTTTTCGTCTTCTTTGATGCTGTTTATAAATTGGATGCCACAGGTATTCGCCGGTTTTTCGGTAAATAATTTTGTTTCTTTTTTTTGGCAAGAAAAAAACAGTAAAAAAAATATGGGAAGGAGTCTGCCTCCTCCCCATATCACGGAGTAATAATTTGTATTAAAATAATCTATTGTAGTAGTCTTTTTATGAGTAGTAGAGCGGTTGAACATGCAGCAAAAAAATTAAAAGAGCAATAAATGGTTTAAAAGTTAAATGTCTGCTATTCGACCACGGAACGATAAAACAATAAGTTATCAGCCAAAAGTGATAAGTTATGTTTTATCGTTCCAACTACCACAAGGAAATTACCAGCCTGTGTTTTGCGTAATTGTAGCGTTCGACAGGATTTCAGCCTGAGGAATAGGCATTACGCGGTACTTAGTAGCGTCCACTTGACGACCAGCGTATTTTTGGATAATTTCAGCAGTTTTGCCAAAACGACGGCACAATGGGAAAGCCCAGCCATCACCAGCAAATTCGCGCATCCACTCTTCAAAAACGGCATCTTTCGTCAATGAATTGACAGTAGCAATACCTGCGCGAGAGCGAATAGCATTCAACGTAGTTAAACCAGCAGCGTCATTTAAGTTAGCGCAAGCCTCAGCGTGTGCGAGATAAGCATCCGCCAAACGAAGCAATACAAAGTTTTTCTTAGTGTACTGCCAACCGCCAATATTGTACTCGATTACTTTTTGGAAAATAACGTTATTGAACTTACGATCAGCGCTACCCGGAGCAATAAATGAAGAAGCCGCATTTGGATCCCATTCTACCACTTCACCACCTGCGTTTTTAGAGCGATAGCGGCTCATAAAAGTAACAGGGATACGCTTGTCATTTGCGTCAGCAAACATATCTTTTCTCCAATTGATATCGCCTACAATCCAAGCATCGCCCCAACCTGCTGCGGTAACACCATCACCTACGCTAAGGGTATTTGGATCGCCACCGTCCCAGTCTGTTGGTGTAAAGTGGGCGTGCATATTGTTGTAGTTTACCCAAGGAGAAATATCAAAATTACATTGAATTTCGAACAAACGCTCGTTTTGATTTTCGTGTGTAATATCCACAGTATTAGCAAAATCAGCAAAAAGCGTTAGTCCGCTTGTGTTAACTACTTCTTCTGCTTTTGCTTTAGCCGCTGCATTATCTCCTTTTTCCAAAAGTACTTTTGCAAGAAGGGTTTTAGCGGCCCATTTTGTTGGGCGACCATCCGTACCAGTAGCAGGTAATTCATTTTCTGCTGCTGAAAGATCGGCAATCATTTGTGCAATTGCTTTATCTTTACCACCAGCATTAGATTCATAAATACCCAATTCTTTCGTTGGACGAATCGGCACTGGAATATTTTCGAATACACCAAATACCTGATACATGTACATAGCGCGCAAAAAGTGCATTTCACCAGCGGACTGTTTTGCTACATCTGCAGTAAAATTAGCACCCTTGGTGTCTAATGCATCCAAAATTACGTTTACACGGTTAATACCGTCATAAATTTGTGCCCAAAACGCCAAGATATACTCATCTGTAGCCACATATTGGCCGCGTTTGTAGTATTGAGGGCCTTTTTCATAGCCAGTTTGAATACCGAGCGCGCAATCAATAACGCAACGGTTGTAGTACGAGTTGAACCATTCGTAGTTGAGTGGTCGGTATGCGCCATTGACACCTGCTTTTAGGTCGCTGTCATTAGCGAAAAAAGTGTCTGGGCTGGAATAATCCGGGCTTTCGGTCAGATTTTTACAATCTGTAAGCGAAAGCATGACAGCCGCAGCGATAAGTAGTGAACTTTTAAACATCCTTTTCATTTTTAAAAAGTGCTTTTGTAATTGTGATTAGTGTTTGTTATTAAAGACCCAATTGTACACCCAAATTGAAGGTACGAGCACGTGGGTAAGCGTCATAATCATCGCCACGATTAAGTGCCGACTGGCCGCCGTTGCTCACTTCTGGATCGAAACCAGAGTATTTAGTCCATAAAGCAAGATTTTGACCACTTACGTAAACACGCAAACTACGAATATGTTTAATTGCAGGCAGCGTATAACCCAATGATAAATTTTGCAAACGCACGAAACTACCATCTTCTATAAAGAAATTAGAGCGACGGAAGAAAGAAGGGAACTCACGTGTAGCATCAACGATTGGACGCGTACCGCCCGTGTTACTTGGAGACCAAGAATCTGTAGCAACTACTTTGAATTGATTATAGTTACCTACACCATCTGAATGTTCTGATGCTTGGAGATTACGTATTTTTTGTCCATGTGAACCACGGAAGAAAATATTAAAATCAAAACCTTTGTAATTAAGACCTGTGTTAAAGCCCCAAGTTACTCTTGGAGTAGCATTTCCAAGAGAGGTGCGGTCGTTATTATCAATTTTGCCATCGCCATTTACATCGCGGTAACGGACATAACCAGGCTTATCAATACCTTCCAAACTTGGATTTGCTGCAATTTCTTCAGCAGTTTGCCAAATACCAATGGCATCAAAACCATACCATCCGCCAATCGGCAAACCTTCTGCCACGTATGAACCTTCTGGGCCTAAGTGAGATACAGTATAAGAATAGAATGGTGCAGTACCTCCTAAAGATACAATTTTATTCCTTAAAAAAGAGGCATTTCCGCCGATATTCAAGCGTAAGTCGCGTGTTTGAACTGCAAGTGCATTAACAGATAACTCAAGACCTTTATTCTCCAATTCTCCAGAATTTTGTAGTGCAGAACGGTAACCAGTTGAAAATGGTGTAACTACGTTAAGTAACAAATCTTTTGTACGGTTTTTGAATACATCAGCAGTAAAGTTTACGCGACCTTTCAAAATACCTAAATCAACTCCTAAATTGAGCATTTGTGTTCTTTCCCATTTTAGTGCAGGATTACCTACACGTGTAATTGCTGAACCGGGAACAACCACATCTCCAACCAAATAATTTTGACCGCCAGCCAATTCAGAGGAAGATTGATAAATATCGATCTCAGAATTACCAGTTAAGCCCACAGAAAAACGCACTTTTAAATCGGAAATAGCCTCAACATTTTTCAAAAAAGACTCCTCTTTTACGCGCCAGCCCAAAGCAAGAGATGGGAAATCAGCGTATTTGTTTTGAGGGCCAAATTTGGAAGAACCATCACGACGGAAAGAAACCGTAACAAGGTATTTGTCCATCAAAGAATAGTTTACACGACCCAAGAAGGAGCGAAGTGTCCAATCGTTACGTCTTGAAAATGGCACTTGTGGTTTTACACCGCCATCTAAACGATTGGTTTCCAAATCATCTGTTGTGAAATCATTCGAAGTTATACCAAACTGGCGATTATTGTCGGTCTGATAAGTATAACCAACTACAGCGTCCAAATTACTAGATCCAAATGATTTGGAGTAACTCAATATATTTTCGTTGATGTAGTTGATTACATTACGTTGTTGGATTTCGTAAGAACGATTGCGCTCACGACCTAAACGCGTTTGACGACTGTACCAAGTTTCGCGGTTAGCACTGTAAAGATCTAAACCTAGTGAAGTGCGGAAATTAAGCCCCTTCATCAATTCAAAATTGGCATAATTGTTAGTCAGGTAGCGAGTGCCTTTGTCGCCGTCAATCACTTCATTAACCTCCGCTACAGGATTAGTCAAAAAACGACCATCGTAAGACTGTAGATCATATTTGCCATCAGCACCTCTTACTGGTCCAATTGGGCTTTGGCCAAGAATAGTGATGATTGCGCCACCTGGGCCACCGCGGTCAGTTGGTACTGAGTTGGTAGCGGTGCGTGACAATACAGCATTGGTACCTACTCGAACACGATCATTAAGGAATTTTGCTTCAACATTTGCACGTAAGCTGTAGCGTTCAAAATCAGTATTTTGAAGAATACCTTCGTTTTTGAAATAACCAGGTGCAAATACAAAGGTTACCTTATCATTACCTCCAGAAAAACTCAAATTATGGTTCATGATAGAGCCAGATCGTGTTGTTTCATCCAACCAGTTGGTGCCTTCACCAAAAGAAGAAGGATTAGCATACGGTTCTGATTGATTACGAGAGCGTGCGCGCGCATTTTGATATTCTGCGTATTCAGTAGCATTCATCATCTCAATTGTTCTTGCGGTATTTTGAACACCATAAGAACCATCATAATCAATTTTAGTCTGGCCTGCTTTACCACGTTTTGTAGTGATCAATACAACGCCATTCGAACCACGAGATCCATAAATAGCCGTACCAGATGCATCTTTCAATACTTCAACCGATTCAATATCGTTAGGATTAATGGTAGCAAGCGCGTTACTTGCTACGCGGTCGCCACCTACAGAAAAGGCATTGTTGTTGGAGTAAACAGGGAAACCATCAATAACATACAATGGCTCAGAACCTGCATTAATAGAGTTAGGGCCACGTACGCGAACGGTTACACCACCACCTGGAGCACCAGATGCTTGGGTGATATTCACACCTGCAGCACGACCCGAAATGGCTTGGTCAACCGAAGTAACAGGGAAAGCCTTAATGTCTTCTCCTTTAATAGTTGAGACAGATGCCGTAAGATCCGATTTTTTTACTTGGCCATAACCAATTACAACTACATCGGAAAGTAGGTTGTCATTAGATTTTAACAACACATCTACTTTAGCACTATTGCCAATGTTAATTTCCTGGGTTGAAAAACCAGTATAAATAAATACGAGTGTAGCACCTGCTGGTGCTTCTACTCCATAGTTACCATTGATGTCGGTAACCGTAGCGGTAGTCGTCCCTTTTACGGTAACAGTGACACCTGGTAGCCCTTCGCCACTGTCGTCGGTTACCTTACCAGTAACGCGCATCGCAAATGCTTCGGGTGATGTAACAGGACCGGCTGCAAAAGTAGTTGTCATAGTTGCCGAACCCGCCAGCAATAGGACAACAATCAAAAGTAAACGGTTTGTTAGAATGTTTAGATTCTTCTTCATACGTTGAGTGTTAGTGAAATAGTTAAAAGTTTAAAACAGACGATATGTTGGTATCTCGTTTGTTCAACAAAATAAAAAAATTTAAAGGTTGGTGTCGAAAGGTATTTCAATCTATATCAGAAAAAGAAATTTAGGGTTAACACTCACTGGTTTGTATCGGTCATTTAGGCTAAAAAAGAATAATTTTATAGATTTTTACCGTATTAAATCGTTTGCGCAATTTTTATTTTGATATTTGCACTACGATATAACGCGGTTCAACAACTTAAACAAAATGAGTAAGCACCAGTCAACGATAAAGGAGATCGCTGCAGCATTAAATGTAGCTATTTCTACAGTTTCGAGGGCATTGAGCAATGACCCTAGGATTGGTTTGCGCACTAGAATGCGGGTAAATGAGATGGCAAAAGCTCTCCATTATATACCCAATCCGGCGGCAAAATCATTGCGCAAGCAGGACGCATTGTCTATTGGAATTGTATTGCCACAATTGAGGGAAGAGTTTTTTTCCTTGGCATTAAATGGCATTGAAGATGTTTTTGAAGGCAAAGGCTACAATATTTTTATTACCCAAAGTCGTGATAAAATGGAACGGGAGGCAAAAGCCACCAATTATTTCCTCAACAATCGGGTAAATGGTGTGATTGCAAGTATCTCCGCAGAAACAACAGATTATCAACATTTTAAAGAACTACAGGAATTTGGTGTGCCGCTCGTCTTTTTTGACCGAATACCCACAAATTTCCCTGCCCATTGCGTCCGATCCAATGTAGAAGATGGCGTATTAAAGGCGATGGAGTACCTATCTAAAAAGAATATTAAAAATATTGCATTGCTTAACGGCCCTAAAACCTTAGGTATTTCGCAAGAACGGCTTAGAGGTTATCTTTCAGCACTCAAAGTGTTTAATTTTAAACCTACTCCAGGATTTATTAGATATACAGATTTTAGCAGGGAAAATATTGATCGGATTATGACCGATATATGGTTCAACACCGATGAAAAGCCGGAAGCGATTTTGGCATTTAACGATTATGTGGCACTCAATGCCATGCAATGGTGTAAGAAAAACGGCATAAAGCCCAACGAGGATGTGTTTTTTGTAAGTTTTGCCAATTTGCCCATTACCGATTATCTGGATCATCCCCCAGCGGCATCCTTGGAACAATATGCTTATTTAATGGGTGAAAAGGCGGCAAAACTGATGATTAGTCTATTGGAGGACGAATCTGTGCGGTACGGAAATAATTATCAGGAAATAATTATGGACACGGAGTTGGTAGTACATATATAATTACATTACCTTTACGCCATTGTTTTAATCCATTACAATGGTTTCCCGACCATATTTTAAAGTATGGACAAGGCCGACAGACTCGTCATGGAGTACTGTCGGCCTTTGTTGTTTTAAGATCCTTAGCGAATAAGCGTGACTTCGCCCGTAAGTGGTGCTTGTAATTCACCATCCAGCCTCCGCCAACTGATTTTATAAATATAAGTGTCCATTGGTGCAGGTTTCCCGCCAACAGTTCCATCCCATTCCTTTATGGTCTCGGAGGACGTAAATATCTTTTGTCCCCACCTATTATATATTTGCATATTTTCGACGATACCTCCGCCTTCAATAAATATCAATTTAAGCGTATTATTAAGCGTATCATTGCCTGGTGTAAAGGCATTGGGAACGGCCACTACTGGCTGAATCACCGTAAATAAAACAGATGCTTCGCGCACACAACCACCAGGGGAAGTGGCCACCAATACGTATCGAATGGTGTTGTCATCCGTAGAAATGGTAGTGGTGATCAATTGTTGGGTTCCAATATTTTCAGTGCCATTTTGCAGCCACTCGAAGGTATATTGCTGGATATTGCCTCCAGGGGTAATACTTGCGGTTAATTCCAGTACTTGGCCCAAGTTCAAAGTATCATTTGCTGCGTCAGATACTATACTCAGTTCAAAAGAGGGTATAACAGTTACCTTCACTGATTCCGTTAAAACGCAATTATTGCCATAAGTCAATGCCACATTATATGTAGTGGTATTTGTAGGGCTTACCAAAATCGAAGACGTAGTGGCACCCGTGGACCAAAGTAGCGTACCGGGCGAAGCATTGGCGTTTAAAGTAATCATGTCGCCGCTACATATTATAGTGTCCTGTGTTGGATTCAAAGTGCCTTCGGCAACGCCTATTGTGACTGATCTGGTAGATACGCATATACCTAAAGTAGCGACCACCGTATATGTAGTGGTTGCTGTAGGAGAAACAGTTGGATTGCCAGCAGATGCCCCTAATGTGGGATCAGGCGGAGAAGCCGTCCAAACATAAGTCGCGCCAAGCGGTACAGACTCATTATTGAGCGTAATGCCATCACCTGGACAAATTTGTGTGGGATCGGGAAGATCCAGCGGCACACTTTCGCCATTTACGGTAACCAATACATTATCGGTTTTAGTACATCCATCACCATAGGTATAGGTCACTATATAATTATTAGTTGCTGCAATATTTTCTGTAAATGCTTGTGTACTTTGCCCTGAACTCCAAGAGTAAGCACCTGGTAATGAACCACTTGCGGTAAACAAAACTGGTTCGTTGCGGCAAACCGCAGTGTCCTTTGAAACATTTAATGTAGCATCCAATACCGAAATGGTAACTGAACCTGTGTAAGGGCAACCATTAGTTGCAGTAACACTATACGTAACTGTGGGTAATAATGGTGTAACTGTGGGCGATGCCAAATTACTACCTGGGAAAGCAGGATCCGTAGAAGTCCAAGTATAAGTAGTAAATGGTTCAACATTACTATTGAGCGTTACCGATTCTCCTTTGCACAGTACTACATCAGAAGGGAAAACGATGGAAGGTGGCGGCTTTATACTAATACTTGCCGATGCCGAAACCGGACAATCCTGAAATGTACCTTGCGCCGTAAATACGGTATTACTGTTTACCGTAGCAATTGGATTATCACAATCGGTACAACTTAACCCCATAGACGGAGTCCAAGCAATATCCGTAACCCCTGTTGGATAAATTACTGTTAATTGAACAGGGTTATTAGGGCAAATAGAAGTATCCTTGGGAACAATCATAATTTGAGGGGGAATAATGACATTGATCGCTGCAAAAGCAGTATCAATACACCCACCATTTTTAGTAATGCGACGATAAATGGTCGTTTCATTTGCCGAAATGACCATATTATAAAGACTATCAGGGGTTAATTGCCCTATCGCAGGTGTCCATTCAAATTCCATATATGCGTATTCACCTGGTTCGTAAATAGGGGAAACCAGCAATACTTGTTGACCCTGACAAACCGTAGTATCTGAGGGCATAATATCAAGATCTTTTGGAATACTATCTACTGTTACATATACTAATGCTTCGCGATTACAACCACCAAGGGACGATTTTATGCTGTAAGTAATCGTTTCCAGTGGCTTGGCAATCGCACTCAAATTACCGGGGGCAATCGTAAGCCCAGAGAGCGGTGACCAAGAAATTGGATTACCACTAGGACTTACACTCGCTTGAATATTAATGGATTTACCCTGACAAATACTGATGGTATCGGGTACATTTAACTGCAAAACAAGTGGTACAACCGTTACATCAACAGTTCTAACAATTGTACACCCACCTAAAGATGCAGTTAAGCTATAAGTAGTTGTTGTATTGGGCGATTCTACGGGATTTATAGCATTGGGCTGCCCCATTGTACCTATATTGGCCATCCAGGCGTAAGTTGCTCCTTGTTGTTGTGCTGTAGTGGAAAGTTTTACTGGCTGGCCAACGCAAATCGCGGTATCATTTGTAACAGCAACTAAAGGAATCTCATTTACAATAACTACAACACTATCTAGTGCCGAAACAGGACAAGAACCATTATTCGCTGTTAAATAGTAAGTGGTATTCACCGTAGGGGTTACAGAGGGGTTAGCAAGTATAGATCCAAATCCTGGTGGCTTAGAACTCCAAGAATAAGAAGTTCCGGGTTGTGCAACACCACCCAGTTGGATCGTTTCTCCTTTGCAAATCGTTTGGTCGTCCGAAATTATGTACTGAGGTTGAGGAGCTGGCAATACCGTAACAACTAATGTATCTTTAAATAAACAAAAGGTTGTTAAGAGCGAAGCCACGTAGGTATATGTACCAGGATTTAACGGGCCTACTGTAGGGCTTGGGCAATTATTGCAACTTAACGATTGTCCACTCCATACATAAGAGGCATTTGTTGGCCCGTTTTCATTAAGTTCAAAAGTAGCACCCGAGCACACGGTCACATCAGGCCCTAGGTTTAACTCAAATATTTTTACATCAACGTTCAGTATCACCGAATTACAAGCAGTGGCTACTTGTACTTGATATTTGGTTGATTCAGAGGGTGAAGCAATTGGATTAGAGCACTGCGAACAGCTGAGTCCATTTGTTGGCTGCCAGAAATAGGCTTCACCACCAGTAGCAAAAAGCGAGGCCGATTGCCCCAAGCAAATGGTAGTATCAGAGCCAGCAGTAGGTAACCCATCTTCAGGCACAAGTATACCCTCAGTAGTACCTGTAAAGTCAATAGCTATACCTCCATCTTCAATAGCGCCGCCATAATCATCCATTAATACTACATAATATTTGCCTTCAACCACATCCAAACGCCTTACAAAATTATCGCCATCGGCACTAGGTGTTGATGGGTCGCCACAATCAAAATCATCTGTTACAATATCTCCTGTGCCGGGATGTACATCTTGAAGTCCGGTAGGTACTTCCCCTCCAGTCCAGGTTGAACGAACAGGCTGGTTATTGGATGTAAAATTACAAATATCGTCAAATGAATCAATCGGCCCCCAAACACTAATATCAATATCCGTAGAGTCTTCTAATATTGCAGATTCAACGGTGAAACCAAATTTGCCGTTTGCACCTGCTTTAAAGTAGAAAAAAGAATAATTAAACTCTGGGGCGACAAAACAGCCGTCATTTACCCCTTCCTCAATAAAATCAGGATCACCTTGACCGGGGTTCAGGGCAATAATTTCGGGCAAAACAGTACTACAACCACCAATATTCAATGCTTTATCACAAGTAGATGCTGCAGGTAATATAATAGGACAAGTAACCGTGTCCACCTGAATAGAAAAAGGAGTACAGTCGCCTATGGCACCGAATACAATATAATAAGTACCCGGATTTTCTAAAAAAGCCGCATCAATGATTGGATCACCTCCACCGAAAAATACAGCATCGGTGATCGCTATACATTCAGCACCTGGTTCTGTTGGACAAGCGGAGTACACGCCTAAACCCGATTGGTCGCCAGAGCCCGTAGTTGTCACTTTTATACATTCATTACCCGATGAGGTATAGGAAAACACATAGTCGTTGCCCGTGACATAATCGCTACCACAGGGGTCAAATGAAATGGCATCGCCTGAAAAACAAGTGCTTAAATTGCTGCCTAAATATGGTAATGATGGTATCTCGCTGGGTTCACTACAAGTTGTAATAGGAGGAGCAGTGCAAGGACTAGTGGAACAAACCCATGTCAAGGTAAAACCTTCATCTACTGTAACAAAATCTGAAGTGAAGGCAATTGTCGCGCAATTTGTAGGCACCTGTACTTCTAAATTTGTTCCAGCGCCATTAACAGAAACTATCGTAGGGTCAGAGATATCATCACCTTGTATAAATCGAATAATATCGTACGTTTCCTCTGTATTATAGCTCACGTTGAGGATAATACACTGATGAAATTCCTGTGGACAAATCGTAAAACTGAGTGCTTCCCCATTTTGATAATCTCCGGTTGCACCTCCTGAATCATATAAAGTGCCTTGGCAACTTGATGACCCTGGTACTTGCCCCATGTTAAACTCTGCTACGTATTCCTCCACACATAGTTTGAAGGTACCCGAATTAGTGGATGCGGAAGCGGAGAAATCGTTGACACGTATATAGTACGATAAGCCAGGGGTTAAGCCTATTGCATCGACCGCTATCGTATTTGTGCCATTTACAGCAGCCGCACAAGTAAGCAAATCAAGCTCTACTGGACAATCGCCCCTATAGATGGCCACTTGTGGGTTTTTCAAAGTACCATTACCACCTTGGTTACCCAAAACTGAAATGGTAAAGTCCACAATATTGCCAGATGCTGGTACCGTAAACACAAACCATACATCCCGCTGAACCCCTCCTCCATTAAAGCAAGATGGTATATTATTAGGATCTATTGTGCTTGCAGTGGCATCAATATTGGTGTATTGTGCTGCATTTGAACAGTAAGGTACTACCCCAATATCAATACTGCTACTGCAATTATCATTGGAAGGCTGTGCAAAAACTGTTGTGGCCAAAGTTAAGATGGCGAAGATGGTAAGGTGTAATCTCATATATATCATTTTTCGGGCGCAAATTAGGCCGAGTTTGGGTAATATTCTAACTTCTTTTTTAAACTTCCAATCCTTTAACACAAAATGGATATTTTTAGGCACACAATCATCAATGTATGACGCGAAATAGCATTTTTATTACAAAAGCATGAAAATCATCTAATGCCGAATGACTACCTTTACCCCTTAAATTATTATTATAACATGAATAAAATTATTTACTTTTTTATTTTCTTCGCAAGTGCCGTTAACGCTCAACTTGCAGTTCCATTTTGGAGCGAAAATTTTACCAATGGCTTACCTGCTACTTGGACAACTACAGACCAATCCAATCAAAATGCCATTTGGACTTGGTGCGCTAATCCATCCGATGACGATACTGCCCCCGGATGTCCGCCAATTTGGAATGATGGTACTAACGGACAAGTACCATTTGAATCTACTAGTGCGTCAACAGGGTTTGTCACAGTGGATTCAGATGAGTTCGGAGAACTCCCCAATGACCATATTAGCCAGCTCACTACTAGCGCTATCAATTGTAGTGGAAAAAATGTTGTTTACGTTAAATTTGAGAACTTATTGGGTGCTTATACTTATGCCGCAGACGACAAAGCGATCCTAAAAGTAAGTACCGATAAAACAAACTGGACTACTTTTCAGATATTTTCTGGCCTAACCACATCAGTTCGATGGTCTAATAATCCAGAAATAGCCATTATAGATATTTCCTCGGCAGCTGCCAATAAGCCAACGATCTATTTACAATGGGAATGGACAGGCAACTATGATTACATGTGGAATCTAGATGATGTAGAAATGTATAGCGAAAACCCAACACCTAAGCACGATCTAAAACTTAGCAGCGGATTTTACCCAGCGTCCAGCTATGCAACGCCAGCATCAGAAATCAAAACGGATACTTTTGGATTCTTTGCTTTTGTAAGCAACAATGGCCTTAGCGACCAGAAAAATGTTCAACTAAAAGCATGGATTACCAACAGTACCGGAGCCATTCTTTTTGCAGATAGCAATAAAATAAATACACTACCTGCTGGTTATCAGGACTCTTTGATTGATCTTTCCAAACTTTATGCTCCAGTATTACCTATTGGCTTGTACAATATCAATTATGCTGTGAGTGCCGATTCTGCGGATGCCCGTATCAGTGATAATATATTTGTGTCTGTGTTTGAAGTAACCAGTGCTACTTTTGCCAAAGAGGATGGCCCAGAGCAATATTACCGCCCTTCGGGCATCGAAAATCAATCCAGTTGGACTGTTTGTAATTATTACAGATTTAGTAAATCAAGCGTGGAGCAATATAGAGCAATTTCCACCTCTTTTGCCTATACTACTACAGCCACCGATCTTGAGGTGAAGGATTTAGTAGCACCCATTTATCTGCTTCGAGTAAATGACGATATTACAGATGATCTTGAAAACTTAGATGGAACTTCGCTATTTAGTTCTTTAGAATTTATTGGAACCGCTGATTATGATGCACCTGATTCTATCAATACAGGTGGCTCTATTCAATTTGCAAAATTAATTGACGCTAATGGCGGCGATGGTGTTGAGTTAGAAAAAGGAGGGCGTTATATCATTGCTATAGAGTATTCAGGCGATAATCGCTTTGCTTATCATGCTTTTAATGATGACAATAACTATCTATTCAGCTCTACATTAATTTTTGGAAACAATGGATTTTCCTCATTTGGTGAAGATGTGAATGCTGTTTTGCGCCTCCAATTGGCACTCTTAAGTACTACTGATAACGTAGCACTACCTAGTTACGCTATGGAGGTATTTCCGAATCCCGCCACAGATTTTGTAACACTCAATGTGAACTTGGACAAATCAGGCCCAGTTACGATTACTATTGCGGATATTACAGGCAAAGTAATTCTTTCTGACGATCAAAACAATACACAACAAGCATCTTTCACCTATCCACTACCTAAACTAGCGGCAGGTGTCTATTTGGCTCGTATTGCTACGAATGAGGGTACTTTGACTAAGCGATTTGTCGTTAAATAAAGCACCTTAGGAATAAAATTTAAATAAAGGAACAAATTTGGCGGCCTTATTTTGCCCCTCTTTTCGTTATTCATCGGTTGTTTAGAAATCTACTAAACGCCCTCTTCATGCCTTAATAGTGACAAAATCGTCTCCCCAAATCTGTACCTTTATTTAAATTTCATTCCTTAAGTAATTTTACCTCTTAATTTTTAGCCCAAAACGCGTGATATGTATGTTACGCTTTTTGGGCTAAAATTTAAGAGACTTTTTTCATGCAACCATTTTACGACACATGTCCCTATAAAGTACAATGCAGATAACAGAGCAGGATTTATACCATTTAGCAAAGGCTTGTGCCGAAAAAAACGTGCGGGCTCAGCAATTGTTATACGAACATTTTAAAACAAAAATGTTTGGTGTATGCCTGCGTTATGCCAATAATCGACAAGACGCCGAGGATTACTTACACGATGGATTCATGGCTATTTTCAAAGATATTCAACAATTTAAAGGCCAAGGAAGCCTTGAGGGATGGATGCGAAGGGTAGTTGTTCGCAACACATTGAAGAATATAAAAAAACAAAAATTGATTGATTTTTTTCCCGATAATTTAGTTTTTGATAAAAAAGTGGAAGATCATGAAGAATATAGTTTTTTTAAAGACGAGTCAATAATTGATCTTACGCTACAGTTATTGCAAAGCATGCCCACTGGATTTAGAACTGTGATTAATCTCTTCATTTTAGAAAATTATTCACACGCCGAAATCGCAGCAGAACTCGGCATTACAGAAGGCACATCAAAGTCGCAACTTAATCGCGCAAAAGCACATTTAAGGTCGGCCTTAGAGAAAAAACTAACGGAGTAAAGTTTATGGAAAACGACAATAACAAAGATCATTTAGACGATTTTTTGCGAAAAACCTTTGATGGTTTTGAGGCAAATCCATCCGATGCTGTATGGGCAAGGTTGAGTGCGCCCCCCCTAGATCCCCCTTCATCCTTGATGAAGGGTTGGCATATAGCTTTGGCGGTCGGTATTGCATTAGGCATAATTATATTGCAACATTTATACTTTTCGAATCAAATTAAAGACCTCCATCAAAAGGTTGATGAACAAAATAATGTGATTGCTGCAACGGCAACAGTCGTGCAAAATCAGCAATATGAAAACACACAAAACATTACTTTAAATTCCAATAGTAAGAAAAATGCTATTTCGATAGCATCTCAAAATTCAACGATGAAAAAAGCCTGGGATGCTGTAACTCCCACTACCGCTGTTGGTCAATCGCCAACAAAAAGCGTCGGTAAATCTACTGGACAATCTGCCGTAGCAAATACAACAGATATTGTAACCGAGCCAGTGTCTAATACCGAGCAAAGTGTATCTACCTTATCACAACCTGCCCCTGTTTTATTTGTTGACAACCAAACAAATCTTCAGCGGCCCACAAAATTGACATTCCGACCAGTAATGCTTGCTTCCGCCTCAATGGCGAAAAAAATTTTTAGTGAAAACGTAGTACCTAAAATTGCCTTAGTTAATACAGGCATAACCAAAGTGAGTCATCGCTCGAATCACCTATCTGTTGGTATTCACGCCATGAGTGCTTTTTCAACCACTAAAGTATCTGAAAAAGAACCACTTTGGGGTACACCGCCATCTGGAGGTGAGAGATTGTTTTTAGAAAATGAACGTACCCAAGGCAAAGTATTTGTGGCAGGTATTTCACTTCAAAAATCTTTATCCTCCAGATGGGCATTGGTGTCTGGTATTGATTATCAGCAACAACAATCCAATAAAACACTTCGGCCTCAACTGAAGTTTGACGATAGATTTAAGCACCCTAACGATCCACATGGTGGTGGTGGGCCACATGGTGGCCACTCTCAAGACCAACACGACCACGAATTTAATTATTTTATTGGCACCAATACAGGTTCATACCTTTTAGAGGTTAAACTTACTCAAAAGGATACTAGCCAATTAATTCCGACGGATCGAGCCATCAATTTCAATGTTGCTGCAAAATCGAAAACAACGTTGATTAGCGTTCCTTTGGGCTTTGAATACGCTTGGTCTCGAGGCAAATGGCGCGTTTTTTCAGGCGCGGGGCTACGATTTAACGTGACTATTAATAGCCAGCAAGAATTAGACCGATTTGAATGTAATAGTAGTGATTTTGATGTGAATAGGCAACCTTATTTAACCCCTTCCATTAAACGCAAAGCAGCATTAAGCAGTAATGTTTATTTTAGTTCGGGCTTAGAATACCAATGGTCGAAATTTAGTTGCTATGTAGCGCCCAATTGTGCTTTGCCATTATCAAAAGGGCAAGATCCTAAAGTAGAAATTAAAAATACTTGGGTAGGATTAGATTTTGGTATCCGATACCGAATTAACCCCTAATATATGCGGCTAAATCCGGATACTTTTTGATCAAGCCTACGGCTTCGGCTCTATTTATTCGTACGCCGTTGATATATGCTACGATATTTGCAGTAGTAAATCCTGCCGCAATCACATCTTTTTTTATCGTTCCTATGGCCGCCATAGTGCGTTCTGCACCAGCCAAATAATGGTATTCGCCTACGCCATAATCGGATTCGATCAATAGATCAGTAAAAAGCCCTAATGCATCGGAGGTAAGGACTTGCCGAACAACGGCCATTTCAACGCGATAAATCAAACCTTTGTATTGCTCATCCAGCCGTTCCGTGCCACCGGCAGCCATCAATTCATTTACTACGGGGCGTTCTAATTTGAAATCCATTGGAAGATTGCCCGACATGACTACGGGTGCTATTTCAATCCTCTTATTGAGGGTTTGGCCAATTGTATTTATACTACCATTTAAAAAATTGCGTGCTATTGGAAAGCCCGATCCTGCGCTCCTTAATAAAATACGATCGGGCTGCACACCGCCCATTACCAATGATTTCCCTGCTATTTCTGCTTTTTTTATGCAGGCATACAAATCAAATTTCAATGGCCCCGATTCATCACTGTGTACAGTAACCATAAGTTTTACCTCTGGAAATTTTTTAGCCATCCCAATAGCGGTCTTTAGTATCGCATTATTATCATCGCTTAAAACATCTCTATCACTTGAATAATAGAGGGCAGCGAGACTAATTTCAGGTATTTTATCTTCATTTTCAATCGTTTTTACTTGCTCAAACATAGCAAAAGCCATCCGTTGAGCCGGCATATTGACAGATTCTTTGAAGTACGCAACATACAAATCATATCCACCAAAATTATCCACTAACCGATTGGAAGCAAAATTAGCCGTTGCCCCATCCGTTGATAACCTTAGCCAACAGTCATCACCTGGCGAGTTAATTCCGATGCCCATTGTAACAGGGGATGTCCATTGCCGGAGATCAAGCAAAAAGGTTGATTTCCAAATATCAAAACCGCCTATTCCTTGCGGCTTATTGCTACTGAAATATAGCGTCATACCATCTGGTGCTAAAAAAGGCGTAGTTTCATCGTAATTGGAATTAATTTCTGGCCCAAGATTGATCGCCGTAGCCCAAAGGCCATTAAATCGACGACTGGCCCACAGATCCAATCCTCCATATCCGCCTGCCCGCCTACTGGCAAATAGCACCACCGAATCATTACAATAAAAAGGTGCTTGATCGCCATCGAAGGCGTTTATTGCGCCCTCAAAAGGCTTGGGAGCGGATACATATTCGTCTTTCAAACCAGAAGTATCGGTGAATATTTCACCTGCATACAACGTAAATCCTCTAAAATAATGCAGCACTTTGCCGTTACTTGTAAAATCTAGTGCTACTTCATGACGCGAAGTATTCTGTAAACTACTAAATGGTTGAGGAGCATCCCAACCTGTAGTTTGACGTTGAGAAAAGTACATATCACTACAGTAATGGCCTGTGTTATTCTCTTCAAAGCCCTCATCATTTCTTTTTCCTCCAACGGCGCTAGAGCGATTAGAAGAAAAATAAATACGATCATTATGATTGATAGAGGGCAATGGTGCAAATTCATCTTCGGGTGTATTGATTTTATTGCCGAGGTTTTCTATCAATGCAATTTCGTCATTATTGATAGACTTAATACCACTTACACAGCGCAAAATATTATCTTTTGCGTTTTCGCGCAATAAATAATCGGGGCCTGTTCTCCGCAAAAATTGCTTATAGGACTCAATGGCTTGCTCCCATTCTAATAGCCCATGCTGGGTTCTGGCTAAATAAAACCAATCTAAAGGATCGTTGCTTTTACCTTGTATTGTAACGTAAGTCAAGTATTGTTTGGCCTGATCGGGTAAATGCAATTGGTACGCAGATTGACCAATTTTAGACAATACCCCTAAATCTCCTGGTTTTAATTGTTGGTATTGGGTCAGTTTATCCAGTGCTTCAGCCCAACGATGGTCTGAAAATGCCTTTTCTCCTTCCGATTTGAGTACCACTGGTTTTTGAGCATCCAAGACACAACAACAAAAGAGAAAGAATAGAATAATCGTTATTTTATGCATAAGATCTTTTTATTCGCCAACAAGTGCCTGTATTAATACATCATTAACCAATAGGCCAAATTTAGTTTGTTGTATTTCAAACAGCGCATTTTCTAAAGCCAATTGCGCTTCCCGTAATTCCAATGCGTTGGATTGACCAAGTCGAAAACGCTCTAATGCAATTTTTTGTTGCTCACGTGAAAACCCCAAAGACTCCGTGTCTAATACGATAGCACGACGTAAAGATAACGACCGCCCAACGAGTTGGAGTGCTTGTTGTCGCAAATTTTGTTGTAGTGCGTCTATGCGCAAACCAGCATTTTGAACCTCCACTTGAGCCACTTCCTCTTGCCGTTTCAAATTACCACCAGTATATAATGGCATGGTCATATTGATACCAATGGTAGGGCCATGTTGCATACTAAACAGCGAAAAACCCGTCGTATTGTCATTGCGCTGAAATGCATAAGCACCTGTCAGTCCTACTCTAGGCAGGACAGCAGTCTTTATCTGTTTGGCATTGATTTTACTGATCGTTTCTAATTGAACCAATGCATTTAACGTAGGATTTTTTGCCTCTATTTGCTGTAGTATCAGGGGTGTGTTCAATGAATCCGGTAGTTTATCTGTAACCTTACTTGTTTCAAATAGTGTTTCAGAGGGTCTTGCCAATTTGGTATTTAAACTTATTTTTGCATCTGAAATAGCATTTTCAGTAAGTATTCGGTCTTTTTTGCGATCGTTGATGTCTATTTGTGTTTGTAAGACATCCACTTTGTTGCCAAAACCAAAATTAAGTCGATCTGTGGCCAATTTGAGCCTTTCGGTGAGCAATCCAATAATTTCATCCGTATTAGCCAATACTTGAGTAAGGCGGGCTACTTCTAACCAATCTACGGCCACCAACATTGCGGTTTCTTGTATTTTCGCTTTGAGTTGAATGATTCCCAACTCATCTAATGTCGCTAATTTGTCTTTTTCCATCCAAGCGCGTTTGCCATCGTAGAGTGTCCAGTTTGCAGCGATATTAGTATTAAAGCTGTTAAAAACACCCAATGGTCGTCGTATTTCAGTACCATTTGCTAGTTTTTGCTGAAAATTCACGGCGGTAATATTGTCGCCTGCATTTAAAGCGACTAAAGGCAAAAGTCCAGCATTAGCTCTCGTATTGTTTAAATGGGCAATTTCAGCATCGTTTTTTGCAATCTTTATACCATAACTTTGCTCTATTGCAATGGCAATAGCACCTTCTAAAGAGAGGGTATCTTGCGCAGCAAGAGAGGATAAGCAAAAACAAAAAAGGAGCAATATTAATTTATTCATGTCTATAAAAGGAAAAACTAAATTCTGAACTGATTTTTAGTTTCCTGGATTCTCATCCAGCGGCATATTTGCTTTAGGCAGTGAATCAAGTGGGCCATCTTTCAATTTGGATATCGGAACTGTGGCCAGTGTTCTATTTACAAGGTTAGCATTTTTCATGCGGTCTTCTACGGCTTTTCTTTCCGGAAGAATGTATCCCCTCAAATATTTTTCAATCATCAAACTAGCGATTGGCGCAGCGTAAGACGCACCCCAGCCTGCATTTTCTACATAAACTGCAATTGCAATTTTGGGGTTATCTTTGGGTGCAAAGGCGAAAAACACACTATGATCTTCTCCGTGCGGATTTTGGCTGGTACCTGTTTTGCCACAAACTTGAAAATCGGGAATTGCGGCGATACGAGCAGTACCCCGAATGACACATTGAGCCATACCTTCTATCACAATTTCACAATTTTGAGGAGAGATACCGGTTTCATTCAATACCAAATATTCTGGAGGTATGGTCGTACCATCTTTGAAAGATTTGGCTAAATGCGGTATATACCACTTACCTCTATTGGCAATAAGTGCAGCGATATTGGCCATTTGAATTGTGGTTAATTGCAATTCACCTTGTCCAATGCCCATCGACATAATGGTTGGTGAACGCCACCCGCCTAGTCTTTTAGGATAAATCCGATCATAATACGCAGATGTCGGCAAATTACCAGCATTCTCATTGGGATAGTCAATTCCTAGTTTTTTACCTAATCCCATCCGGCTTGCATACGAATTGAACAGATCAAGCCCTTGTCCAGCGTTGCTAAATCCTAATTTATCGACAATATTACGGAATTCGCTGAAATAATACGTATTACAAGAATTTGCCAAACCATCTACCACATTACTCACGCCAGGATGGTGATGGCATTTGTACAGGCGGCCTGCATAAAAATAACCACCATTACAACTGTAGCCTCTTTCTGGGTTAAGTGTCCCTTCTTGAAGCCCGACCATGGTAACTATTGTTTTAAAGATCGAACCTGGCGGGTATTTGGCCATTACGGTGCGATCAAAAAATGGTTTAAGCGGATCGTTGAGCAGTTGACTAAAAATCTGACCACGAGTTTGGGTCATCATTAACAGATTTGGGTCGTAGGTAGGCGCGCTCAACATGGCCAATATTTCCCCTGTTTTAGGTTCTATCGCCACTATACTACCTGTTTTGTTTTGCATCAACATCTCCCCATACGCCTGCAAATCAATATCAATAGAGGAAATCATATCGTGTCCCGAATTGGGAAAAGTATCTCTTTTACCTTCTTGGAACGGCCCTACAATTCGGCCAAGATTATCTTTCAGCAAAAAACTAACACCCTTATCGCCCCTTAAAAAAGTTTCATACTCCGATTCTATACCTGCCGCTCCGATATAATCGCCGGAGGCATAAGACTTATCGCGGTTAATATCGCGGTTATCCACCTCATTAATATAGCCAAGCAGGTGCGCGCCTACGCTATACGGATAACGGCGAATATTCCGAATTTGAACAAAAAAACCAGGAAATTCGTATAAATTCTCTTGTAATCGGGCATAAGTCTGTGTAGGTATTTTTTTCAAAAATACAAACGGTACACTTTTTGAATACCGTCCGCTACTCCAATCCTTTCTCAAATTAACCTTAAACTCATCTTTAGAAATGCCCAATAGTTGGCAAAAACGAGTGGTATCCATTGATCGATCTATTTGACTATATGTCACCATTAGATCGTACATGGCATTATTATTTACAATCAGTTTGTTGTTTCGATCAAAAACCAAGCCACGCGATGGATAGGCGGTCATTCGATGGATTGCGGTTGCATCGGCAGCGCGTTGGTAGGAACTATCAAATACTTGCAATTGGAATGCCCTAAATACCAATACAGCTGCGGCCAATATGACCACAATTTGAATATCTCTTTGCCTCTTGAACGTATCTAACATATTATTTAGTTCTGAAAAGACTTAAATAAATACCTGTAATGGCCATTGAAGCCAATAAGGCGATCATTGTTTTTAGGGAAATAGAACCGAAATAGACCAGTGTAAATTCACTAATGGCAAAATACCAAAACAAATGTGCGAAAAAATAGACCGATGCTATTTGCAAAAAGCTTTGCCAACCAATATGGTGCGGTGAAGGAATAGGATCTTTACCTGAAAAACCACCCTTAGGCTCGAAGGTGGAAAGGATAATTGGTCTGCAAAAAGCCGAAAAAGCCGAAGCACTGGCATGGACACCAGGACTATTGTGCGCGTAATCTACCAAAACACCCATCAAAGTACCTAATAAAATGGCAGCAGAGGTAGGGATCATAATCGGCAGCAATAAGACAAATAGTGGATAAATGAACACATTGAAATATGGGCCTATTGCTTTTGAGACTTGCAAAAAAACCAAGACTTGGGCTATATATAACCCTATAAAACGCCAAAGATTTGCCTGAACAACGTTATTCATTAATTACTTTTAATTGAAGACTGTCTAAGGTCGATGCAAAAAGTTTATTAATAATATATACAACATCTACTTGTCCGGGATTTTGAGACAACTTAACTTTTATATTATAAAAGTTACTTCCTTGAGGCAGTGTTTTTTCCGCAACTATCCCAATCATAAAACGACTCGGGAACATACTGGAAAAGCCGCTAGTCAGCACTGAATCTCCAATTTGGGGTTCTATGTCCTTTGGTATATCATTGAGTTGCATCATGGTATAATCACCACCATTCCACACCAAAGAGCCCAACTGGTCATCCAATAAAGCAGAAATTTTTGTTTGTTTGTGTAAAACAGACATGGCTAAACAATAATGTTTGTCCACGTGCCGAACAATACCTACAATACCGTTAGACGAAATTACGGCTGAATTGCGCACAATACCATCTTCCGAACCTCTGTTCAAAGCCACCCAATTATTTGCTTTATCCACAGTTGTGGAAACAACTGTGGCAGGTATGATACTGAAAAGCGGTTTTTTGCTAAGATTAGGGAGCGAATCCAATGGCTTCGAATAAACGGTATCAAACAGATTTACTTGATACGTTTTACGATTGAGTAATTCAGCCCGCAAAGCGGCATTTTCCCAAGACAAACTATCCACGATTTCTGGTAATTTACTATAACGTGCAGCCTTACGTCGCTGATCGAGCAAATTACCTGCAACGATGCCGTAAGTATTGTCCCAAACCAAGCCTTGCTTTGTATTGAAGTTAACAATCATGTAAAAACAGATTGCCTCGACAAGTACAAAGGTAATAAATCCCCCGTTCTGGAAGAGTAACTGCAATAGAGCACGCATATATTATACGCTTTTCCGGTCAATCAAAAAGGAATATTTACCAGGATTACTCAACACCATACCCGTTCCACGGACAACTGCACGTAATGGATCATTAGCCAAATGTACATTTAACTTGGTTTTTCCCTCCAAGCGTTTGTCCAAACCACGCAGTAATGCACCACCGCCTGTAAGATAAAGACCGGTTTTGAAAATATCAGAAGCCAATTCAGGTGGTGTTTGTTCCAACGCGCGCAATACAGCGTCTTCAACTTTACTCACACTTTTATCAATGGCGTAAGCTACTTCTTGGTAACCTACTTTAATTTGCTTTGGAATACCTGTCATCAAGTCGCGACCATTTACGGCATAGTCTTCTGGTGGATTTTCCAAATCATGCAGGGCTGAACCAACATGGATTTTTACTTGTTCAGCGGTACGCTCACCAATCAGCATATTGTGCTCGCGCTTCATGTAAGCCATAATATCGTTCGTCAATTCGTCTCCTGCGATTCGGATAGACTGGTCACAAACGATACCAGAAAGCGCAATAACAGCAATTTCTGTGGTACCACCGCCAATATCAATAATCATATTACCAATTGGCTCTTCGACATTAAGGCCGATACCCAATGCAGCCGCCATTGGCTCATGGATCAAATACGTTTCTTTTGAATCAACGTGATCAGCGGAGTCAAAAACAGCGCGCTTTTCTACCTCTGTTATACCACTTGGGATACAAATAACCATTTTGAGGTGATTAAAAAGACTACTGCGCCGCCCAACCATATTAATCATACCTTCAATCATGGCTTCAGCAGCCTGAAAGTCGGCAATCACTCCATCTTTAAGTGGTCGGATTGTTTTAATATTTTCGTGGGTTTTTTCGTGCATTTGCATTGCCTTCAGTCCTACCGCGATTGTTTGGCCTGTCCGGCGATCTACTGCAACAATAGAAGGTTCATCCACTACCACTTGGTCGTTCATCATAATTAGGGTATTTGCGGTACCCAAGTCGATGGCCAATTCTTGCTTAAAAAATTTAAAAAAACTCAAAGTATATATTCAAAAATTAAAGGGTAATCAAAATATGGTTTTTAAGGGCAATTCAATTAAAAAACCGCGCAAAAGTACGTATTTTTTTATCTAAATAGTGTATAAATAATCGAGCAATTATTTTATTTTTTTAGAAAAGGCATATTATTCCATCTCTAAAAGCAATTGTCCTTTTTCAACTGCTGCTCCTTTTTCCACATGAATACTTTTTACCACTCCATCATAAGTGGCTTTGATAACATTTTCCATTTTCATGGCTTCTAGAATGAGCAGTGTATCTCCTTTTTGGACGGCTTGGCTGGGTGTTACTGCTACGCCTATTACTAGCCCAGGCATAGGTGCTTTAATCGTATTTTGCTTTTGTGCAGCAAGTACATTTAATCCCATTTGCTGAATTAGCCTTTCATAATAATCTGTGATATGCACTTTAAACCGATGCCCATTCACATCTAATTCAAAAAATCGTTGCGCATAATTGGCTTCAATGACTTGAATCTGATAAGCATGGCCATTTTCTAGTGCATGAAACGCATTTACTCCATTAGGAACAATATCAAGGGCAGTTGCTTGATCAGGTGTGATTTCGTACTGAAAACGGTCGTTGACCTGAACATTAAAAGGTTCTTTCATTAGAATACTCTACAACTTAAAACGGTTATATCATCGGGATAAGGCTCGTCGCCTTTAAACCGATCAACAAATAAAAGTAATTTTTCATTAATAATCTTAGCAGGCAAGTGGGCATGCTCTTTTAAAAACTCCAATAATATTTCATCGCTTAAATCTTCGCCCTTGTCATTACGTACATCGGTGAGTCCATCGGTGTAAGTAAACAATAGCGCTTCGCCAGTAAGACAAACACCCCCAATTTCTAAAAAAGGAAGTTCTGGAAGCCAACCCAAGACTGTAGTACCATTCTTTAGCCGAACCACTTCACCACCCATAATTAAGAAAGGGGGCGTATGTCCAGCATTTACATAATGTAAGGTTCGGGTATCTACATCGTATTTACCAAGGAATAACGTAATGAAACGATCGCCATCGGTTACACGGTGCACAGCAGCATTCATTTCATTTACAATTTCCTCCAAAGTTGGTCTTCGGGGTACTAAAGCATGGAATGTTGCTTGAAAATTAGCCATCAAAAGGGCCGCAGAAACGCCTTTCCCTGTAATATCGGCAATACAAAACGCTACTTTACCGTCTGAAAACTCTACGACATCATAATAATCGCCACCTACGGCAAAGTGTGGCTTATAAATACTACTCATTTCATAAGCATCGCACTGCGGCAAACGCCTTGGCACCAATGCTTTTTGGATTTCCGCTGCAAGTTCTACTTCGCGGTTAAAAATCCGCTGATTGAATTGCTCCTTAAACATTCGTTTATTTTCAATGGCTACTGCTACCACATTCGTTACAGCAGTCACAAAATCTAATTGGGCTACCACATCATCAGTCTGCTTAAAACCAGCCATAAATAGATAAGCAAGCGGAGTATTCTTGTGCATTACCTGCAAACCATACTCAAATTGATCGATAAACTCGTGCTTACCTTGTTGTAACTTGCGTGTTCCCGTTCCGTGGGTAGCCATTATTGGACTAAGTATTTCGGAATCAAAAAAACTATTATTCGCACCAAGTGTGGAGACAATTTTCCATTCATTGCCCTCTTTGAATAGCAGAGAAAAACGGCTAATCTGCATTTCGAAATTGAGATATCTCCCCAGCATTTCAAATAGGTCAACCGCACCAACGTTTTCGTTGATGGCCTGGGTGACCGACATCAAACCCTTCAATTGAAAGACCTGCCGCCCAATTTTATTTTCTAATGCTTGTATTCGGGCGAGGACATTCCTCATATCGTCAAAATCTGTCATAATGCAAAATCGGGGTGCAAAGTACGTAGAATTATCACACCAATAGTTTAGTTTTTTTATTCCAAGATGTTTTCTTTCATTATATTTAGTTTTTAAGAAAAAATACCGACATTTGCGCCCGATTTTTTAAGGCATCTTAAATGGCCGAATAACAATAAAAATTATGGAAGAAGTCAATAAATTATTCAGCGATGGCGAATTGGCCATGAAAAAGGCGATGGAGCACCTCGACCACGAACTGGTCAAATTACGCACTGGTAAAGCGTCAACCAATCTATTATCCGATTTAGTGGTGGACTATTATGGTGCCCCTACCCCACTTTCTCAGATTGCTAATATTCAAATCAGCGATGCGCGTACTATAGTGGTACAACCATGGGAACGCAATATGGTAGGACCCATAGAACGTGCAATTATCAATTCAAACATGGGTATTACCCCGATGAATGACGGTGAAATAGTGCGTTTGTCTATTCCGCCACTCACAGAAGAGCGTCGTAAAGATTTATCCAAAAAAGCCCGTGGAGTTGGCGAAGAAACAAAAGTAGCGGTTCGCAATATTCGACATAAAGTATTGGACGGTATCAAAAAAGCCGTCAAAGATGGATTAGCAGAAGATTTGGGCAAACGCAAGGAAAGTGAAATCCAAGAAATGGTCAATAAATACGTTGCCATGGTTGACAAAGTACTAGAAATTAAAGAAAAAGAGATTATGACTGTTTAGTCATAATGATCTCAAAATATAAAAAATTATGAATTTAGAAAAATATGTCGTGGTGTCGGGCATTCCTGGCGTCCACAAATTAGTATCTACGCGTGGCAATGGCTTGATCATTGAAGACCGTAATGAGGACAGAACTCGCTTCGTCGCTGTCCGCCAAAACCCTGTAACACCCTTGGGTACTATTGGTATCTATGTGGATAACGATGAAGGTGGAGATACCATTTCGTTGGGTGAGGTATTTCTGAAAATGGAAGCCGCATTAGAGGCCAACCCTTTACCAGATGCTTCTAAAGCAAATAGTGCAGAAATGCGCGCCTATTTTACGGCGGTTTTGCCCGAGCACGATCAAGATCGCGTTCATGCCAATGATATTAAGAAGTGTATCAAATGGTTTGCCTTTATGCACAGCCATAATATGATCGAGGAGGCTAAAAAGGCGTCAGAAGCACCTGTAGATGCTACAACAGCAGCCGAAACACCCGCAGATGCTGCAATAGCAACCGAAGAAGAAAGCAAATAAAACAAACCCTTACTCAAATGTATAAAGGCAAAAAAGTAGTGGTAGTGCTGCCTGCATATAACGCAGCTAAAACATTGGAAAAAACCTATAAAGAGATCCCTTTTGACCTCGTGGACGAAGTGATTCTCTGTGATGACAATAGTAAAGATAACACCGCTGAATTAGCTAAGTCTTTGGGTATCAATCATGTTATTGTACATGAAAAAAACAAGGGATATGGCGGCAACCAAAAATCCTTGTACAATAAAGCACTGGAAATAAAAGGAGATATCGTTATTATGTTGCACCCAGATTATCAATACACACCATTGCTAATACCATCTATGGTCAATATCATTGGTGAGGGTTTGTATCCCGTGGTATTGGGGTCGCGTATATTGGGTATGGGCGCGCTTAAAGGCGGTATGCCCATGTACAAATATATTGCCAATCGATTTCTTACTTTTACTCAGAACGTATTGATTAACTACAAGTTATCAGAATACCATACCGGGTATCGTTCCTTTGGTAAAGAGGTATTGGAGGCCATAAACTACAATGCCAATTCTGACGATTTTGTATTTGACAATGAAATGCTTTCGCAGATTGTTTATGCTGGTTTTGATATTGGGGAGGTAACTTGCCCCACTAAGTATTTTGAAGAAGCATCAAGTATTAATTTTAGTAGAAGTATGAAATATGGCATAGGTGTTTTACGCGTGTCTGTTGGTCATTTTTTCCAACGATTGGGTATTGTTAAATTAGCCATGTATAAGAAATAGATCGAGTAGAAGGAGGGCGTTAGCCCTCCGACGCTCACACCACAGGGCGTACAGGTCTTGTATCACGGCGGTTCATTAAAACTTTACCAGAAAGGATGTACATTCCCGTTAAAAGATTGCGCATCATGGCCTTATAAGCGATTTTTGTTCATCAGGCCGAGACTTGGCGTCATCTTCCTCTATATTGTGCCTTACGACAAAAAACCTTGCCTTTGGCTATTGCTCCTCGCTGCCAAACGTTTGCAGATTTGCAGCATCCAGTAGATGCCCTTGCTGGGTACAATAAAAAAGCCGACCAAATTGGTCGGCTTAGCGGTGGTGAAAAACATTGTTAGACTGTCGTAGTATCAACTATAATGTTACCTGTAATACCACGATACGCCTGCTCTGCAGACGAGGAGATGCTGTTATTGTTCATAAAATGCTAAAATAGAAGCGAGAAAAGTAAATGGATTAAAAAATATAATTTATTATAGCATAAAGGTATAGTGAATGTAAGTATATACAAAAACGAAACGTAAAAAAAAATTACGTCTTATTTAATGAAAAAAGCGCATAAAAATCCCATAAATAACTGGTTAACAGTCATTTAAAAAATGGACTTTCCCGAGAAAACATTAAAATTGTATTAGAAAGCGGAAGTAAAAAAGATGCAAATTGTCTTGCGAAGACAATTTAGATAGAAGACATAGCCATTTCCCAGAGCCTTTCGTATGGAATAATTTCTAATTCATGGGATTGGTTATCTACATGAAAGGGTACACTGCTCAATTTTTGTTTGTAACTTTTTACTTTTAATTCTACTAATTTTCCATCAAATTGAACAAATGGTATAGCCAATAGCATTTTGATAAAATAATAACTTCGTTTGGTGTTCTCCCCTTTCAAATGCCGATAACAGTATTGATTAACGGCATCATGTTCATCTAAAATGAGGCGATATCTTTTCTCATTAAGTAAAATGAGATAACGGATAATGATAATTGCCACATTTAATCCACCTTTATCTTTAGAGAAAATGGGGGTACGCTTTTCAAATCGATCTAGCCTAAATTTTAAGGCTAAAGAGGACTCCACTAAGCCTAATGAATGCAAATAAAATAAATAAGCCTCATAAATGGCCCAAATTTCCTTTGCATTGTCGGGTAAAAATTGGAAACGGGGGTGATTGTAGATGGTTTGAAGCGTTTTATCCACCTGTTCGTATTCCTTAGAGTGAAAACTCAAACTAATAAACAACTCTTGGTATTTGAACCAATTGAATGTACCCTCCTTCAAAAAACGCAGGCATTCGTTAGCCGAGACCTGACCTTCGAGGAACTGCCCAAGTTGAATATTGCTAATTAAATTTTGATAGTGGAATATTTGTAATGGCGTTCGCGCTTCATAAGGGCGGTCTTTGAAAAAAACAATAGCTTCGTTACAATATGCAATTACATTTTCATAATCCTTAATGCTGGTATAGCGGGCAAGTCCAATCAAGTAGCCATACATCTGTAGTTTATACGATTTAAACTGCTCCAAATATGGCAATATGATATCATAAGACGATCCAGCCTGATCGTGGATATTGGCATTTTCACTCTTATTATTGACAAATAACACCATCAGCTCTGTATATAATTGCTCTGCAAGGCATTCTGCATCGTAGAGCGTACGAAACTGCTTAAATGCCTCATTCATTGATTTGTACTTAGCACCATTACTCTCCCTTAACCCATACTGAATGCGCAAAAAAGAGCAGATATCCATTGAAAGGAAGGTAAAATCAAATTTAATCGCTTTATTGAGCAATTTTTCGGCAAGTTCCATTGCAGATATACTGGCGTTCATACCCGCCAATATCCTTACTACTACCCATTTTTTATGGCATTCGTAATAGGCCCTTTGATAATCCGAGAAATCAGATTTGAAGGTATTAATATCAAGCACAGCGTCAATTAAGTGACCCTTGATATCGGATTTGAGTTTCCGATATGCATTACCGCCAATATGACCGTGGTATAGAATACGCTCTGCTTCGGAATCGGTACTTAGTTCACCTGCACTTACCCCTTCAAAAAACGCCAGTAGTTTAGATGAACCTCCACGGCCATCACCCTCACGGAGGTGTTCAAAGGGATTGATATTATGCTGATGGAGCAGAAAAATAATCTCTTTTAATGATTGCATGTTGCAAAGGTAGTGCGTGCTTTGTTTTATTTTTTATGTTTGCTAAAATATTACAACTATTTTTGCGTACCAACAAAATAGGTTTATACGTTTATACCAAAATTATGAAGAACAAAAATAACTTTTCGCTTTCTGCACTGCTATTATTTATAGCCTTTTTTGCTAGTTGCAACTACACCATCAAAGTAAAAGATGGCGCCACCGCTTATAACCTAAAAAGATATGACGATGCTATTCCAATGCTGCAAAAGGAGTACGGAAAGTCGAAATCGCGCAATGAAAAAGGGAAATTGGCTTATCAAATAGCGGAGTCGTATCAACATATTGGTAAACCTCAACAAGCCGTCCAATGGTATAAAACTGCCTACGATAATAGTTATGGTGCTGAAGCGCTAAAGGGATACGCTTACACCCTGAAACAAACCGAAAAATATAAAGAAGCCTTAGAAGAGTTTAAAAACTTAGGTATCGAAATTGGCAGTCCCTACGAATATCGCAAAGAAATTACTTCATGTGCTGTGGCACAAGATTGGAACAAACAGGCTGCCAATAATGGTTATTCGATTGACCTAGCGCCATTTAACAGCCCTCAGAATGACTTTTCTCCCATTTGGGCACCCGATAAACGGCTGGTGTTTACTAGTGATCGCTCTACCAGTACTGGTAAAAGTAACTATGGCTGGACCGGTAATCGTTTTATGGATATTTTTGTGGTAGAAGCCACCGAAGCCAGCCCACAAAACTACGATATTGTATTCAACAGCCCCAATAATGAAGGAACACCCTGTTTTAATAAAAAAGGGGATGAAATTTTCTTTGTCCGAACCAGTGGCGCTTATAAAGGAGATGACCAATTCTGTAAAATATTTGTTGCCCAAATCAATGAAAATAAAACTTGGTCGTCCCCTACACCACTTTTGTTCCAAAAAGATCGGATTAACTATGTGCATCCTTGTCTATCCTCCGATGGAAGCACCCTATATTTTGCATCCAATGACCCTGAAGGTTGGGGAGGTTATGATATTTATGCAGTAACAAGAAAGCCCAATAACGAAACCGGATGGGGCGACCCCAAATTACTCAGTAGAAGCATCAATACAACCGGAAATGACCTGTTCCCTACCTTTGATGCCGATACCTTATACTTTGCATCCAATGGTCATCCGGGTATGGGCGGTTTGGATATTTTTAAGACCTACAAATTGGATAAAATAAACTGGGCACCACCTGCTAATCTAAAATCGCCCGTTAATTCCGGTGGCGATGATTTTGGACTTATTGTAGCTTCCAATACTACGAATAAATCTTCGTTACTTAAAGAAGGCGATATTATTCGTAACGGTTTTTTTACGTCCAATAGATCCAATGACAAAGCTAAGGGTATGGATGATATTTATCAGTTTACACAGCGGGTGCCACCTCCGCCGCCGCCTGTGCCCGTAGATACCGTACCTAAAAAGGATATAGTCCACCAAATCATTATTGAAGGATATGTGGTAGAGAAAATATATACTATAGCAGATGACCCCAACTCAAAAGTACTTGGCAGACGCCCCTTAGACAAGGTGAGTGTCAATATTGAAGGGCAGGAAAAACCAATTGTACTAAAAACAGGTCCAGATGGTTATTTCAAGATTGTTGCCGCTGCACAAAAAGATTATAAGTTTACAGCAAATAAAGAGGAATACCTCAGTAATTACACAAAATTCAGTACCAAAGGCATCGGGAAAGACCCGAATAAACCCATACAAACCTTTGAAGTTGAAATTGTATTGGACAAAATTTATCGAAATAAGGAAATTGTACTAGAAAATATCTATTACGATTACGACAAATGGGATATTCGCCCCGATGCCGAACCAACCCTAAACAAACTCGCCGAGATGCTGACTCAAAACCCCACCATTCGCATACAATTAGGAAGCCATACCGATTGCAGAGGCAATGATAGTTATAACCAAAACCTCTCTCAAAAAAGGGCAGAAAGTGCTGTTAATTATTTGACTGGAAAGGGAATTAGTACCGAAAGGCTAAGTGCTATTGGGTACGGCGAGGGTAACCCCGCATCTGGCTGTAATTGTAATAAGTGTACGGAGCAAGAGCACCAACAAAACCGCCGTACAACTTTTAAAATAGAGTAATAAGGAGCATTGGGTATCAAAAAAGAGTGGCTTTTGATGCCCAATGCTCCTGTATCACGTTTAATTATTTGAAATTTTCAATACCCAAACATGATCTGTTACAGATTTTAATCCTGCTGGCAATGATATTTCGACCATTGCGCCATTCTGTTTCCATAAAATATTCGACATACTGCCCAGCAATTCTATTTTTGCTTTTTTTGACAAAGCAATTTTTGACAAAAGGAGTTTTTCTTTCGGGAAATCAAAAAGAAAAACATATTGGGTTTTGCCATCTTTCGACTGTGTATAACGGATTGCGTCCCCTTCACTAAAAGAGGAGTAGATCCTTGTCCCATAAATAGACGCTCCATTGATCCGTATCCAAGCACCTACTTCTTTAAGGCGCTGGTAAGCCACGGGGTCTAGTTCACCATCGGGACTAGGGCCTATATTCAAGAGGTAATTACCTCCTTTACTCACGATATCGACCAGTTTTTCAATAATTTCGTTCGTTGGTTTATAGACATCATTGGGTACATAACTCCAGCTATTACCCATTGTCATACAGGTTTCCCAAGGGTATGGTAAGCCAGTTTCGGGAATATGTTGCTCGGGTGTAAGGTAGTTTTGTTGCTCGCCAGGTACAGCCCTGTCCACAACAATTAATTTGGGTTGTTTGGCACGTACTTCTTTTACCAAGCGAGGCATATCAATATCTTGGCTTTGTGGGTTGCGGGCCCAGCGGCTACCTTCATATACTTCTAGTAATTCGTTCTTGATCTCCTCATCCGTTTTTTTCCTTACCCAGCCGCCATCCAGCCATAATATATCGAGTTTACCATAATCACTCGCCAATTCATTGATTTGATTGTGGGTGTAATCCGTAAATTTTTTCCATTGTTCAGGGTACTTCTGGATAGAATAATTGGCATTACGGTCACAAACAGGGAATTGTTTCCACCAGTAAGTATCAGTATGCCAGTCGGGCTTTGAAAAGTACGCGCCAACCCACAAATTTTCTTTTCTGAATGCCGTAAATATTTCCTTTGCGACATTACTTTGGGGGTTGGAGTGAAATGGTGTGCGAGGGTCGGTAATTTTGTAATCTGTAAATTTACTATCGAACATACAAAAACCATCGTGGTGCTTGGTCGTAAACACCATATATTTCATCCCTGCATCTTTGGCCGCAGCGGCCCATTTTTCTGGATTGAATTTAACAGGATTAAAGGTAGTCTGTAGTTTCTCGTAAGATTTTACATAATCGCTGTAATTATCGGCAACGCCTTGTTTTCTTGCACCTGTTGCCCAACTCAGGTCTTCAGGGCAAATACTCCAACTCTCCACAATACCCCATTGGCTATACGTGCCCCAGTGCATGAGCAGTCCAAATTTGAGGTCTTGCCACTCTTCTAGTCTATGTTGGATAGCAGTATCAGGATCGGGGTAGTACTCTTTTTGTTGCGCATTGAGCGCATGTATATTTAAAATTAAAAATAGAGCAACCTTGCTAATTACAGGTATGGATAGCGTTTTGTTCATGATTGAAATAATATTTTGAGCGTTACTTAGGGTTATTTGTTCATAAAACAAATAAACCCTAACGGTAACTATCCAGCCACTGCCCAAATTCCCTATGGGAATTTTGGGGCAGTGGCTGGATAGTTACCTTAACGCTAATTGGTATAGCCGAATTAATTCTTAAGCAGTTTTGCCTCTTTTCGTTTTTTTAAATATTCGCGCCAAGTGATCATTTTACCTCCATCTTCATCCCAAAGCCTATGATAAAGGCACTTGAGACTTTCAACAAATGTAATAGACCTAGCCAATTCGTCAAAAATAGGATTTTCGTGATGACAGCGTGGCAATTCGTAATTCGGCACTTGCGCATTCAAGTGGTGAATATGATGATAGCCAATATTGCCAGACAACCAGTGTCCAATTTTAGGTAATTTGTAATAAGAACTACCCTCCATAGATGCCTTGAGGTAGTCCCATTTATCTTTAAACGCTTTGTAAGTAACTTCGTGTTGGTGCTGTATATAAAAAAACCAAAATGAAATAGTGCCAAAAGCAACAATAATGGGTAAATGGACAAGTAAAAACGCTTGCCAACCTAAGAAAAAGATGATGACAGAGTGAATTAGCAATAAAAAAAGATTGTTCCACCAAAGCGACCGATTGGCGAACTCCCAACCTTTTTGTTTAATCATTGGGATGCGATTATTGATAAAAATATAAATTATTGGGACAATGCCAAACAAAACAGGGGCGCTTCTAAAAATCATATACTGTAATTTTTTGAAACGGCTCAAAGCATCAAACTCTTTGACTGTCAGCGTATTAATATCGCCAATGTCGCGGTGTTCCCACAGTTGTCCATTATGGCCGTGGTGAAAATTATGACTTTTCGCCCAATATTTATAAGGGATGAAAGTGAGGAAACTACTCAATGCGCCCAATATATCATTAGCAATGCGGGAAGACGTAAATGACTGATGTCCACAATCATGTTGAATAATAAATATGCGCGCCAAGAAGAACGCATTAACCAATGCTAACGAAATAGTGAGCCACGGTGATACTTCAAGCAAAAAATACATCAATACCCAAATGGCAAAAAAAGGTAAAAACGATGTAATAATTTGTCCAATAGCCTTACGGGTATTGGGTAATTGATATTGCCTGACAATAGCAGGTAATTCTTTGTAAATGTTGTCGTTGTAATGTTGCATGAACAATTCTGTGATACTGATTTAAAATGTGCTGATTTGGATTTGATATTTCAGGTAGTGTATGGATATAAGGATCGTATGTTATTGGTTGTCAGGAAGACAAGCATACTCATTTTACAATAGTATGCCCAAATTATAAGCCTTAAACAGATGCTTTTATGATATTGTTTCCAATTGAGTATATTAATTTACGTAGCATACGTTCTTGGGTATTTTTTAGTTTTCGGTGTGCTTAAGGAGGCATTTTAATAAAGCGTTATAATTTTCCCGTAAAGTTACTTTATCTTGTTGTTTTTTTGGGTAATTTTTTGAAAAATTAATCTATAACTATTATTTATCTAATACACGTGCACATGAAATACGAACGAATACTAAAGAACTTTATCATCCTCATATTAACTATTGTTTTCCAAGAAAAGGTATTGCTTTCACAGGATAGTACGCTGGTTATCCCGCTTTGGTTCAATGGTGCGCCTGGTTTTGAAGACCGAAAAGACGAGCCCGAACAAGCCAAAGATTGGTGGGTAAAAAATGTACACTATCCATCCGTTACTGCTTATTTTCCCAAAAATGGAACCACCAATGGAACGGCAGTTGTAATTTGTCCGGGTGGCGGACATCGGACCTTGGTATATAATTCTGAAGGAAGGGATGCTGCTCAGTATTTCAATACACTTGGAGTAACTGCGTTTGTGCTGAAGTACAGGCTTTTTAGGGAAGAAAACAGCCCTTACAAAGAATTACATGCGCGCCAAGATGGCATTCGAGCCATGAGATTGGTACGAAGTAGAGCTGCAGAGTGGGGTTTAGATTCGTCAAAGATTGGTATAATGGGTTTTTCAGCGGGCGGAGAATTAGCGGCTTGGACTTCCTTTGCCGAAGCGGGTGTTTCGGCTACTTCTGAAGACTTAGTAGAGCGGGCAAGCGCTCACCCTGATTTTCAAATTTTGATTTATCCTGGCCCGTTGGCTGTCCCTGATTCCTTGGGTGCCACTCCCCCGCCAGCTTTCCTACTCGCTGCCACAGAGGATGAATGCTGCTCAGAACCTATTCTGGAATTAGTCAAAATGTACCGAAAGGCCAAAATACCGGCTGAATTACACCTGTATGCCAAGGGCAACCACGCTTTTAATATGGGCAAAAGAACGACCTTGGTATCCATCAAAAACTGGTCGCAGCGGTTAACAGATTGGATGATGGACAATAATTACTTGGAAAATAAATAAAAGCGTTCAAAGCAATTAAACTATATTTATGGAGTAAATTTTATCCATATCACCTGCTTTAAAACCTATAGAAATGGCACTTATTGACATTATTAAAGCCGCTAACCTAGACCGTCAGGCACCGTTGTTGAAAAAAAAGTACAATTTTATGCGTAAAGACGCATTTCTTTTTTTTCGCTGTACCCCTGAATTGTATTATTCCCATTTAGCAGCAGATTCTTTTTTGTTTAATGCGCCACATGCTTGGATTTGTGGTGATTTACACTTGGCGTTTGGAGCCGCATTTAACGAATGGGGTGCTGCCGTAATTGCCTTTGCAAAAGAAGCCGCTGATCAAGTATTTAGTGACTATGCGGCATATAATCAGGCTTATGATGCGCAGGAGTTTGAAGTTTGACTTTGGGCACAAGTAAACAGCATGTTATTGTTTACTCGTTCCAAAATAATAAAAAATAGACAATAATATTTGGAAAAGTAAAATTTATTAGTTTATATTTGCGCGGATTTACCCAATTATACACCTTCTACGGAAGGCAAGACCATACTTAATCATGAAAGCCATAATCATAGAAGACGATGCAGATAGCCAAGATGTGCTGCGAATATTACTGCATGATAACTTTCCTTTTATAAATATTTTGGCCCAGTGCTATACTGCACAGGAAGGTTTGGACGCTATTCAATCCATTCAACCTGATTTGGTATTCCTGGACATTGGGCTACCCGACAAAACAGGTTTTGAATTATTGAGCAGCATTGCGCAGATCAATTTTGACCTGATTTTTGTTTCAGGGCACGATGCGCAGGCAGCGCAGGCATTTCGTTGGAGTGCGCTTGATTTTTTGGTTAAGCCAGTGACTGCCTCCCTGCTACGAGAGGCAATGGAGAAGGTAGAACAACGGCGGCAGATACCCAATACTGCGCAGCAATTGCGGTTGCTTTTAGAAAACATGAATAGCCTGCAACGCGCCAAACCATTGGCCAAATTGGCTTTGCCGACCAGTACTGATATAGAATTTGTGAATATCAGCGATATCATACGGGTGGAGGGTGAAAAGAATTACAGTACTTTTTTTCTGAACGACAAGCGAAAGATTACCGTCTCTCGCACGCTGGGTGAGTACGAAAAATTATTAGATAAAACCACTTTTATGCGCATTCAAAAATCACATTTGGTGAACCTGATTTATATCAAAAAGTACATCAAAAGCGATGGTGGCTGGGTACTTACTTCCGATGGCGCAGAATTGCCAGTATCCCCGCTAAAAAGAGAGGCGTTGTTGGGGGAATTATCGTTTGGGGTGGAGGGGTAGATTGGTTTTGTTCGGTGAGAATGGGGGTTTGTTCGGTGGGACTGAAGGCTTGTTCATTTGCTAGGTTGGAATGGAGGCAGAGGGAGTAGTTTTGCCAATATTAAAACATTCGAAATATACAGCCGCTTACTCATTGACCCCAAAATTAGACTTTTTTGTCAGGCGAGCCACTTTTTTGAGGCGTAGCGATAAAAAAAGTGCTACATGGCAAAACGTAAGACGGGAAATAGGCAGTTTAGGGCAGGGGAATTCAACTAGATAGTTATCTAACATCTAAATATATTTTTATGAAAAAAAAATTATTCTTTGTAACAGTTTTTATCAGCGTCTGCTCTTTATTGCTTTATATTGCTGCCTGTAGAAAAGAGCAGGTTGCAAGCACCGATAACTTTGTTAGAGAACCTTCTTCTGAAGTAATTTTTGCTAAGGACGGACTTCAACAACTTTTGAACGCTGACGAAAAAGTGGCAGGGCTATTTTTTTTGCCAAAAGCAGGCAATCTTTTTGAATTAATTGCCATGCCCTATTATTGGGAAGATGATAACCTGAAACCTTTGAAGATCACTGATGATAGCATTCCAACAGCGACTGGAGTTCGTGTTCCTGATAACAATCAGGTAGGGCGATTCATGTTTGAATTGTGCTATATCCCTAAAAATGAAGTAGAGCGATTGATATCCTATAATGGAACAAGCAGCAACTTGCCGATTGAGGGCTTGCGCTTAAAAAGCATTTATATTCAACAACCGGAAAAAATTTTTTCCGGTACACTATTGGAATACCAAACGCTGATGTGTATGCCGTATCGGAAAGAGGTAGCGTTTGGGGAAAAGATTGAAAGGGATAGAGAGGCTATAGGAAATTATATTACACCTGTATGTCCTCCTGGATGGACACCGAGATAAGTAGCATAATTAATATTTGCCTACGATTGGTAGCCATCCTCTATATATAACGAGTTCTTAAAATCACTACTTTTTAAACAACCTGAAATTACAACAAAAATATAAATATGGAAAACATTAATTTTTCAATCCCCGCTCAAGTAATTAATGATAAGATTACAATGGAGGAAAGACATTTCACTCCACAACTTCAAGGAACAGCCATAATCTTCGGAGGCATACTATTCGCAACCTTAAGAGAAGCCCCGATAGAAGATCGCTCTGAGCCTTTGAGCGGTATAAGGGCATTTTTGGTTTTTTGGGATACTGCTGGTCCAGGCACAGCAAAACTCAGAATTAAAGGTATTGTGGAGCAGCAATATTTGCCGGATGGAACAACGCCGGATCCTAGGCCAGATGAAACGCTGGAGGACAGCCGCTTGATTGAACTATTGACCAACACTAATCTGGATTCTAATTTGTATATTCCATGTAATATTCCAGCAAATCAGGCCATCACTTGGGTCAATTACACTCCTGATATGTACTTTAAATTATCTTTTTTAGATAGAAAATCTTATGAGTATCTATCCCAAAGCAATAATTTCTACTTTAAATCTGAGGATGGCACAAACTACTATAGGGCAAATCAGGTTGGAACAGCAGACCCGCTTACAGATGATGGTCTTGTCATACAAACACAACGAGGCATAAAGTTTACAAGTGCCAATGGCACATTTATACACGGGATTCCAGAAATATCTGAATCTACCGGTAGACCTTTTAATAGCCCAGCCACTTTTAGTACTTTAATGGCTCGACCCGACCCAGAACCGATCATAGTAGATACCAATCATCCAGGAGCCTTGGCTTATAAACTGATGCCTTCTTGCCCGCCTTATTGGAAACCAGGAAGGCAAATTGTTGATTCAATACTTTTTTTGGGGGAAAACGCACGCGAGGCTGAAGAAAAGGCCCTTGCTGAGTCTTTAAAAGGGGCGAAATCATGTTTGCCTGTTTTGGTTACCATGGCGATAGTTATTGCTACTATATTATATGCATTTTAGGACAAATAATAAAATCTGCGATTGTAGGATTTTGATGCATAAAGCACTCAATACTTTGTTTGCTCTAGTATTTTTTAGTGTCCCTCAATATGGGCAGCCATTATTAGTACACAAGTATTTGGGTACTAATAATGGCCTTTCACAGACTATTAATGCTTATGTATATCAAAGCCGAAAAGGTATGATATGGATTAGCTCTATTGATGGCTTAAATCGGTTCGATGGACAAGAAATTAAAGTTTTTAAACCTATTGCTGGTGATCCTACCTCTATCGCTGGTACCATTATACAAAGCCCCTTTTTTGAAGATTTATCGGGGAATATTTGGTTCTCAACCGAAAAAGGAGTGTCCACTTATTTGGACAGTAAAGGCTTGTTTAACAATTACAATATTTCACCCGAAATAAATGGAAACAATGTGTGTTACGCTTTTTTCTTGGAACGCAATAGATACTTATGGGTTTCAAATAATTACAATATATACAAGTTTGATATTCAATCACCAACTATTCCTCCTGAATTAGTCATTAGAAACCTCCCTGCAGTGCGATTTACAGTTGACACTAACTCAACTGGCCATATCCGTAAAATTTATGCTGCTCCTTGGGATTTAGGAAAGGGCTTTGATGTCATCAATTTTGATGCCACTCATCAAAGCAATTCAAGATCGCATTTTGATATTAATAATCATGTTTACTTGGAAGGTGTAAAGGTCACACAAATTCTGAACGAATCAGATTCTTGTGTGTGGTTATTGGCAAATGGAAACTTGATAAAGTTCAATACATTAGCCCCAAATAAGTATAAAATATTTCATCTACCTAAGTATATATCTGCCAAAATTAATTGTATTAAATCATTGAATACTAAACATATATTAGTTGGCACAACGAGTGGACAAATTTTATATTTTAATAAGAAAAATGAGGAATTTGATGCGGAGCAATCAGTCCAACTTGAATCCTTAAAATCTTCAAATAATTATATTGACAATCTGTACATAGATTTAAAAAACAACTTATGGTATTCTATTAGAGGCAGCGGCGTCCACTATACCTCCCTTAAAGAAAATGCTTTTAAAAGAATAAATGTTTCCGAACCCATCAAGCATATTTTTGAAAAGGAGAAAGGGCACTTTTATTTGCTTAGCGATAAAAGCATCTATGTCAATAAAGATTATGCAAAAACAGTAGAAAAAAATATTTCGGCCCCATTCTCAAAATTAATCAGAGGTGAGGATAACACACTATGGCGATTTTCAACAGAAGGCTTGTCAAAATTCAATAGTATTACTGCGGAGTGGGAGTTCAAGACATGTCCAGAAGAAAGCATGTCATTTATGGATGTAGTCCTTTTGGGGAAAAACAATCTCTTGGTCGGTACTTTAAGTGGACTCTTAAAAATTAACTTATCCAATTTCAGTTCAACTTTGATTAATAAAGACCTAGTATATTCCCTTTGCGTGGACAAAAAAGGTTATATTTGGCAAGGTGGTGACAATCAAATTATGGTATGGGAATTAGGTGTAAATGAAAAATTAACTTTGGTTAAAAAGATCGATAATACCTATGAGGACAATTGTTTTTTTGAGGATAGGAATTTAGATATAATGTGGGTTGCTTCATCGCAGGGATTACTTTCCATTAATTCAGAAACATTTGATTGCTATTCAATTACTGAACGAGACGGAATGCCCAATCATTATATTTATGCTGTATTACGAGACGGTAGACAAAATTTATGGTTTAGTACTAATAGGGGTATTATTTGCTTTAATCCTGATATAAAACCCTATCAATTCAGAAGTTTTACCACTTTTGACGGACTAAGTAGCAACGAATTTAACATTGCATCCGCACTTCAAGACAGCCGCGGCTACCTCTGGTTCGGCAGCACAAAAGGCGTAGATGTCTTCCATCCCGATTCAATCCAAGACCTCGGTCATGCCCCACAACTCGCCATTGTAGGACTTAAAATACACGACCAAGAATGGCGTGGCGACACAGCGATAGAAGTCGTGCATCGCATCCAATTACCCTATAACCAAAATACCCTTCGACTCGAATTGGCGGCAATGGAATACCTAGATCCAGAGCGCAATAAATTTAAAGTATTGCTCCAGTTGGATAACGAACAAACAACTTGGACCGATCTCGGTACCCAAAATTTTGTCACATACGCCAATCTCAAGCCCGGCAAATACACTTTTAAGTTCATCGCCTGTAATGCAGAAGGTATTTGGAATGATGAAAAGGAGGCACGGGTACTCTACATTGATATTGCGCCGCATTGGAGCGATACTTGGTGGTTTCGTACGCTATTGGCTGCATTAATCCTCGGTTTTGTAGCAGTAGCCACTGCATTGTACTACCGGTACCAACTGCGTGCACAACAACTCCAGAACGAAAAAATACAACGCGAAGCCGAACGCCAGCGCATGGAATTGGAGAAAATTGTGGCATTAGCCGATGGCCAACGCAAAGTGGCCGAGTCCGAAATGAAACTGCTGCGCTCCCAACTTAATCCGCATTTTTTGTTCAATGCAATGAATTCGATCAACCGATATATACTCTCGAATGAAAAAGAAAAAGCCAGCGAGTACCTTGGTCAATTTGCTCAACTAACCCGTAGTATATTAGACAATAGCCGAAACCGTACCATCGCATTGGCCGATGAATTAAAAATGTTGCACCATTACCTTTCGTTGGAAAACCATCGGTTTAGGCAACAAATTAACTGGACATTTACGATCAGTCCCGACTTAGATGAAGAGGACGTGCAGGTACCTTCCATGTTGTTGCAACCATTTGCCGAAAATGCAATACTACATGGCTTAGCACCAAAAGGCGGCGGCCATATCGCCGTAGAAATCAGTGAACAGGAAAACAGGTTGCAGTGCATTATCCGCGACGACGGTGTGGGACGGCAGATCAGCACATCGCTTCCTACAAATGAAAAACCCAAACACGCTTCTGTTGGTATGCGCCTTATTGCTGAGCAATTAGACGCGTTTGCGGGGCTAGAAGGCCAAAGTGCTTCTATTGCTATCAACGACCTAAAAGATGCCGAAGGCAAACCTACCGGAACAGAAGTCATTATTATTTTACCGTTGATCTATAACGTATAGGCAGTCAACAGTAACTTGTTCATGCAACGAAGGATTTCGTTCAGTCAAACCTTGTTTTTGCTCATTTGGACGCTTTAAACGCGTGTTTTCCAGCAATATTTGTGGTATAATAATTCACTTTTACAACAAACTATTATTTACCACTAATTTTAAAACATGAAAATCTTATTTAAACTAGCAGTTTTGTTTATTGCAATAGCATCTATGCAATCTTGCAAGAAAGAACCACCAATGTTTGAAATATCGGCTTCATCCACACATATTGTGGTTGGAGAATCTATTACATTTACATACACTGGTGATAATGACACTCAAATTGAGTGGTTATTACAAGGCAGCACTACGCCTACAGGAAACACAAGTACCATAACAACTACTTACAATACTTTTGGAACATACAATGTTAGCGCTATTGTAACCAAGAATGGATTAAGTGCCACTAAAACGCTTTCCATCCAAGTAGAGTCTGGCACATGGTACTATCAATTCCCCGGAGGGCAAAACAACAATAATTCTACAATTGGTGACTTTTGTTGTACCGGACAAACGATTACAATATCAAACTATGCGGGAAAGCCACTTGGGTATGCTTATTTTTTTAATTGGAATGGCGATGCCTACAACCTCCCCGATGGCACAAGTATTGCTCCAAATTTTGAGATCGGAATTAGCGGTGCAGATAACCTGGAAGGCACTGGAACACGAACCACATCGAAAGTATTCTTCCCCTATTACGACAATGTAATTGGCGCAACCAAAACAGTAAAAATTGGGAAATTAGAATACAAAGTAAAGATATTGGAAATTGCTTATCCAGCAGGCATGTATAACTCTACCCATTTCCTGATGGGATCACTTAAAGTAGAAGTGAGCGTGCGGTGGATTCCCTAAGCACCTTTCGGATCTTCTTATAATAACTTCATATTACAAACAAAAAAAATCCACTGCTGCAATTGTGCGGTACTGGCGCGGTATGCCGAAAAGCGTGATGAGTAGGCGCTACTCTTTTAAACTTAATAATATGAAAAAATTGTTTTTTTTATTATGCTGCATGATCTCTATGCAGGCACTCATGGCACAAGGCTTTGAAATCAATGTTAGGATGGTTACAGGCTCGGACGACCTGCGTGGCGGGAATAATGTCTATCTCATTCTTAACTTCAACGAAGGGGCTCCGTCAAATGAAGTGTGTTTAGGCGGCGGTTTTGGTCAAAATTCAGAAGTGACGAAGATTGTAAAAGTGAGTGGGTCGGGTAACGTGAATGATATTAAAAGCTTCACGTTGCGGCATGATGGTAGCCCACGCCCAGATCATCCATTTGATACTTACGATAACTGGGATTTGCAAGCTATTATTTTGACGATGGAAGTTGAGGATAAGACAATTTACAGTTCGTATGATGATCGCCGTCGAAATGAATTCGTTAGGCGTTTTACGGGCGATTTGCGCAGTATCACATTGCTTCGGCAGCCTTAGGCCTTTAAGCCCATACATCACCAAATCAACCCGCTGTGAGGTAGCACGCTTTCGTCGCTACCTCACTTTTTCGTTTCAACAACTCTTGTGCTTTGGGGAATAGACTTAATGCCAATACCTGTTATTTTGAATAGTAAATCACCTTCAACTAACCTATTTTTATTTTTTCCCAAAACAAGAAAACCATTTTTTCGATCCGCTCGTATATGAAGAAGAACGGCATAAGCACACGTTCTTTCACACTAATAAATATTTTCATTATGACATTAAAACATAAAAATTCGCTTTATCTCGTACTGGTATTGTTTTGTACCGTATTCGCTGGTTTTATCTTTTTTAACGGAAAATCGAAACCCGCCGCTTTACCTCAACTCAAAGAACGCAAAGGCGAATTGGCCAATGCACCCGAATGGGAACTTACCCAACAAAATGTCCAGAAACTAATGGGCGAACTAGAAAAGAAACCAAATGATGCCAAAAACTTACTGCGCCTAGCCGCCGAATACATGCAAGAAGGTAGGGCTACTGGCGATTTTACTTACTACAACAAATCCGCGCTGGATCTCATCCAAACCGCTTTAAAGATTGACCCCAAAAACTTTGATGCACTATGTTACAAAGCCATGGTTTATCTGTCACAGCACCGTTTTGCAGAAGGCAAAGCGTTGGCGTTGGAAGGGGCTGCCATAAACCCTTATAATTCATTCATTTATGGACTGTTAGTGGATGCCAATGTCGAATTAGGTGATTACAAAGAAGCGGTCACGATGTGCGACAAAATGGTGAGTATGCGCCCCGATATTCGCTCTTATTCCCGTATTTCTTATTTGCGCGAATTGCATGGCGATATGCCCGGCGCACTGGAAGCCATACAATTGGGTATTAAAGCAGGTTTCCCCGGCATGGAAAGCACCGAGTGGGCGCGTATGGTATATGCGCATTTACTAGAGGATGCCGGAAAATTAGACGAAGCCGATGCTCAATATAATATCGCTCTGAGCGAGCGCAAAGGTTACCCATTTGCCTATGCTGGACTTGGACGCGTTGCTGCCTACCGAAAAGACTACCCTAAAGCCATTGAATATTATGAAAGAGCACGAAAAACGATGGCGGATGCTTCTTTTTTTGAAGAATTGATCGACCTCTACAAACTTAATAACGAACCTGAAAAAGCCGCAACTTGCGAAAAGGCACTTTTAAACGGACTCTTGGCTGATAATATCAATGCAGAGAAAGACAAGGATTCTGGTCATTACTCCGATCGCGAACTGGCTACCTTATACGTTAAAATGGGACAGATGGACAATGCGTTGATCCATGCTAAAAAAGAGTACGATCGTCGTCCATTGAATATTGATGCTTGCCAAACACTGGCTTGGGTCTATTACAAACTAGGACAATTTAGTCTTGCGGCCCCTTTGATCGATACAGCCATGAAAACAAATTATCAAAATCCAGAGTTTTTGTATAAATCAGGTCTTATTTTATCTGCAAGCGGCCGGAAAGCAGAAGGTGATATATTGGTAGGAAAGGCTTGGGCAATGAAACCTTATATGATGGCGGAATAATAAATATATTACATAGTATCGGCTTGACTTGACTCAAGCCGATACTTGAAGAACGATAAAACAATAAATAAAATGTACAAATATAGTTTTCTTTTGCTCGCATTATTGCTACCCCTTGGAAGCCAAGCACATACCATCAATTACGAATTGGCCGATATATCCACTTCTAATATCGCTTGGGTATATCTCAAACTGGGCTACACGCACATTTTGCCGCTGGGTTTTGATCATGTACTGTTTGTCTTTAGTTTATTTCTATTGAGTCGGCGTTTAACCACCGTGCTTTGGCAGGCTACGGCGTTTACGGTTGCGCATTCCATTACGCTTGGTTTGGCCATGAATGGGTATATCAAGCCTATTCCTTCTATTATTGAGCCCATTATCGCGTTGTCTATTTTTTACGTCGCTTTAGAAAACATACTTGTGCAGGACATCAAACCCAGTCGAATAGCGATTGTATTTTTATTTGGATTGGTACATGGAATGGGTTTTGCAAGTGCGCTCACCGAATTGGGTTTGCCACAATCTGATTTTATGACGGCTTTATTGAGTTTTAACGTAGGTGTAGAACTAGGCCAAGTGTCCGTTATCTTGTTGGCTTGGTTGCTACTGGGGGTTTGGTTTTCTGGAAAAACTTGGTATCAAAGCCGTGTGGTAACACCTGCTTCCCTTATGATTGCTGCATTGGCGCTGTATTGGACGATTGAGCGGTTGTAAGCCCCTACCCTACTTTTCTTGCAAAATTTTAGCAGCAATACCAATCCCCAATGGTCCTAAAATACGCCATTCCGCTTGGCTGGTTTTCCTGTAAAAGGCTTTGTCTTTGAACAGTCCTGCTGTGAGGCAAAGTTCGCCCGGGCCCAATTCTCGCACCACTTCAAAACTAACCAAAAAATCGTCCTGTACTTTTACATTGTAAGGCGACATGTCGATTCGTATGGGTTGTTTGGCTTCTTCCTTTGTAAATTGGACATAAATCGGCGTTTTGAGCAAGTTCTCATCCGGTTTTTTATTTTTAGAACTGTGGATATTGAGCCTTAAAAATACCGTATCGTGACTGCATTTAGCAATATGCATCGTAATTTCTTCGATCAATGCTGGTTTTCGTTTTATTTCTATCATTGTACCAAATTCGTGTCCCAAAGTAGAATCCGACATGCCAGCGATCATCTTATCACTCTCAATATTATTGCCAACAATCCTTTCTTTCCTTTCTTTTTTGGGTTCAATGACCACTTCGGGCAATCCATAACTTTTACTGGCCAATTCTATGGTACAACTCGAGGCACACCGCGCACGGGCAACACCCAAGCGATAATCCAGCCGTTCGTAACCAATCATTGAAAAACGCAAAGTGTCGTTATCGGCCATACCTGAAATGTTCAGTCGGAAATGGCCTTGTTCATCTGAAACCGTTCCCCTGCTTTTGCCAAAAATACCGATATTGGTATAAGCAATAGGTTTTCCCGTGCCGCTTTCGATCACTTTTCCTTCGAGTTGTTGTGCCGTTAATGCAGCAAAAGGCGACGCCATTAAAAGGCATATTAGTAACCAATTTTGTTTGATCATAGTATTTGTTTAAGTAGTTGTGTAGTGTTAACGGCTTTCGCCTTGCCGACGTTGACGTGTTGAGGGTGGAAAATGTTACAGTAGTTCAACGTACAAAAGTATAATTTTTTCAACCAATCCCTTAGTTCCCGCTTTATTTATTATTTTTGCGCTTCAAAATTACCACAAAACACCGTATTTCAACGCAATAAATCATATAAATAATGCCCACACATCAACCCGACTATAGGCCTCAGGAAGGCGGCGGCTCCATTTTTGGCAAACAAATATTTCTTGTTGGTCTTTTGGCCGCAGCAGGTTTTTTGATTTACAAAACCTTTTTTGGCGGCGGAACTGGTATTGCCGACTTCTTTTCCAGCGCAGATTCGGTGGATGTTACCTATGTCCCTTCCGATTTTAAACCTAATTTGGATGAAGAATCCACGTTGCGCATTCTTTCACAACCCGAAAAATATAGGAAAGAATTTAATGACCTAGTCTATGGTTTTAACGTGTCCTTATTGTACCATATCGCCAATCGGATGAACATGGACGACAGCCTCAAGCGGCGACTCGAGCCTATGTACCAAATCCATCATGAATATTTGACAGAACTCTATTTTAACGATTTTGTGGCCTTAAAAGACACTACTGCCAACCTTTATAGTACTTTTTATAAAGACAATGCGGGTCAGGCCGTGCGCGTATTCAACGAAGTGGCTGGGAAATACACCTGTTTTTATGTCACCCAAATTGTGGCTTCGCTGCTACATACCACTGGCGGCAGACTGATGGCGGCTGGTAAAGGCGTAGAATCGCCGTGTGCTTTGGCAGTGAACGAAGGACTAAAACCCATGATGGAACGGCTACAAAAACGCGCTGAAATTGTTGATTTTAGTGCCTCTCGAGGGTTGTTGCGCGAAAAAGTACAAAAAGGCATTGCCGAATTGGCCACCTACGAAATCCGCGATCGAAAGGGCTTGGACAAAACCATGCAGTACAAATTTCTAGGTTTTAATATTTCGGAAACCAATATTGAAGTGGAAGCCATTAGCGTCATAAAGGCCGGTTTTAAATTGGACGATGGCCTCGATGTGACATTTAGCCCTAAAAAAGGAGTCGTTTATATTACGCTCCCCCCTCCTACTATCCTCACCCACGAAGTATATCCGCGTATCGACAAATTGGACGTAGGCTATCTTTCGGGTATAAAAGGAGACGATTTGAACCAAAATTTTAACGAATTGCGCACCTATTTCCGCGAAGATGCCATTAATAAAGATAAAATACTGGACAAAGCACGTGCACGCGTGGATTCTGTAATGCAACTAATGATGGGACCCGTTGTAAAGGGCATTAACAGGGGCTATAAACTGGAGGTGCGTTACCGCGACAGAATGGGACAATAGGGGGTAAAGATAGATTTTGCTTATGTATGCAGATCATGGACTGAATCAAAACATTGATTTTCAGGCTGTTACGTTTACGAAACCTTAAAGATTTCGTAAACGTTCATTCGCATTATTGCTGAGTAGCAGCAAGTTTAACCTTATAAATAGTCCAAATCCGTGTCCTTGACCGTCCATCGGTATTGGGTCAGTACTTGCATCTTTGTATCGTTAATTATTGCACTATTATTTTTCCCATTCCCTTTACAGTGCCATCCGCTTTACTTTTTACTTTTAACCAGTAAAGACCAGAAGCGAGCCCTAATTCAAAATTATTAATGCCCTGTTTCAAAGGTTTTCTACGTACAACCGTACCATTAATACCTATTACTTCCATATCAAATGCGCCTTCATTGGGCCAGGATACCGAAAAAGCACCTGCGTTGGAAGGATTTGGAAACACCTTTAATTGTAGCGGTAAAGGATGCTGTGTTGATACTGCCGCCCAAGCGTTAAACAACCGTTGTAAGGAATCAATCGGCTCCATGCCCGTTGGCAAAGACGGTACATTTAAGTCCAAATAAAAACTACCCAGCGTATCCGAAGGGAGTGCCAAACGAACAAACGCTGATAGCGATGATGTACCATTGCTCGTACAACGGCTATCTGCGCCTACTACATTTGCACCCTGCAAAGTGTACATCAGGCGGAGTGCTAATGGCAGCCCTTCCGATTGCAAAAAATGCGCTTCCATACTGTCCAATATCTGCGGGCCAAGTAGAATATTGCCCTGAATGGCATAATTAGTGCCAATTCGATGCCCTTTCCAGTCCAAACAGGAATTGCCTGTATGTGCAGCAGCACGCGGAGCACCCTGTGGGTCAAAATCCACAATGCCATATTGGCGGCTAGCAGAACCGATAATGCCATTTACATCATTGGGTTTGAGCCATGCGATGATTTCGGCGGGAGATAAACCCTGATTCATTTTTAACCTTGCATTGGTTTGGTTGGTTGCATTCCAATACGATTGAGTATGAATGGCACCACGCCCCGGAATAATATCGCTGATAATAATGGCTCCATTGCTGCCTGGAAAACCAATATTATCCAAACAACTTGCGCCCGCACTACCTATTTCGCCCGTGTTGGGGTCAACGGCAACGATAGAAAAAGTGTCTTGTGCATGCACCGCTAGAGTTGCACAAACTGACAATACAAGAATAAAATTTTTCATCATAAAATTATTAAATTTGAAATGCCTCCCTGTCCCTACTCCGAGTTCAAGTGAACATTTATCGAATATTAGGATATTGTCGGGGCGACTTTTTTTAGTCACCCCGACAATTAAGTACGAATCTCTTGAATTCAGCAGTTAACTAAGATAGTTTAGCCAAACTTTCCTCCAAAATAGCAATCCGCGCTTGTGAATCCGATAATTTTTTGCGTTCATTATCCACTATTTGCTGGGGTGCGCTGCTCACAAATTTCTCATTCGACAACTTACCCTCTACCGAACGCGCAAAACCTCGTTGGTACTCCAATTCCGTCGTAATTTTTATAATTTCGGCGGCTACATCTATCTCGTTGGGCATTTCAACGTAGAACTTATCTGTTCCGGAAATAAACGATTTAGCATTATCCGGTTCGATATCTGAGAAATTTAGCGCACTAAGGAACGCCATTTTTTCCACCATAACACGTGCGCCAGGTACATCAAAAAGTGCTTTGGCTGTTGCGCTATTTTGAGCAGAAACCGCCAATAAGTCTTTCTGTTTCAAGTGGTTAGCATTGCGTAAATCCCTAATTTTCGAGATAATATCGCGCAATGTATCCACTTGATGGATCAAATTCGTATTCGGAGCACTTGTGGCAGGGTACGACTGAACGCAGCAGTCATCGCCTGCCGTACGCTCGTCCAATTGGTGCCAAAGTTCCTCTGTGATAAAAGGCATAAATGGATGCAACGCCACCAACATTTTCGAGAATATGTCGAGTGTGGCCGTATAAGTGGGTCGATCAATAGGCTGTTCGTAACCAGGTTTTATCATTTCCAAATAAGACGAACAGAAATCATCCCAAATAAAGGCATAAAGCGATTTTAATGCCTCACTCAACCGGAATTGGATAAAATCACTCTCTACACTCAATACCGTTTGATTGAATTTTTCATTGATCCATTGAATCGCCAATTCGTTTTTCTGGCGAATTTCATCGCTTTCAGGTGCATCAACCGTGTTCCAGCCCTTTACCAAACGAAGCGCGTTCCACATTTTATTGGAAAAATTACGACCTTGTTCGCACAATACGCTTTCATCTAAAATAGATCCATCGGGACCAAATGGCGCATCAAAAATAAGATCGCCGCCCGCAGCAGCACTCGACATTAATCCAAAACGAACACCATCAGCACCGTATTTGTCTAATAAAGCCAATGAATCCGGCGAATTACCCAATGATTTGGACATTTTTCTGCGGTTCTTATCGCGCACCATTCCCGTAAAGTAAACGGCTTTGAACGGTCGAACACCTTTATATTCGTAACCAGCCATAATCATGCGGGCCACCCAGAAAAAGATAATATCCCAGCCAGTCACCAATACGCTCGTTGGATAATAATAACTCACATCGCCATCTGGTTTATTAAAACCGTCAAACACTGAAATAGGCCAAAGCCAAGAAGAAGCCCAAGTATCCAGCACATCTTCATCCTGACGTAAGTCATTGACTGTTAATGCATTGTTGCCTGTCGCTTTTCTGGCTTGCGCTAAAGCACCTTCCGCATCTTGCGCCACAAAAACATGGGTTTCTTTACTCAATCCTTCCGATTTGAGGTACCACGCGGGGATTTGCTGTCCCCACCACAATTGACGACTAATACACCAATCGCGTAGGTTTTCCATCCAATTTCGGTATAAATTTTGGAAATTAGGCGGATAAAACTTGATTTCTTCTTCCATCACGGCCTTGAGCGCGGGCGCGCCGAGGTCGGCCATTTTCACAAACCATTGAAGGGACAACTTGGGTTCTACCACCGAATTGGTACGCTCCGATCGGCCTATTTTGGTTTGGTAGTCTTGTACTTTAACCAATACACCCGCTTGATCCAATAGTGGTTTTATTGCTTTACGTGCTGCAAAACGATCCATACCTACCAATGGAAGGAAGGTACAAGTATCGCTAATTTGACCATTATCGGTCAAAATATCGATCGTTGGCAATTGGTGTTTTTGACCAATTTCATAGTCATTGGGGTCGTGTGCTGGCGTAATTTTTAACGCACCAGTACCAAATTCAATATCCACGTATTCATCAGCAATAATTGGTATTGCTTTGTTAATCAATGGAATAAGTACCTCTTTGCCTACCAAATGGGTGTAACGAGGGTCTTTAGGATTGACGGCCACCGCCACGTCAGCAAAAATAGTTTCTGGGCGTTGGGTGGCAATTACTACTCCATCAGAGCCGTCTGCTAATTTGTAGTGCAGATGAAAAAGTTGTGCGTTTTCTTCGCTATACAACACTTCTTCATTCGACAATACCGTGAGTGCCTCCGGATCCCAGTTGACCATACGCAAGCCGCGGTATAATTTGCCTTTTGAATGCAAATCAACAAACATACGGATACAATCTTGGTAATAGGTTTTATCCATGGTAAAGGCAGTACGATCCCAATCGCAGGAAGCACCCAAACGGCGCAATTGCTGGAGGATGATGCCGCCGTACTTGTCTTTCCATTGATAAGCATAACCCATAAAAGATTCGCGGGTCAGATCGGCTTTGCGCAATTGTTTTTCTTCGCGCAGCCATTTGACCACTTTTGCTTCTGTTGCAATAGAAGCATGATCGGTTCCAGGCACCCAACAAGCGTTTTTGCCATCCATCCGTGCCTTACGGATAAGAATATCTTGAATCGTATTATTCAGTAGATGTCCCATGTGGAGTACACCTGTGACATTAGGAGGTGGAATAACTATAGTGAAAGGCTCCCGTTCGTCTGGAATGGAGCGAAAATATCCTGATGTTTCCCAGTGTTTGTACCACTTTTCTTCTGTATCTGCTGGGTTGTAGCGGGTTGAAATTTCTGACATGCGCCTAGTTTTTGTGTTATCTTTCCTAAAGGAGTGCAAAGGTAGAAATTTTTTGGTTGATTTAGGAAAGAGGTAATAAACGTAACAAGGTTTTCTTCTAAAAGGTGCCGAGCACCACGATATTTTATACAATGATAAGTTTTTCGCGTAAAATAGGTGCAGCGCACCGCAATATTTGTAGCAACGATAAGTTTTTCGCGTAAAATAGGTGCAGCGCACCGCAATATTTGTAGCAACGATATGTTTTCAGCGTAAAAAAGGTGTAGCGCACCGCAATATTTGTATGCCGTTTTTAATCAATTTTTTATTAACCTTACAGCATCGCGTTTGGAACCATCGGCCCAGATGAAATAAATACCGGGTAAAAATGGACTCATATCAAATGTAGAACGACCGTCCACTTTAACAGTAGAAAGTGTTGTAGTACGGCCTAATACATCGGCGCAAAGTAATTTTTGGCTAGAAGGGACATAAGCATTCCAAGATGTTATTCCAGAAGTTGGATTCGGAAAAACAGCGATATTGCCCGACACTGGGACAACTGGCACCGATGAGGATTGGCATAATTGAGGAATATTTTGATCCAACCAGTTCATACGTCTAGTGATCCAAGATTTTAGTTTTGATACTTCACCCTGAAAATTGGTTGGTGAAAAATTAACCTCAGGAGTCCAACTATCATAGCTTAAAATATTCCATTTAGTATAATGCCTCACTTGCGCATTTTGTACTAATTCGGCTATACTATCCACATATTGATGCAAATAATTTGTAGCAAAGATAGTTTGCCGGAGTTCAACATATCGCTTACAAATTGCTTGTGAAAACAACGTGTCTTTGAGCATCAAAAGGTATAAATCGGGCGAATAAATATCGGGATTGCAATCGTTAATCCGATACGACCATCCAGAACCATCCGTTGCAGCAAAAGTAGTGCACTCATTGATGTCCTTCCATGCCCAATCAAAATCCCAAACTGGTCCTGCTTTAATGAGGCTATCTACACTATTTTGGTCTTTGTAAAAATATCGGCTTTTTTTGCTGCCATCATTGTTGCGAGCCACTTCGTTGAGCAAAAAATAATCGATAAAACTCTGGGTATCAAAATAACGGCGATACCCCTGTACTGTATCATTGGACAAGGCACTGTGCAATACCGTTTCCGCGTTGTCCATATATTTTTTCATATATCCTCGCTGCGCCTGCGAGAGATCAACCGCTTTAGGGTAATGAAAAACATAATTAATAGCCACATTTTGAGCAGCAACAGGCTTGAATTTGGATATCCAATTGTCAAAGCCACTACTATAATCAATTTTAAATATATACCCACCCGACAAAGCGTCTCCACTGAGGGCTGTTGGATCGGCCTTTTGAATATTCACACGGTTGTTATCTCGTTTAATGCGTTCACAGAAAAGATAAATCCCCTTATATTCGTTATTGACTACAACTTCCACCAATTGAGTACGAGGAGCGTACTGCCCCATTTGGTTAAATAGGTGAAAAGACAACGGATTTCGCGAAAAAGCCTTATCATTATAGTTGGAGATCAAGCACCAATCCGATTCCTTGGGCATTCCGAACAACGATACATTCCGTTCTTGGCCTGCATCGTCGCGGGTTTCAATGGCATAAGGGGTTTGCGGCATAAATTGGGAGGAAGCGCCCCTGATTTCGATACCAATCTTTCCATCGTATTCATTGGCAGGATCCGTTACCTGATTTATTATACCATTAACGTTGGCTATGATCTTCATAGAGGCCGTTATTTTGGGCTCATCTGGAATGGTGAGTCCATTGGTTTGTATCAAGACAATGGGTAAATTAGACGAGGATAATGATTGTGCTATAGCCTGATTCATAGCTAGCCCGGACAATAAAAACAAACCTAAAAGAGTTAAATTACGCATAATTAGTGGCAAATATAAGTGCCCAATTATTGTTCAAGTAAATGTTTTGGAATTTTTCTTATTCAATTGATAATCTTTCTTTTACATTTGCCCCATCTATGACACAAAATGAACTGTTAGATCAACTAGAACAAGACTTGAGGGTTGTATTAGAAGAAGTTCGGCAGCGGTTTTCGCCCCTGAACGAAACAACCCTTAAACGCAGGCCAGATAACCCCAAAGGCTGGAATATACTTGAATGCTTTGACCATCTCAATCGGAGTTATAACGATTATCTACCCCAAATTGAAATGGCGATCCATAGGGCCAAAGCACATTCGATGTTATCGGTTTCGGGTACACCAGTTAAATATACATGGTTAGGAAAAGAGGCATTGCGTTGGGCCAAATCAACAAAACCCAAAGGATTCAAAACATCAAAAAGTTATAATCCACTTGGCACTCCATTGGAGGTTTCAACGGTTAAAGTTTTCATTATTAATACCGAAAAATTACTCCGTTTGATTCAAATGAGCCGAGAAGTAGATATAAATAGGGCAAAAGTTCGTTTTGCAATTATACCTATGTTTAAATATAAACTGGGCAACCTTTTGGAGTTTATCACTGCACATAACCAACGGCACGTAGCACAAGCAATACGATTGCTCGAATAACAACGAAAGACATTATACAGAATTAGTTTCGTATGCTGAGAATGGTTAATTTTCGCCAAATTTTCGTTAAATTTTTCGACGAAAATACCCCATTTCGACTGCAAAATTTGCCTTGATTTGACAAAAATTTCCTCATTTCAGCATTACGAAACTAATTCCGTATAATGTCTAATAAGTAATTTTCAAAATTTAAAACTAAAAAAATATGAACAGCCGGAAAAATGTAATTTCGATCTTTACAGGCTTCTTTTGCCTGCTGATAACCACCATGTCTTTTGCTGAAATTGAATATGGCAAAGCCGCTTACTACAATGAAAGTCTTGACGGGAATAAAACTAAAAGCGGCGAGATTTATAATAAAACACAGATGACTTGCGCGCACCTTACGTTGCCATTTGGGACTAAAGTAAAAGTCACAAGATTAGATAATGGCTCGGCCGTAATTGTTCGTGTAAATGATCGTTTGGGTATTAAATCAGTAGAAAAAGGGCGTATTGTTGACCTTTCTCTTGCCGCCGCTCAACAAATTGATTTGATCACCGCAGGCATCGCAAATGTGAAACTAGAAATTGTTACAGACGACCAGCCACAGATACAGACATCTAAACCGGAAAAGGGTATTGCTGCTCCTCTGACTGAAAAGACTATTGCTATTAGCAAAACAACGAAAGCCTTACCCACTAATTCGGTATCTAAAGGTACTACTACAGCACCCAAAGATGTTGCTTCTACGGCTTCAATACTTAAAGCAAATGCCTTGGTTCCTAAAGCGCCCTCTCTTTCCACGCCCGCACCAGCACCTGTATTATCTTCTACAACTACAGCCGTAGCGGAGCAAGCCGAGATTCGTGCGCCTTTAACTACTTTCGCTCCAGAGTTTGGTAAAGCATCTTATTACAACGATAAATTCGAGGGCAAGAAAACAGCGAATGGCGAAAAATATGCTATGGCGGAGTTGACTTGTGCGCATAAAACCCTTAAATTTGGAACGATTGTACGTGTAACTCGCTTAGACAATAACGAATCCGTGGATGTACGTGTAAATGACCGTGGCCCATATTCTGAAGGACATATTGTTGATTTATCACGCGCTGCAGCAGAGAATATTGGCTTAATTAAAGCAGGTGTTTTAAAAGTAAAACTTGAGGTAATTGAAGAAGCACCAGCCCCAGTTTCAAAAAAAGATACAAAAGCAAAAAAGGACACTATTAAAAATAAAAAAGAAAAACCTGCAACAGACGAAAAAGCACCAACGAAAAGTAAAGATACCGGTTTTATAGGCCCTACTCAACCGCCAATGTTGCCAGAATTAATTGGGGCAGGATCTGCATTAGGTAAAAAAGGAGTTGTAACCACTAAAGAGCCTACAAAATCAATACCAACCATACAAAAACTTTCACTGCTTGATAATGCAATTTATAAGATTGATTTAACCAAGGCGCAACAAAAAGGGTTTGCAGTCCAATTATTTAGCCTCTCTTCCGCCGAACCTGCTCTTGTAGAGGCGGCTAAGTTGCAAGAAAATTTTAAAGGACAAGTACTCTTGCAAACAGCCACAGATGGCTCTTGCAAAATCCTTTTAGGGCCTTGCAAAGACCGAAAAGAAGCCGACAAACTACAAAAAGCAGCCACGAAAAAAGGGCATCCAAAGTGCTATGTGGTGAGTTTAGATGCAGATAAATAAAGTTAAATTTTTATTACACAACGCGGCATTAGTTATCCTAATTTATATGTTGACTAATGCTGCGTTATGGATGAAAATTCACTAATTTAACATAAGAAATTTGTGCAATCCGTTTTATACTTGCACTTAATTTTTCTATATTTTTCCCGCGTGTCATTACTGTAATTAAAAAAGGCCGTCCATCAACTTCTACAATACCTGAATCGTGTAGCTCTGACTCGAACCCTTGATTTTCCCATTCGCCATATTTATGCCATTTAGATATTGATGCTGGAAACCCGCTAGATAAACCGCCTTTAAAAGAACAATTACTCAATAAATCAGCGGCATATTCGGAATACTCTGGACTTAAGTAGGAAGCATTGTAAATAATCTTAAATAAATTGGAATAGATAGCCGCTGTGACTACAAAATCCTCTTCTTTTCCTTTTAGTGGTGGAAAGCCCAGTGCCTCGACTAATTGTTGGATTTTTGCGCCATCTGCACAATCCCACAATATTTTTGTTGCATAATTATCGGATTCAGCAGCCCTAAAATACAACAATTCATGCATGGTGTACGATTGTCCTTGTATGAGCGAAGATGAAGAATAAAATTGAGTATTAATTTTTACGGTGTCAGGTAGATCGAATCTAATTTTCTTCAATAAGTAATCCGGTGAAGATTCGGCAGTTTTCAAATGAGTCAACAAGAGTAAAACTTTCATCAACGATGCCGGATGGAATGTATTTTCAGGGTGGATACTACACCATTGCCCTTCATTAAATTCCCTTATATATACAGACGCCGCAGAAATATTACCCGCTTTTTTAAGGCTGTCAATTACTACAGATATTACATTTTTCATTGGTAAAAAATGCTCCGACTCAACGTATGGCTCGGCAAATAAAATAGGACTTATTCTTTTATATCCCGCTGATCTCAATATTTTATAATTAACATTTCGTGGTAATTGGTGCTTATTTGAAAGTAAAAGAAATAAGGATAATATTACGGTTGAACAAATTATAAAGATCGAAAAAAAATAAGAAAACCTTGTTTTTTGGGATAAAAACATTTTAAAATTACGGCTCATGTAAATTACAATTGATTTATAATAAATCGCAAATGTATTAAACATAAGCACACTTCAATAATAATTTATAGGGTATTGCCTAAATTTGGCATATTTACTGAGCCTTGAACCACAGGATAATTTGTAAATGCCAAGAGCAGAGTTATCTAATCTTGGCATTTACAAAAAGTATAACGAAGTAACTACTACGCCACCTCGCCACCACAAGAAGAACCTGAACCCGCAGTGCAACCATAGCAATGCTGATTGAGTACAATATCGCGAACCGACAATCGCTCGTAATCGAATTGTGTTATATGATTTTCTGGGAGTGCTACTTTTAGGTTCAACATTTGATTAAAGTCGCAGTCGTACATAAAACCATCCCAACTAATAGAAATAGTATTGCGACACATCAGGTTGGATACTACGGTTGGATTATAAGCGGCCACCAATTCCGTCATATAACTTTCGTAGTTTTCAGATTCTAGCAAATAATCCAAAAAACGGCTAATGGGCATATTCGTTATTGCAAATAAGTTATTAAACTCAATATCGTATTTGCGTTTTAACTGCGTTTTAAATTCCTTTTCAAGTCCTGCTTGGCTACCGGGCAAAAAAGCACCCGAAGGATTATACACCAAATCCAAATTAAGCCCTGTGCCTGCTTTGCCATAGCCCACTGCATTTAATCGGCGTAAGGCTTCAATGGAATCTTCAAAAACGCCGTCTCCGCGCTGTGCATCGGTACGTGTTTTACTAAAATACGGCAATGAAGAAATGATGTGTACCTGATTTGCGGCAAACCAATCCGGCAGCGTTTGATACTTTTTATTGGCCATAATAATGGTGAGATTACAACGATCAATAACAGTTTTACCCAATTTACGACACTCCTCAACGAACCACTTAAAATGAGGATTCATTTCAGGTGCACCTCCAGTAATGTCAACCGTTTTAATATCGTATTGGCTCAATATCTCGAGGCATTTTTCTAAAGTTGCCCGACTCATGTTTTCCACTTTTTTATCTGGACCAGCATCCACATGGCAATGCGAACAAACTTGGTTACAAAGTTTGCCGATATTGATTTGGAAAATATCTATTTTAGATGGGCGCAATGGATAAAAACCCGTTGGTGCTATTTTTTCGGCAAAAGGCGTAAATTTAACATCAGATAGTTCCTTACCATTAAGGACTTTTAACTGAAAAAAAGTATCCGCGAGTGCTTCGCCCCGTGCTGATAATGATTTTGTTCTTTGTGCAGACATATTTATTGATTTGACTTACTCATCTATTTATTCGTAGGATTCTTACATCGTCATCTTTTTGGTATGCTTCATCATTTGCGTTGAATATACCAAGGTAATGCCGGCTTTCATGGCGGCGGCAACATGTACAGCCTCCATCATTTGTTCTTCATCAGATCCTGTTTTTAGGCAGGCACTCGTATAAGCATCTATACAATATGGACACTGCATGGCATGTGAAACAGCCAATGCAATCAGTGCTTTTTCGCGTGCAGTGAGCGCGCCTTCTTTCATTACTTCGCCGTAATAATCGAAAAACTTTTTACCCATTGGCTCTTGCCAATCCGAAATTTTACTAAAATTGGCCAAATCAGCCGCTTCGAAATACTCTTTTTCTTTACTCATAGTTTTAAATTGTGTATTGATGCAAAAGTGGTAATTAAAGTTCAGCCTGTAAATGTACGACCGATTCCAATGTTTGGTTTTATGATTACTATATTTTAGGTAAAACTTGTCGGATTTGAGACAAAATAGAATACAGGGCGTTTCTATTGTTTTATCGTTCTTCTAATAAATAAAATAACAGGAATTTTGTTGCAAAGATCAAAGTAAAGCATACCATCCGTGTAATTTAGGAAGTAATTTTTTATCCATGTTAATCGTAGCGGCAACGTTATTGTGCTATTGTCGGGGCAATTTTTTTCGATTACCCCGACAATAGGCACGGTATTGACAAAGATAGCAATCAATAATCTTCAAAATAAACCCTAGCATTCCGGTTTACATTGCGTTGCATCTCGGTTGCATCCCAAGGATTATCGCCTGCAAACTCATTCTGTGCATTGCGTTTGTACAATATGGTTTCCCACTTTGGGTTATTAATTTCGCCGCGTGCAGTGGAATGCAATGTTACATAATCTTCTCCGGCCAAAGAGGGATTATAAAACAAGAACTTAACGTTACGCTGCTGCGTGGCAGGGAAATTATAATACACCCATATTTCATAAGGCGGTGCTGCCGGATCATCCTCCACGTGTACTACATCATCTGGCCGGCCATATTTCATATACATACGTCCGCGATCAGATTCAAAACCGTAACGGAAACCACTTTTAAATTGTTGGTCGGCAAACCTTGCATTTTCGATATATATACGCCAAGCCTCTTCGGGTTTATTGGCATCAATACGTACAAAATGACGGAACAAGAAAAAGCGCATGGCATCAATATCGGAGCCTTTTAAAATATTTTTTAATTCTTCAGGCTCATTACCAAACGTAACAATAGGAGAAAGTGCTGTAAGGCTATAGCGCAAGTCTTTTTCTTCTAGTTTTTGTACAAACTGGGTACTCAATGCTTCCTTAGTGAGCGATACCTCTGGAATATTCAAGTAAGGGTTAGCACGTTGGAAAGATATATTTCTAGTAGCCAATAGTTCGTTGGATTTAGTCCGCAACTCTACGGTGAGTTTATAATTGCCCGTCTCTAACAAGGAAATATCCATTTGGACAAGAGCGGCATCAATAGTAGAGGGGCGTTTTTTTTGATTGCCCGCCGATACTAACTGGGTTTGGCCATTATTGAAATCTCTTTCTATAATAAAACGTAGGGTATATTGCGGATCGGTAATCACATTTTTGCTGTTATAAATTTCAGCATAAAACGCCAATACAGAAGCCTCTTTATCGTAAAAACTAAAAGGAAGCGGCTCCAAATAATATCCATTCTTGACAAATGGATGCGTAGAAGTATCCTGCTTAAAACCGCGCAATAGTTGTAACTCGGTCATAAACAATTGATTAGAATGCGCAACAGAAATCGACTTAGTGTATTTTGCTTTATTCTTTTCCTGCATTTTGTCCTCCGCTGTAATCACCAATTCGTAGTCGCCATTGGGTACTGCCAATCGTTTTACATCCAACAAGTTGCTATAATACGATAAGATAGGACTATTTAAGGTGTATTTCTCATACGCCACGATGGTTTCGCCTTTTTTTATCAAGATCAATATGTCTGCGCTTGCTTGGAACCTAGTACTATCAACGGCTTTCCATGAAATAGTAAAAGGATCTATTTCGATGTTAACTTCCACATAGCCCTCATCGGGGGTGGCCATTATGGCATAGGAAACGCCTAAGTCTAATGCGGATAAGGAATGGGACAGCAGTAGTACTGCGAAAATGAGTCTAATTGTTTTGTGCTTCATAGCAAAAATGGTGCGATGCATCCACCGCTTTAAGTGAATAGAGATGTGGTATGATGACCACAAATGACAAATCGATTGATAATCATCAGATTATGTTAGACATGATAAGCCAACGTTAAAGTATGGCCTTATTTTCAATGCAAATATAGGAAGAAATACCAAAATAGGTGTAATGTTTTACCACTTAAGTATTGTCGGGGCCATCTCTAGCCCCGACAATAAAATCCGATGCTAATTTTAATCCATATCAAGTGCAATATCGACTTTTTCATGCCACGGCAATCCATCTAGCGTAAGTCGCTCCATAAACGGATCGGGGTTAAATTCTTCTACATTGAATACCCCTTTTCCAGTCCATTTTCCTTCTAAGATCATGCGTGCACCAATCATAGCAGGTACACCCGTCGTATAACTTACACCCTGAGTTCCTGTCTCTAGGTAAGCATCGCGGTGAGAGCAATTATTCCAAACATAATAGGTGCGAGGTTTGCCGTCTTTGATGCCTTTTATACGGTTACCGATGCTGGTATAACCCGTATAGTTCACGCCTAGTTCTTCTGGTTTAGGCAAAACTGCCTTTAGGAATTGAAGCGGAACAATATCTACACCTTTATAACGAATCGGCTCGATGCCCGCCATGCCAATATTTTGGATCACGCGCAGGTGTGTGAGGTATTCTTCGCTAAAGGTCATCCAAAAACGGGCACGACGCAACGTTGGGAAATTCTTTACCAGGCTTTCTAGTTCTTCGTGAAAAATCAAATAGGAACGTTTGGGCCCAATTTCAGGGTAACTAATATCTTTCCAAATTTCGTGTGGCTCGGTTTCTACCCATTGGCCATTTTCCCAATATTTGCCGCGTTGCGTTACTTCGCGGATATTAATTTCGGGGTTAAAGTTGGTAGCAAATGCTTTTCCATGGCTACCCGCATTGGCATCAACGATATCCAATTCGTGCATTTCATCAAAATAGTGTTTCTTGGCATAAGCCGCATAAACACTGGTAACACCGGGATCAAAACCGCAGCCCAAAAGTGCTAAAATACCTTTTTTCTTGTAGCGTTCTTGATAAGCCCACTGCCACGAATATTCAAACTTTGCCTCTTCTTTTGGCTCATAATTCGCTGTATCCATGTAATTTGTGCCTGTTTCCAAGCACGCATCCATGATCGGCAAATCTTGATAAGGGAGTGCCACATTGATGACCAAATCTGGCTTGAATTTGTGGATCAGTGCCACGGTTTGTTCAACCACATCCGCGTCGAGTTTGGCCGTTTTGATCTTTCGGCCACCATAAGCCTGATGAATCGCTTCGGCAATTACATCACATTTCTTTTTGGTTCTACTGGCGAGCATAATCTCACCAAAAACATCGCGGTGTTGCGCACATTTGTAAGCAACTACCCGTCCGACGCCACCTGCGCCGATAATGAGGACTTTGTTTGACATTGTTAAAAATGAAGGTGAAAACTTGGCCAGCGGTTTCAAATCAAAAAAGCAGGTAAATTTTGATCAATCAAGCCGTTTTTTTGAGTTCGATGCAGCGCATCGGACTCAAAAAAACGGCGCAGAGTGGTCAAAAGTTGACCTTTTTTGGTCGAAACGGGAGCGGCTAAGTTTTTACAAATGAAGTATTAAATTATTTTGGGACAAAAGTAGTAGAAATTTGAGTACTTATACCGAAATTTGCAACAGAATATGCAAGCACGTCAATTATCTATTTTTAAGGACATCTCTTTTAACCCAACATCCATTGAAGATTATGTCCCAATGCAACCTTTAGATCCAGCCATTTTCGATCGTTTTTGCGAAGATGGATGGTGTTATTGGTCAGATTTGTTGTTTCGACGTAATCTTTGGGAGTGGCGTGGGCAGCCCTGTCGGGTTATTTTGTTGCGTATTAAACTCAAAGATTTTCAATTTAGTAAAAGCCAACGCAAGTGTTTGCGTAAAAATATTGACTTAGTAGTGCAAAGCCGCTCGTTACGTATTTGCCGGGAGCATATCCTTTTGTTTCACGCCCATGCTGAGCGATTTAGGCACAATCGACCACAAATGATCGAGGGCTTCTTTAGTCAATGGAGTCATATTATGCCTAGTGATGGCTACGAATTTGACGTTTTTACAGAAAATAAACAGCATATCGCATCTAGCTTTTTCCATATTGGCCAAAAATCTATGGCCGGCAACTACGGCGTATTTGATAACGAATATTCGAACCGCAGCCTTGGCACTTTTACGATGTTGTTGGAAATTATGTACGCGCAACAACTCGACTTGGATTATTATTACCCCGGGTTTGTCTATGACTTACCCAGCGAATTTGATTATAAATTAAACTTTCACAATTTAGAATATTTTGATTGGTGGGGCAATTGGTATCCACTCGATCGTATGCCTGTACGTGACTGGCGTGCCGATTGGGAATTACCCGAGCCTTTCAATGAATTTTGACACATGAGCATAGTAGAAGAGTTCAACGATTATCGCGCACGCATGAACGAGCGCATTTTGGCAAACGACAACAAAGTAATCAAGCGATTTTGGAGTCTTGATAACCAAACATACCAAGAAGGCGCATTAGATGTGCCAACCAAGGAAATGCTTGGCTTGGTGGCTTCAATGGTATTGCGCTGCGACGATTGTATCAAGTATCACCTTGGTAAATGCCACGAATTAGGCATCAATACCGATCAAATTTTTGAAATATTCGCAGTGGCAAATATGGTAGGAGGTTCTATTTGCATCCCTCATACACGCCGTGCTGTGGAGTATTGGGAGCAATTACTCGTAGAAGCCGAAAAAGGATAAACTACTTCCCTCAAAATCAATATGCAGTCAAAAAACTATATCATATAACATGACACAGTCAGGTCTCCCCGAACCTCGCGGGTTAATATCTTTAAAAGCCCAACTACAAGAACAACGTATGCCAATCTATAAAAAATTGGTGCGTTGGACTTGGGGCTTGCTCTACGCCACAATATTTGGCATTGTTGCCTTATTTATCGTCATTAATTTTACGGGTATTCCTTCTTTTCGAGAATTGGAAGACCCTAAAAGTAAATTAGCAAGTGAAGTACTCGCCAATAACAATGAAGTTTTGGGCCGTTTTTTTATTCAAAACAGGGTGCCAGCCACTTTTAATGAATTGTCGCCTTGGCTAGAGAAAGCATTGGTAAGTACCGAAGATGAGCGTTTTTATAGCCATTGCGGTATTGATGCTCGTGCAATTGGAAGGGTACTGGTCAGAACCGTATTACTACAAGACCAAAGCGCGGGTGGTGGCTCCACAATTACCCAACAATTGGCCAAAATGCTGTATTCTGATCGCGAATTTGAAGGTATGGGTACTTTCGAAAAAGCATTTGCACTGCTCTACCGCAAACTGCGGGAATGGATAACTGCCGTAAAACTAGAAAAAGGCTATACCAAGCAGGAAATCATTGCAATGTACCTCAATCAAGCTAATTTTGTCAATAATGCTTATGGTATCCGTGCTGCCGCAGAAATTTATTTTGGTGTTGCACCTGATAAACTTAAAAAAGAAGATGCAGCCATGTTGGTCGGTATGTTGCAAAATCCTTCGCGCTACAACCCTATTGCACGCCCAGAACGATGTATCAAACGCCGCATGATTGTTTTGTCTCAAATGCGGTATGCAGGGCATATATCACAAGAAGAGTACGATAAACTTAAACTAAAACCTTTGGATATGAGCAAGTTTAAACGGCTTTCTTACTCTGAAGATAAGGCACCCTACCTTTGCGCAGAATTAAAAAAAGATGTAAAAGCCATACTAAATTTGCCAGAATGCCTAAAATCTGATGGTACAAGTTATAATATCTTTAAAGATGGACTAAAAATATATACGACCATTGATCCAGTATATCAGCAACATGCCGAAGCTGCAATGCAGGCGCACATGAAAAAAATACAAACCCGATTGTTTTCGGTTTGGAAAGGACGTGATCCATGGACGTACAAAGGATCCGACACTAAAGATGATGAAATCAAACAGCGCCAAGAAAGCTTACAATCGCTTATCTTTACCGGAGAACGTTATCGCGGCCTACGCAATAATACCCTTCAAAAAATAATCGACGAGATTCAAACGGCCTATAATTTTGAACCTAGTGATGATGATATCGTCAATATGCTCGAAGAAGAGAAAAAAAGCGGCTCAATCAGTAAAAAACTGGCAAAAAAACAATTAACAATTGATCAGGCAACTGGCTGCCGGAAAATAATGGATAGCAAATATTGGCCTGAATTGAAAAAACAATGGACTTCGTTGCAATCAACGGTTAGAAAGGTATATGCTACCAAAGTGCCCATGCGTGTATTCTCATGGAGTGCTCCAAAATTGGAAAAAGATACATTTATGTCGCCAATGGATAGCCTCAAATACCACAGGATGTTCCTCCAATCGGGTATTTTGGCTATTGACCCTACTACTTCAGAGGTGAAAGCATGGGTAGGCGGTATTAATTTTAAACATTTCCAGTTTGACCATATACGCACACCACGGCAAGTAGGCTCTACTTTTAAACCGTTTATTTATGGTACGGCCATTGCTCAGCAAAACCTAACACCTTGCTTTCAAGTATATGATATGCCCGTGACGATCCCTGCTTATTATCAAAATTTTAAACATGGGCAAGATTGGACTCCGAAAAACTCCACTGGTACCTATTCTTATAAATTGGTGACGCTGAAAGAGGCATTGAAAAATTCTATCAATTCGGTAAGTGCTTATCTGATGAAACAAATGGGCAGTACAGAACCTGTTTTTGATATGCTCAATAATATGGGAATTGATCCTGCAGGCCTGCCTAATTCGCCTACCATCTGTCTTGGCTCAGCGGATATTACCGTATGGCAAATGTCTGGAGCATATACTGCATTTGCGAATAATGGCGTGTATAACCGTCCAAGTGTGATCCGTGAAATCAAAGATAAAAATGGCAAAGTGATTTACCGGTCAACACCAGAAGAGCACCAGGCATTACCACAAACAGCCAATTATATGCTCAACCAAATGTTGCAATATAATATAAAAGGAGCCCCAGGTATTAATCAACTCAAGTCACAAGTAGGCGGTAAAACCGGTACAACCAACGACTATTCCGACGGCTGGTTTATGGGTATTACGCCGCGCCTTGTAGTAGGTACATGGGTGGGTGGTGAAGACCGCTGGATCCGTTTCAATTCCCTCGAAGACGGCCAAGGCGCACGTATGGCACGCCCTATTTTCGCCGATTTTGTAAAAAGATTGGAGCAGGACAAATCTAGCGGTTTTGATATAAACGCAAAATTTAAACTGCCCGCAGGAGCACTACCTGATATGAACTGTAATCCAATTCAAGATTCGGCATCCCCTTCCGGCGGCACTTTTGATGAAGAAGGCTTAGGTGGAGCAGATTCAGGTTGGGGTGATGGTCAGCAACCAACACCGCCTACTACGCCACAAAATGGAGGAGGCACAGGGACTAAACCACCTCCAGCCACAGTACCAGGTACAAAACCTCCAGTAACACCCAAAAAACCAGCACCCAAACCCGCCGATAGTGGTTTTAACTAACTAACACCTACTTATTTCAATCATTACCAAGTACTTATAATATGAAGATTCTGCGTTTTTTGTTAGCATTGGCTACGACTTTAGGCATTACATGGTTATTATCTACTGCACTCGCAAAAGGAGATACCACTTTGCCTGCAATGGGAAAATTATTTAATCCGTTTTCGGGTTTTTGGCGCAATGCAGAACCGTTAACCGGCCCAACTTATGATGCGAATGTTAATTTGCCCGGGCTAAAAGGCAAAACAGAGGTAGTCTATGACGATATGCTGGTGCCTCACATTTTCGCAGAAAACATGATTGATGCGGCCATGGTGCAAGGATATATTACAGCGCAACATCGGTTGTTTCAAATGGATTTAACCAGCAGAAAAGTGTCTGGTCGTTTATCCGAAGTGATTGGAGAAAAAACGGTTCAAATTGACCTTAAAACACGTCGGAAAGGATTGCCTTGGGCGGCAGAGCGCGATTTAGAATTTTGGAAAAAATCGCCAGAAGATATGGCATTAATCGAAGCTTACACAGCAGGCGTTAATGCTTGGATCAATCAATTGAAACCTGCTGATTATCCCATCGAATTTAAAATACTAGGACATAAACCTGAATTATGGTCAACGCTTAAATGTGCGCTGGTCGTAGAAGGTATGGCGGATATATTAGCCTCTTATGACCAAGATTTGGGTGCAACCAATGCACTTGAGATTTTAGGCGCAGATTTGTATAAAGAAATTTACCCCTATTGGAATCCAAAACAAAAGCCCGTAGTTCCAGAAGGATTTTACCCGCAGAACCCCTCTTTAAAACCACAAAAAGCAACTAAAGATGCTACTCCTGTAAAAATGGATGCACAGATTGGTTGGAAAGATGCAACCGATCAATTGCCAAATGTGCTCACTGATCCTTATATAATTGGAAGTAACAATTGGGCTGTAGCAGGCAGCAAAACGGCTTCTGGGCATCCAATGTTGGCCAATGATCCGCACTTATCCTTGAGTTTGCCTTCTATATGGTATCAAACCCAAATTCATACACCAGAAACCAACGTTTATGGCGTATGTTTATCTGGTATTCCGGGTATCGTTATCGGATTTAATGAAAATATCGCTTGGGGTATTACCAATGTAGGTGTCGATGTTTCTGATTGGTATAAAATCAAATGGACTGATGCCAGCCGTACCACTTATAATGTTGACGGTGCTTCCAAAAATGCAGAAATAAAAGTAGAAACGATCCTAGTAAATGGTCGGCCAAACCCAATCTTAGATACAGTGCGTTATACAATTTGGGGGCCAATTGTTTATGATGACCCTAAGGAACCACTCCACGATTGCGCTTTCCGTTGGGCTGCACACGATGTTGGTCTAGGTCGCCCAGTTCGTAATTTTGGTTTGCTCAACAAGGCTAAAAACTTTGATGATTATACCACCGCTCTACAAAATTTCGACTGCCCTGCACAAAATTTTGTTTACGCTGATAAACAGGGCGACATTGCCATTCGGGTACAAGGTAATATGCCAATACGCATGGGTGACGAAGGGCGCTATGTTCAAGATGGCTCGATTAGTACAAATGCTTGGATAGGTTATATTCCGCAAGATGAAATACCTAAAATGCATAACCCAGCACGTGGTTTCGTTACCTCTGCTAACCAAAACTCGACGGCACCATCGTATCCTTATTATGCTAAATATGGCGATTGGGAGCAGTTCCGGGGTAGAAATGCCGTAGAAAGGCTGGAGGTAATGACCAAAGCCACCGTCGATAGCATGAAATCCATGCAAAATAGCACATTTAGCCTTCGCGCATACGATGCCAAGTCGGCTATGTTGCGCTTACTAGATCGTTCCGCATTATCGCCAGATGAACAGTTATACGTCAAGGATTTGGAAGGATGGAACTGCCGCTACGAAAAAGATTTGACCGCCCCTACCCTATTCGATATGTGGTTTGACTCCACTTATGCGCGTACCTACGACGAGGTAATGGTGCATATTGATAAAAATGTAAAAATGCTTTTACCGCCAACATGGCGCATGATAGATTTATTGGCGCGAGATTCCAATCATATTGTTTTTGACCTAAAATCCACGCCAGAACGCGAAAACGCGAGGAACATTGTTACGGCAGCATTCAAACAAATGAGCCGCCAAGCAGCAAAAGAAACGCTAACAGGTAATTTAGTATGGGGGAAATTCCATTCTTTAACGATCAATCACTTGGCCCGTATTGCGCCTTTTAGCCGTTCGAATATTACAACTGGAGGGCATCGTTCTGCATTAAATGCTATTCTGCGCGACTATGGCCCATCGTGGCGGATGATTGTAGATTTGGGAGACGAAGTTAAAGCAATTGGGGTTTATCCCGGTGGGCAATCGGGTAATCCGGGCAGTAAATACTATGATAATATGGTGGATACTTGGGCAAATGGCCAGTATAACGACCTAAATTTCTGGAAATCTACGGAAGGCTTGCCGAGCGAAAAAGTCTTGGCAAGACAGGTATTTTCTAAATAGACATTAGACCGAATTAGTTCCGAGTAAGGTCTAATAAAAAACTATATTTTCTTAGCCAGCACCATCGCTTCCAATTCTTTTTTATACGCAATAACACGGCCTTGTAAATCCTGATCGGACACAGAAAGGATTTGAGCGGCTAAAATACCTGCATTCCGTGCGCCATTCAGCGCAACCGTGGCCACAGGTACGCCTTCTGGCATTTGTAAAATAGAAAGAATGCTATCCCAACCATCTATCGAATTGGACGATTTGACGGGTACACCGATCACAGGCAGCGGCGAAATAGCCGCAACCATACCCGGTAAATGCGCTGCACCACCTGCCCCCGCGATGATGACCGAAATTCCACGGGTATGCGCTGTCTGCGCAAACTCGAACATACGTGTAGGCGTGCGGTGCGCCGAAACAATACTCATCTCAAAGGGAACTTGCAGGATATGAAGTATGTCTGCTGCTTTTTGCATGACTGGAAGGTCCGAATCAGAACCCATAATTATTGCTACCATAGTGCAAAGATGCAGCAAATCTATTACCTTCGCCCTATGAAATTAGTAAATTTATTTTTTCTAGGCTTGAGCCTTATCGCTTGCAAAAGCAACAAAAAGAGTGATATTTCTATGCAAACAACAGAAAATCAATCACTTATAATTCTCGAAACAACACCGTGCCGGGGATATTGCCCTGCCTATAAACTTGATTTTTTAGCCAATGGCATGGTGCATTACGAAGGGATTCGTTTTGTAGAAAAAATAGGCACAAGTTCTTTTCAACTTACCAATACTGAACTAATTTTACTCCGTAAAAAAATGGAAACTGCTAATTTATGGCAATATCCAGAGTCGTTTCCGGTTACTATTGCTGATGGCCCCGGTGCTAGTATTACAGTATATAATGGCAAAGCAGAAAAAACCATTCGAGGTTCTGTTGAACGTCCAAAGCCTATTCGCGATATGCAGGACTTTCTTGCAGGATTAGCGAAAGCGCATGGCTATAAATTGGAAAGTTTCAATCCTGATGACATTCCCGATAATTCCTCTAAAACAGAATTATTGGTCAAACTAAAACCGGAAATTAACGCCGGAAATTGGTTGCGCGATATCAATAAGGTTTCTAAAACCAACTTGAAACTCGTACGTCGCATTGGAGCAGATAATATTTGGGTCGTAGCCTTCGACGCGTCAAAATTTCAGCAAGACGATATTCTAACTTTGCTCAAAAGCCATGAACATGTGCTGGAAGCGCAACTCAATCGCGAGGCAAAAGAAAGAGACTGATTTTGAAAAAAATATTTTTCTCCAAGACCGCGCTTTATATCGTTTTTACATTGGTTACTGTAGTGGCTACTGTCCACAAAATGCTATTGGGCTTTAACCAAGACGGCTACAGCAAATACGAAAACTATCGCATTTTTAAATACGCTTGGCACTATTTTATTATAGGCCAAAACCCATATACTGGTCACCCCGAAACTTGGGATTTGTATAAATATAGTCCTGCTTTTTGTGTAGCAATGGCCCCCTTTTATGCAGTACCGGATTGGATTGGCTTAATTGTCTGGAATTTGACCAATGTACTCGCATTATTGGTCACTATATGCATACTGCCGGGTTTTTCGCCTCAAAAACGAATAATTATTGCTTGGTTTGTATTTCCTGAACTCATTATTGCTGTTCAAAGCGCGCAAAGCAATGCACTTATGGCTGCAATGTTCTTGCTCGGTTATATAGGATTAGAGCATAAAAAGAGTTTTGCAGCGGCGGGGTGGATAATGAGTAGTGCCTTTATTAAAATATTTGGTATTTTTGCCGCGTTTTTGGCGGTATTTTACCCAAAGCAATGGAAGTCTTTTGGTATTTCGATAATAATTTGGGGGCTGGTGTTTGCCTTGTTTCCCATAGTATTCACAGGCTGGCCACACTTAAAACAACTGTACTTTTGGTGGTGGGAATTACTCCGCAACGACCATTCGGCCTCCACAGGGCTTTCGGTTTCGGGTTGGTTACATACTTGGTTTGGTTTGCAACCACCAAAGTTTTGGATCACATCCATTGGCTTGTCGATTCAGTTATTGGCGGTTGTGGTGCAAGCCTATCGAAAACAATCCGTCATACCTATTTTGTCCAGTTTGTTGATTTGGGTAGTTATTTTTAATCATAAAGCCGAATCACCGACTTTTATTATTGCAGTAACAGGCGCAGCAATTTGGTATTTTTCCATCAAAAATCCAAAAGTAAGTGATCAATTACTATTGTGGATAGCATTTTTTCTGGCGTCGATCACACCAACAGATTTGTTCCCAAGGTCATTATTTAACCAATGGGTGCAACCATATACATTAAAAGCAGTACCGTTTATCGTAATATGGGCGGTCATTATGATTGATATTTTTAGGAATGAGCAACGAACTGATTTGGAAGTTTCTTAAATTTGGAGTAGTGGGGTTTTCTGGCGTTTTTGTCGACTTTGGCATCACCTGGATGCTAAAAGAAAAACTACGCGTCAATCCTTATGCGGCCAATAGCACGGGGTTTGTGGCCGCTGTATTTAGTAATTTTATACTCAACCGAATGTGGACATTTCAAAACCACGACCCACATGTTGCCATTCAATTTGGCAAATTTGCGGGTATCGCAACGGTAGGTTTGGTCATGAATAATGGTATTATCTATTTACTGACCGAGCGATTCAAAATTAATTTTTATTTGGCAAAACTTATTGCGACGGGCGTAGTAATGATTTGGAACTTTTGGGCAAATATTACATTTACTTTTAAATAACAACTGTCCCCTTTTTGGTTTAGGCGGCTGTAATTTCTATGGCAATTGTCCACAAGAAAGGTTTGATATCCTCTTCTGTACTTTTGTAGATACCCATATACAATTGATAGTGGATGACTAGCCCATTTTTGTCCAATTTCCCCTTGGTAACCACTACATTTTCAGTTTGCCACTCAAATGGTTCTATAAAAAGTTGGGCTTTAAAATCAACTTCTTTTTGCCCATAAGCCTTATACATGGCTTCTTTGGCCGTCCAAAATAAGTGCATCAAGATGAGTTGTTCTGAATGTGCTTTTCTTTCTACCCATTCAAACTCGTCTGGACGCATAAATTTAGGCGCAATACGCGGCATTTTTTCCACTATTACCTGAATATCGCAACCACAATCCTTATCCGTCAATAAAGCCGCAACCATGCCTTGAGAATGAGATAAAGAGCAAAATTGTGCAGTTCCGCCTACAAAAAAAGGTTTTGAATACGTGTTTTTAGCCAAAGGCATGCGTACTTGTTCCCCTGTTAATTGGTGTAATAACCAACGGCTCGCCAGCCATTCTTTTGTCCTTAGCGTGTTACGATGCTGCTGTAATTCCGATATTTCATCGGCAGAAAGCGGGAGGCCGTCCCGAAAGAACGCCTCCCCCTCACTGATATGCCAAGCAGCAAACCGCAAGTTTTCATCAATATTTCGCGAAAACAATAACATTAGATGCTAGGCCCTGCTCCAATAATTTCAGGCGCAGTCCCGATTTCAAACTTTTTAAAATTATCAATAAATTCTTTTGCCAAACCTTTTGCTTGAGCATCGTATGCGTTTTTGTCGGCCCAAGTATTGCGTGGATTGAGCAGATTTTCAGGCACATTGGGGCAAGTAGTCGGCATTTCTACGCCAAAAATGGGATGTTTTATAAAATCAATTTTATCCAATTCACCATTGAGTGCAGCAGTTATCATGGCACGGGTATAGGATAATTTCATCCTTGAGCCTACGCCATAAGCACCGCCACTCCAGCCAGTATTGATTAACCAAACTGTTGCTTTGCTTTTGCGCAGTTTTTTACCCAATAATTCAGCATAAGCGGAGGGGTGCAATGGCAAAAATGGTGCGCCAAAACAGGCAGAAAATGTTGTTTTGGGTTCTTTTATACCCATTTCTGTACCCGCTACTTTAGCCGTATAGCCACTCATAAAGTGGTACATGGCTTGTTCCGCATTCAACTTCGAAATAGGCGGTAGTACGCCGTAAGCATCGCAAGTGAGGAAAAAAATGTGCTTGGGTGCTCCTTGTGCATTGCTCGGCGAAACTATATTCTCGATATGACTAATGGGGTACGATACCCTTGTGTTTTCGGTAATACTGCGGTCGGAAAAATCCACGTGACGGGTATCGGCTTCAAAGACGATATTTTCCAGCAATGCCCCATGCCGAATCGCCTTATAGATATCCGGCTCTTTTTCCAAAGTAAGATCAATGGCCTTTGCGTAACAGCCTCCTTCGAAATTAAACACTTCTGAATCCGTCCAAGCATGTTCATCATCACCAATTAACCGACGATTAGGATCGGCCGACAAAGTGGTCTTACCAGTACCCGACAAGCCAAAAAACAAGGAAATATCGCCTTTTGCTCCCACATTTGCGGAGCAGTGCATAGGTAAGGCTTCATTAGCACGTACGGGCAGTACAAAATTAATGACAGAGAAAATGCCTTTTTTAATTTCGCCAGTGTATCCCGTTCCTCCAATCAATAACCTTTTCTTTTTAAAATTGACAATCGCAAAATTACCTTGTCGTGTGCCGTCTTCCGCGGGGATGGCTTTCAAGCCCGGAACACATAATACCGTCCAATGTGGATCAAAGCCCTCCAACTCCTCAGCAGCAGGTTGGATAAACATGTTAGATACGAATTGGCTGCTCCAAGGATATTCTGTGATAATACGAATCCGCATGTGGAACAATTCTTCTTGTGATGCACATGCTTTTACATCGCGCACGTACAATTCTTTTTTGCGCAAATAGGTACATGCTTTGCGCCACAATTGGTCAAATTTCTTGGCCTCGAATGGGATATTTACTTTACCCCAATGTACTTTTTTCTCCGAAATACTGTCTTTGACGATAAAACGGTCTTCCGGCGATCGCCCTGTAAAATCACCTGTATGGATGACCAAGGCTCCTGTATCCGCGAGTTGCCCCATGTTTTTCTGGATGCTGTGCTCGATCAATGCTTCGGGCGACAAATTCCAATACGCTGTTTTGTACCCTTTGATGCCCAAATCGGCAAGTGCATCGGGGCTAGTTTGTACTAATTTTGTAGTTGACATAAAATAGTGGTGGTGGTGGTGTGGTTTGGTTAGTCTGGTAAATCAAGAATTAGTTGGTTAGAAAAACGAGCAGTTGAAATATCATTTCTACCGAACATTTTTCTAAACATAGCATCTTCTTTTCAAATACCAAAAAAATAGTAGGAGATTACGGCGCAAAGATAGTTCAAAACTGAATTTTTTAGTCAAGTATTAACAAAGGAGCAATAAAACAACAACCAAGTGAGGGACTGAGTAACCCTAATGATTCCCACGTGGAAAAAAAATAAAAATGGGCGTAGTAGATATTAGAAATTTACAGAAATCACCTCCACGAAAAAGGGCAAATATCTACCAAAATAGATACTTGCCCTTTATTTAAGATTATGTAATCTTTATTTATCTCAAAAAAATAAATACAATATTACTCAACCCTAGTCCAATACTGTGTACGGTAATAAAAGCCAACATAACCACGGACAACCAGTGTATTTGGATCGCCGTCTTTCAACCACATTTCACAATGGTACCATCTACCGCGAGTGGAATCTAGGATTTGGCCACCTTGGAAGTAGCCACCTTTTAAGATCATTTTTTCTACGACCACCATATTCAGTAATGGCTGATCTTTTAAGTCTCCTGGACAAACATCACAACGTTTGTCTTCTGACATCCGAAGTAATTTGACTACCTTTCCAAAAATACGACCATCGCGTTCGAACAATTGAACATGGCTACGAGGTTCTTTATCGTAATCATCAACAACCATCCACTTGCCAGTAATATCAGGCATCGTGTTATTTAGTGTCGGTACTTCTGTAAGATCGGTAGTAACTTGGCTATCTTGCGCGAAAGTATTCAATGCAAATAATAGGCAGAAAGCCGATAAAATAATTTTTCTCATTTCGATAACAAAAATCAGTTCTGTATGATAAGGATGTATATCTAACCAATGAGGGGCGGGTAACATGGATTAAAATAAAATTAATAATAGCACAAAACTACATTAACCCTTATCCACACTTTACAATATTTCTACTGTCTGCCTTTATATACCCTTGAAAGTAGGTTTAACTCCCCTGTTTGAAAACCGAACCGAAATTTTATTACCTTATTGTACGCGATACCAATACTGTGTACGATAAAACACGCCCACAAAACCACGCACTACCAGCACGTTAGGGTCGCCATCTTTTAGCCACATTTTACAGTTATACCACTTGCCTTTTTCTGGGTCAAGGATCTTGCCACCTTGAAAATAACCGTCTTGGATTTTCATGTTTTCAACAATCACCATATTCAGGATTGGCTTATCTTTTCGTTCGCCAGGACAAGCATCGCATTTTTTATCCTGACCGGATTTTAACAATTTAGTAATCTTCCCTGATAAATAGCCACCGCTTTCTGTCAATTCGACATAACTCTTTGCTTCATTGGTTTCGTCGTCTATGGTCTTCCAAGTACCAGTCACTTGGGCATTTAACTGCGTCATTAAAAATAATACGAGAACTGAAAACAATACTTTTTTCATAGTGTAAAAATGATTGATAATGATAGTGATGCATTAATACAGAGAGGTTAGGCAGATTAGATAATTTCGACATACACAAAGGTATTGGACTTATTTATCTAACCCACCCAACTATCGCCTAAAATTACGCTTTCTTCCTCTTGGCAGCGCGCATTTTTGAAGGATTCGGCCTAGATTTACCGAAAGAACCGCGCGTGATTTTACCGCGTTTTGTTCTAAAATCTCCTCTACCCATAATGTGTAAATTTAATAGTAATGTTAGAAATGAGCGGCAAAAATACAACAATAAATAACGGTTAAACAAATAAGCAATGAGATTTTAATAAAGGTGCGATTTTGGGGAGGCGTTTTTGTCACTATTAAGGCATGAAGAGGGCGTTTAGTGGAGCCAAACAACCGATGAATAACGAAAAGAGAGGCAAAATAAGGACGCCAAAATTGTACTTTTATTAAAATGTCATTGCTTTATCTCGGAATATTGATTTTGTTTGTACCTTTGCGTAAATTTTACACCATGACTTCTTTACAACACGCCGAAGAGGCACTTAGCGAAGCGTTCAATCAGAAAGGTGAAAGGATTAGTCCTGTACTACCCGAGCACATAAAAAATTTCTTGATTGATATTGATGGTACAGTCTGCGACGACGTACCTAATGAGGAACCTGAAAGAATGGGTACGGTACTCCCCTACCCCGATGCATTGGCCATATTGAATAAATGGTATGAAGAAGGCCACGTTATTTTCTTTTTTACCAGCCGAACTGAAGCACATCGTCCAGTAACGGAAGAGTGGCTCAATCGTCATGGATTCAAATACCATGGGATTTTATTTGGCAAACCACGCGGAGGAAACTACCATTGGATCGACAATCATATTGTTCGTGCTACAAGGTTTAAAGGCAAATTTACTGATTTAGTGGTGCAAAATCGCGAAATTGAGGTTTTTTCCGAATAAATTTTTAATATTTTCTATAAATGAACGTTCTTTGCGTCCTATGCAAGAACGTTCATTTGTATTTACCGCCCTAATATTTGCGCTTGTCGCTACTAGTTTCTCTATTGCTTGTCATCGTTGTACTCCTGCATCGAAGGCAAAAGCATCTGCCAGTATTGAATCAGATTTTAAGATTCCATACAATTTAGAAACACCCAGTCTATATATTCCTTTAAAAGACATTAGTCTCCAAGAAATTTCAGGGCTGAGTGCTACCCCTGAAAAGAACATATTCTGTAGTATTTCTGATGAAAAAGGTGAATTTTATCTGCTTGATTTAAAAGATAGTGGCAAAATAACACGAAGGGTCACTTTTAAGGAAAAAGGTGATTTTGAGGGTATTGAAATGGTTGGCGAAGTGGTTTATGCCATCAAAAGTAATGGCAACCTCTATGAAATTTCAAACTGGAAAAACAATGATGCGCCTATAATCAAGGAGTATCCATTAGATATAGAGGGGACTCATGATATTGAAGGACTTAGTTTTGATAAAAAGCGAAATATGCTATTGATCGGAAGTAAAGAAGATCCCGAATCTGATACTAAACGCTTTATTTGGGGCTTTGACTTAACAACCAAGCAATTGATTCAGCCGCCATTATACTCAATTAACCCTAATGATATTGATGCTATTGTTGCGATCACAGAAGATGATAAATCAAGACACTTTAGTACTTCAGGCGTTGCAATCCAACCAATTTCAGGTGATTTATACTTGATTTCAACTGCATTAAAACGGTTGGCGATTATGGACTACGCCACTGGCCAGATCAAGGCTTCTGTGAGAATTAATAAAGATATTTTGCAACAACCAGAAGGTATTGCTTTTGATACCGAAGGCAATTTGTACATTAGTTCCGAAGCAAAAAAAGGCGAAGCAGCCATTGCTATTTTTAATTTGCTTAAACTCTAATTTTTTTTTACTGTTAATATACAGCCTCTATGTCAGGGGCTGTAACTTTACGCCCGCTTTTAAAGCATTTCTATCTTATGGCAGTTATTGAACTTAAAATACCCAACCTCGGAGAATCAATCAGTAGTGTTACTTTCTCCAAATGGCTCAAACCCAACGGCTCTATCGTAGCACTTGATGAACCACTTTGTGAAATCGAAACAGAAAAAGCCAACCAAGAGATCTCGGCTGATAAGCCCGGTAAACTTACTTGGGTGGCGAAAGAAGGGGAAGACCTCGATATTGGAGCAATTTTTGCCAGTATTGACACCGATGCTGTAGGCACAACTGCTTCAGCACCTGCTGAAACACAACCTGTTGCTCCGACACCCGTAACAACAGCACCAGCAAAAACCGAAAATTACGCAACCGGTTTTCCTTCCCCAGCGGCCGCTAAAATACTCACAGAGGCTGGAGTACCTGCTTCGTCGGTACAAGGTAGCGGCAAAGACGGTAGGATCACAAAGGACGATGCTCAAAAAGCCGCCTCCGCACCACCACCACCAGCAACTCCCGTAGCAGCACCTGTGGCTACAACACCTGCGCCCGCACCTGTTACGATACCCGTAAAATCAAACGTATCTTTTTCTCGCGACGAAACACGTCAGAAAATGAGTAGGATGCGCCGTACCATCGCTAAGCGTCTGGTGAGTGCAAAAAACAATACTGCCATGCTTACTACTTTTAATGAAGTAGATATGAGCGCAGTAATGGCGTTGAGGGAAAAGTACCAAGAGGCATTTGTCAAAAAATATGGTATCAAATTGGGCTTCATGTCTATTTTTGCCAAAGCATGCGCCAAAGCACTGCTTGAACTACCCGACGTAAATGCCTCAATTGATGGAGAAGATGTGATTTACCACAATTATGTCGATATCAGTATTGCTATTAGCACCCCAACAGGCTTGGTTGTGCCGCCTTTGCGCAATGTAGAAAGTCTTAATTTTGCGGGTGTAGAATTAGCGATCAAGGAATTATCTACAAAAGCAAGGGATGGGCGTTTGTCGATGGAAGAAATGACTGGAGGGACATTTACCATTACCAACGGCGGTATTTTTGGAAGTTTGATGAGTACCCCAATAATAAATGAGCCTCAGAGTGCCATATTAGGTATGCACGCCATTAAAGAAAGGCCAATTGTTGTTGACGGCCAAATTGTTATCCGCCCAATGATGTACTTGGCATTAAGTTACGACCATCGCATTATTGATGGTTCTACATCAGTTACCTTCTTGGTAAAAGTGAAAAATTTGATTGAAGATCCAACTACGTTATTATTAGATTTATAATTAATATTAAATAATAATTTACAAACAAAGCCCCTCCACAAACATAAGATGTGGAGGGGCTTTATTATTTAAAATTTACAGAAAACAGGTCATTATTGCGCTAAAATGTGTGCCATGCGCAGCATTTCCTTGTTTAATGTTTTACTTTTGGTAATAGCATTGTGGAATGAGGTGTATTCCACATTGTTATTTTTAAGCCCTAAAGTAATGCCTGATTTACCACTTAATAGTGCTTCTACGGCATTGAACCCAAGGACGCTGGCAAGTACCCGATCCAGTGTAGAAGGCGAGCCTCCGCGTTGAAGGTGACCTATGACAGTGACTTTAATATCGTCATAAATATCAATATTTTCCTCTACCATCTTAGCAATATCATATACTGTTCCTAATTTATTGCCTTCGGCTACGATTACAATACTAAATAGTTTGGAACGCTTAGCACCTCTTCTGAGCAATTTTACAAGATCTTCTATCGTAGTATCTTCTTCTGGAATAAGTACACCACCAGCACCACCAGCAATAGCCGTATGTAGGGCGATAAATCCAGAATGCCGACCCATAACTTCTACAAAAAAGAGGCGGTTATGCGAATCGGCAGTATCCCTAATTTTATCCACGGCTTGCACCGCAGTATTAAGTGCTGTATCAAATCCAATCGTAAAATCAGTACCATATAGATCATTATCAATTGTACCAGGTACACCAACAATTTTAATATCTGGGTATTCTTCTATGAATTTTTGCGCACCAGTAAAAGTACCATTGCCGCCAATGACAACTAGTCCGTCAATATCATTGTCAATAATATTTTCGTAGGCTTTTTTCCTACCCTCTACGGTCATAAAGCGCTGACTACGAGCAGTTTTAAGGATCGTTCCGCCCCTATGAATGATATTACTCACATCGCTGGTTTCCAAACGCTTAAAATCGCCGTTGATCATGCCTTCGTAACCGCGCATAATACCATAGATATGCAAGTCATTATTGAACGCATTTCTAACTACTGCACGTACCGCCGCATTCATACCAGGAGCATCTCCCCCAGAGGTGAGTACAGCAATTCTTTTTATATCTTTTTTCATAATTGTCTGTTAATCAAGGTTTTTGGTGTGGAATTCAGCAAGTGGATAAATAGGTTTACGAACAACATTGCCCAGTTTTAATTTTCTTTCGTCCATACATTTCTGTAATATTTCTTGAAAATGATAGGCAATTGAGCCCACAAAATGAACAGGAACAGACTGCGCACCTGAGTATTTGAGTACATGGCGGTCAAGGAATTCTCCTAAAGAAGCCGCTACCAGTGATTTTGTATAGGGGTGATCAATATGTTGTCCCAAAAAAGTAGTAAAGGTGGCCAAATAAGAATTGGCACCTTTTTCATAAGCACGATCCTTAATGGCGTGTTCTCCTTCTGGGTGCGCCTCATTAAACGCATTATTTAGATCAGTTGGTAATTCGCGATAAAACCAAGCCCTGAGCAAAGCCTTGCCGAGGTGTGTTCCACTGCCTTCATCACCTAGGAGCCAGCCTAGAGAGGGCACATTGTCAACAATTTTTTTACCATCATAATAGCAAGAGTTGGATCCTGTACCCAGAATACAGGCGATACCAGCCGAATGCCCACAAACCGATCTTGCGGCACCCAACAAATCATGTTCTACTTCAATTATTGAACCGGGGAAACAAGCACTTAAGCCATCCCTGACAATGTCTGCACGGTGTTCATCGTGTACACCAGTTCCGTAAAACCAAATATGAGTAACTTGGCTAGCATCCAACTTTGGCAAAAGTTGCTCTTTTACAATAGCACCTATTTCTTCAGAGGTATGAAAAAAGGGACTAAAACCTACTGTATTTTCTAATTGATGGTTTCGTTCGCCATGGACTAAAAGCCAATCACATTTGGTCGAACCGCAATCCGCTACTATTGTCATCGCTAAGATAAGAGTATAAAGGTTTGATAATAAATAACTTATAGATTAATTTAGCCCTCGTGTAAAAATAACACGAACTACTAAAGGTGCAAAAGTAGATTTTATAAAGGGATTTTGGTAATAGAATATGGAGTTTATCAAAAAAAGATTATTTTTTTTTAAATAAACTATTGATATTCAATGATTTATTTAATTTTAAAACAATTACTAACAAAATGGTGAAAAAAAATGTTGCCAATTAGACACTTTTTGTTTTATCTTTGCAAAAGTTTTTTATCCATCAATTCAGTTTATCTATGCCACAGACTCAACAAAATTTCACAGAGTGGGCGAAAACATACAGCAGCAGAGTACATCCAGCACCAGAAAGTATTTGGCAGCGCAACGACGGTTTCCTTTGGAAAGCAGCCGTTTTGATTGGGCTTACGTATATTATTTGGGCGGATAAATTTTCATTCACCTTATTAATTGGTAGTAACGAATCCACCACTATACAAGAAGGCATTTCGACCCTCTCTTTATTTGGCACATCGGAGCAGCCAGAAAGAAGTACCCGACCAGCAAAGAAAAAGACAGCGGCAAAACTAGTCAATGAATTTATTCCTACGGCACCCGGCAGTACGAGCAGCAATAGAGACGAACGATGTAAAACTTATATACATCGGTTTTCAACTATTGCAGTAGCCGAAATGAAAAAATTTGGTATTCCAGCGAGTATCATTTTGGCGCAGGGCTTAGTAGAGAGTAATTCAGGTTCAAGTTCGTTGGCCAGCAAAGCAAACAACCATTTTGGCATTAAGTGCTTCTCCAAAAATTGCACTAAAGGTCATTGCATGAATTTTTCAGATGATAGCCATAAAGATTTCTTTGTACGCTACTCCAATGCTTGGGGCAGTTTTAGGGCACATAGTGAATTCCTAAAAAAAACAAGTCGGTACAGCCATTTATTCAAGTCACACAACGCAACTGTTTGGGCCAAAGGACTTGAAAGAGCAGGCTACGCAACAGATAAACAGTATGCTGAAAAATTAATAGCCGTAATTGACCGATTTGATTTGGAGCAATTCGATCAATGAACCATAATTGAATTGGGTACAATAAAGTAAATACTGGGTCAAAACAATTTGATTTTTTTCTTTAGGCAGCGTATTGTAGAAATGATTAGAATGTTTTTTTGTTTTTTTTATTAAAAAATATAAAACAATTAAATTCAAATAAATTATTGATAATCAATAACTTAAAATATTTTAAAACAGAAAAATTTCAAGACGGGAAAAAAAAACTTTAAAATATTTTGTTTGTTTAAAGTTTTTGTTTTAAATTTGCATCGAAATTAGATGAAGAATAAATTTTGTTCACAAAAAAATAATTGTCATGATTAAAGATGATCGCATAGAGTTAAACGACCGTTTCGTGCAGGTCTTCAAAATGTTGGAAGAACAAGGCACCATCGTTAAAAACGATCGCAACGGTAAAGGCGTAGGTGATGTAGCCGAGCGTGTGCTCGGTAATAAATCCTACGGACACATTATTCGCGCTTATTTAAACGCCGATAATAAACGAGTAATCGACTATGGCCAAGCCAAAATGTTCGCTCGTGCCTACGACATTAATGAAACTTGGATACTGTATGGTATTGGAAATCCATTCGGTTTTGAAGCACCGCAACCTGGCAATGCTTATGAAGGTATTCCTGAAAAAGGGAATATCCTTTTTACGACTATCAAAGCATTTGCAGGGAGTACACTTGGTTCAGGGAGTGATGAAGACTATTCTACGTTTTCTATCCCTGGGGTTAAAGGAAGCGGACTTGTTGCTTTTCAAATTGAAGGAAATTCAATGGATCCGGTTATTAAACACGGCGATATTGTTGTCTGTAAAGTAATTGATAGCGTAAATGAGATTCGCGATAACGAAATTTACGCGATTAAAAGTAGTGGAAATGTTTGGGTGAAATATGTTCAGCGTATGCACAACACAAAAGGACGTGTAAGCAGGCTTAAAATGATTTCTGCCAATTATTTCGATAACGACCCTTTTGAAGAAGACGTAAACGAAACGACTCGCTTGTACAAAGTGATTCGAAAAATTTCAAATATTTAGTAATATAGTAAAAGGTCTTTGATCTAGCTATAGTATCAATAGCCTAAAAATATATAAAGAGAAATAAACCTGCTGTTTATTGTTTTCGTCGCCTCCCTGCGTTAGCCGCAGAGGAGGCTTTTTTTATAATGCCTGTAAAATAAAAAGTAGATATACAGAGCATTGTTCGTTTTTGTGCATAGATTTATAGGGACGTCATACGATTTTCATGCACAAAACCTACAGAGCCAACTTATAGAATAGTAAAAATTTGACTATTTTTACTGATTTTTGTAAAAATTTGAAGATTCGGCACGGTATTCGCAAATGTTCTTAATATTTCTAAGTTTAAGTTAATACATTTGCGCTGACGAGCAGTATCACACCTAAAGTACCTAATTAACGTTTGGTGATATATTGTCCTTAAAGAGCGGTTTATAGTCCTCCCATGCCTAATTTGAATAGTACATCATTAATATCAACGCATAAATCTAGTACTTTACTGGGCTTATATACGTTTTTTGCTTTTTTTGCAATTATTGCGGCAATAACAGGTTTGTCTGAATTTATTCGTAGTAGCGCCCCTTCTATTGATTTAGCCAACCTTATCAGTAATAAGCAAAACGGCCTACCTCTTTTGGCTAGTGTAGCAACTGTGCCATTTATACTATTTTTATTTTTCCAAACGATTATTCGCTGGTTACATCAATTTAATATTTTGATGCTCACAAAAGGGATTGCCCTTATTCTAGCATCTTTGGTTGGTTACCTTATTGGTATTTTTATGCTACCCACAGAAGCCCAAGATAATTTAGCAATTACGATTGGAGGAGGGCTGATGATTGCCATCTTATTTGAAATATTCACCGATCAAGAAGAGACTGGCTTTGGTTGGGCTTTATTTGGCCTTATCGCGATAACAATGTTCTCTAGTGGTATGCTTTGGGGGCACATTAAGGAAAAGGATAGGCAAATTCGCCAGCATTACGCTTTAAGTCTGGCCGCCGAACGAGATACGATTCACGCCGAACCTCAATTTGAGCATTTTGTTCAGGCAGTTCAATCGGATAAACAACTACCTTTTTTACTCAAAGCATGGCCAATAAAGCCCTCAGCAGATTCTATTAGAGATTATTTAAGCAAGTTGGTATTTAACAACAAGTATATTTTTAGGTATTATAGCCTTAGCATTTATGCTTTTGACAGAGCAGAATCAGTCCCATTTTTACTGGATCAAACAGAAAACCGCAGTTCGATTGAGGACATTTGGAGTAAAGCCAACACGGTTGGCTCATCGTCGTCGTTGCGTTCAGACTATGCCCCTGATGGAGGTCATCGTTATTTGACCCGTGCCAGCCTACAACGCATGAACGATCCTAATCATCTGGTAGAAGTATTTTGTTTTTTCAAAGAATCCTTTCCTCAACAGAGCCAAATATATGCCCAACTTTATAAGGATCAATCATTTAAAGATTTAAATCAGTTGAATCGGTATGATTTTTCAATTTCCCACAAGGAGCAATTAGTGGTTGAACAAGGTAGTATTTCCTCCGAGGCATTAAGTACACCTATATCTGCTGGAAAAAACATAGAAGTACATGCATCTGGACGAGAAGAGACCGTTGGTGGATCTGAAAATGGTCAAACGAAAGCTGTTGTTGGGCGGGAGGAAACAGGTATGTTAAAAGCCCTGTACTTGTTTGCAATCCTTTTTGCATTTGCCACCACGCCAATGCTATTAGTTGGATTCCTAGGAAGTTTCTTACCATTCAAAACCAATTTAATTCCTTCAGCAAAAGGCTCCCTTGGTCGTCGGATACACTTCTCGTTTTTAGGATTGTTAGCCTTTGGCTTTATTGTGATTGGGGTGGTCACCTATCGCCATTTTTCCACCACATCATTGGAAAATGAAGCACAAAAAATAGCCGAACGGGCACAATCAACCCTCACACATTTGCGCCTTTCCAACAATAATATTACAACAGATTCTATCGCAACCGTGTTAGGACCTAAGCTGGCTCAATTTGCACAAAGCCTTAATGTAGATGCAAATCTATTTGATCGAAATGGCAATATTGTCTATTCAACTCGTGAAGACTTACGAAGGATTGGTGTTTTGGCCCCCAAAATGGATAATAATGCTAAACTAAAACTAGATAAAGGAGACACTTATACCGAAGTGGCTGAAATGGCCGATAAACAACAATTTACGGTTCGTTATACCGCTTTAAAAAACCTTAAACAACAAACTATTGCCTATATAGGTCTCCCATATCGCCTTGATTCAGACAAAACCGCCCCGGATTTGTCTGACTTTATCGGCATATTGGCGAGTATTTATACATTTTTATTATTAGCGGCGGCTGGACTTACCTATCTAATTTCTAATTCTATTACACGTCCAATTAATAATATTGCCGAAAAAATAAAGGAATTTAAACTGGAAGATAAGAACCAATCCCTAAGTTATGGAGGGGATTCGACCGACGAAATAAGTGGTTTGGTCAATGAATACAATACAATGGTGGATAAGCTGGAAGATTCCAAGTTGAAACTCGTTAAATTGGAACGCGAATCGGCTTGGCGTGATATGGCTAGGCAAATTGCGCATGATATTAAAAATCCGTTGACTACGATGAAGTTATCGATGCAGCAATTAGAGCGTTTATCCAATGACCCTTCTCAGGCGGCAGCTTATCTCAAACGTTCTACGGGGCGATTGATCGAGCAAATTGATTCTTTAGCGCAAACAGCATCAGAATTTGCTATGTTTGCTAATCTTGATAAAACGGCGCGATCCCCTGTCGAAATCAACCATTTAGTAGAAAGTGTTTTTGACCTGTTTATTGAACAAAAAGAAGTAGGATTAACCTTAGAGTTGCCCGACGAAAAATATATTGTAGCTGCTGATAAAAACCATTTGCTTAGAGTACTTAACAATTTGGTTATCAATGCCATACAAGCCATTCCTTCTGATCGGGAAGGTAAAGTAAAAGTAGCATTATTCCGGATTGGCGACAATGCTATTATCCGTATAAGCGATAATGGCGGTGGCATTCCACAGGAGATTAGAGATCGTGTATTTGAGCCAAATTTCACTACAAAAACCTCTGGAAGTGGCCTAGGTTTGGCTATTTGTAAAAAAATCATAGAAGCACACGAGGGCGAGATTCGATTTGAAACAAAAGATAATAAAGGCACCCAATTTTTTGTTGAATTACCCATTATTGATACAAAAGAATGATTACTTATTTTGAAACATCAGATCCAGTAATTTTTACTGGCGACGTTGGGGGCGTTCGTATCAATCAAGATTCGCCCGTAATGCCCCCTTGCCCTCCACCAGATATTCAAATAGAGCATTGGTTGGCTTCTATTCATATCCTTCAAGAACGGCCAGCAAAACAGTTATTTTTGACACATTATGGCCAAATTAATGATAAAAAGGAACACCTTGATCAACTCTCCGTTCGGCTTTTAGATTGGGCAAATTGGATACTACCTCATTTTCAAGCGCAAACACCAATGGAAGAGATTGTGCCTCAATTTGAATTATATGTGGCACAACAACTCAAAGATGCCAATGTTGCCGCCGAAGATATAGAGCGTTATAGTAAAGCCAATCCGGCATTTATGTCTGTTGCTGGCCTTTTACGCTATTGGAAAAAACAAACTCAAGTATAAATTTTGCTACTCTCCCAACTCGAAAATCAGTATATCCTCATTGTCGGTGATATTATGATTGATCGCTACCTTTCTGGTAATGTTACCCGTATTTCGCCAGAAGCACCTGTTCCCGTTGTACATTTTCAACAAACATTTGATCGCCTCGGTGGTGCTGCTAATGTTGCACTGAATATCAAGGCATTAGGAAGCACTCCCCTACTTTGCAGCGTTGTGGGCGGAGACGATGATGGCCGTTTATTTTGCAATATGCTGACCGAACTGGATATTTCCAATGAAGGTATAGTTATTGATCCTAGCCGAATGTCCACTGTAAAAACGAGAATAGTTGGAAATCACCAGCAAATGCTTAGGATTGATAAGGAAAATACTTTTGATTTAGATGATTTAACTGCTAAGAAAATCTTGGAAAGGTCAAATTTATTGATGGAAAAGTATAATATTGGTGCCGTTATTTTACAGGATTATAATAAAGGTGTATTGACCCTTGAGGTAATTCAATCAGTCATTGCAATGGCCCAAAAACGAGGTATTCCTGTAGCAGTTGACCCCAAAAAGCATCATTTCTTTGCGTATAAAGGTGTAACCCTATTTAAACCGAACTTAAAAGAAGTGAAGGATAGTTTGCCTTTTTCTATTGAACCTAGTTTGGATGCATTACAAAAGGCTTCGTCCTACCTTAGGTCACAATTAGAAAATCAATGGACAATGATTACCCTTTCCGAAAAGGGTTTGTTTTTAGATACACAGGAAACTGAACAAGGCCAGATATACCCTACAATCCCAAGAAATATTGCAGATGTGAGCGGCGCAGGTGACACAGTCATTAGTGTTGCAGCACTCGGGCTTGCGGCAGGACTTTCGCCCCAGGAAATTGCGGTTTTGTCCAATTTGGCAGGAGGACAGGTATGTGAAAGACAGGGTGTAGTCCCCGTAGATAAAACCCTGCTAAACAAAGAATTAGAGGAGTATTATGCCTGATTTTTCTTCAACAATTCCAACACAGGACGTAGATCAATCAGTCCAGTAATGAACGCCAACACTAGCCCACTCAATAAGGTGGCTACAAATTGGATATGCCAAGCCGCTTCCTCCAATCTGATAAAGTACCATGCGATGAGTGTAATTACCAAAGAAAAACACACAATTCGAGCAAATCCAGCCAGTGTAAACTGGAGTTTGTAGTATTTAAAACACAAGAAAACCATACCCAATGCTACAAATACCTGAGTGCATAAAGCAGCATGGGCAGCACCAATAGCCTTTTGTGTTGGGATTAAGGTAAAATCTAATATCAAATCCAGACAAAGTCCCGCCAAAAATATTTGATTCATCGACCTCATTTTGGCACCCGCAGTAAGCAATGTACTAAATATATAAGTGACACAAATCGCTACAAAACTCCAGATCAGCACCCCACATACATCACTTCGATACACAATATCTGCCTTGCCATTGAACATAAGGGCGATAATATCTTGCCGGTGAAAGTAAATACTTACACAAGCGGTAATACTACCCGCCCAAATTAGCCTAAAACTAAGCAATGTGAGCGGCCTAACATCACTACCTTCTGCCAATTGTCGAGAAAACATTGGCAATAATAGGGATGCAAATAAATAACCAAACATATTGAGTGCATCGAGTAATCGATAACTGCCAGCAAAAATATCTGTATGGTAATCGCCATCGGGAAGTATCCGTTCGAGTATAATAGCATCGAGGCGGGTATATGCGCTCATCAGCAAAATAACTACTGCGAAAGGAAGGCTCTTTTTGAAAAGCACCAAAATCACCGGCCAACCCGTTTTTAAATTAGTCAGTAATTTTGGACGCAATGGAATCTGTGATTTTGAGCGCAAAACGCCATACACCACAAACATCGTCATCAACAAAGCCAAACTTTGTGCTAAAACAAACCAAATAATTGGGAAAACACCAGTACTTGTCCTATCGTGCCACCACAAGGCAAAGCCGCAAAAAAACAGCATGAGCAATTTATCCAAGGCGGAAAGTAAACTATCTATTTTGTAATGTCCTAAACCGCTAATATTCGTCCGAAGAAAAAGCGTCATTTGCACCATTATCTGATTAGCCAATAAAACAGCCAAAAGCCATAACGCCTCAATATGGTAGTTGCCTATACCGTACGCGGCCGCCATTGCAACAAAAAAATAAACAAAACTTAGGAAAATCTTAATCACTAATAGGCTTGGAAAATACTTTTCCAACAAATGGGATGCGCTACTTACATGACGAGCATTAAAATTTTGAAGCCCAAAGTCGCTAATTATTTGAAATAGATACGCCCAGTTTAATAAAGCAAAATAAAGACCATAAGCGCCTGATTCAGTGCGGTTTTGCACAGTAAGATCAATACCAAAGATAAAAAAGGGTTTTATCAAGACATTGACTAAAATAAGCAGCAAAATATTGATGAGGAATAGTTTACGCATCGTTAGTTTCTTCTAAATGCTGTATCGTAATATTCCACGATCCGTTCATCGGTGATGATATCGCTTTCTTTTATGGGTTGCCGGAGTACAATGCCTTCAAGTGTTCTACAGCGACTCAAAGCGACATATAATTGCCCATGCTCAAATGCGCCGCCGCCAAGATCAAGCAACACCTTATCAAAGGTTTTGCCCTGACTTTTATGAATAGTGATAGCCCACGCCAGTTTAAGCGGGTACTGCACAAACGATCCAATCGCTTCGGCCTCAATATTTCCGCTAATATCTGCCTTGTAACGCAAAATTTCCCATTCCGATTTTACCACATCAACAAGTATGGAACGGCCCGTATTATCCGTCGTTTTTACCACAATGCGCTCGTTGGAAATTTCAGCGATTGTACCAATTGTACCATTGACATAATTTTTTTCCGAATCGTTTTTGATAAACATCACTTGGGCATCTTTTCGTAGCACCATCGCGGCCTCCGTTGGGTACATTGACGGATCAAATAAGCCTTTTACATCTGCGAGGTAAGTAAATTTAGGTGTAAGCAACCGCTGGATTTCATTATTGTTGATGCGCTCTGCGGTTGCATTTCTAGCGCAGAGGGTAATATAGCCTTCTGTTTCTGAAAAATTAGGTTCGAATCTTTCATTCAAATCTTCTAAATCGTCAAAATCTGCATTTTTTAAACGAACTGCTTCTAATAAGCGCAAAAAATGGCGCGAGTCTTGTCGATATACTTTTCGCAATTCCAAATATTCTATTTGAAACTGACCTTCCTTCATCACATTGGCAGAGAAAAAGTAAGGCGACTCATAATAATCTTGAAAATAGGAACGCTCAACAGGATCATTGGTCACGACTGGGGGCAATTGGAACAAATCCCCTACAAAAATCATTTGCACGCCACCGAAAGGCTGGTAATTTTCGCGGTTACGGCGCAAGAAAATATCAATCCCGTCCAATATATCGGCGCGTACCATCGAAATTTCATCAATAATCAGTACTTCCAAGTTTTTGTAAAGCCGCAACAAGTCTTTTCTTGTTGTTTTTTTTCCTGCTTCCTGAGCAGTTAGGATACGAGGTGGAAATCCAAAGAATGAATGAATTGTTTGGCCAGACACATTCAGCGCCGCAACGCCAGTTGGAGCCAAAATAGCCATTTTTTTACGCGTTGTTGTTTTAAATAAACTTAACAAAGTACTTTTACCCGTTCCCGCTTTACCTGTTAAAAATAAACTTGTTTTCGATTTTTCGATCAAATCCAATGCGTATTTAAAGTCATCGCTGAGTACCAATGGTGTTTTTAACTGCATGGTGCAAAATTATGTAGCCTTGATGAATTATTATCGTCTAATTGTGCGTTATATACTTAATCAGTAAAATTACTTTACACTTTAACTTATAATTGAAAAGCGCGATCTTTGCGGCGGGAATGAATATGATCCATATTTCACTCCAAACAATGCAAAAATATCATTTAAGTACTTATGAAAAAATACACTTTTTTAAATTTTATCCTCCCCTTATTACTACTTACCGTCACGCTAAATGCCCAACAATCCTCTAAAAGTAAATCAAAGGATCGTTTTAGGGAAAAAGATAGCCCAGAAAACAAAGTAACCGTCCGTAATGTGACTGAAATAAACACAAAATCCACTGATTATAGCCCAACTTTTTACCAAAACGGGTTGGTATTTGCCTCCAGTTCCAAAAAAAATGGTGCTCAGGACAAAAATACAGGTGAAACTTTTTCAGAACTCTACTTCGCACCTTTTGATCCTAATGGAGCACCAACTGCTCGCCAAAATTTTTCCTTGGATATTAACTCCAAACTACACGAAGGCCCTGTTACTTTTAGTCGGAATTTTAAGACCATGTTCTACACCCAGAACAATCAAAAGGGCGGTGTTCAAAAAGCAGATCGGGATGGTAAAATCAGACTTAAGATTTACGAAGCCAAAAAAGGGCAGATTGATTGGATGCCCAAAGGCGAATTGCCTTTTAATAGCGACGACTACTCCTGCGTACACCCATCTTTGAGTGCAGATGGTAAAAGACTCTATTTCTCCTCCGATATGGCTGGTGGTTTAGGCGGTTTTGACATCTATTACAGCGATAAGCAAGCCGATGGCACATGGGGAACTCCCGTAAATGTACCAGACGTAAATACCGAAAAATCGGAATTATTCCCGTTTATTCACCCAAATGGAACTTTATTTTTCTCTTCTACTGGCCACGAATCCAACCTTGGTGGGCTTGATATTTTCTTTTTAGGTACCGATGCTGAAACGAAGAAACCAGTGGTTTTCAACATGGACAGGCCCTATAATTCACCCGAAGATGACCTTGGGTTTATTATTAATGATGAACTTAACAAAGGTTTTTTTACTAGCAACAGAAAAGCAAATGAGCAAGGAATAAATGGCTCCATCGGGAAAGACGATATTTGGATGTTTAGTATAGAACAAGGTATCAGACAGGTGAGACCTACTAAGCGGGAAGCAGCCATCGTAGTCACCGATGGTAGAACAGGTAGCCCCGTTTATGGCGCCGAAATAAGGGTGCTTAAGTCTTCCGGCGAAGGTTTTGTTGACACGGACAACAGTGTATATGAACTAGATTTGCAACCATCGCCTGAAAATCCTACGGTATATAGTATGCAATTGAAACCCAAATCTGCGGATAAAATGCGGAGCGCAGATTACCATACCGATACAAAAGGGAATGCCGATGCTGACTTTTTGCGCTTCAGGAGTTATATGTTATTGGTCAACCACCGCGACTACCAATTGTCCCAACAATTGGTAAGTATCGAAGACGAAGAAGGAAAGGCAGTTATCAATATTAAATTGAACAAAGCACCAGATTGTCACCGCGCCAGTGGAACAGTTTTGACGGATCAATTGGGTACGCGAATTGGCAATGCCAATGTTAAGTTTGTCCATAAAACGACCAATAAAACCCAAACTGTGCGTACCAATTTGAATGGAGAATACGATATTTGCCTCAACGAACAAGGAGAATATTTAGTGACAGTAGAAAAAGCAGGTTTCCAATTGTCCAATTATAGTTTTGCAGCACAAAAAGAACGTACTGACCTACAGGAGGTTCGTTTAAGGCCGACCAAAATAGGAGCAATGCCAAAAGAAGAATCGCCATTAGCCAATGGTATTCAAAATGGATCATTAATCGTTTTGGATAAAATCACTTATGAGCCCAACCAAAGAACATTAAACAGTACGGCTATTCGTGCACTGGATGGTCTGTTTGAATTGATGAGCCGTTACCCAGAAATGAATATCGAACTCGTAGCGCACACAGATACCCGTGGTAACGCAGCCACCAACCTTGATGTTTCAAAAGAAAGAGCAGAAAATGCTCAAGCGTATTTGGAATACAGGGGTATCAAAACGTCACGTATCCAAACATCAGGAAAAGGCGGTACAATGCCGCGCAATCGCTGTGTAGCAGGTGTTAACTGTAGCGATGAAGAACATTTAACTAATGTTCGCTTTGAAGTTAAAGTTAGTTTTTCACAACCCTAATTTCACCATAAAACATTCATAATGAAAGGTTTATTTGTTTTTATTATTGGAATTTTAAGTTTTGTCTTCAGCGTAGTATGGATGCTTGCAAAGGCATTTGGGAGCATTGCAGCGCAGCCTGGATCCCGACAATGGGACTCCCTAGTGAATCGGCTTCGTTCCGTGCTGGAGAAGGAAAGGACTTACCTTATTCCTTGGGATGGTAAAGATTTGATGCCGCTGCTGTCTTTGGGTAACCTCAAAAACCATAGCAAATGGTACGAAACGGGTAATACCAGAAAAGGTACCATCGATACTATTTACCAAGAACCAGTGATCGCAATTGCCGAAATCGGTTTAGGTAAAACCACCGTTGCTGTTGCCAAAACAAGTAACCAAGAGTTTGTTTTTAGAATAAAAGAAAAAGATGTTGAAATATGGGTCAATAGCCAGCCTTATGCTGTGTTATCGGGGGGAGCATTATTGGCATCGGGCAAAAACTCAAAATTATTAGCGCAAATACAAGCCAATGATGATGAGCGTTCGATGCCCGTAGCGTTGGGTAATCAAACCACTTTGACTTTGAGCAACCCCGCATTACCACCTTTGTCGCCCAATCCTCGAGCCATGCTCTTGCTGAGGGACTTGAACGCTGAAGAAGAAACCGCCGCTTTATCTTTGGCTATTTTGTACCAATTAAGAAAAAAATAGTTTTAATTACATGAAAAAATTACTCATAGGCTTTGCTGTCCTACTCGTATTATTGTTGGGTGCTATGGTATCCATTCCGTATTTCTTTAAAGACGAGATTGTTGCTGCCATCAAAAAAGCAGCCAATGACGAACTTACGGCTCAACTCGATTTTGAGTCTGTCGATATTTCGCTCTTTCGCGAGTTTCCAAAATTGGCGGTTGGACTCAAAAACCTCTCTGTTATCAACGGGCCGGGGCCATTTGCCAATGTACCCCTACTCAAAACAAAACAACTGGATGTAGCCGTTGATCTTTGGGCTGCAATTTTTGATAACAATATCATTATCAAAGGTTTATCAATAGATGAGCCAGAAATGAAAGTGTATGCGCTCTCGAATGGTGCAGCTAATTACGATATTACCAAACCTGCTCCTCCAACCAAAGAAAGCAGTCCGATTAAACTCGAATATTACGAAATTAAAAACGGAAATATTCTATACGATGACCGTGGCCTCGATATGGTAATGGAGATGAAAGGACTTAACCATAAAGGAAAGGGCGATCTCGCAGCCGATATTTATGATTTTGTGATGGAAACTCAGGTTCAGCAACTTTCAGTCAATTATGGAGGCGTTCAATATTTGCGCAATGCCAAAGCGGATTGGGATGCAACCATTAATGCTGACATGGGTAAAATGCGCTTCACTATGAAGGAAAACAAGGCCAAAGTAAACGATTTGACCCTCAATTTAGATGGATGGGTAGAAATGCCTAACGAGACCGATATTTTGATGGATCTTACCTTTGGAACACCTAAAAATGATTTTAAATCCTTTTTGTCTATCATTCCTGGTGCATATACCCAAGATTTTAACTCCGTTAAAGCCGATGGAAGCATTGCATTTTCTGGCGCTGCTAAAGGAAAATATAATGAAACCGTTTATCCTAATTTTCAATTGAAAATGAATGTAAGCAATGGTAGCGTACAGTACCCTACCCTACCCCTTGGTATTAGTGGGATAAATGTAGATGCTTTTGTCAATTCGCCTGGCCCATCGTTGAATCCTATGACGTTGGATATTTCAAAATTTGCTTTAAAAATTGGGTCAAACCCTTTGGAAGGTTATTTTAAATTAAAAACTCCAGTTACCGATCCAACGGTTGATACAAAAGTAAAAGGTGTCCTCAATTTGGCAGAGTTATCCAAAGCATTTCCGATGGAGGGCGTTACGACCTTGGCGGGTATTATCAATGCAGATATAATGTTGAAGGCCGCCATGAGCCAAATTGACGCTCAAAAATATGAAGAAGTAAATGTTTCAGGCACATTAGGTATCCAAAATATAACATATTCGGCCAAAGGTAGTCCAACAGTCCAAATCCAAACATTACAATCTGAATTCTCCCCACAAAAAGTAACGGTTAGTAACTTTACTGGAAAAATTGGGAAAAGCGACCTTAGTGCAAATGCCAATATTGACAATGTTTTGGCCTATTTTTCGACCAATAAAACCATGACAGGAACGCTAAGTTTTTCTTCTAACTTATTGGATGCCAATGAAATGATGGGAACTGAGCCTGCTACCACCACCACCGTTCCCAATGATGTACCAGCCGCTACGGAAAAGGCATTTGATCGTTGGGATTTTAATGTGGATGGCAAAATTGGACAATTGCTCTACGAAGATTATAAGATCAACTATATGCGGATGACAGGCCATTTTTTACCGAATAAAATGAGTATTTCTGATTTTGGCCTAAAATTGGGTGAAAGTGATTTGTCAGGTAATGGCCAAATTGACAATGCATGGAACTATCTATTTGATAACCAAACCGTTGTTGGAACGATCAATCTTAAATCCAATTATTTTGATCTCAACCAGTTTATGACCGATGAACCAGCCCCAGCGGGTCAGCCACCAGTAGAAATGGGCGTTATTCCAGTACCAGAAAACATGGATATGACGATCAACGCTGATTTCACTAAAGTAAAATACACCAATATGGATCTGAATAACCTCAATGGTGCTGTTGTTGTACAGGATAGAACAGCCAATTTGAAAGACTGTACGGCTACTGTATTGGGTGGCTTGGTGGGACTGACAGGTGCATATAATACGCAGAATTTGGCCAAGCCGCTGTTTAATATGGACATGGCAATGCAAGATTTTAGTTTTAAAAACGCATTTTTGCAATTCGAAACGGTAAAAAAACTGGCACCAGTGGCGCAGTTAATGGATGGTAAATTCAACACTACCCTATCCATGAGTGGTTTATTGGGCAAGGACATGATGCCAGATTTGACAACTTTATCCGCTGCTGGATTTATTGAAACCATATCTGCTATTTTCAATAATTTTAAACCGATGAATGCTATCGGAGAAAAATTGAATATTGATTATCTGAAAAGGCTGGAATTGGCCAATACCAAAAATTGGTTTGAAATAAAGGATGGATTTGTAACCTTAAAGCCTTTTGATGTAAAAGTAAAGGATATTTCTATGATTATTGGCGGTAAACACGGTATCAATAGCGACATGAACTACCAAATTACCACTAAAATACCACGCAAATCCCTTGGAACTGCCGCCAATAGTGGCCTAAGTTTTCTTTCCTCAGAAGCATCAAAAGTGGGTGTAAGTATAGCGCAAGGTGAATACATCAATACGCGTTTCGATCTTACAGGTTCTTTATTCAATCCTAAAATGACGGTAAAAGTATTGGGTAGCGACGGACAAGCCACCATGCAGGACGAAATTAAGGCCACCGTTGCTGATTACACCCAAAAAGCAAAAGACAGCGTAACCAATGTGGCCAATCGAGAATTAGATAAAGCAAAAGATAAGGCAAATGCCGCTGCAGATAAATTAAAAGACACCGTAGGAAAAGTGGTGGACAAAAAAGTGGACGAGGCGACGAAAAAAGCAGCAGAATTGGCCAAAGAACAAGCCGGAAAAGTATTAGGAGGAGAAGCCGGCCAAAAAGTAGGCGACGCTGTGGGCGGTGCTGTTGGACAAAAAGCGGGAGAAGTTGTAGGAGATAAAGGCAAAAAGACAGTAGAACAAGCCCAAGATAAATTAAATAAATGGGATCCATTTAAGAAGAAGAAAAAAGACTAGGAGTAGATTTATTTCTATTTTCAATTAATAAAGAGCCCCTTGGTGCATAAGTAGCATCAAGGGGCTCTTTTATTATTAAAACCACCTTGAAAGGCAATACCCTATGATGAACTATACATTTTTGAAGATTTGAAATGAAGGAATATGTGCCGAGCCTACGGCTCTCAATTGGTTGCGTAACATTCAGGCGGATTGAAATCCGCCGCTATAAAATGCTCCGAGCCCAACGGCTCTTCATTCCAGCGCTGCTTGTCGAAACCCACACCGCTTTGGGCAATTTGGACTTCACAAACCCTTTCGATAGTTGAGTTTAGTGTAGGCTTGACTGCGCATAAACCTCCCGTTCGCTATACAAGAGCCGTTAGGCTCGGAACATATTGTAGCAGCGGATTTTAATCCGTTGAACAGATGCACGACAAGTTGTTAAGAGCCATAGGCTCGATACATATTTTTTCAATCACAATAAAAAAATAAGCAATTCTTGGCGTACACCTATCATCAAATCTAAGCAGGTTATACAATCAAATACCACTCTACATGACATTTTTGGGGCAAATCTCAAAAATTGTCATGTAGAGTGAAACGAAACAATCAAAAGACTATGCCAAAATATTTGCCATATCAGTACGTTCGCGCACAATACGCACTACTTCGCTGATAGAAATACGATCTTGCTTCATAGAATCGCGTTCGCGAATGGTCACTGTATCATTCTCGATCGTTTCAAAATCAATTGTTACGCAATAAGGCGTTCCAATGGCATCTTGGCGGCGATAACGGCGACCAATGGCATCTTTTTCATCGTATTGGCACAAGAAATGCAATTTCAAGCGGTCAAACACCTCGCGTGCTTTACCAACCAATTCTTCCTTGTTTTTTACAATAGGTAATACCGCACATTTAACAGGTGCTAGCGACGGCGCAAGGCGCAAAACAATACGTTTGCTATCTTCACCTTGTGCATCCGGTACTTGCTCCTCGGCAAAGGCATTGCTAAGAATAGACAAGAACATACGGTCGCAACCTACCGAAGTTTCTACCACATACGGTACATAATGCTCATTGATTTCAGGATCGAAATACGTTATTTTTTTACCTGAAAGGTTAGAGTGGCTCGACAAATCAAAGTCGGTACGCGAGTGAATACCCTCCAATTCTTTGAATCCAAAAGGAAAATCGAACTGTACATCTACTGCTGCATTAGCATAGTGTGCTAGGTTATCGTGGTCTTTAAATTTTAGTTTTTCAGCAGGCGACACTGCTTTATGCCAAGCCATACGCTTCTCTTTCCATTTTTCATACCACTCCATTTCAGTGCCAGGGCGTACAAAAAACTGCATTTCCATTTGCTCAAATTCGCGCATACGGAAAATAAACTGTCGTGCTACGATCTCGTTGCGGAAGGCCTTGCCGATTTGTGCAATTCCAAACGGTATCTTTTGGCGTGTTGTTTTTTGCACATTAGAGAAGTTAACAAAAATGCCCTGCGCCGTTTCTGGACGGAGGTAAAGTTTACCTTCTTCGCCAGAGATATTGCCCAATTGCGTGGAGAACATCAAGTTAAATTGGCGCACATCCGTCCAATTGCGAGAACCCGAATCTGGATCAGCAATTTCCAATTCATCAATAATAGCCTTTATATCGGCCATATTTTCTTCCTTTAATGCTTTTGCAAGGCGTTTTTCTACATCAATGGCCTTTTGCGTGTATTCCAAAACGCGTGGATTGGTTTCGCGGAACATTTTTTCGTCGAAGGATTCACCAAATCTTTTGGCGGCCTTTTCGACTTCTTTTTCTGCTTTTCCGTTCATTTTATCAATTTCCCCTTCGATGAGTACATCGGCGCGGAAACGTTTTTTGGAATCCTTATTATCCACCAACGGGTCATTAAAGGCATCCACGTGACCCGAAGCCTTCCAAATTAATGGATGCATAAAAATAGCACTATCAAGACCCACGATATTCTCGTGCATTTGCACCATAGCGCGCCACCAATATTCTTTGATATTGTTTTTCAACTCAACGCCCATTGGGCCATAGTCGTAAACGCCTCCTAATCCATCATAAACTTCCGAACTCGGATACACAAAACCGTACTCTTTACAATGCGCTACGAGGCGCTTAAATAAATCTTCTTGCATGGGTTATTTAATTTCGAGGCGCAAAGGTCGTAAAAAGAGGCTATACATAAGGTATTCAATCCAAGACTTTTTTAGGTAAATATTGTGATTATCTACTTAATCTTAATAAATCTAAACGAAAACACTATTTATGCGAGCCAAACAATAGTACCTTTGGCACATCCAATGCGCTGTAATGCAAGTATAAAGCGTATTTAAGATTGAATTCATTATGCAAAAAGAGTGGTTCACAGAATGGTTTGATTCACCTTATTACCATATTCTGTACAAAAAACACGACGAGAAGGAAGCGCAGCGTGCCTTAGACAACCTATTAAGCGCGCTACACTTGCCCATCGGGGCTTCTGTAATGGATTTGGCTTGTGGCAAAGGTAGGCATGCTAAATATTTGGCAGAAAAAGGGTTTGATGTGACGGGTTTGGATATTTCTCTACATAGTATTGAATTCGCTAGCCAATTTGAACACGAACACCTGACTTTTTTTCAACACGATATGCGGTTGCCATTCAGGATCAATTACTATGATGCTGTGGTCAATTTCTTCACCTCTTTTGGGTATTTCGATAATGATGCAGATCACCACCGCTCTTTAGTTAATATTGCAAAAGGTTTGAAACCCAAAGGCTTGCTTTTACTGGATTATTTTAATTCTGATTGGGTACGCGCTAGTATTATCCCTGCTGAAACAAAAATAATTGATGACATTGCATTCCATGCTACAAAATGGACCGATAAGGAACACGTTTTTAAAAAGGTGATCTTTGAAGTAAACGGACAGGAATATGCTTTTCAGGAAAGAGTGCGGTTATTCAGCCTTATTGATTTTAAAATGTTGATGGAACAATCGGGTCTTAAGATCAAAGCGGTTTTTGGAGACTATGAATTATCGGCTTTTGATCCAATTCAATCAAAAAGGATGATTATAATTGCAGAAAAATCATGAATGCGTATTTAGACTGGTTAATACAACTGGATTATCAGGTATTTTTTGCAATCAACGACGGCCTGTCCAATGGGTACTTTGATGCTATTTTGCCTTGGTGCAGAGTACCTTTAATTTGGACACCGTTGTATTTATTTATATTAGTTTTTGCCTACTCCAATTTCAATCGACGAAAATTTGTTGTTTTTTTGCTAGGCTTAACACTCACTGTAGGCTTGGCTGATACCATTAGTTCTAAAATTATTAAAAAAACGGTTTGCCGCGAACGTCCATGCCACAATGCACTCATCAGCGATCATGTCCATTTGCGCATTGAGCAGTGCGGCAGTGGTTATAGTTTTACTTCATCTCATGCTACCAACCATTTTGCAGTGGCCATGTTTTTGAGCATCTTTTTTGCTACCTACACGCGGTATGCAAGGCCAATATATGTCGTTTGGGCTGCAATAATCGCATTTTCACAGGTATATGTTGGTGTTCATTTTCCATTAGATGTTATTTGCGGGGGAATACTAGGGGGTCTTTTAGGGGGCCTTTTGGGGGGGCTTTTTTATAAAATGGTTTAGCGGCTGTTTCATTTATGAACGAAACAGCCGCTAAACCATTTTATAATTCAACATTCATTTCCAGCAGTGCATTCTTTAATCCATCCGTTCCTAAAAAGTGAATACCTCGCATCCCAACAGATTTGGCCGCCTCTACATTACCAAAATTATCATCGATAAAAACAGCAGAGTGCGCTTCCACCTCGTAACGGCTGAGCAAAAGGTGGTAAATATCGGCGAATGGCTTTCGCGTCCGCTCCGTACCCGATACCAAAATACCTTCAAACCATTGTAAAAACTCATAGCGATCTAAGGCCACTGGGAAAGTCTCATCGCTCCAATTGGTCAAAGCCAATAAACGGTACTTACCATCATCGCGCAATTTGCGTAATAATTCTACAGTAGGCTGAATTGGCCCACCCAACATATCTTCCCAACGATCATAGAACGCTCGAATTTCAGACTCCCACTCAGGCCATTCTGCCACGAGCATTTCGGTAGCATCGGCTAGACGACGGCCTGCGTCCTGCTCTATATTCCAATCGTGCGTGCAAATATTGTCAAAAAAGAACTTTCTACGGTCATTATCAGGAATAAGATCTTTAAATACATATTCAGGATTCCAGTCGATGAGTACTCCTCCGAGATCGAAAACGATGGTTTTGATGTGCATGAAAAATATAAAATTAACAACGCCGAATCATTTCGACGCTTTTATAGTGAACTGAATAAAAAAAAATTACTGTGTTTAAAGAGCGCAAAATTAGTTTATTTCTCAAAAACCTGAAAAAATAAATAATTATTTAATACCCAACTATTTTCAAACAAATAACGTTAAATCTTATGCATATTTTCTCACAATTATAATCAATTTTATCATGAAAAAAACACTACTTTTTATTCTTCTAATTACTGGCCTTTCCACTGTTTATAGTCAAAATAGTGGTCCTATTATTTGCATAAAAGATTACTGCACCGACGAAGGCATTGAAGACGTGTTAGTTAGCCAAGACATTGGATTAGCGATGCCATCATTGTCATCATTTGGAGAATTTACTAACACAATCGGTTGTACTTTTTCAGGTATTTCACCTTTAATACCTGATACAACGCTGGCCATTCGAATTAAGAGTGACAGTGACCCGCTCAATGGAATATCCACTTATGATCTTGTGTTAATATTCAATCACATCAATGGCATGCAACCCTTTACCTGTCCATACCAATGGATCGCTGCCGATGTGAATAATGACCAATTGGTGGATAGCTCAGACATTGTTGAACTAAGAAACCTGATCTTAGGTACTTACGCATCGCTACCCAACACGCCTAATCTAAAGGTTTTCCCAGTTGACTTCCCAATAGACCCAGCCAGTCCGCTGGCTAATCCACTTCCAGCACAACCATTTGTTTTCCCAACAAATAATGTCCCAACAAATCTAGCGTATTATGGGATATTTACAGGAAGGGTCTCTAAGTATTGCGATTGTTTAAATTCTAGTACAAGTTCAGTACAAAAAATTGATCAAATAATCGTAGCACCCAATCCTACACAAGATTGGGTAACTATAGAGTATTTGGGTGCGTTAGATACCGATAATTATGTCATTTACGATATAATGGGTAAAGCGGTAACACAGGGTGTACTCGCAGGCCAAACCACCAAAATATCATTAGCCAATTGCCCAAATGGCATTTATACGTTGTGTGTCCATTCCGAAAAAGGAATTTACAAAACAATGAAAATCAGCAAGATATAAACTTATTCCCGATGTAAAATGGCGCGTTTAAACGTTGCATTACCCAAACTATTGGACGAATGATATCAAATTCCTTTTTTCTGCCTAACTTTGCGACAAAAGAACAAAAAAGCAATACATTGCTATTATTCGGGATAAAATCTATTGTTTTCAAGTTCTAATACACCAACTTAACCTTTTTCAATGCTAAACATCGGAAACAAACAATTAACACTTTCCATTATCCTATTTGTGCTTGTCATGCTGGAAATACTCAGTATGGTTGATCTACTCATCAAATACGACCGCGTTACAGTATCGATATGCGCGTTTGCCATTAGTCTGAGCATAGGTATTTTAGTTATGCTCAAAGCCCCGACCCCTATGTCCCCCAGCCGACCCTTTCCTACTTGGATATTGGCCTTGGGTTGCGTCATTTTAACTTGGGTAACGATTCATAACGCACAGATTCTCCTACGAAAAGTACCCGTAGATTATCGCTTGGCTGATATGCTCCCGATCATGCAAATCATGTCGAAGCGTTTTTTGGACGGCCAGCAGGTATATGCCATTATACCAGAGATTTGGGGTGATATGCAGCCGATTTATTTACCCGCCATGTGGATGCCTTATATTCCTTCGGTAATGGGCAATTTTGACCCGCGTTGGATTACTGTATTTTTTACACTGCTGGCTGTGGCTGTCCCTTTGTTATTATTGCCCAAAAAACATAAAAATACTTGGTGGAGTTTGTTGCTCATCCCTGCGCTTGCTGTTTTATTCCGGCAATTTCTCAAACTGGATGTCCAATACATTACCCTCTGCGACGAAGGTGTTGTGGTGGGTTGGTATGTGTTGCTGGGTTGGGCACTTTGGAAAGGAAATCCATATTTGATCGGGACGTTTATTGCCATTAGTGTTTTATCCAGGTTAAGCGTAGTGGGTTTTATCCCAGCGTATATGATATGGTTGTTTTTCTTCCAATCCCGTACCAAAGCCATTCGGGTAGCCATTACTGGCGGTTCAGTAGGACTGGTGCTGATGGTGGTTTCGCAGGCCATTTTTCATATAAAAGTATTTACAGATTTGCCAAGGCGTTATTTGGAAGCCATCATGGGTAATGATTTTCAAAAATTGCAAGGTGCTATTCAAGAAGGTTTGGGTATCGCTAAAATGCTCCCACAATCGGCATTTCCTACGTTGGCCATGGCCGATAAAGTACTCGCCTTTGCAGTGCCATTGTTATTAGTGGGTATATATGCGCGTTTTCGTTCCCATTTTGACTCAAGGTGGTTCCCCATTGGAATGCTCAAAATTGGGCTAGTTGTGTTTTTCAACCTGCTCATTATACCAATTATAACCCTTTTTTATGCTTCTACTTTTTTGTCTGTGGCCATGCTGGCCTTTTATTTACAGGATGATGGTAATATTAATTCAACAGCAGAAATATAGAAACTACCATTTATTGCATTGCAGATCAATACTCCTAATGGTATCAATACAATATTCGCCCATTCCGAAAAAGGAGTTATAAAACAATGAAAATCAGTAAGATATAAACTTATTCCCGATGTAAAATGGCGCGTTGAAACGTTGCAATTGGGTACGTCAGCACTTCTGGTATAGCCTCACCTTGATGAGTGCTATTACCGGTAGTGCTGGCGGCTTTTTCAGCACCCGACATTACCTCAAATACCATCTCCTTGTCAGATGTTTTCTCGTAAGTACAAAGTACTCTACTGCCTTGTACGACAAACCAGCACATCAATTTATTGCCGTAATAATATGATTCCATAGCGATGGTATTCTTTTCATCCACTTTCCAAATTCCTTTTGCTGGATTAACAGGCACTAGTTCGTATGGTCGCCAATCTTGGTCTTTTGATCCATATATTAAACCAAATGTATATCGACCTTGAGTAGAAGTATCTAATTGGGCTATTTCGACCGTCATAGCCAACGATTGCACCATTCCTTTGCCATTATAAATCTGTAAAGTACCGGTCCAATTGCCCGCCCAAGCGGCAGGAAACTGAAGTGAATCCGTTTGTGCAATTGTCAATAATGGGCATAAGACAATGCCAAAACAGGTCATCCAAAATTTAATCATCTTCATAGTTGCATACAGTATTTCATTACTTAGAAATATAGCGCAAAAGTAAATCGTTAATAACAACTAAATACAACTTTAAAATCGAAATCTAAAAAAAGAAATATTACTTTTGCACCCCTTTAGAACGGTATCGAACTAAAAGTACAGATTGATGCACATCTTTTGCCCTCATATTTCCTCTTTTTTCGCTTAAATAGGTAGGCTATTCGCACGCAAAAACAGAAAATCTGAGACCAAAATCTGAAGCCTGAATTTGTACCTTTATTCCAACACCGTTCTTTTTTAAAAACGGTTCAATCATGACAGAATTTTTTGAATTACTAAAATACACGATTCCAGCATTGGTTGTTTTTGCTGCGTCCTATTTTACCTTAAAATCATATTTAGACGCTCATTATCGAGACCTTTCCATGCAAAAAAAGATCGAGGCGCAAAAACTAACCTTGCCCGTCCGATTGCAGGCTTATGAGCGTTTGATCTTATTGTGCGACCGAATTACGCTGCCCAATTTATTATTGCGCATTCGTTCAAGTGCCATGACCGTGGCAGAACTTCGGGGCGCGTTGATGATTGCAATTAGTCAGGAATTTGACCACAATACTTCACAACAGTTATATGTTTCAGATACGCTTTGGCAGATTATTTCCTTGGCAAAATCGGATAGTATGACATTAGTTACCAAAGCGGCAGAAGGATTGGAAGACAATGCTCCCGATGAACAATTAATCAATCGGTTATTTTCTGCCTTGGATCAACTGGGCAATGTAACCTCGCTTCAAATGGCTCAGAATGCGATCCGGACTGAAGCAGGAAACTTGTTTTAATTTTTATTTTTTATTCATTCAAAAGTCAAATCTAACAATTATACTGCAATATACAAATGATTGGTTTGGTCGCAAAATATAAATAATTGTTTATGCACATATCTATCAAAATGTACAATAACATTAGTTTTACAAGGCGTAAATAAAAGCGCATTTTGTATTGGTTGAGCAATATATGAGTGGATTGCAAACATCTTATTTTTACAAAATTTTAATCGGCAATATCAAGTAATCCACAATATTTAGAACTGATTGTCAATAACTAAAGCAATGTAAGAAGCGCAAACATCGCTTTAGTTTATTCTTTCGATCCCGGCAATATCAAAATATTATTTTGAAATACTCAATCATTTAAGTTTTTATAATTATCATTGATAATCAATGGTTTATATTTTAAAAACATCATAATCCACTAATAATCACATAGTTAGCCTACTACCAACAAGGTAGTGTTAGTAAGTATGGGAAAACTGGTGAGTAACTTTTTTATGGAAAAATAAGTCAAAAAATTTTTCCAAACCGAATAGTTGACGCACCTTTGTCGTCCCGTCGCACTAAAACGGTTTATTTTAATTTCTTAATAAGGATCGCCTCGAAAAAATCAAATATATCCATTAGGTATGACTAACGACAGCCAAATGGTATGGGACTCTTGTCTGCGTACCATAAAGAAGAATGTAAGCCAACAGAGCTTTAAAACTTGGTTCGAACCCATTCGTCCTGTTCTCATCGAACAGCAGGTACTGACGATACAAGTACCTAACAAGTTCTTCTATGAATGGCTTGAAGAACATTATGTAGGCATTTTAAAGCAGTGCATCCGCCAAGAATTGGGGGAACGCGGTCGTTTGGTATATCGCATACCAGAGTCGGGAGGTAGTACACAGGGTGGTCGCCCAAATGAGCCGATACGGGTTTCCTCCAAACCGTCGGCCGAAAATGACAATGAACCAGTGCCGGGTTCTTTTGATGTGGAAACCATCAAAAATCCATTCATCATTCCAGGAATTAAGCGGGTCAAAATAGATCCACAACTCAACTCTAATTATACTTTTGAGAGTTATATAGAAGGTGATTGCAACCGTTTAGCGCGCAATGCGGGTATAGCAGTGGCCAAGAAACCGGGCGGCACCGCTTTTAATCCGCTATTCATTTATGGTGATGTAGGTTTGGGCAAAACGCACTTGGCACAAGCCATTGGCAACGATATTGTAAAGCGTTTTGAAAATAAGGCGGTACTGTATGTGACGATGGAGAAATTTACGAATCAGATCATTCAGGCCATCAAGAATAATGCGGTAACGGAATTTGTCAATTTCTACCAAATTATTGATGTATTGATCGTTGATGATATTCAGTTTCTTTCCGGCAAAGCCAAAATGCAGGAGATCTTCTTTAATATTTTCAACCATTTGCACCAGCAAGGCAAACAGATTGTCCTCACCAGCGACCGTCCGCCTAAAGATTTGAAAGATATTGAAGACCGCCTGATCTCCCGTTTCAAATGGGGCTTGAGTGCAGATCTTCAAGCACCTGACTTGGAAACACGTATGGCCATCCTCGAAGCCAAAACCGACGAAGAAGGTATTGATATTCCAATAGATGTGCTGGAGTTTATCTGCTACAATATTAAAAATAATATCCGCGAACTGGAAGGTGTTATGATTTCGCTTTTGGCGCAATCCACCTTAATCAGAAGGACGATCGATATGGAGTTGGCCAAAGAGGTGATTCGGAGTTTTGTGAGTACCATTAATAAGGAAATTACCGTTGAGTTTATTCAAGAACTGGTTGCGGAACACTTCGATGTTCCAGTAGAAAAACTCCACCACGAAACCCGTAAGCGGAACGTAGTTATTGCCCGCCAACTGTCGATGTATTTGGCCAAAAAAATGACCAACCGCTCGTTAAAATCTATCGGCGAAACTTTTGGAGGACGCGACCACAGTACTGTTATTTACTCCTGCAAGGCCGTACAAGACATGATGGATACCGATTTGATCTTCAAAGACACGGTGGCTGAATTGGAAAAGAAGATTAAGTTGAGCCTTAATCAGTAAATTTTCCATGCAACAACAAAGTGCATACAAGGTAATTGCCCTCTTTATTACTCAGATTATTTTGTGCGTTTTCGGCACTCAAATCTTTGTAATACGGGCAAATCCTTTTGCATTATTGCTCATTTCGGTACTATTTACCTACAATTGTGCATTATTGCTGCGACATAGCCCAGTCACAGCCTTAAAATCTGATCGATATACGCCTTGGTTGCACGCGTTACTTGCCGTCGCAATGGTAGCAACGCAGTACAACGCATTGAGCCGGATTTTTGAATCCGTTCCTGATCCAGGACTAAAGTCGGATGTATTGCCACAATTGAAAGCACAAGCATTGCTTTTTTTTTCGGGTCAGTTCCCGTACCAGCCCATCACAACAGCAGCAAAACACCCCTATCCCGTTTATTTACCGTTACAATGGCTACCATTACAATTTAGTAACCTTACAGGTATCGACCAACGATGGCCGGGTATCATCTTGTTTGCCATCGCTGTTGGGCTTTCTGGTTATTTATTGCGCAAATACCATGCAAGTATCGCTATAAAATATAGTTTGCCCGCTACATTTTTATTGGTCGTGCCATTGTGGGGCTTTGTAAAATGGTCGAAAATAGATTTAGCACTCAGTTCCGAAGGCATTGTTGCCTTTTGGTACATACTTTTAGCAACAGGTTTGGCGATAAAAAGGTTGCCGCTGGTCGTAATTGGAATTATCGGTGGACTATTGTCTCGCTATTCGTTGCTGTTTTGGCTACCGATGTTTGCATTGCTGTTGTGGTATTATGAACCCAAGCGGTATTCCGTTATAACTTGGGGTATTGTAGGCATATCGGTGCTATGCCTATTTGTTTTTCCTTTCTTGTTAAAAGATCCCAGTATTTTATCAAAAATGAGTGCGCATTATGGAGGATGTGATGCTAAATCATGGGTGTCCCCCGATGAATATACTTTTTTAGATGGGCTTAGCCTAAATATACATTTGAGGGAGTGGATGAAAGGGAATCCTATTGATACATTAAAATACGCCCATTTTCCACAATTTGGCGTACAGGTACTTTGTGTATTATTTGGCTTTTTTTATTATCGGAAAAAAGGCTACCAATTTTTTGATATTTATACTTATACATTGATCTGGTTATCCATTATGCCAATGCTTTTATACCTCTTTAGCCCTATGTTATTCAAGTATTATATGCTTATGCCATTGAGTGTTTCGGCGGTATTATGCTGGAAAGTGGTAAACACACGGGGTATTTTTGAGAAATTAGAGTAAAGTTGAAATTTTTTTTGAAAACTATTTGGCGGTTTAAATAACCTTACCGTATATTTGCAGCCGCATTTGGCACCCGGATGGATGGGTGAGCTGGCTGAAACCACCGGTTTGCTAAACCGACGTACGGGTAACCCTGTACCGCGGGTTCGAATCCCGCTCCATCCGCGCCTTTTAGAGTCATTCCGTTTAGGAATGGCTCTTTTTTTGTGCCTTTTTGGCAGCCTCAAATGTACGTGGCCCTATTTGTAAGCCGATAGTAACACCCACACGTGCTACTAAAGAAATTCGGCCTTGTTTGCGACCATTGAGCAACGGATTGCCCTCATAGTTATAATTCTTGCTATCAAAATCTGCGTTACCCCGATCAAAAGTATTCCACGATAAGCCATAACCCATATAAAAGTCAGCGGCGAGGTAACGACCATAGCTATGGAATCCGCCGTTAAACATTAAAATATAGCGTTGTTCTTTTGGTTTAAAAGTGATGGGTTTATCGTTGAGAGCCGCACCATTTTCATCAGTAATATTATTGACAACCATAGGTTGGTATTCCCTTAAATTATAACCAAACAGCAATCCATTATAAGTACGTCCTCCTTTTTTTCCTTTAATCTTGCTGATCGCTACATGTGTATAGTATCCATCCCAACGTACTTTAGCATCGGCAGCGCCATCAACACCTCTAAAACGTAAATCATATAACCTGTCACGCCGATCTGTCAATGCCTGATAGGAAAACTCCACTAAGTGTTTGCGCGACTGAATAGCCGCTACCACGCCCCAATCAGTTCTTAACCAAGGCAATACATAAGTGCCAAGATACAAACCACCATCGCGGCCTGCTACCTTAATTTCCTGCACTTTGTTCTTTTTGCATTGTTCTGTGCGACGTTTGTATTTTAAAGCGAGTACATCTTCTTTAAGCGTGGTATAGTGCTCACTTAGAAGGGCTAAGTTATCGCATTGGTCGTTATTAACCATTGTAGCGTATTCGTCCAATACCTTTCGAGCCAAGTCTTTTCTGTTTTCTTTTACAGCAAGTGGGAATACGGAAAGTAAAAACTCTTTATCTTTATAATTGCTACTTAAGGCTTGCTTTGCAAAATTGAGTGAACGAGCATCCATACCTTCATTCACCAGCATTCGATAGGTGCGCGCCCATACTTCGCCATTTCCAGAAAGATCTGGTGTTTCGATTAGGATTTTTTCAATAATCTTGGAGCAGTCACTTGGCGCATCTTTGTAATTTGGAAATGTTGCACGCGTATCAGCATCCATTTCACTGATATTTGTCATCATTATAAGAGCGGTTTCTAATAACTCCTCATCGTATTCATTTTTGGCTTGTTTAATTTGAATCAATCGCCCTGCATTTGCAGTCATCATTTGTGGATCCCAATCGTTCAGATCGCGCGCTTTACGAATAAAAACCAAAGCCGTATCGTATTGATTTTCAATAAAATACCGCTCGCCTAATTGCACATTATACTGAAATAACCTTGGTACAAAGTCGGACCATTGTATGGTTAAAGCCTTCGTATTTCCTTCAAAAACCAAAGGATATGACAATTCCGCTAGTTTATTCATTCCTTTTTCAATACCCAAAAGCAAGGAATTGGCTTTTATCTTATCGCCACTTTGGAACAATACCTGAATATAGTCGTAAATTAAATTGCTTTTTAGATAGGAAGCAATGCTGTGGAGTGAATCGGCTGGCGATGACAGCACAGCCTCTAATTGTGCTCCGCCGTCGTTTACCATCGTCTCTACTTCATTAATGTTCGGATTTGTTGCGGTACCATCCAACAAAGATTCTGACAATTGATGTAGTTTATTGTATTCTGTAATGCCTTTTTCCAGCGTCTCAACAGCATTTGTTTGGGCATTTAGCGGAGATGATGAGTATCCCCAAAATCCCAAGGCCATATAAAGGATATATTTCTTCATAGTAAGTAATTTAATCGAATAAAAAGCGACAACCTATTCCTTATTGTTCTTTAGGAACGTGTAAAGATGCGAAAAAGTTCATCTTTATTTTATCTCAACGATCTCCACCCTCCTTTCCCGCGCTACATCGGGATGGTAAATTGAGTTGCGTTCATCGTTGAGATCATCACTTAATCCTAGGCGAGCAGTCGTTTCGCCAAAACTTGTTTCTGTAATTCGAAGACGGCCACTGAGGAGATAAGGTTTCAATACACCATCGGACCATTCCGAAATGTAGTTACGAACGCTACTTATTCGTCTTTTACCCAAATTGATATTATAATCACTTTTAGCGCGCGGACTGGTAAATCCTTTTATGAATATCTCAATGGACTGCCCTGTTTCGAGGCGCACAGCGAGTAATTCACAAAGTTGACTCAATTTTTCAAAACCATCACGCACTTCATTTTCAAAGAACACGTCAATATCGTTTTCTGCTTTTTCTGCATTTTCGGGACTAAGCCCTTCGGAACGCTTTAGACGGTACTCTACCTGTCGGTCTAAATAAGACATAACGGTGGTTTCATAGGTAAGCGTTGTAGTTATTTTACGTGTTCTTTTGTCTGGCTCATCGTTATCAAAATATAACGGAAGCCCAACAAAATCAATAAGTTGTGGAGGTATTTGTGGAGGAGGCAATTGTGGAGTGGTTTGTATGGGCGGTACTGTTTTGACCGTAATTGGTGGCTCCAATCCGGGAGTTGGTGTAGGCAAAGGAGGATCTGGGATTGTCAATGCGTAAATATCATTGCAACAAGCTTTATTACGTTCGTCTAGATAAAAGGATCCGGGGCGATTACTGCTCAGGTATCCCGTTTTGCCGTTGTTGCGCAAAGAAAAATAAAGATCATTATAACTAGAATTGATACCTGCCCCAGCATTGATTGGGTTATTAAAACCAGTCTTTGATTCTTTTGCCTTGAAAATATCATAACCACCTAGCCCTTGCCATCCTTCAGAACTAAAATAAAGATTTTCTGTGAGTGTATGATAAAAAGGCGTAATTTCATTTTCGGCAGTATTTATGCCTTCTACTGGCTTGGGTGTTTCAAACTTAGGTAATTTTTGTGGTTTTCTAGCATCTAAAGGTTTATTACAGGGGCAAAACCAAATGGTGTCTAGCGGTAAAGACCATATATCCAAACCGCCCTTGCCACCCGGGCGATCACTAGCAAACCAAAGCCGTTGTTGTCCGGTTTTGGGATCCAAACTAATTGAGGGTTGTGTACTTGTAAAGCCGCGTTGATTAACCGGTTCCGGAAGCCTGACAGGTTTAGTCCATTTTCCTTTAACATCTTTATTCATCAACCATAATTCACAGCGTATCTCTGCTGGATTAATATTTTTACAATAATTAAAAACCATAAAATTACCTTCCGGAGAAAATGCCGCATGGGCTACATGTACCGAATCATCTACAGGAATACCAAACATCGGTTCCCGCGCATTTCTTCCTGCGACAGACATCATTAATCGGGACATTCTTTTTTTCAAATTTTTATCTTTCTTTTCTACTCGATAAGAAGAAAAATAAAGTGTATCCCCTTTCCCAAAGGCTGCAAAATCGCTATATGGACTATTTATTTTTTTATCTAAATGAACAATTTTTACATCATTAGGTGTTTTTATGGCCTCGAGTGCCCAGGTACAATTTTGCACTTCTGTTAATGCTTTGGACTTCCAAGGGTCATCCGCAGCACTAGAGATAGTGGTATAATTATTGTAGTAATTGATAGCAGATACATAGTCGCCTTGCATTTTACTCAATTCCCCTAATCGAATATAAGCAAGTGGGTATTTTTTGAGTGCAGATTTATCGGCAATAATGGATTTATAGGCCTGCTCGGCAATAGCAAAAGCGTAGAACATTCGGGCACTTTCGCCATATTTCCATTGTAAACTTGGGTTACTCGGGGCTCTTTCTAGTGCGCTTCCATAATGCGCAAAAGCAGAAGTATAGTCCTTTTCTTCAAATGCCTTGTCGCCAGCATGCTCAAAAGCGCGCCTAGACTGAGCGGTAACTACTGTTGGTAAAGTACAGCAGAAAAACAAAAATAGAAATGAAATACGAAAATACGGAATCGACATTGACAAGTTTTGAGTTTTGGATTTCTGAAAAATAAAATAATCAATAAATCAATCTGTACCAACAAACTAAAAAATAGGGCAAACTTTTAGTTCTTTGACAGGCTTCACAGATGTTGGTGTATAGGTCACTACAATTTCAAATCCACCACGGCGGCTGGTAGCCACTTTAAATGGAGAATAATTAATATCATAACTCACACCAACAGCCCATTGATTTTGCTGTATTTGAACTGCTGGAATAAGCGCATCCCCAATTCGGGTAGCGATAGTTCCTCTTATTGCGGTTTGATCGTTCAACCAATACCTTGCACCACCACCTATAAGGGCTTGTGCTGCGGTACTCATCTTTTGAATCTGCCCAAAAACGATAAAGTCCGACTTTTCAGTATTTTGAATACAAGAAAAACCGTACAAATTCATCCTAATAGGTAGGTTAACTGGATTATCATCATAAAATTGTACCGAAGGTCGATTAATATGAGCCACACCAATGCCCGCGTCCACCGTAGTTCGACTCAAATTTCCTTTTTGCAAATGCCAATTTATACCCGCAGTAACGGATGGTTTTAGTCCACTGGTTCTAATATCAGCCTCTTTTGACGGCAGACCGGGATTGTAAGCATCGCCGTCCCATTGGTTTTTGAATTTTAGGTTTGTAATATCAGATTTACGTTGCACCATATCTAGTCCAAAACCAACCGAAAGCACTTGATCTGCGCCTAGTGCATGTGCAGCACTAAGCCTTAATCCAATTTGAGTCCAACTTAATTGCGCGTCACCTGCTTGGTCTTGTGCTACAAGAAGACCTCCAGCCAACATATTATTACCATTTCGTCTTATTTTAGTATCAAATGAGCCAATTGCAGTGCGGTATTGCACTGGCACAGTCTCCCATTGGCTTCTATACTGCACAGCCGCTTTCCAATCAGAGGCATAAATACCCGATAAAGCAGGGTTCTGTGGCAGGGCATGGAGATCGGATTGAGAAAAGTGCAAATCTTGAGCCTGAATAGGCGATGCCAAAGCGGTGATGGTAAGAACCGTAAAAAAGTAATAATAAAAGTTGAAAAAAATATTAGGCATAATGAAGATATTTGTTCAATTTTGCGCTGTTTAAGTAAATCGGTAATCACGAAGTGCTATCGGATAACCCGAAGGTCGGAAACTTATTCGTAATCTTAGTAATTTTTACTTAAATAATTTAATTTTTGGTTAATTATGGCATTAATAGAAATCTGTGCAGCCAATATTCAGTCTGCATTAGCCGCTCAAGCGGGAGGAGCAAGTAGAATTGAAATATGCTCGGGGTTAGAAGGCGGAGGTATCACCCCATCTGCTGGTTTGATCCGTTCTGCTGTTCGTTTACTGGATATACCAGTATGTGTGCTGATACGTCCACGCGAAGGCAACTTTGTTTTTTCCCAAACAGAAATCGATCTAATGATCGATGATATACATTTTTGCAGGGAAAATGGGGTTGCAGGCGTAGTAGTTGGTGCGTTAACAGATACGAACGATCTGGATTTTGCTGCTTTGAAGGCCATGAAGGCTGCATCAGGAGCCATGGAATTTGTGCTCCATCGAGCATTTGATTTTGTAGATGATGTAAAAGCAGCCTTAGAGACCGCTATCCAACTTGGTTTTTGTAGAATATTAAGTTCGGGACAAAGTGCCTCCGCTTGGGAAGGACGTGAGGTGCTACAAAACCTAGTCCAAATAGCAGAAAACAGGATTACAATTATGCCCGGTAGCGGCATTCACGATGGAAATATAGCGGCCATTCAAGCAGCAACTGGTGCAACCGAGTTTCATTTTTCTGCAAAACAGTGGGTAATGCAACCGTCAACTAGTGATATTCCGGGGCTACCCAGCGGGTATTTTGAAAGTGGTGTACAGATCATTCAGGCGGCTGTACATTCAATTTTGTAATGCTGCTAAAATAAGTTTGAAGACATAATTTGCAAACTAAATAGTCTATTAAAATCAAAACATTAAATATTTTATAAAACAATGAAACATTCAAAAAAAATTACTCAAATCCTTCTTTTTGCACTGCTTTTCGCACAATGTAAATCAGAAACCAAAGCGCCAAGCAACACCTCTAGTCCAGTGGTTACTCCAGTCGCTTCATCACCTGAGCAACCCGAAAAGTATTTATACGTTGTAGAAACAGATAATTTATTGCTTAGAGATCAGCCATCGCAGCAATCCTCTAAAGTGATTACGAAATTCAAATCCGGTACTATTCTTACGGGCGCTGGTGTTGTTTCAAGTAACAAAGAAACAGCAACTATCAGGGGCATGGAATTGACTGAGCCATTTATTCAGGTATCGTCCAATAGTCCTGAAGTACCGCAAGGATGGGCATTTGGAGGTGCATTACAAACTATTTATGCCGGTTCAAAGGCGAATAGTCCCGATTTGGTTAAATTAGGCCAACTAGGTACTTTTCTTAATACTCTTAATCCCAAAAAATTAGACAGTGGAAAAAAAGCATGGGATCATGTAAAAAGCAACTTTGCCGATGCCAGTGGTAGCCTTGCAGATGCTGCGACAATTTTACTCGATAAATTCATGCGCCGTATGGAATTTGAAGGTGAATACTACAACATTACCGAAAAAATGAAGTGGGCAGAAACGGATTACGAAGCCATAGCAAATGAAAAATTTGACATGAATAAATACCCACAAACCAAAGCCTTTGCAGAAAATGGCATGCGCTTGGAAGTAGGAGAAGGTATGTACTTTCCTGTAAGTGACTACCAATTTTTTGGTCAGTTTTTTGGAAATAAAGTTACTCCTGCCATGAAATCATGGTTAAGCCAGTCATTGTTGGAACAAAAAGATGCGATGTCTAGTGATGGTGGTATTATTATTCCACTAGAGCAAGTAGCGGACAGGGCAGTTTTTTGGGCCAAATTCAATGCAGAAAACCCCTGGTTTCCATACAGTGCGCAGACAACTGAATCTGAAAAATGGATGCATCTAGTATTGGCTAATGGTACAAACAATAGCAATGTTTTCGGAGAAGAAGAAAAAGTAATGCCGGAGTTTACTGCGATGTGGAAATATATTTTAGATAAATATCCAGGTACAAAAGCAGCAAAAATAGCCAAAGACATGACCGATTTGATGGTGGCTTCAAACGGAAAAAGAAACGAAGCAGTGAATGCATATCAAGAGAAATTAGCACTGGACTATAGTAACTAGATCAGTTATTACTACTTAATAAGACAAAAGCGGCGCATTTTGGAAGTATCCAAAATGCGCCGCTTTACATTATAATTAAAAAATAAAGTAAAAACTTAGCCCAACGGTTTCGAGTCAAAAAAGTAGGCAATTTTTGGTCAGACGAGCCACTTTTTTGAGTTCGATGCAGCGCATCGGACGAAAA
>JAYUKX010000082.1:0-3838 GCA_043764095.1 Chitinophagales bacterium
CTTTGGTTTTTAGATGAACGAAAAAATAAGTCAAATCAATAATTTCTCCTTCAAATGGATAGTCTTTATCCATTACTTTGATGGTATCACCTAATTTCAAGGGGTGATTGAAGAAAAGAATAATACTCGATGTAATATTAGAGAGTAAAGACCATTGCGCAAAAAATGCTATACCTATTGCCGTTAGGATGGTACTAGCAAAAACAGCAATTTCATTTTGTTCTAGCCCCCAAACACTAGCCATAAAAATTACGGCAGTAATGGTGGTGAAAAGATGCACCGCTTTAATAATAATTTTTCTTCTACCCCTTTGTAATTGAGTGTTTTTTAGCGCTTTATTGATGGCTGTTTTGGTAATAAAAAAGGCAATGGCATATAACGCGATGATGGCCAGTGTTTCTATTATTTGTATTTTATAATCGTTCATGTGTTGTTTAGTATGCTGCTGCAATTGAAGTAAAGATCATTCCATTACAAGTATTTTCTTTAAAACAACTGCTGCTCCAATCTCAAATTTTACAAAATAAATACCGGGTAAAAGTGTAGCAGTATTGAGTTTTAGGAGGTGCTTTCCATTGCTTTTTGTGCCTTGCGGAATAGATATTACCTCCGAACCTGCATAATTATAGATCCGTATGTTGACTTGCTGTGTGGATGGCAATGCATAATCTATCATAAGATAATCATTTGTTGGATTGGGATAACAATGCACACGATTGGATAAATTGCTTTCCGCTACACCCGATGTGACGCATAGCCCCGGAATATTGGCATCGAGCCATTGCAATCTGGTGGTAATCCAACCCTTGAGAGAATCCAATTCTCCATAGTAGGTAGTGGCAACGGGGCCAAAATCGGGTGCTGGCCCGCTCTTACCCAATATAGGCCATTTTTGAAAATGCCTGTTTTGAGCGTTTTGAACCAGTGCTCCCATGCTGTCAATAAATCCGAACAGACGGGCTGTATCCAGCATAGTTTTTCGGTAATCCTCGTAAGTACAGCGTAATTCGTTGCTAAAAGTACTGTCTTGCATTAAACGAACATACCAACCTGTCGTATAATTATCGGTAAAACAATCATTGTTGAGGTGCGCCCATCCGGCACCTGAATAGCCTTCATAATAAGAACATACGCCTCCCAGATTTTTCCATGCCCAATCGAAGTCCCAAACCGGCCCTGCTTTCAATTTGCCACCATTAGAGTATTTGTCTTTATGAAAAAATACACTTTTTTTAAATCCATCAGCACTTCTTGCTACTTCATTGACCAGAAAATAGTCAATAAATGATTTTACATCCATATACTTCCGATATCCAGTTACGGGATCGGCAAAATTGGGGCTATAAAGTGCCGTTTCCAAACTGTCCACAAAGGCCGCAATGTAGGTCTTTTGCGCTGCTTGAATAGTTAAGGCATCGGGGTATTCATATACAAAGTGTACATCAAAACCTGGATGATCGATGGGGGAATAATTAGATTGAAAACTATTATCTGCATTCCAATAGTTTTGCTGAAGCATATAGCCTCCCGTGAGGTCATCGCCGAGTGTATCCGTTGTGGTTAATTTAGCAATATTAACACGATTAGCGTCTCTTTTAATTTTTTCGCCGATGACATAAATGCCTTTGTACGAGCTGTCAATAAGCACTTCACACAATTGGGCCCGCACGCTGTAATTGCCCATTTCCCCAAAAAGTTTGAAGGACATTACGTTTTTGAGTAGCGAACGGTCATTAAAATTAGATAATAATACCCAATCGTTTTCGGCAGGCATCCCCAAAATGGATACATTATTATTTGCCCCAACGGCATCGCGCGTTTCAAAACCATACGGATGCTGCGGATAAGCGGCTGATGTAAGGCCACGAATTTCGATCCCAATATGCCCGCTGTAAACATTTGGGCTGTCACTTATATACGTAATATTACCTGCTCCATTGTATTTAATATCCATTAGACCATCCACTTTTGTTCCTTCTATAATGGTTTGTCCCAAGGTATTGATCATGACAATAGGCAATTCGGAACTATCCAGCGACACGGTTCCAATATCATTTGCACAAATCTGAAAACTTCCAGTTGCGCCACCATAACCAAAAACTTGTAAATAAATAGTTGATCCAGGCGTAAGATCATATAGCAATAAGAAGGTGTAGTATCCGTCGCCTCCATCATCATCACATGCCAAAGGTTGGAGATTATTGCAAGAATTCCCGCTCCAAGCCCTGATGGCAGTATCATTTAAAGTGCCACTGTCGGTTTCAAAACTCAAATTTCCAGAGGCAGGAACTTGCATCGTAAACCAAATATCACCATTCTTATAATCGGAACAATAGGGCATAATCCCAGATCCAGGAAACCCAATATTATTCGTAAAAATACATTGTCCCGTATCAATTGGAAGGGCTGTACAAGGATGACTTCCTTGCAATAGCGGCGTATTACAGTCGCAGGTGGAAGAAAAAACAGCACCAGTTGCTGGATTAGGGCCATCCTTGAAAACAATATTCCAAGAGGAGTCCTGCAGTGCATAAGAATTTTCATTTTCATACATACCATCGGTATAAATTAAATCCAGACTATCGCCAGTACAGACCGAAAAAGTAATCATGTTTCCGGCGTTGATTGCGCTGTAAGTTCCAATTGAAATATCATTGACCAATACCTGAAGCGTTGCGCCATTCCAACCATCACCATAGCTGTCGGTCATGGATAACCTGTAATTACAGCATTGGGATTGGGCACTGGTGCTTTGTAAACAAAGAAAGAGGATAAGCGCAATATACGTAATAATTCTAGTCATTTATAAAATATAATTTATTTTTAGAGCGTGTTCACTCCTCGCATTCCAATTTTGCAGTACCCCAAAAAGCAATGACAAAACCAATATCTGCGTGTTTTTGGGCAAACAGGCCAACTGAAAAAACTAAAAAAGGGCAATTAATTGGGTAGTTTTAAGAGTTATTGTAAAAAAAGTTGCTTTGTGGGGGCAAGGTACGATTAATTTTTGGAGGCAAAATGTATTTGGGAAATATAGGCCAAAGTGTCGGGTAGGAATTTTTCACCGTCATGCGCCCCGCTTTTTAGCCGTGATTTATGTGGTATTTTTTTTGTTTATTCCATTTACTCGAAGCCGGAAATGTCTTATATTGCATGGTTTCAAATGCATATTCACCTAAATAATAGTTGTCCATCCAGTTTTGATATTGCAATAAATAAGTATTGTTTGAGTGTGTGACAAAATTGGGGTATGATATTTTATGAGTGCAAACTATGGATTTCAACTAAATTGTCGGGGTGACAGAAAAAGTCGCCCCGACAATAGTCCAAATACAGTACCCCCACGCACTTGAAGGTCTCAATAATGCAAAAAACTTAGGCGCAATATTCAACGATCTCAAAGTGAACACTTTTCGAATATTAGGATATTGTCGGGGCGACTTTTTCTGTCACCCCGACAATTTAGTTGAGATCTATTGTTTAAGTTGAAATCTATTGTTTGCATAAATAAAATATCATGCCCTGATTTTGTTACGCACTCGTGTTGTTTCATCTTTACTCGTAATTAAAATTGTTTACTTAAATCAGTTTTCGGCGATAAACATGCTGCCAATTCGTCTATTGCTTTTTTGGTACCAGATCTGAATATTGGTTGCATTGTTAATCGAATTTAATCATTTCAATTTATAACTATACACTTTTATTTTTGGTAATTTATTTTAAAATTAGAGATAAAAAAGTACAGTTCCCCAAGTGTGGCAAAACCGGCCTTAGAAAAATGCAGGTTTTGCTTGAGTGGAGGCGGATGAAGCCAAAAAGTGTTTGAGCCAAACGAAAT
>JAYUKX010000083.1:0-13615 GCA_043764095.1 Chitinophagales bacterium
GATGAACGAGACAGATCAACTTCTTGTCCGTGAAGCATTTGAATTGGCAGCCGAAGCGCATAAAGTGCAAAGGAGAAAAGATGGTACACCTTATATTACGCATCCTATTCAAGTAGCTCGTATCTGTATAGAGGAAATTGGACTGGGGCCCACGGGAATTGCCTGTGCGCTTTTGCACGATGTAGTGGAAGATACAGAAATTACACTCGAAGAAATCAGGCAAAGGTTTCCTGATTCAAAATTTCCAGATAAGAACAGTAAAGAACCTGACCCTAATAAAAAAGTCATTAAAGAACCCAAAGGAGGAAAAATCAGAAGCCGAGTGGCCACGATTGTAGAAGGATTAACTAAATTGGACAGTCTCCACGAATACCAATATCCGCAAGCTGAAAATATCCGGCGTGTACTGGAATCTATGCTTACTGATGTGCGTGTAGTACTTATAAAAATGGCCGATCGCCTACATAACATGCGCACCATTGGTGCTATGACGCCCGAAAAACAATTAAAGATTGCAGCAGAAACAGATAGTATTTATACGCCATTAGCACACCAGTTGGGGCTTTATAAAATCAAGACAGAGTTTCAAGATAATTTTTTAAAAATCACCAATCGACCTGCTTACCAAAGTTTGAAAGACAAACTTGCTGAAACTAAAGAAATTCGCGAAGCTTATATTGACCGTTTTATTCAACCGATTAAAGCCCAGTTGGCCGAATATGGACTTGAAGCGGAGGTGTTTGGCCGCCCGAAGAGTATCCATTCTATTCACGAGAAAATGGTCAAAAAAAAGGTTGGCTTTGAACAAATTTATGACCTTTTTGCTATTCGTATCGTTTTGGACGTGGAAGCCAAGCAAGAACGGATGGCTTGTTGGCAGGCGTATGCTATCGTAACGGATTGCTACAAACCCATTCCGGAGCGTCAAAAAGACTGGATTTCGATACCAAAAACCAATGGATACGAATCATTACATATATCGGTAGTAGGCCCCGACGGCCGATTTGTGGAAGTGCAAATTCGGACCAACCGAATGGACGATATTGCCGAACGGGGTTTTGCAGCGCATTGGAAATACAAGGGCGTGCAGGGCTTTGGATCACAAGCCAATATTTTTGACAGATGGTTGGCCGATCTACGCGAAAACTTAAAAGATAAGGATAACCCCGTAGAATTTATTGCCGATTTCCAAAGTGCAATGTATGTAGAAGATGCTGTGCAGATATTTACGCCTAAAGGTGATATCAAAATATTACCGCGTGGTGCTACGGCATTAGATTTTGCGTTTTCTATCCACTCCAATGTAGGGAGTTCTTGTCAGGTCGTAAAAGTCCATGGCGTTTTGCAGCCTTTTAATTACAAGTTGCAAACAGGCGATCAGGTCGAAATTATTACCAGCAAAAACCAGAAACCTACGGAGGATTGGTTGCTTTATGTAATTACCAGTAGGGCAAAAACAAGGATTAAGGCGGCCCTCAATGAGGAAAAACGCCTTCGTGCTGCCGATGGTAAAGAAATACTTGCCCGAAAGCTGCACAATATGTTTAAAGTAACGGTGGATGATAATGTAGATCAACTCTCTAAGTGGCTGAATTATCCCAACAGATTGGAATTCCTGTGCGCCATCGCATTGGGGCAGTTCAATTTTTCCCAGTTGAAAAAATTCAAAGTAGATGGTAATTACCTCACTCAGCCGGAACCAGCACCCAAGCAAGACAACGAAGCGCAACCTAATGAAGTGGGGCAACCCACGCCAGCAAAAGGGCGTAGCCGCAAAAAAACAGGCCTTTCGCAGGCTGTTATCATCAATGATGAACCAGGCGTATATTATAGTTACCAATTTGCCAATTGCTGTGCTCCCATTCCAGGAGAGGCTATTTTTGCTTACCTCAACGCTGATCAAACGGCCAATATCCACCGCGCAACATGCAGTAATGCCAAATTTTTGCTCTCAAATTATGCCTATCGCATCCTTAAAGCAGAATGGGGTAATGTAGTACGCGATAAATTTGAAACAGAACTCATCATTACTGGACGTGATATTGGGCGGGGCGTTATACATCAGGTGAGCGGATGTATCGAGAGTTTGGGGATTAATATGCAATCCTTCAATATGAGTGGTGACGAGGGTGGACTGTTTCAGGGTAATGTGATTTTGGAAGTAAGTACGCCAGAGCATTTGAATTTGGCCATTTCGGCCTTGAAGAGTTTTGATTATGTTATTGATGTAAAAGAAATACGATTGGAAGCGCCTTAACAGAGTCCATCGTTTGGATTTTTAGTTATAAAGATTTTGTAAAGTTGTCGGTGATAATCATCGCAACTACTTTTATGATCCTACTTTTGCATATACTACTTCACCAACTTTATGCAAAAAAATACTATATTTCGTACTGTTATCCTGTTTTGCTTGTTCATTAAGGTCAATATGCTATTTGGGCAATTCACTAAAGATACCCTTGTCCTGAATACACTCACAGAAACGGTTGTGACCGCACAACGTAGCCCAACTCAACTACGAAGCACTCCAGAAGCCATCATTGTATTAGCCAACAAAACCCTTCTAAACAGCCAATTACGAACATCACCTGAATTATTGTCCCTCATGCCAGGGCTATTCGTTCAAAAAACAAACCATGGCGGAGGTTCACCTTTCTTGCGCGGACTCACGGGCAATCAAACGCTGCTATTGGTAGATGGTATTCGCCTTAATAATGCGACGTTCAGGTATGGTCCCAACCAATATTTCAATACGCTTGATTTGTTTTCTCTTGAAAAAATGGAAGCCTTACGCGGCGGCGGATCTGTTCAATATGGCTCGGATGCTTTGGGTGGTACGGTACAAGCATTCAGCCGTGATATTGCATTTTCTGAAAAGCCAAATTGGGGTGGCGAAGTACTATTACGCGGTGCGTCGCAAGGAATGGAACAAGGAGTCCGGGGAAGTGCACAGTACAGTACCCAGCGATTGGCCATGGTGGGCGGTATTACTGCACGGAACTTTGGTGACCTCGTTGGTGGAGATACAACAGGGCGGCAATCGCCCAATGGGTACAAAGAATTGGATTTTGATCTCAAGGGCAAATTTACCGTATCCCCAAAAATGCTACTTACCCTTGTACACCAAAATGTAACACAAAAAGAAGTACCTATTTACCATAAAATTAAATTGGAAAATTTTGCTGTCAATCAATTTGATCCGCAAAGCCGCGCATTGACCTACGCCCGATTGGAACATACTTTGAATAAAGGCGTATGGAAATCTTACATACTTACAACTTCCTTACAACAAACGGAAGAAGGGCGGCTCAGTCGTAAAAATGGATCAACGGTACGGCGTTACGAGAATGACCGCGTTCGATCCTTAGGGGCAACTGCGCAAGTAGAAAACCAGTTTTCTGCTCATTGGTCTGCCAATAGTGGCATAGAAATATATGAGGATTTGGTAAAAAGTAGCAGGACGGATACCGATGAAAATACGGGTACGATAAGCAATAAACGCGGTCTGTACCCCAATAATGCGACCATGACCAGCATCGCCGCGTTTACATTGCACCAATTGAATGTGGGTAAATGGCAATTTACCGCTGGGGCAAGGTGGAATACCTTTATAATTAAAGTCACCGATGAGGCCATCGGGAAGGCACGGCTTACCCCGTCGGCATTAGTAGGAAATGCCGCAATTATGCGTCAGATCAATCGTCACTCGAACCTTTTTGTGTCTGTTAACACTGGTTTTCGAGCACCCAATATTGATGACTTAGGTACACTGGGTATCGTCGATTTTCGATTTGAAACACCCAATTACGGTCTTCAACCAGAACGATCCGTAAATAGCCAAATTGGTTATAAATTGTATGGTAAACGGTGGCGAGGCGAGTGTTTCATTTATTATAATGCCTTACAAAACCTGATTACACGCGTCAAACAAGATACGCAAATGGTACAAGGCTACCCACTTTACCAAAAAGAGAATTCCGAGCGGGCATATATTAAAGGTGTAGAGACAAACTGGGATTTTTTGTTAGCAAAAAACTGGACGTTACAGGGTAGTTTTACTTATACTTATGGACAAAATAAAACAAAAAATGAGCCAGTAAGACGTATTCCTCCAGTTTTTGGACGATTAGCAGTGGAATATACGCCTAATAATTGGTCTTTCTCCACTGAGTTATTGGCTGCGGGCAAACAGACCCGCCTCTCGAAAGCAGATACAGAAGATAACCGAATACCGAAAGGAGGTACACCCGGCTGGCAGGTACTGAATATGCACACCGGATACCAATGGAACGCACTTAGCATACGTCTCGCGGCACTCAACTTGTTCAATATAGATTATCGCACGCATGGTTCAGGCGTAAATGGTTATGGTAGAAGTGTATTTGTAACATTAGGATGGCGCTTTTAATCTTTAAGAATTAACATAAACGTCACATTAAACACATCGTGCCAACGTATATCCAGCATACTTTTGAGCCTTAAATTAATTGTAGTTATGAATGTTAAGTGTATATCCCAGCCACCCAAAGAATTACTAATGGCTTTTCGGCAATCGGTCAAAGACTTATTATATCCGAGTGAAACAGACGCAGTAATTGTGGTGCAAAGTGTTTCCTCTGATGAAGTAGGTGCCGCATTTTCGGCACAAGATATTCGTCGCTTGTTCTACGAAGATGACGAAGATGCTACCCAACCGACCGATATAGACATGGCCGAAATGCTACGTTCTGATAGCAATGGTACGAAGGCTTTTTTTCGAAATCGTTTGGATTTTATGACCTCTCATACAATCAATGAGGTAGAATATAAGTTGCCAGATGAACGGGCAAATGCGCTTAAATGGCGACATTTACGGGATTTATTATTTGATAACTTGATTCGTTTGCGCTATTTTAATGTAGAATTAGCAGAACCAGACCAAGCAAGAAAGGATATTTATATCGTTGGTCAGCAAGTTGAAATAAATATAGATCTTGATACCAATGAAATACAAACAAAACCATTGGATTGGATTGTACTATCTACTTATGTGATAGAAACCTAGAAATAGTTAAGTCGTACTTTGTTGCTCTATTTCTGCCAAATAATCGCCCAACGAAATATGATCTGTTTTCCGAAACGGCATCATACTTACTTTTAGGTTTTGAATTCTCGAAGTTCGAAAATCGCGGTAATCCTGTCGCAAATGACACCAAGCGACTAAATGCCAATTTAAAGAATAAAAGATAAGGCCAATAGGTTCTACATCGCGTGTAGAAGGCACTTTTTCAGCGGTTTGGTATGCTAAGCGTAGTATGTTTTTATTGAGGATTGCGGTTTGAATAGGTGCCAGCCAATGCGTATCGGGTAATAAATGTTCGTAAATTTTGGGTAAATAATGCTGTGTATTTACCTGAGTTTCTTCCAGTTTTGCGCGTTGTGCAGGGCTAAGTACCATTTTTATCTTATCCAATGCCGAAGTAAAATGCTGGTAAATGGATCGGTCTGCGAAGCGCAGTACAATGGGCGCTACCAAAGCGAAAGCATTGGCCTCTTCTGCGGTAAGCGAGATGGGAGGTAAAAAATACCCACCAACGATATAATACCCTTTATCTGGCTCGAAAGCAATAGGTACGCCTATTTCGTCCATTGCCCGCAGGTCGCGGTAGATGGTGCGTTCGCTCATCCCAAAATGCGTTGCAATTTGAGTAGCGTTCATCTGCTTTTTGGATTGAAGCAGCGAAACAATTGCCATAAGTCGGTCGGTACGGTTCATCTTTTGTTGCCTGTTTCGGTCACCACGGGCACTTCGGCTTCGCTCAGTGACCGTGGTGACCGAAATGAGCAACAAAAGTACAAACAAAAAAATAATTAGACACAAAATGTATTAAAAATACTATCTTTGCAGCATGGATCTTTATTTTTACTTCATTTTAGCGGTCGTTGTAGTACTCATTGTAGTATTGCTCCTGCGCAATAAGCAAGAACTGCCCCACACCGAGCAAGTGCCCAAGTCACTCTACGATGCAGCAGTAGCGCAACAAGAACAAACACGTACTGATCTTATCCTTCGCGAGCAGGAATTAAGAACAATATCAGGGCTATTAGCGGCGCGCGACCAGCAGATCGTGCATTTGCAGGAACGATTGCGGGTACAACAACAAGAAATGCAACAGTCTGAAACTCGGCTAAAAACAGAGTTTGAAAACCTTGCCAACCGATTATTGGAGCAAAAAGGTGCACAAATGAGCCAAAGCAATGCTCGCCAAATGCAATTGATCCTGCAACCATTGCGCGAAAAAATACAGGAATTTGAGGCAAATATGGAGCGTAAATTTGTGGAAGAAACCCGCGAAAAATCGGGACTAAAAAAAGAAATTGAGCAATTGCACTCCCTCAACCTCCAACTTAGCCGCGATGCCAATAACTTGGCTTCTGCACTAAAAGGACAAAGCAAAACCCAAGGAGATTGGGGCGAAACGCAGTTGCAAGTACTACTCGAAAACTCGGGGCTACAGAAAGGCGTACACTTTACCACCCAAGTCACGTACCAAGACCAAGCGGGTGCTTCAAAACGCCCCGATTTTATTATACAATTACCTGATAACAAACAACTGATTATTGACTCTAAAGTATCGCTCACCGCGTTTGAGCGTTTTTATAATGACCCCGATACCACACAAAAAGAAAAACACCTCAAAGCTCATATTGAAAGCATTCGCGCACATGTGAATGATTTAAGCGGTAAAAACTACCAAAATCTACCTGAAATCAACTCTCCCGACTACTTGTTGTTGTTTATTCCCTTGGAATCGGCACTCACAGCGGCCACTCAAGCCGATGCGCGGCTGTTTTCGGATGCCTTGGATCGGAATATTGTATTGGTTACCACCAGTAGTTTGTTGGCTACCATGCGCACGGTGGCGCACTTGTGGAAACAAGAAAAACAAAACCGCTCTGTGCAGGAAATAGCACGGCAAAGTGGATTACTCTACGATAAATTCGTTACCTTTGTGGAGGATTTGCGTACAATAGGCACCCGACTCGACCAAGCACACCAAGCCTACGGAGATGCGATGAACAAATTAAGTTCGGCAACAAGACCTGGCGATACTTTGATTGGGAAAGCAGAAAAGATAAGGGAATTGGGTGCTAAGGCGACCAAAATGCTGCCGGGGGATATGTAGGGGGTATTGTTTTGTCATTCTTTAAATACACGATTATGAAATTTAAAATACAAATCGCACTTTTTTTTGCATTACTTATTACCGTGGGTAAGGTACATGCTCAATGTTCGGGCTTAACAATTATTGGGTATAATACCAGCTGGGACACCATTGTATTACAGGCTACAGCACCAATTTCTGGTGGAGCTGTTTATTATCTTACTGATAATGAATGGAGCTCAGTTAATGGTAATTATCCAGACTTAAATGAAGGGGAAGTTACTTGGACTGCACCAGCCGGGGGGCTTGCCGTAGGGGATAAAGTAATTTTCCGAGGAGTAAGTGCTTCAGGAGCCATAAGTGTTGTTGATGTAGGTACACTTTCTGGCACAAATCTAAATATAGCAGCAAATGATGATATTTATTTAACATCTACGGCTCCTTCAACGACAGCCAATTCGACAACAGATATGGATATTTGTATGCATGTTGATTTCATTGGTTCCGGAGGAGGGAGTAATCCAACTAATTCTGTTATGCTAGGGACTTCTGCTGCTTCTGGCAAGTACACAGGTAGTGGCCCCATTACCGCTCCCGCAAATTGGACCGTAAACGCAGGTGCCTTACCAATTAGTCTTGATCGTTTTTTAGCCAAAAGTAGTTTAAATTCCATTTTACTCTCCTTTACAACGGCCACTGAACGGGATAATGCTTATTTTGATATTGAGCGGAGTGGAAATGGACTCATATTCAAAAAAATTGGTGAAGTAAAAGGCGCAGGTACCTCTTTAATACCACAAAACTATACTTTTACAGATGAAATGCCACTTCGCGGTATCAATTACTACCGCTTGAAACAGGTGGATTTTGATAATAAGTTTGCATACAGCTCCATACTACGGGTACAATTCGGGCAAACAAGCGGTATAATTTTATATCCAACCCCCGTGGTTGATATGGTTAATATACGCTTGGAGCAATCTTTCGATACTGATGCCCAATGGGAAATCATAGACATGATGGGGCGCATATTAAGGAATGGTGTCTTTGCTGCGGAGCAAATAGAACAACGAATCCCTATAAATACCTTAAGTGAAGGCGTTTATGTATTCCGCTTGACGGATGGACAAAAAGTGATAACACAACAATTTAGGAAATAAGGGCTTAATCATTAGAACCTTGTTTTGGTGTTTAATCTTGGATAAAATAAACGAGCGGGGGATATGAGGTGATACGAATTTTTGAGGGGGGATTGCTCAAAATATATTGTTATAGGTCAAAAATCGTCCATAATTAAGGATTTAGCGCGCAATAGGTGATTCGTAGATGTTAAGTTTAGGCAAAGTAATGTACTTTACTTAGAGTTAATGTTGGGATGTGGGGATGGTTTGGGGATTGGGCGTACCTTTGAGGATCAATTCGTGTTAAATTAACACGTATTTTACTATAAATTTATTAAAAAATGAAAAAAACACTATTCGTTTTATTTTTTCTAACAATCGCTATTATACCAATTTTTGCTCAAATTGCTGGATGGGATTTTAACGCAACAACTTCAGCAGCATTAAATCCAACTACAGGAAATGTGGCAAATGTCAGCTCGATTTCTTTTGGAAGTGGATTAACTGGACTCAATAACCAAGTGCCTGGTTCTGGTTGTGGTCAGTCTTATACAAGTACAGGATATACAACTGCTTTTACGAATAATGATTACTGGGAGTTTACGTTAACACCAACCTCGCCTGCGGTAGTAAATGTAACTAATATCTCTTTTGCTGCTAGGGCGAGTAGTAATATCAACAGCTATGCAATAAGGTATAGTGTTGATAACTTTGCTTCTGATTTAGCGAACGCTACTCCTGGAGTATTTTCGTGTGGATCCCCAATTAGTGTACCGATCAGTATGGCTGACCAAACAACAGCAATAACTTTTCGTATCTACTTTTGGGGTGGTACTGGCACTACGAGTGGTAACACCTTAAGAATTGATGATTTATCAATCAACGGTTCTGCCCTCCCGATTGAATTTAAATTATTTTCGTCTAAAACCTTAGATAATTCAATAAAACTCTCCTTCTCCACCGCCACCGAAAAAAACAACGACCACTTCGCCATCGAGCGCAGCAACGACGGTCGCACCTTCACACAAATCGGTGAAGTAAAAGGCGCAGGTACTTCTTTGACACAACAAGATTACACCTACACCGACGAAAAGCCACTTCGTGGTATCAACTTCTACCGTTTAAAGCAGGTGGATTTTGATGGTCAGTTCACATATAGCCCAGTTGTAAGTGTTGTATTTGGTAAAGTAGGCAATGTAGTGCTGTACCCAACGCCAACTACTTCTACCATGAATGTGCGTTTGGAGGAAGCCTTCCAAACCGAAGCCAATTGGCAAGTGATTGATCTAGTAGGTCGTGTAGTTACAGAAGGTATTTTCCCAGCAGAGCAAACAGATATGCAAATTCCGGTCGGTACTTTATCCGAAGGCAATTATGTATTGCGCGTTACTGCTGGTCAAGAAGTTATCACACAGAAATTTCGTAAAATAGAACAGTAGTATATCTTAATAAAATATATTAGTATTGATAAAAATAGCCATCTCGAGTTTTGGGGTGGCTATTTTTATTTAAGGAACTATGAAATAATAAGTACTTGGACAGAATTAATTGTTTACTAATGTTTAATATGGATAAAAAGTATCTTTAGCATAGCAAAACTGGTGGAAGCCATTTTTGCTAAAAAAAAGTGTCTTTTGGATATTTCGACCGTCTGTACTTTTCGAAAAGCGCATAATTTTCGCTTATTCACTTTTTTATCTAATTATTTAACGGTTATTTATTCATGAGAAATTTACTTTTTCTTTCTTTCTTACTTTTTTCTTCAGTTCAGGTATCTGCTCAATGTGCTGCTGTAACTACCGCATCTCAATTGAAAACTTGCTTGGAAACTAATCCTTATGCTGCAACTCTAGCGGCTAATATTGCTTTAGGAGGTATAACCATCACGATCCCTAATGGGGCACAAGTATCATTAGAATTGGATGGGTTTAATATTGCATGGGTCACAGCCGCAAATCCTTGGAGTATTGCAAACCCCGGAACATCAACAGAATTTTCTGTTACCAACCAAGGAGCAGGAATCACTGTTGTCAAAAACAGTCCTGTCGCCGGACAAATAACGATAAGTGCATTCAATGCGTTGGGTTCCGCAGCCGCTGCTCTACCCGTTGAGCTACGGGAATTCACAGTAGCAACCAAAGACCACTCAAGCCTCCTCTCCTTCTCCACTACCACCGAAAAAAACAACGCCTTCTTCGCCATCGAGCGCAGCAGCGACGGTCGTGCCTTCACACAAATCGGTGAAGTAAAAGGTGCAGGTACTTCTTTGACACAACAAGATTACACCTACACCGACGAAAAGCCGCTGCGTGGTATCAACTTCTACCGCTTAAAGCAGGTAGATTTTGATGGTCAGTTCTCGTACAGCCCGGTTGTTAGTGTTGTATTTGGTAAAGTAGGCAATGTAGTGCTTTATCCTACACCAACTACTTCTACCATGAATGTGCGTTTGGAAGAGGCTTTCCAAACCGAAGCCAATTGGCAAGTGATTGATTTAATGGGTCGTGTAGTTACAGAAGGTATTTTCCCAGCAGAGCAAACAGATATGCAAATTCCGGTCGGTACTTTATCTGAAGGCAATTATGTATTACGCGTTACTGCTGGTCAAGAAGTTATTACACAGAAATTTCGTAAAATAGAGCAGTAATTCATTGGATCTCGGTCATATACTTCGGCTCTGTAGGTTTTGTGCATGAAAATTCTACTATGACCCATAAATCTGCACAAAACCTAACAACGCTCAGTATAAAGACAAAGTGTATGTAGTCTAGGCACTTTATTATATAGATAGCCATCTCGTAGTCCGAGGTGGCTATTTTTATAACACGCAAAAATCAATGAAATAAAGCAGTAGTACAATCTCTCTCTACCCTAAAGCACAATCCCAGCCCCAACGGGGCGTCATATCCAGCATAGGGTGCCAACCCTATCGTATTCGTGTTCGTGTTTCGTATTCGTGTGTACACGTATAACCGAGCCATATTTGCACAAAAAAAACCACCTATTTTCCCAAATCAACCTTCCGAATTAATTTTTTTGCCAAAAAGTTTGACGAAAGCAATAACTGTAAGTAGTTTTGTCGCTTAGACAAAACATTAATCAGGCAAAATATGAAAAAAATCGGCATCTTGCACGGCAAGGAGAACTCATTCCCAGAGGCGTTTGTCCAACGGGTAAATTCAAAAAACATTAAAAACGTATATGCAGAGCGCACCCTTGTGGATGAATTGATGCAAGGCGAGCCTACTCCGTATGCGGTAATGATTGATCGGATCAGTCAAGATGTGCCTTTTTATAGGGCATATTTGAAAAATGCGGCCTTAAACGGTGCTGCTATCCTCAATAACCCCTTTTGGTGGAGTGCGGATGAAAAGTTTTTCAACAACTGTTTATCTACCAAAATAGGTGTACACGTTCCAAAAACCATTCTCCTCCCTTCCAAAGAAATGCCACCGGACACATCGGGGCAGAGCTTCCGTAACTTGAAATATCCCCTTGATTGGGAGCGTATGATCGAATACCTCGGTGGTTTTCCATTATATATGAAGCCACACTCTGGCGGCGGCTGGAAAAGCGTCTATAAAATCAATAATTACGATGAGTTTTTCACGGCATACAACGAAACAGATACCCTCGTTATGATGCTACAAGAAGCCATCGAATTTGATTCTTATTTCCGTTGCTACTGCCTTGGTGGTAAATACGTAAGGATTATGGACTATGAGCCACGCAATCCGCACCACCTCCGTTATGTAGCCGATTTTAAACATGTCGGCAAAGCCAAACGCGACGAAATGCACGATTTGGTATTGCGTATCAATCATGCACTTGGTTACGATTTCAATACGGTGGAGTTTGCGATCCGTGATGGCGTTCCGTATGCAATTGATTTTTGCAATCCAGCACCGGATGCTGATGTTAATTCGGTAGGTGAAGCCAATTTTGAGTGGGTAGTAGAAAACGCCGCTAATATGACCATTGAAAAAGCATTGGCACATAAAGAAGGTGGTAATAACCTCACATGGGGTACATTCGTACGCGACTCTATGGCAGGTATGATGCCAACCATTCCCGGTGTATTAGCAGCCGCTCCTGCTAAAAAAGCGACCGGAAAAGCGTCAAAAGAAAAAAAATAAGAAAAAAGTAAAAAAAAATAATTTTTTCATAACTAATTGATTATCAGTGCCTAGCGAAATGTATTTTTCGCTAGGCATTATTTTTTTGGGTAAATACCACGTATTGGGTAGATGGTCCTATTATTTTTGGCACTGTTTTCGCAACCGTTACATTATCATTTAATCCGTTCACTCATAGAATACACCATTTAATCGAAAAAATTATGAAAAAAGTAATTTTGCTCATCGTCGCGGTTTTTGTTACCCTTGCTGCTCAAGCACAAGATACTACCTTCCAAGGTTTCCTTCAGCAGTTCCCTAAGGCTACATTGCCTTACTCGCTCAGCGAAGCAGAACTTCAAGGTCAATTGGAAAGCCGTGCCGCAAATGCACCGGTTGAAAAAGCAAAGCGCCTCGCTTGGGAATATTACGAGTTTCTTCCTACTTTGGAAGATAATGCCCGCGAAAATCGCATGCCTGTTTATCCAGAACCAATAGCGGCTTTGGAAACACCTAACCACTACGCAGTAATTTACAATACAGGCCGCAATTTTGCTCGCCAGTACAAAACATACAATATCACTGTATTTGACAAAGCAGGTAATTTCGTAGCAACACGTTGCATTGCTGGGGTTAACCCAACTGCGCTCGCAGCGGCTACTATCGACGAGAACCTCGAAGTAACCATCAAAGAATACAGTGTAAATTGGTCAAAAGACTATATCACTAACGGTATTGAAGGCAATTCCATCCTTGGTCTTGTTCCTACAACTACTCGTACAGTGAAGGCAACATCGGCAGTAAAGGTAGAAGGTGATGAGTGGGAAAACGTTCCTGCTAAACCTGAAAATCCGGCTACTGTGGCGCAAGCAAAATAAGTTGCCAATATTCAATATGAGCATAAGTAGAAAGGTTTTTATAAATATGAGTTTGTTTGTGGGTCGCTCCGATGTAGATCGGGGCGACTTATTTTTTTTGTGTGTGCTAGGAACAATGCTGGAATGAAGTACTTCATAAATTTTATGCTTTCTTGTGCTTACAGCCGTACACTTTTATTTTATCTAAAAAGTAATGGCCACTTGTAAATTTCAAAAAGTTGAAAATTAATGTAAAAAGCCTACTGCTTACTTTTTTTCGCGAAAAAAAGGTATCCCCTCAAAAAGCGGGGGTAAACTTATGGAAAAAACATAACTTTGCAAGATGTACGAACAAATAAAAGATATAGATCCAGATC
>JAYUKX010000084.1:0-3806 GCA_043764095.1 Chitinophagales bacterium
TTTTTCGTCCGATGCGCTGCATCGAACTCAAAAAAGTGGCTCGTCTGACCAAAAATTGCCTACTTTTTTGACTCGAAACCGTTGGGCTAAGTTTTTACAAATAAAATAGGTCTGGGTTTGGGTGATTTCGATTACCCAAACTCAGACATTTATCAACTCTATTATGCGCAACACCCTAGTTTTTTCCTTGCTGCTCAATTCTATGCTCGCTGGTACTATTGGGTATATGGTATTGCGGTTGGGCGGGTTAAAGTATGTTTTTTATAGGTTAGGACATACAGAAGTGGGGTTGTATGCGCATCGGGTCTCTTTGTTTAAAAAAATGCCGGATGAAAAAGGTGCAATTGTTTTTTTAGGCGATAGCCAAGTGGAGCAATGCGAATGGAGCGAATTGTTAAAAGGCGTTGCGAAACAACCCGTTTTGAACCGAGGTATCAGTGGCGACCAAGTAGATGGCGTCTTTAATCGCTTGTCGGAATTGAATAGACACAACCCTTCTAAAATATTTATCTGTTTGGGCATCAATGACTTACTATTCGATAAGCCATTGAGAGATATTGAAACGCGTTATTTCGAAATTATTAAAAAACTGCGCGCAGATAACCGTTCTGCACAAGTATGTATCATTAGTGTTTTGCCAGTGAATAACGAGGTAAAACGAATTGGTATCGAGAATGATCAAATCAACGAATTAAATATCCGTTTGCAACAAATCGCACGTAGTTTTGCCATTCCATATATTGATGTGGGTACACCATTGTTAAATAAAAAAGGAAACCTTTCCGAATTATTTACTTCGGATGGGCTTCACCTCAATGCCGATGGCTATTTTGTATGGAAAAAAGCGATTATGCCGTTTCTTTAAGTACTTAAGTATTTGGACATAATTAATTGTGTCCAAATACTTAAAATAACCAATTCCCTAAAAAGCCTGCCCTCACCACCACCACCACAGTCTCTAAACTTTGAAACATTGACTATGAACCGAATTAGTGTATTTGACATCTTTAAAATTGGCATTGGCCCTTCCAGTTCGCATACCATGGGGCCTTGGCGTGCTGCGCAGCGTTTTTTGAGCGAAATCGATATCGCCCGTGTAAAAGCAGTTCGCGTGGATTTGTATGGTTCTTTAGCCAAAACCGGCAAAGGCCACGGTACCGATCTTGCCGTTTTGCTTGGCCTCAATGGCGACGACCCAGTGACCATTCCTGTGCCTGCGGTGCAAACCAATATTGCCGACATCAATGCTTCCAAAAAGATTAATCTTGGTGGACAAATAATGTTGCCTTTTGATCCTGAAACTGATATTGTTTTTCATTTCGATCAAGCCTTGCCTTACCATGCCAATGGACTTGTTTTTACGGCATTTTACCACAACGATAACGGCGAAAGCCATACGTATTACAGTGTAGGCGGCGGTTTTGTGGTAAAAGAAGGCGAAGAGGACGACGCATCTGAAGTGACGCTGCCGCACCCTATTGACCTAGGAAAAGACTTAGAACACTGGTGTTTACACGCAGGGAAAGCCGTTTGGGAAGTGGTTTGGCAAAACGAATTGATGTGGCGTACCCCCGAAAAAATCAAGTCCGATCTGATGCACATTTGGGACGTGATGAAGCAATGTATCTATATCGGCTGCCATACCGATGGCGAATTGCCGGGTGGTTTACACGTGACACGCCGCGCAAAAGGCATGTCTGAACGCCTAATGAAAGGCCGTCCCTACGCCAATGTGGACGAATTTATACGTCAAATCAGTCGCGGCGGGCATTCATTTCAGGATACGTTGAAATGGGTAAGTTGTTTTGCTTTAGCGGTAAATGAAGAAAATGCTGCTTTTAGTCGCGTAGTTACAGCACCTACTAATGGCGCAGCGGGTGTTATTCCTGCCGTTTTGATGTACCATGTTTGCTTTGGCGAAAATTTTCGAGAGGATGATATTGTAAAATTTATGCTTACAGCGGGCGAAATGGGTAGTTTGTTTAAAAAAGGGGCAACAATTTCGGCTGCGATGGGCGGTTGTCAGGCAGAAATAGGCGTATCGTCGGCGATGGCTGCTGCTGCGCTCACCGAATGCTGCGGTGGTACTTACGCACAGGCCATGATGGCTGCCGAAATTGCGATGGAGCACCACCTTGGCCTTACCTGCGATCCTATTGGCGGATTGGTACAAGTGCCCTGTATTGAGCGCAATACCATGGGCGCAATAAAGGCGATTACCGCTTGCCAAATTGCCTTGGAAAGTGATCCGTCCAAAGCAAAAGTGAGTTTGGATGCCGTGATTCGTACCATGAAGGAAACGGCACACGATATGAATTCCAAGTATAAAGAAACCTCGGATGGTGGATTGGCGATCAATATTTCGGTAAATTTGGCGGAGTGTTGATGCTTCCTCTACGGTTCAAAAAAACCAACACTAGCACCTACCCAATCCTTACCTTTATTGTACCGTACGCCTACCATTTCACCTTTGCTCAGGCGCACCAAATTATTGACCAACCGAGGTTCGGGCCATCCCGGGTTCCAAAGGATCATCATCCTAATTTCGCACTTTACTGGATCAGTTGGATCTAGGGTTTCTACTGCGGGTACGTATTTTACTTTGCGTTGTAGGATATAGTTAGTCGGGTCGTCCACCGCAGCCACATCTTGCGGGGTTACATTGATCTGAACGCCTTGGCCGGAGAATGAAAAGAGGGGTTTGAGTACCCAGTTTTCTAAATCAGTAGGTATTGATTTTAATTCGCTTAAAAAATGTGTTTCCGGCACAAAATCTGATTTCATAAACGGTAACGAGTGCTTAGAAATGCGGAAAAACCAATTCGGATGCCCCACCCATTGTGCATTTACCTCGTCCAACATATTCCATTCGCGCGGCAGGTCGTTGCGTTTTTCCAATTCATCAAAAATAATACGGTTATAAATCCGCTCAATGGCCACTTTTTTGCCATTATCATCTATATAATACAAATCTCGACCTTCTTTTTTGATCTTACTCAGGCACAATACTTTGATACCGAGGTATTTTTGACTACCCCAAAAGTCGATACGTGTGTTTTGTTTTTCGGGTTCTACTTCTAGCAGAATCGTGTTTTCAGGTTTGCTATCGCCCACAATCACTTCGCGGAGGAGGTCAATATAGCCTTCATTGCTTAAACCATTGAATAAATGACTCCAATCGGAAGGAATATCAAAGTGTTTCCGGTAAGATTCGGCCAACAAATGTTGGAAATAGTACAAAGAAGGGAATCCTTGCATCTCGATCAATTGAGGGCTGAGCGTACCATCTTTACCTTCACAAATACCAAAATCCAATTGTAGAAAAACCGTATGTGGGTCTTCGTTTGGGACATTGAGGTGTGGCGGTATGGCAGCTGCGCTTTTGGCTGCAAAATCGGGTTGAGTAATAACACTGCAAATATCTTTCACCCCTTGCAAAAGGCGTTGTTTGAGGTATTGTGGTACAAAAATAGGCGTTTCGGCTAAGCGGAATGTCACTGCTTCGCCAAAAGCGGTATGCATGGTATGTTGAAATGCCTCGTATTTTTGAGCCGTAAAATTGGCATTGAATTGTTGTCTGAGCGCCTTATGCATTGTGCTATATGGTTTGTTCTTTAACTTGAAAGCCCAAAGTTAAGAAAACGATCAACAATGGAGATCAAAAAATGTTACCTTTGCAAGAGACATTATACAGAATTAGGGTCGTAGATGCTGAAATGAGGAAATTTTTGTCAAATCAAGGCAAATTTTGCAGTCGAAATGGGGTATTTTCGGCGAAAAATTTAACGAAAATTTGGCGAAAATTA
>JAYUKX010000085.1:0-50137 GCA_043764095.1 Chitinophagales bacterium
GATTTTCCTCAAACGCTCTTGCTTGACTCGTTATTTCTATCCTTTACTCTTTCTCTACTCCATTTCCCAGTCTTGTCAATGAACTTTTTATTCCCTTAATCCCACTTTCAGTAGTACCGCAGGCTATGCTAGTACTAAATAATTATGGAAGGGTATAACTGTACCTCCCGAAGGCTTCGATCCTTCTCTTACTAACTTAAACTTCTTAAGCCTGTAAGTTCCTTTTTAGAGATGTCAATTTGGCTGTGAAGACTTTTCTTCTAGCCCTTTCTTCGTTTTGGGAGCGCAAAGGTACGATGAACAACTTTGAACCACCAAATTTTTTATTGATTATTTTTAATTTTTTTTCTTTCATCTTAGATCAACTTGATGACCAACCCCTGAAAGCGGGCGCAAAGGTAAGTCCGTTTAATTCGAATCAACAAGCTTTTTTGAAAAAAAATTAAAAATAAATTCTTGATCGAAGAAATGGGGTGTTTTTACTCGTTTTTAAGACAAAACACCCCCATTTTCCTAGACATGAACGTGGCAAAGCACTTTTAAGTGATTTAAATCTTTATTAACCGCTTTACGCCTTGTTGCCCATTTGCCTGTAAGACCACCCAATATATTCCTTTGGGCCAATGATGTGTATCTATATCCAAGTAACGTTGTGTGATATCTAAAGGAATAGTTGTCTCCAATTTCCCAAAGACATTCCAAATTTGAACAGCAGAAGTAGTGCCGGCCTCTTTCGCCAAAAAAATCCTACAAGTATGTTGGGTAGGATTTGGTACAATATCAAAATCAACAACATGGTTCTGTGGTAGTTCTTGTTGATCCGAAATCACATTTTCTTCAATCGTTCGAGTTACAGTATTCGTCAAAATGGGTTTATTGTAATCGAAGTAGATCCCTGCACGATTCGCTATACTTGTAGAAGGCACAAGATTGGGTTTCATCTTTATACTAAATCTGATAAAACCATGAGACGCTGGTTCATTGGTAAGGGAATCTACCAATAGTATTTGCTCAAAAATAAACCTCACGGCACCATTGGCTTGAAATTCCATGCGGTAAGGATGGCTTGCAATTTCAGGTTGTATCGTAAATAGATCAACGTGAGGCGAGAGCGTATCACAAATCACCACGGTGAATGCAGTATCGTTCCCTGTGTTTTGGAATCTTATCAGATACTTCAAAGTGGTATTCGCAGGGATATAGTTTTGTTCACCACGCCCCAATGGTTCTGCGGTTTTATCATTGGGATCATAGGAGTTTCTAATTTCGAGGCATTTCCACTGACTGAATTGAAATAGGGAGGAATCAATAGGTGCTGGAGTGGGACAAATAAAATCAGGCGTTATTTCAGCCAACAAACAAGCGGTCTCCCCAATTTGCAAATCGCAACTACCTAAAACAGTTAGTTTAAATTGCCCGGAAGACCCAATACCAGCGTATCCTATATTAAATAGGTATTGACCATTCCCTTGATCGATAAAAGGCAGTTGTGCCGAGGACAATTCAATACTCGCGGGCAGAGTAAGCCGAACTGCTACCGAATCCGAATGTGATGCCCCCAGATTTCGCCAACGCACTGTCACCACAGACGTAGAGCAGGGGCGAATCCTATTCGTTTCCAAGTCCACCTGCATCTGTGGGCATTCTACAATGGGCTTAAAAGGGAAATATACCGTGTCTGAAGTATTGAATTGCGCAAAATTACCCGAAATACTATCCACGCATGGTTGCCAATAGGCTTTTGCGATAGGCAACACCTTTATTATATAGGTACCTGTATCGGATGGGATAGTAAATTCACCCTGGTCATTGGCAGGGACACTTAGGGGGAAATAACTTTTATTATAAGAAATGATTTGGCCTGGAATACCTAATTCCCCTGAATCGCGTACGCAATTGGCATTTTGGTCATAAAATACGCTGCCGTGAAGTAGGTTATTAAATACAGTGCCATCTTGGTTAAGTTTGATTGCTACAAAATCTTTTTGGTAACTAGAAGGACTCGATGATGCTCCTACCGCAATATAACCACCATCAACTCCAATAATGTCATTGAACTCTTCATAGTTAGTTTCCCTCAAATTTAACAATTGCACCCATTCCACATTGCCATTAAGATCGAGTTGCGAAGCATAATAATTGCTTTTCTCATTAGCACTGTACACCGAAGTCCCCACAATTAAGATTTTATCGTTTATTTTCCGAATTGCTTTTATTTGTACCTTGCTTTCATCCACGTCCAAGTTCTTTTGCCAGACAACCTGCCCCATTTTATTGATAAAATATAGATTTCGCCAATTGTACAAGTAGAATCCATCTGATGTTTGAACAATGGGAACGGCATTGAAGTTATTATTAAAGCCACCCGTCAAACTGTTGGGGATCCAATTTGCTTCTAATAAGTCTCCTGTGCTATTGATCCGCAAAAAGCCCATTTGCCCAATGTAGTTACCCGAAATAGTTCCATTTCGCATAGCAAAAACAATAAATTGATCGTTATCGGTTTTAAAAATACGGAGGCCACTGATGTGTTTAGTAGAATCGTGTATTTCCTTTATCCAATCGGAAGGTTCGGTAGGGTTGGATACTTTCTGTAAATACAGTTTTTGCTCGTCGGAGTTAATATGTGTCCCTACTAGAAGAACCGTGTTGTTGGTGGGCAATTCAAAATCAAAATAACGATAATCGTTACCTGTCCCTCCATTTTGTACACCTCCAAAAGAAGGAATGAAATCGTTTGAAATTACTTGATAATAAGATAGAGAAATGTATGCTGTCCAATTAATACTCTGTGAATAATTGCTCACATGAACTAGACCAAAATCTTTTTTTCGGATAGCACTCATACCATAGTTAGGGTAAGTGTTGATCGAATTAAAACCAGAATCCCGCAAGACATTTCCGTTGAAATCTATTTCCTTGAATCTAATATACTTACTATCAAGGGAATCCCCCACACACCATACCGTAGAATCCGTTGCCGGAAAAACGGTTTGAAATACTTCTCTTTGATCAACGCTCCCAAATTGCCTTACCCAGCCTTGCCCAAAAACTGGGAATTGGGCGATGATGAAAAAACAAAACAGATAATTTCTCATAGTATTTCAATTAATTAGTCCACAAAATTAATTAAAATTTTTACTTTTGCTCAACTAATACAGTTAATTATGATAAAGCACCTCTGTCTTGGCTTATTTACGAGCCTATTTACGATTACGCTTTCGGCACAAAGCCCCACCCTAGAGCAATTTATCCTCGATAGCCTCGATATTCATATCCAACGCGGTATGGCTCGATGGGATATTCCAGGTACTGCGGTATGTATCGTAAAAGACGGTAAAGTGCTACTTTCCAAAGGTTATGGCGTTTGCGACAAGACGACCAACGCGCCGGTGAACGAACACACCTTATTTATGATAGGCTCTAATTCAAAGGCTTTTACAGGAACAGCGTTGGCTATGTTGGCCAATGACAAAAAATGCGACCTCTCCGATCCCGTTCAAAAATGGCTTCCAAAGTTTACCATGAAGGATGCTTGGGTGGCCGAACACCTCAATCTTTCGGATATTGTAAGCCACCGTATTGGTATGGAGACTTTCCAAGGTGATTTTACCTATTGGACAAGCGACCTGACCGCCAATGAAGTAATAGCGCATTTTGGGAAATTTACACCTATATATGGGTTCCGTACAAAATGGGGTTATACCAATGCCGGTTTTGCCATCGCAGGGGCGTGTATGCAAACGATCAGCGGCAAATCTTGGGCCGATAATATTCGAGAGCGCATTTTCCAGCCATTGGAGATGAACCGTAGCCTTCCTTTGTCTGCGGAGGTGGCCAAAGCCAGCAATTTGGCGCAGCCCCATACGCAACTACTGGGCCAAACTCAACGTATTCCATTTGCTATTATTGATAATCTGGCACCGGCGGGTAGTATTGGCAGCTCGGTAAATGATTTGAGCCATTGGTTGATGGCCAATTTGAACCAAGGCGCGTACAAAGATAAAATTCCTGCTGCAGTGATCCGGTCAACGCGCAAACCACTTTCCATGCTGGGGCGGGATAATCGCGCAGGACACCATTATGTATTATATGGTATGGGCTGGCTGTTGGAAGACTACTATGGCAAAGAAATAGTGAGTCATACAGGTGGTGTAAATGGTTATGTCACGGCGGTCACGTTATTGCCAGAGTTAGGAACGGGTATTGTGGTACTCACGAATACCGACGCGAATGGTTTTTATCAAAGCCTGAATCAAGTATTGGTGGATGCTACCGTTGGTGCTCCTTACCAAGACCACGATGCCCGTGCATTCAAAAATCAGCACGAACAACAAATGGAACAGGACGCATCTGTTAAAAAAATGCGAGATACAGTGGCTATGGCGCGTCGTGCCAGCCTTGATTTAGATGCTTATACGGGAAAATACACCAATGAAATGTATGGGTTTACCAAAATTGAAAAAGATGGTAAAGCCTTAAAAATGACTTTTGAACACCATGCTGCAATGACCGCACGACTGGAACCACTTGGAGGTGATCGTTTTCTTTGTACTTACAGCGACCCGATGATGGGTGTACGAGTGTTCCCTTTTACGATGAAAGATAAAAAAGTGGCGGGTTTTACGTTATCTGTTGCAGATTTCGTAGAATTTACGACATACGATTTTAAAAAGGAATAGCCTACATTAAACCTGCCCTTTGGCGTACTGCCTCGTACAAACAGATACCTGCCGCTACACCTACATTGAGCGAATCAAAATCGGTGGCTTGTGGTATTTTTGTAACGGTATCGGCCATTTTTATGAGTTTGGGATGCAGGCCATCGCCTTCTGCACCCATTAAAACAGCGACTGGGCCTTTAAAATCTACTTCATACACAGGTATAGAGCGATCGGTTAAAGCCGTGGCTACAATATGCAGGCCTGCTTCTTTAAGGTAATCTACCGACGAAAAGAGGCTTCTCACCCTGCACAACCGTATCCGCGCCAAAGCACCTGCCGATGCTTTCATGGCTTCTTCATTGGCTGGTGCGGCGCCATTTTCGGGAATAACGACGGCATGCACGCCCATTACTTCTGCTGTACGGCAAATTGCGCCAAAATTGCGCACATCGGTAATACTGTCCAATATCAAGATCAGAGGGTCTTGGCCTTGTTCAAAAACCCACGGAACTACCTCATCCAGCGTCATAAAAGTGACCAATGACAACCATGCCACCACGCCTTGGTGCGTGCCTTTGACCAATTTATTGAGTTTTTCTTTGGGGACTACTTGCAGCGGAATACCAAATTCTTTGGTTAAATGGCGTATTTCCTTCTCTATTTCCCCGCGTTCCCCTTGCTGGAAAAGTACTTTTTCTACCCCTTTACCCGACCGGATCGCTTCTACTACTGGATGGTGACCGTAAATTAAATTTGTTGAATTAGCCATGTTTGTTTTTGATTTTTCAAATGATCCCTTCACGGATCAAATCGTGTAAATGAACCATTCCCAAGTAATTCAGGTCGGTATCCAGCACGGGTAATTGTGAAATTGATTTAGAGCGCATTATATCCAGTGCTTCCACAGCCATAGCATCAGGAAGGATAGAAGTTGGATTTACTGTTTGGATATCCGCTGCAACAATATTGGAGTAGTCTGTTGCTGCTCGCTGTAACATTCGGCGCAAATCGCCATCGGTGATAATCCCGGTAATCTTTCCATTGTTATCTTCGACCATTGTTGCCCCGAGGCGTTTGGAAGATATTTCCAACAAAATTTCGTGTAAAGTAGTCCCTGAATGCACCAATGGTTTGGCGTGCAGTGTATAAAGATCGCTTACCCGTAAATACAATTGCTTCCCCAAAGTACCGCCGGGATGGAAACGAGCAAAATCGGAGGCTGTAAATCCACGTTTTGCTAAAAGCGTTACCGCGAGGGCATCTCCTAGCGCCATTTGTGACGTTGTACTGGCCGTTGGAGCCAAATTATTGGGATCTGCTTCTTTTTCGATGGGTGTTTGGAGCAAATAATCAGCATGTTGGGCCAAAAAAGAATGATTATTGGCAGTCACCCCAATTAAGGCATTGCCAAAATTTTTCAACAGCGGTACAAGTAATTTAATTTCGGGTGTATCGCCACTTTTGGAAAGACAAATCACCAAATCATTTGTTTGGATCATTCCAATATCGCCATGAATGGCATCAGCGGCGTGCATAAATAGAGCAGGTTGTCCGGTAGAATTGAGGGTTGCTACTATTTTTTGTGCAACAATGGCACTTTTACCAATTCCTGTAACCACTACCCTACCCTGCGATGCGGCAATGGCTTCGACACATTGCGCAAAATCGGGGGTAGCAACCAAGGCTTCCGACAGTGCCAGCAGTGCCTCCATTTCGATACGAATGGTACGCACTGCTGTACTGTATATGAGTTCCTCGGAATGCGTCATGGTTTATTTTTTACGATCAAGGGCATCCTTTACCGCCCATAAAATATCTTTTTTGCCCAATCCGTATTTTTCCAACAAATCGGTAGGCTTCCCACTTTCGCCAAAAGAATCTTTTACCCCTACATATTCCATTGGAACGGGGAAATTTTGCGCCAATACATTAGCAATAGCATCTCCTAGACCTCCATTCCGTTGGTGTTCTTCGGCTACTACCACGCAACGGGTTTTGCGTACTGATTCGAGAATTGCCTTTTCGTCCAAAGGTTTTATGGTGTGGATATTGATGACCTCACAAGAAATGCCTTCATCTTGCAATTCTTTAGCGGCCTCTACTGCAGTCCAAACCAAATGTCCCGTGGCAAAAATTGTAACATCAGATCCGCTTCCAAGTAAAAGTGCTTTACCAATTTTGAAAGGAAGTCCTTCCGTAAACATTGGCCAAGCTGGACGGCCAAAACGCAAGTACACTGGGCCTTTATAATTGGCAATGGCCATTGTAGCGGCATAGGTTTGGTGGTAATCGCAAGGATTGATTACCGTCATCCCCGGCAACATACGCATCATTCCAATATCTTCAAGTATTTGGTGGGTAGCACCGTCTTCGCCAAGGGTAAGGCCAGCGTGAGAAGCGCAAATTTTTACGTTTTTATGAGAATATGCTACACTTTGGCGTATTTGGTCATACACACGGCCTGTACTAAAGTTCGCAAAAGTACCTGTGAACGGTACTTTCCCAGCCGTTGCCAAACCAGCCGCAATACCGATCATATTGGCTTCTGCAATACCAACCTGTATAAAGCGGTCTGGAAATTCTTTTTGAAAATGTTGCATTTGCAGCGATTCCATTAAATCTGCTGTAAGTGCCACTATATCTGGGTTTAACCGGGCAGCAGCCACCAAACCCTGGCCAAAACCATCGCGTGTGGCTTTAGTTCCTGTTGATTTTATATCGTTTATATTCACTTTTTTTATCGTTTTAATAGTCCCCTAATGTTGTTTCTGGCAATTGTTTTAATGCGCTGTCCAATTGCTCTTGGTTGGGTGATTTACCATGCCATTTGTGAGTTCCTTGCATAAAATCGACACCAAAGCCCATTTCAGTACGCATTAAGATGACCACCGGACGGCCTTTGCCTGTACGACGTTTTGCCTTTTTTAAGGTATTTATTACGGATTCTAAATCGTTACCGGCCTCCAAAACAAGCACATCCCAGCCAAATGCTTTCCATTTAGCGGGTAAATTACCTAGCGAAAGTACCTGATCGTTACTACCGTCAATTTGCTGACCATTCCAGTCCACGGTAACAATAAGGTTATCCACTTTATTATGCGCAGCAAACATGATGGCCTCCCAGCATTGGCCTTCTTGTAATTCGCCATCGCCGGTGAGTGCATACACGGTTCGTTTGTCGCCATCCATACGTTTGGCCAAAGCCACACCAATGGCAACGGACATACCTTGTCCCAATGAACCAGAAGCAATACGAATACCCGGCAATCCTTCATGGGTAGCAGGGTGTCCTTGAAGGCGTGTATTGAGTTTGCGGAATGTGTTGAGTTCACTTACCGGAAAATACCCATTGCGCGCAAGTACGCTATACCAAACTGGAGAAATGTGGCCATTAGAAAGGAAAAACACGTCTTGTCCTCGGCCTTCCATTTTAAAAGGCACTGCCTTATGTTTCATTAAGGCACCATAAAGAGCCACAAAATACTCCGTACATCCCAAAGAGGCACCTGGGTGACCGCTTTGGACATTGAATACCATACGCAAGATGTCGCGTCGGACTTGCGTACATACTTTTTTTAAATCTTGTAATTCAGCCATGTAATAAATGGAAAGTTGATAGGGTGCATGGATATACGCCACCCGTCGGGGCAAAGGTAAATAGATTGGCTGAAATTAGTTGTAAATTGGCGCAGGATGTTTTTTTATGGCTAAAACCCTCTAATGGAACAAATGGATTTACAAATTATAGAGTTAAACGCGCCCCATTCGACCCACAATTTTAAAGGATATGACCGCCTTTTCGCCTTGTGGCCATACCATTCGCAACTCTTCTTCAAAAGCTGTTACGGGGTTGTTCCCATTTTTATCGATATAATGTTGGACTGCCGACCAAGAATTAAGAAATCCAATCATGGTCTCTATATCCCATTGATACAACATATACTGTTCATCAAAGGGCAATTCCTCAAAGGGGAAAGGTATCGTTTCGTATTCCTCATCAAGGAAATGCCGCTCGTTATCCCAATATGGGCCAATAGTTATGCTATAAAAATGTAGCAGCGCATTTTGAATAGCAGGATGCCTAGGTTCTAGCAAGGGGTAACCAACCACTGCAATGATTCCTCCGGGGCGAACAACACGCCGTACTTCTTTATAAAAAGCATCAAAATCGAACCAGTGTATGGCTTGGGCAATCACAACGGCATCCACGGAATGGTCCAATAAAGTGGACTGATGGGATGGCTCTTGCCGATATTCAATATTGGGTAATTGTGTGGCTAATGCCAACTGGTTAGCACTCATATCCGTTGCTATTACCTGTTGGAAATGATTGGCTAGTAATTTAGCCATTTGTCCATTGCCCGTAGCGCAGTCCCAAACCAAGTGATTGGCTGGGGACTGTGCTGCGATGGCTGCTGCCAAGGCTGGCGGATAGGATGGCCGAAAATTGGCATACGCATCGGAGCGACCAGAGAAATTATCTTTCATTTCGGATACCTTGTTTTATAAAATTGTTGCGTCGTTCTCACAGCCTTATACTTTTTCTTTAGCAAAATATAATGACCAAAAACAAAAGTGTATGGTAGCATGGTGTCGTTTAATTCACATATCACTACGCCATACTCACCATCATATTCAACGTTACTTCATCATTTAAACTTACGGCTTCCCAATCGCCCTCTTCATTCAAAATCAATGAATTGGCCAATACTTCGGCTTTGATATAGTCGCCAAATAGGTGAACCGCAGACATGATCGTTGGGTGTGGCTGCATCACCACATCAATACGGTCGATAACGTTAAAATTCTTCTCCTTGCGTATATTTTGGATACGGTTGACCAAATCGCGGGCGGTGCCTTCTGCAATTAAATCATCGGTCAGCGTAACATCAAGTGCCACAGTTAAACCGGCATCGTTGGCTACTTTCCATCCGGGGAGATCTTCCGTAGTGATGATAAGATCTTCGGGAACGATGGTGTATGGTGTGCCATTTGCTTCAATCAACATACTGCCTGCTTTTTCTAAAGCATTGATTTGTTCGTTGTTCAAAACGGCCAATTGATCGGCTGCGGCTTTCATATCTTTACCCAATTTTGCTCCTAAAGTTTTGAAATTGGCTTTTGCGCCTTTTTTCAATAAACCCGAGGCATCCGTGATAAATTCAATGTCTTTTACATTGATTTCGGACAAAATCAAGTCTTTTACGCCATCTACTTCTGCAATAAACGCCTCATCTAGTACGGGCAATAATATTTTTTGCAACGGTAAACGCACCCTTAATTTCTCTTTTTTACGGATACTCAATGCCAATGAGCATATCCGCTGTGCGTAGTCCATTTTTTTCTCCAAATCCAAGTCAATTTTGCTCGAATCAGGTAATATTAAATCGCTTAAATGTACCGATTCATGGCGTAGCGGCGAGCCCATTGCAATGGCGCGTTCTTTGATTGGTGCTGTCAAATTGCGGTATAACCAATCGGAGAAAAACGGTGCCAAAGATGCCGACAACTGCGACGTAACCATCAAACATTCAAACAGCGTTTCGTAAGCGGCGCGTTTGTCGTCATTCAATTCGCCGCGCCAGAACCGCCTGCGCGAAAGGCGCACATACCAATTAGAAAGGTGTTCATCCACAAAAGATTCGAGTACGCGCGCGGCACGTGTCGGCTCATAATCATCCATTGCGGTAGTATAATCCTGTACCAAACTATATAACTTAGAAATGATCCAGCGGTCTAATTCCGAACGATCGGCATAAGGCATCACATTGGACTCGTCCATTTTCCAGCCATCAAGGTTGGCATACAATGCGAAGAAATTATAGGTATTGAACAGCGTTCCAAAATACTTGTTCCGCGTTTCTACAATGCCTTCTAAATCAAATTTCAAATTGTCCCATGGATTGGCATTAGCCATCATATACCAACGGGTAGCATCTGCGCCATAAGCATCAATGGTTTTGAATGGATCCACTACATTTCCCTTGGATTTTGACATTTTATTGCCTTCTTTGTCCAAAACTAGGCCATTTGACACCACATTTTTAAACGCTACGGAATCGAAGCACATACCAGCAATGGCATGCAAAGTATAGAACCAGCCCCTTGTTTGATCCACGCCTTCCGCAATAAATGTAGCGGGATAGGATACATCAAATGGGTTTTTAAAAGGCATATCATCACCTGCGGCCATGCGGTCGTAATCAAGTCCCCATTGTGCATAAGGCATTGAACCGGAATCAAACCAAACATCGATCAGATCTGCTTCTCGGCGCATAGGTTGCCCTGAATTGGAGACCAATATTACATCATCAATATACGGGCGATGGAGGTCTTTGGGCATAGTTTGGTCTAGTCCCAGTACTTTATTGGCTAGTTCCAACTCTATTTTCAACTCTGGTAAAGAGCCGATACATTTTTCCTCGGTACTGTCTTCGGTACGCCAAATTGGGAGCGGCACGCCCCAGTAACGGGTACGGGAGAGGTTCCAATCCTGCAAATTGTCGAGCCATTGCCCAAATCGGCCAGTTCCAGTTGATTCTGGTTTCCAATTGATGGTTTTGTTGAGTTCGGATAAGCGTTCTTTGGCCGCCGATGCGCGGATAAACCACGAATCGAGTGGGTAGTACAAAACGGGTTTATCGGTACGCCAGCAATGCGGGTAATTGTGTTTATATTTCTCAGTGCGGAATGCTTTATTGTCCTCCTTGAGTTTGATAGCGATTTGTAAATCCGTAGATTTAAAAGCGGGATCGGATTGTATGTCTTTTGAATAATATTCGGCTTTGACATACATACCCGCAAAATCGGTGATTTCTGCTACAAATTTGCCCTGTTTATCCACCAAAGGCTGGATAATACCTTTGTCGTCTTCTATTCCGATCATTGGAATACCTGCTTCTTTACAAGCGCGCATGTCATCGGCACCAAAATATGGGGCAGTATGTACCACACCTGTACCATCTTCGGTAGTGACCCAATCGCCGGATATTACCCTAAAGCCGGATTGTTCCAATTCAGGAGAAGTGACATAAGGCAATAATTGTTCGAAGCGAATGCCTAACAGTTTTTTACCCGAAAATGCTTCACCTGCACGGAATGGTACCACCATTTTTTTGGCAGTTGTATCATGGGGCTGCATGGGCAATTCGGCATTAGTAGCATCAAAATAAGCGGATACGCGGTCTTTTGCAAGCACAACACTGATGGGAGCACCGGTGTATGGGCTAAAGGTTTTCACTTTTACATACTGTATATTAGGCCCAACGGTGAGTGCCACATTGGATGGTAAAGTCCAAGGTGTAGTTGTCCAGGCTATGATGCGTACATCTTCATTTTCATCTTCAAACAAGAATGCTGAGGTATCGTCATTGCGCACCTTAAACATAGCAACGATGGAATAATCTGTCACTTCTTTATAACAGCCCGGCATATTCAGCTCATGCGAACTGAGTCCTGTACCCGCAGCAGGGCTATAGGGCTGGATGGTAAATCCTTTGAACAAAAATGAATCGCCACTGGCGGTTCTTTTATTGTACAAACGTTGGAGTATCCACCAGCAGGTTTCGATATAACTATCCTCAAAAGTGATATATGGATTATCAAGATCTACCCAATATCCCATTCGGCGGGTGATATCGTCCCAAAGATCCTTGTACCGCATTACGGTAGCTCGACAGGCATGGTTATATTCATCCACAGTAATTTTTTTACCAATATCCTCCTTAGTGATACCCATTTCCTTCTCCACCTGTAATTCAATGGGCAGGCCATGTGTATCCCAGCCGCCTTTGCGTTCGACCCGAAAGCCTTTCAGGGTATTATACCTACAAAAAAGATCTTTTACGGTACGGGCCATCACGTGGTGGATACCGGGCATACCATTGGCAGAAGGTGGTCCTTCGTAAAAGACAAAGGATTTATTGGGGTCGCGTTGATCGACACTTTTTTCAAAAATCTGCTCGTCTCGCCAAAACTGAAGAATTTCAGCATCAATAGCGGGGAGATTCAGAGGGGACTCATATTTTCTATACATACAAAAATAATAGCTTGCACAAAAGGAGTGCAAAGGTAATTAAAAAACCCCGAATGGTTATTACACCGTTCGGGGTTCGTTATATTTACTAGGTTATAAAAAAACCGCTCATTACAACAACGCGTCAGGTGTTATGCCCAATGCGTATAATAATTATACTGTTTATGTTAAAACCCAAATAAGACATTTTAAAATTTAAATTTAGATGTTAAAGGTGCAACAAAGATAAAGAAAACAAATAAATTTGAAATAAGGTTTCACCCAATTAGTTCAAAAAATCTATCGTGCAAATGCAACGGCGCGCTTTTCGCGAATTACAGTCACACGAATTTGGCCTGGATACTGCATTTCGTCCTGAATTTTTTGAGAAATCAAGAACGACAAATCATCTGCGTATTGGTCGGTTACTTTATCTGCTTCTACAATGACGCGCAATTCGCGACCGGCCTGCATTGCAAAGGCATTGGAGACACCGTCGTAGCTACGCGCTAGTTCTTCCAATTCGCCGATCCTCTTGAGGTAATTCTCCAGGATTTCACGACGTGCACCTGGACGAGCGCCTGAGATGGCATCACAAGCCTGAACGATGGGCGAAATGATATTATTCATTTCTATTTCATCGTGGTGGGCACCTACTGCATTGACAACCACGGGGTGTTCGCCGTTTTGTTCGCAGATTTGCATACCGACCAAAGCGTGCGATAGTTCTGTCTCCTCTTCTGCTACTTTACCAATATCGTGGAGCAAACCGGCTCTTTTCGCCATTTTGATCTGCTTTGGATTCAGGCCGAGTTCGGCTGCCATCAAGCCGCATAATTCGGCGGTTTCGATGGAGTGCTTTAAAAGGTTTTGACCATAAGAGGAACGGAAACGCATACGACCAACATAACGCACGAGTGCCGGATTGAGGCCGTGTATATTTTGTTCGATCACGGTACGTTCACCGATCTCCATAATTTGCTCTTCCAATTGCTTACGCACTTTGGCTACTACTTCTTCAATACGTTGCGGGTGGATACGTCCATCAGCGACCAAACGTTGGAGCGACAAACGCGCTACTTCGCGGCGAATCGGGTCAAAAGAGGAAATAACGATCGCCTCTGGGGTATCATCTACGATTACTTCTACGCCAGTAGCCGCCTCTAGTGCACGAATATTACGTCCTTCACGACCGATGATCTGGCCTTTCATTTCGTCATTTTCAAGGTTGAAAACGGATACGGTATTTTCAATCGTAAATTCAGCAGCAGTACGCTGGATAGTTTGAATAATGATCTTTTTTGCCTCCTTATTCGCATTGAGTTTTGCCGTAGCAATGGCATCTTTAACGATAGAAAGTGCTTCGCTTTCGCTTTTCAAGCGCACTTGTTCCATCAATTGATCTTTTGCTTCTTGCTGGGTTAGTTTTGCTACTCTTTCTAATGCTTTAATACGTTCTTCATTGGCAGCATCGAGTTCCTCCTTCTTTTTTTGGATAATTTTGACCTGTTTATCCATGTTTTCACGGATTGTTTCGATCTCCATTTCTTTGCCCTCTAAGTCCGCTTTTTTCTTTGCATATTCCTCAAAACGAGCATTCAATGCGTCATCCTCTACTTTTATATCCTTTTGCTTAGCATTCAAATCCATCTCCATTTCTTTCAAACTGAGTTGGTGTTGTGCTTTTTCGCTTTCAAACTGCGATTTCATATCTGCATATCGCTGTTTGGCCTCCTGTATTTTCTGTTGTTTGATACGTTCGTTTTCTGCTTCCGCTTTATCCAGTAATTTATCGGCTTTTAGAGAGGCTTCGTTTTGCACGCGTTCTGCTCCGAGGCGTGCTTCTTGAATAATAAGATCTGCTTTGCGGTTACTTTCTTCTATGGCTTTTTGAGTGTCGGCTTTATTGCTTCGACTGGCCAAGAACCAGGCAACGCCGCCGCCGCCTACAAGTCCTATGATGAAATAAACTATTTCCATGTTGTATAATTACGTTTTATTATTTTAAAGTTAAAAGTGATTAACCCCTAATTTGCGCACCCAATTTTGATTGGAATGCCGTTTGGAGTTGTTGCATAATTTGGTCAATATCTTTATCTTGCAAAGTCTTTTCATGGTCTTCGAACACAAAACTGACGGCATAAGATTTTTTGCCTTCCCCTATTTTAGTTTGGTCTTCAAAAACATCAAAAAGATTGACTTCTTTGAGTAGTTTTTTGATCGTTTTGTTGGATAATTGACGAATTTCGCCAAAGGTCACATTTTGATCTAGCACTAAGGCCAAATCGCGCCGCACCGATGGGAAACGCCCTAATTCGCTATAGTGTACTTTATTCGCTGCGAGTGCTTTAATGATATTTTCGAAATGGAAATCAGCGAAAAATACTTCATTTTTCACGTCAAATTTTTTCGACAATGCCGTTTGAACGGCTCCAAAGGTCACCAATTCCTGCGCACCGCGGTGGTAACGCAAGGCATATTTATAAGGCACTTCCCCTTGCAGGGTAGTTTCTTGGTAACCAATAACGCCTAAGCGCGCCAATAAATGGTTGACGTAAGACTTCAGGGTATAAAAGTCAACCGTTTTTTTGTTGCTGGGGTGCCAAGATTCAGTGCTATGCGCACCTGTTAGGCAAATACCCAATCGTAATACTTCGTTGAACCCCGCAGTAGAGCGTACTGCGTTAGTAGAGACTTCATCTAAAATAGTTCGTCTGTAAATTTTCCCAAATTCAAATAACCTCAAATCTGGATTTTGCCTATTTTGGTTATGGCGAATCGTCTCTAATGTACCTGAAATTAGTGTCGGACGCAAACAATCCAAGCCTTGGTTCGCGGTATTGTTAATACGCACAACAGTACCTTCTTCGAAGGGAATAAGTGCATTTTCGCCTTGATAAAGGGTGGAATCTGACAAAGAAAGGTTCATCGCCTCCAAAAAACCTTGTCCGGCTAACATATCCGAAACTTGGTTGCGAATCGCATCGGGGTCTGGTTTGGGCGTTATTTCCATGCTTGACCGGATACTATCAGGCATAGTTACCTTATCGAGACCATATACCCGTAATATTTCTTCTACTAAATCAGCCTCGCGTGTCACGTCTGGTTTATTGGTAGGAATAATGGCTGTAAAACCCGTTTCTGTTTCGGATTTCATACCTATACCCAAGGCTTGCAGAATATTTTTTACCACCTCTTTTGGAATAGATTCGCCGATTAAGGTATTGATCCGTTGATACGAAGCGGTGATTTGCGCTGGATGGATATGGGAAGAGTAAATATCCGTTACAGCACCTGTAATAGTGCCACCTGCCAATTCTTGAATAAGCAGCGCAGCTCTTTCTAGCGCATAAAGGCAACCATTGGGATCCACACCTTTTTCGAAAGACCAAGCGGCATCTGTACGCAAGTTGTGCTTGAGCATGGAACGACGGATAGAACGCGGGTGGAAGCAGGCACTTTCTAAAAATATAGCCGTGGTACTATCTTTAACCCCACTAGTAAGGCCGCCAAATACACCACCAATACACATTGGGGTAGAGTCACCATCGCAAATCATTAAGTCTTCGGCAAAAAGTTTGCGCTCAGTCGCATCTAAGGTCTGAAATACTGTTCCTTCTGGTAAGTTTTTTACCAAAATAGTATTTCCTTGAATAGCGGATTGGTCAAAAGCGTGGAGTGGTTGTCCCAACTCAGCGCGTACATAATTGGTGACATCCACAATATTATTAATTGGCCTAATACCAACTGCTAATAAGCGATTTTTCAGCCAATCTGGACTTTCTTTGATCGTGACACCGGTGATAGAAACGCCAGTATAACGCAAACATGCGTCATTATTTTCTACTTTTACCGATATGGGTGCTTCGCTGGAGGTATGTTTAAAGGCTGTAACATCTGGCAATTTGATGGCGTGGTTGGGATCTTGATTTTGACGCGCCCAAGCCAAAAGATCACGCGCAACCCCCAGATGGTTGGTAGCATCTGCGCGGTTGGGGGTAAGTCCTACTTCAAAAACGATGTCACTTGAGATATTAAAATGGTCTGCAGCAGTAATACCCAGCGGCATATCGGCGGGTAAAATAATGATACCGGAATGGTCGTGGCCAATGCCGAGTTCATCTTCTGCACAGATCATACCCTGCGAGGGTACGCCACGCACTTTTCGTTCACCGATGGTAAACAAAGTACCGTCTTTGCTAAAAACGGTAGCACCAGGCAAGGCAACAAACACTTTTTGGCCTTTAGCCACATTTGGCGCGCCACAAACGATGGATAGCGTGCGTGTTTGACCCGGGTGCGTAGGATCGCTAATTTCAACTTGGGTTGCTGAAAGGTGATCTGTATCAGGTATTGGTTCACAAACAGTTATGTATGCTGTGACCACTTTATCCAAATCTACAGGTGAGGGTTTTACCTCTTCAAATCCTTCCACCTCAAGCCCCAATGATGTTAATATATCAGCGATTTCAATAGGTGTATTATGTAGAACGAGAAAATCTCGTAACCAATTCAACGATATCTTCATTTCCTCTAAAAAACAGTCGTATAGTTATAGTGGGCAAAGGTAGGGTTAAATTGTGAATAAATTGTGAGTAAGTGAAGCAGAATTTAAATATAAACTTAAAGTTTTTTTATAAAAAAATAAACAACAATTTATGTTGTAAATAAAAGTTTTATTATTTTTGCCCCTTAAATTTTTCATACCATGTCCCAAGCAAAGAAAAACAAAGGATATAATGCCGATTTTGATACATTTTGGAAAGAAATATTGGATTTAATAGAGCCCGCTGTAGCGTTCTTTATGCCTGATCTACATGCGGATGTAGATTGGTTCATTGGACAAGTTCCGAAATGTCCTTAAATTTGCGTTCTATTTTGTAAGGTTGCCCGACAAAGAAGAAGAGGAAGTACTTGAATTTCTTGAAAAATATAAAATTAAAGAAGATATGACAGGCAAACAAAAGGCAATGGAATATAATAAGGGCTTCATTGATGCCCTTTCAAAGGCATGGAATGGTGAATCGGTGTCAGATATTTATAAAAAAAATTAGATGTTGGCGCATGAAAAAACAGAGATTGAGCGTGAAAAAAATGAAGTTATTCGATCTTATGTACTTCATCTTTTTAAAAATGGAGGGCAATCACCGGAACAAATATCCGCAGATTTAAAACTAGAACTTTCACTGGTGCTTGATATTATAAAAAAGGATTGAGTAATAAAATGGGTTCAAAACAGGACAATCCAGCCATTTTGAACCCATTTATTCTAAATTAATCTCAACGAAATACTTAGATTAGAACCCAATCGCTACCGACTCCGTTTTAATACCCATATCTGTTTCAACCATAAGGACATATAGCCCTGAGGGATAAACAGCAGTATTCATCTCGACAGAAATGCTGTTTAGGTCTCTTATTTCTTCCAAGATCGCACCATTCATGTGGATAAGTTTCAGATTATGGATTTGATGGCCATTTCCGATACTCACCCTCAGATAATCTGTACTAGGATTTGGGTTGATATTTACTTTTAGCAAATCGCTGGGAGCAGTTTCTGTGCCGCTTACAGTACATCCGTCATAAGGCTCAAAGTTACTATTTCCGTTGGAATAACAAATAAAACGTACATCAAAGCCATCGACAAAACTTTGGCAAAAAGGAGCCTCATCTACGAAGAAATAACTGCATTGGGGGCTTGCTAAACTGTCTAAAGGCTTTCCAACTGCACCGACGTATTCCAGTATATCGAAAGGAATACCTATCACAAGTGAATCATCCGTAACTTCGGTAACGCGTTGTCGCGTTAGCGTTAGGTCGCCGGCAGTTACTATATCTACTGCATCAATTCTATACTTAAAAATTGAGCCTAAAAAGGTTGGCACGACCACGATATCGCCAGGAACTAGGTTAAAATCGTACATTTTAACCCATGTATTTTGAAATTCATTGAAAGCATATACCTTTTTATCCAATTCGTAAGCAAACCGAGGCGGGCGGTCAAATGGCATATTCAAGGCAATAACTTTTTTGCAACTCTGGTTTTGAATAACAGTATCAATAGTTACTTTTTGCTTAAAAAAAGCATTGAACCCAGCAAATCCGCCGCTAAAATGGTAAGTCCATTGCTGATCTTTTGTAAGCCATTGTTGCGCATCAATCTGTGATGCCGAAAAAAGAAAGATAATAAAAATGAGTAGTTTTTGCATAGCTGTAAATTTAATAAAAGTGAATACAGCTATTACGGAATTAATGACTCAAAGGTTGGTAGCCTATTTTATTCTCGTTATAAAAGGTTTAGTAATAACCATTTTTCCACGTTTATCAGAGAATACTAAGAAAATTAGTAGAATAAGTACCATAACATCCTTTGCTTAATAGTGTCTTATTCCCGAAGGTAAATGTTAAAAAATTACGGTTTAGAAACAACGATATTACTTTTGTACCTAAATAAATTAATTATGCAAAAAGTGCTTCTCCTAACGTTTGCTATTGTATCGTGTATCATAATCATTCCACCCGTTTATGGACAAAATAGCGAAGAAACAGCAATATTATCTGTAATTCAGCAAGAAACGGATGATTTCACTAAACTACCATTTAACGAGGTAGCAAAGAAATATTGGATATTGGATGACAAGACATTTATCTGTGCTACTGGCCAAAATGGTGATGTGAGTTTCTTGACTAAAGATGATATGGCATCCAATAATCAGATGGCTCCAGAGGATAAAACCATTGTTGAAAAAACCAATTACCGCATCATCGTTAATGGTAATATGGCAACGGTATATCACCATCAAAAAGTGACGCTGGTTGAGTATAATATCATTTTATACAGCCATGAAATCCGTATTTTAGAGAAAGTAGATGGTCTATGGAAAATTCATTGTTCTTCGGTGCAACACTATTTGCCCAAAGAGTAGCCCCCTGACAACTGTTCATGCGTTACTCGCCTCCATTTCTTTCCAACCTTTCAACTTTTTTATTAATTTACACATTTTTAAGTTGAGGCGGGCATTAGCGGTGAAAAATTCACCATTGAAGAGTATCCATTCTTTTTCTTTTTTAACAGATTCAATATCAACGTATTGGACAGATTTTGCTTTGTCAAATGGCATTTTCCAGTATAATCCCTTATCCGTCATTGCGAAGCCCTCTTTACAATTTCCTTTGATGGATAAGTCGAGGATGAAGAATACTTTTTCGCGTCGTTGTGCAAAAAGATAATTCTTACAAGCATTGGCTAAGTAATCGCTTTGCATGGTAACGAAATTAGTATATACCATTTCTTGCTCATGATCAAAGTCTAAGTAATCAGCAATCATGTTTTTGAGGTCAGTTTTACCGGGTCTTGCTTGTTCATGGCGCAAAATGGCCTCTGGCAGTACAAAGCCATGCAGGTCGGAGCAAAACTGGATAATAAAATAATCTAAAAGTCCTTCAAAGGAATGTTCGAGTCGTCGGTCTATTTCAGGCAATGCTGCATCACCGAAACGATTGTACCGAGTAGCGGTATCTGTTGATATTTGAGCGGAACGGACCTCATATACCTCTTTGAACTTAGACTGGTAAAATCGCTCTACAAACTCAGAGTAGCGCAAAATATCATGCTCTTGATCCACTCTTTCCCTCAAACTAGCAAAAAAGAGTGCCTTAACCTGTCCTGTTAGGTCTGGTTGGGTATAATCAATAGGATACTTTGGGTGATAGACCGTCGATTTTTGACCGTCAAAATGAAAGCCACAGTGGTGGCAAAACACCGAGCTCAACGGATTATCTCCGTGGCAAGCAGGGCATGTTTTGGTGCGTTCGATGATATTATCTCCACAACGATGACAAAACTTTGCCCCTGGGATGGCTTCTACTGCGCATTTAGGACATACATTCATGCCGCAAAGATAAACATTTTGTTTGTATTTGCAAAATAAATTTCAAACAATTAATTAAATTTTCCTTGTCGGTTGAATCATACCATAATTAATAAAAAAACGCCCTTCTTTGTTCTGACCAAAGAAAGGCGTTTTTTTTAAGTTTTCAAGCGAAAAACGATAATTTTGCTCCTTATTTCACAGAAAGTTCGAATTCCACTCTACGGTTCTTTGCTTTGCCGGCAGCCGTTGCGTTGTCTCCTTTGGGTTTTGTTTCACCAAAGCCTGTATGACTCATACGGTTTGCAGCGATTCCTTTTGAAACCAAATAATCATAACATGCTTTAGAACGTGCTTCGGATAGTTTTTGATTTACTTTGGCATCACCAGCATTATCTGTGTGTCCCGAAATGCTCATGCTATATTCAGGGTAACGCCCCATTACGGTTACAATATTATTCAAAATGGCATAAGACTCTGGTTTGAAAGTTGATTTTCCAGAATCAAAAACGACACCATAAATAGCAGCATCTAATATTTTTTTATCTTCTGCTTTTATTTCTGGACAGCCTTGGTTTTTAGCAATACCTGCTACTTTTGGGCATTTATCCTTTGGATCTTCTATACCGTCACCATCGGAATCGATACAACCGTTAAACTTTGCGATACCAGGAATATCTGGACAAGCATCGTCTTTATCGGCGATTCCATCTTTGTCGCGATCCAGAATGGCTGGGCAACCTTTGTTTTCGATAGTACCTTTTTCCTTTGGACAAGCATCCACGTTATCCGCAATTCCATCGCCATCGGTATCAGGACAGCCTTTCATAGTAGGCAAACCTTTTGCTTCGGGGCAGGCATCATCTTTATCAGTGATACCATCGCCATCGCTGTCGGGGCATCCTTTTAAGCTGGCAATACCTTTTACATCGGGGCATGCATCTTTTATATCGGAGATGCCATCACCATCTGTGTCTGGGCAACCGACAAGACTTTTAGGGCCTGCAATGGTAGGGCAAGCATCTAATTTGTCAGAAACACCATCGCCATCGGTATCGGGGCAGCCCATCATTTCGGCGGTGCCTTTTACGTCGGGGCAAGCATCTTTTTCATCAGAAATACCATCACCATCAGCATCTTTTACCGAATTGAAGCGGTAAGAAAGTGATGCTCCAATAAAAGAATAGGTATCCTTTTTATCAGGGTTTCCAGCGGCACTGATACCTTCTAGATTGTCATTGAGTAAAAGTCGAGTACCCGCTTCTAGATTGAGTGCTACTTTTTGAGAAAGGTCAATTTTCAGACCAGCGCCTAGCGGGAAAACGACTTGTCCTTTAGTAACGCCCTCTGCTTCATCTTTAGCGATATTGGCTAATTCAGCGGCAGATTTTCCTGCCTTTGAATAATCTGTTTTAGGATTGGTAAGAGCATAACCTCCACCGCCAAAAACATAAGGAGAAATTGTTTTTTTGAAAGCACCACCTGCTGCCATTTTGCGATAGCGGCGGCGGCCAAGAATATCCCACTCGCCTACCAAAGAGCCTTCGGTAACAGGTGAAGTGAAGGTAAATTTTCTCGTTGCTCGGTCGGTGTAGTTGGCATCATCACCGGTGAGTTTTCCTTGCATCACATTGAGGCGAAGTCCGATATTGTCGTTAATATGATACCGAACTAGCCCACCAAATGCAAGATTTTGCTCTTTTGTGTCCAAATTTTGAACATCTGTTTGTCCTTGCGAAGCACCGAGGAATAAACCAAGTTCCCATTTTTGATGTTGTGCTTGGATATTGGTCAAGCAAGAAAATGCGGCTAAAGCCAATGCTAGCGTGGGTTTTAAATTGATTTTTTTCATAAATAATATATTTAAATATTTTACCTGAAAATATCGTGCCAAACTTTTATCCTTCCTTAACACCATATTTTCTCCGCCATAGTAACGGGCAAATAATCAATAGTCACTTTTAGAATTAAAAATTATGTCATCGGTAAAACAAACTAAGGAAGAACAGGAATACTGGAGTACTCGATATGAAGAGGGACAAACTGGTTGGGATATTGGCGCACCTGCACCAGCACTTAAAGCGTATTTTGATCAGATAGTGGATAAAAACACGCGAATTCTCCTACCTGGTGCTGGTAATGCATACGAGGCTGCCTACCTATGGGAACAAGGATTTGAGCATATTACCATTATAGATATTGCGGAAATACCGTTAAATAATTTTGCAGATCGAAACCCAAGTTTTCCAAAACAACAATTGATACAAGCCAATTTTTTCGATCACCGGGGCGAATATGATTTAATAATTGAACAAACCTTTTTTTGCTCGTTTGTGCCTACGCCCGAAAACAGAAAATTGTACGCACATCAAATGGCTTCGATGCTCCCAAGTGGCGGAAAACTGGTCGGATTGTGGTTTGATATACCATTAACGGGTGATATGACAAAGCGGCCTTTCGGCGGCTCAAAAGAGGAATATTTGTCCTATTTTACGCCCTACTTTGAAGTTAAAACTTTTGAAAAATGCTATAATTCCATAAAACCAAGGAACGGAAATGAGTTTTTCGGGATATTAGTCAGGAAATAACAACGAGATTGTTTTTACAGTTTCGATATACCAGTCACGCTACACCTATGATATGATGTAACGTGACTGGAAAACAGTAATTATATCGCTTGAATTAAGTCGTATTGGGTCACAATATGCATTCCCCCAGACATATCATACACGATTACTGCCGGAATCTCCTTACTGATATAACGATTCAGTTGGCTGATCGGTGTGGTATCTTTTACCGTTGGGAAAGCAGTACCCATGACTTCTCTGAGCGGGCGTTCCGAATTATTTAATGGATTCTCGAGTAGAATATTAAGCACCTGTGTTTCAGTGATTGATCCTACAATATTGCCCTCATCGAGTACGGGTAATTGGCTTAAATCATGGCTTTTCATCAAATTGAAGGCCGAACGAACGGAATCTTTTGCCTCGGCAGCAAAAAACTGGCGGTCTTTTTTACGGGCAATAAGATCACTTACGGTGAGTTCGTCTTCAAGGAAACCGCGTTGGCGCATCCAATCGTCGTTATATACTTTTCCAACATAACGGCTACCGTGGTCGTGAAAAATAATTACCACTACATCCTCTGGTTTGAACTGATGACGCAACTGATAGGCAGCCCCCATAGCGCTACCGCAGGAATAACCCAAAAGAAGACCTTCTTCGCGGGCAAGTCTGCGCGCCCACAAGGCAGCATCTTTATCGGTTACCTTTTCGAAGGCGGTAATCACTGAAAAATCTACGTTTTTAGGCAAAATATCTTCTCCAATTCCTTCTGTAATGTACGGATAGATCTCTTTTGGGTCAAAAATACCGGTTTCATGGTATTTTTTAAAAACAGAACCGTAAGTATCTGCGCCCCATATTTTGATATTTGGATTTTGTTCCAATAAATATTTTGCCGTACCACTGACAGTGCCACCAGTACCAACACCTACTACAAGATGGGTAATTTTACCATCCGTTTGTTTCCAAATTTCAGGCCCTGTACTTTCGTAATGTGCTTGGCGGTTGGAGAGGTTATCGTATTGATTACACCAAAATGAATTAGGGATTTCTTTACTTAGGCGCTCTGCAATAGAATAATAAGAACGAGGGTCCGAAGGCTCTACATTGGTCGGACATACGATAACTTCTGCCCCTAAAGCCTTGAGAATATCCACTTTTTCCTTCGACTGCTTATCAGTGGTGGTAAAAATACAGCGATAACCCCGAACGCAGGCAACGAGTGCAAGCCCCATGCCAGTATTGCCCGAAGTGCATTCGATGATGGTACCACCGCTTTTTAGATCGCCCCGTTGTTCGGCATCGTCGATCATTTTAACAGCCATCCGATCTTTGATACTATTGCCGGGATTGTAAGTTTCAACTTTACCCAGCACTAGGCATGGGAATTCAAGGGCTACTTTGTTGAGTTTGACCAAAGGCGTGTTGCCAATGGTTTCCAATACGTTATTTTTGTACTGCATGTTTTGGATTGATTCGATTAAACAAAAAACGAATCTATATGGTTTGAATAAATGATTAGGCTAAATAATTTGGATGCGGAGGACCGATAAAACAATAACTTCCCCCTTTTGGGGGATTCCTTTCCGCTCATCGTTCCTGAAGGTGTGCGATCATGGTATTTCGTACTTGCTCTTTAAGCGCGGCAACATCTTCGTTTTTCAGGTCTTTTGTGGGAATTGGGGTATCATAAACAATATGAAGTGTGCCAGGGCAAAGATCAATTTTACCCGGACGGCAAATACTACTAATATTTAAGATAGTCATGGGCAAAATAGGTGCGCCCATTTGAACTGCAATTTTGAAGGCGCCATCATAAAACTCCGCAATTGGGTCATTTGTTTTATTTCTGCTCCCTTCTGGATAAATAAATACGCTGACACCCTCTTCCACTTCTTTTTTAAGCGCAATGACACTTCTGGCACGACTAATAGCACTTTTACGATCTACGGTAAGGCACATTTTGGAAACGACCCACCCAAAAATCGGCACTTTTTTGAGTTCTTCTTTGGCTAAAAAACGAAATATACCAGGAAAAACAAAGGCATCTGCTACAAAATCAATAGATGTATTATGGTTTCCTACTATTACGTAGGACTGTTTTGGATCAAAACGATCCAATCCGTGTGCTTTGACGCGAACGCCGGTAAGGATGAAAAATATTTTTGAAAATGGGTGGTGTAAATACCAAATGTTACGGCGTAAGGCTTGTTTACCTTGAACAAACGCCATATTTACAAGGATATAGGGTATGCTAAGCAGCATCATGATTAGGAATAAAAGCATTCCATATACCGCCCAAATAAATCTAAATATACTCATTTCAGGCGCAAAAGTAGTTATTTTTGTCGGTTTATTCGAATTATTTTTCTAATAACGCATCTCTAACACCTCTGTTTTTCCAATACCTTGGGTTACTGCAATATAAAACCGGCCGAAATCGAGATCTGGAATGTTTTTATAACGGATAGATGCGGTTAAGTTATTCAGCATAACGGGTACGGAATTTTGGTGTCCAATATAAAAAATACGTTTTCCACTGCCCATTTCTAGGTTTTCGGCCAACCAATCGTTTTGTGCTTCGAAAGGGAAATTTTCCATGACAGGATCACCTGCCCATCGGCGAACGGCCTGTGCTGTTTCCAGTGTCCGTTTGGTATTGGTGGAAGCAATTTTATCGAGTACGGCATTATCCATTACGCGCCCAAGTCGTTCAGCACGTGCTTGTCCCTCTGCAGTAAGAGGAGGATTGTCGGCAATTGTTTTATCTTTTTCACAATGTCGTACGAGAAATAAGACCATCCAGCCCTGTTCGCCATAGTGTGGAATGGGTCGGCTCGTACCATCTGCAAATTGAATGACACCTTCTTTTGTAATGGCATTTACCTGAGGTAATTCTGATTCGGGTATTTCTTGCATTGTTGTTACTGGTGCTGCTTTTGGCGGCGTTGGAGTATTTTGACATTGGGTAAATAGTAGTAACCAGCCCAATAAAAAAGTAAATATTTTTAACATAATTTATTCAAAATCAATTATTTAACAAAAAAACAACAAGTATTTTGCGATACACCTATTTTCGCGATGCAAATTTATTACTATTTTTCAAGGTTTTGCGAGCGCAAACGAGGTTGGAAAGAAAACGCTTATTACCAAACGGTCACATCTCCTGTAACCAAGCCTACAGTTCCATCAATCTGCTCGTATTGGGCATACCAAGTAAATACACCTGCGGCGGCGGGTTTGTTTCTGGCATTGCCATCCCAACCATGTGTCAGGTCATTGGGCGGAAAGTCTTTTTGGGAAAATACCAAACTGCCCCAACGGTCGAAAATTTGCCAACGAAGGATACGGTTGATACAAGGCCCTGTATGGATGACCAACAAATCGTTAAGATCCGCACTGTTTTTTGGGGTAAAAATATTAGGTACAAACAGCCCACAATTACGATTGACAAATACCCTCACTATATCGGTTGCAGAACATCCATTTGCATCCACGGCTACGAGTTGGTACAATTTACTTTGAGCGGGTGTAGCGGTGGTTATGGGGCAATTAACACAAGAAAGATCAGTGGCTGGTGTCCATTCCCAAGTAAGGGGAATTACAGGGGCCCCTACCAGTTGTGGCTGTAACACGGCGGCGCCACCTAGTTCAATTTCGACGACCTCAGGTAAGGTAAAGGAGAAAAACGGTGGCTCCGTGAGTATCACCTCAATGTCTTTGCTACAATTACTCCCATCGCCTATTGTCCAATTATAAGTACCCGCAGGTAGGTTGCCGATATAATTGTCATCTGGCAATAACATATCATCCAGAAAATAAGGAGGCCCAATACCTCCAGTAATGGATTCAAAAAATATTGCCCCATCGGTTGCGCCAAAACAGGATACTGGCTGTGCTGATACTTCCACTTCCAGCGGAGCAACCCCACCGATGGAGGTACTCGTCGTAATGCTACAACCATTTGAATCTGTGATGGTTATGGTATAGTTGCCACTCGCAAGCCCTTGAATGGATAATCCCGTTTGGCTATCACTCCAATTTCCTGAATAAGTCCCTGTGCCGCCTGTTGCCGTTACAGAAATGGCACCTTCATTCCCCGCACAACCAGCATTGGTCGTATTTACGGCTGTAATAGTAAGCGGGAGTGGTTCGGTTATGAGGATGTTTTCAACAATGGTGCAGTTGTTTTGGTCGGTTAGGGTAACGATATAGTTACCGATGGAAAGGTCTTGAAGGCCATTTGTGGTGGCGTTATTCGACCATTTATAGGTGTATAAAGGTGTGCCGCCTGCTGGTATTGTCGTGATTATTCCATTGGATGCACCGTGGCAACTTACCATTTCTGTTGTATAATCAAGGGTAAGTGGCGGAGGATCATTGACGAATTGAGTGGCCGTAGTCGTACAGTTTTGGGTATCGGTAATCGTAACGGTATAAGAAGCAGCAGATAATTGTTGAACCGATGGCGTGTTAGATCCTCCAATACTCCATTTATACTGGTAAGTGGGGGTTCCACCTGCCGGAGTGGCTATTGCAGTACCATCAGTGGAATTATGACAGGACGTAGGTGTAGTTGCCAAAGATACGGTTAGTAATGGTGGCTCCGTCAATTGATAAGTAGCCGTTACTGTACACAAATTAGCATCTGTAATGGTCACTGTATAAGTACCTGCCGTCAATGAAGAAATTGTATTGCCTATTGCCCCTGTATTCCACTCAATTAAAGAAAGTGGCTGCGTTCCGCCCATTGTGGTGGCAGAAAGACTGCCATTCGACCCACCGAAACACGATATATTATTACCCGTGATGGTTACTGCAAGCATTTCCGGTTGGGACAATACGATATTGTCTGTTACGGAACAGTTATTTTGGTCGGTGGCGGTGAGTTGGTAATTTCCTGATGGTACATTTTGCAATACACCGTTAGTGCCACCCGGTACCGACCAAACGTAATTAATGGTTCCAGTTCCGCCCGATGAAACCACAGCAATGCCGCCAGTACTATCGCCATAACACGGAATTGGGGTAAAAATATAGTTTATAATCAGTGCATCAGGCTGGGTAATCGCAATCGAATCGGAGCGGGTACAGCCATTCGCATCTGTACAGGTAACGGTATAAACGCCTTGTTTAAGGGCATCTAAGATATTGCCAGATATACCATTTCCCCAAGTAAAACTATACGGTGCTATACCACCTAAAGCGATGGCTTGAGCGGAGCCATCCGAGCCGCCAAAACACGCAATATTAACTGCTGAAAGGGTTATTTCAAGCGAATCGGGTTGGTCTATGAGCAATTGTTGGGTTTGCGAGCACCCTTTTGTATCGGTTACCGTAACCGAATAAGCCCCTGCGGACAAGTTGGAACGACTAGCCGTAGTTACTCCATTTTCCCAAATATAATCAAAGGGCAACGTACCACCCGTCACGGTTATGCTGGCAGATCCGTTTTTCCCATAGTAGCAGGGTACATCTGTTTTATTCCAATTCAAAAGGATCGGAGGAGAACTATTGATCATTGCGTTAGCGGTATCGCTACAACCATATATATCGGTAGCGATCACTTCAAAAAAGCCTTGTACGGTAGTATTTATCGCACTATTCGTACTACCTGTGTTCCATAAATAGGTATAACTTCCGCCACCAGTAGTAGCCACTACATCCAAAGCGAATACATCACAAAATAAGGTATCGGAAAACGGTAAAGTTACTTGAGCAGGCACATATCCCGGCACATTTACGCCGGTGACATGGGTCAAACAATTACCAAAATTGATTTCAACGGCATAATTTGTAGTAGTGGTCAAGGCATTCGTTAGCAACTTCCACTTGTTAGGCCCTGTATCTAAAATTACTCCCGCAGCATCCTTCCAAGTGTATATGGCATTAAAAATAGCGGCAGTTTCCAGTGTAATGGTAGCATCGCAGCGGCGGGTATAACTAGCGGTCACACCGGGTAGTAAAATTACGGTCGCCGATATGTCTTTTGTATTATTACAAGCATCCACGACGCGGAAAAAATAAGTTTCTAAGGCTTTAAGGCTATCTACAGCTATTTTACGGTCGTTATCCAAGTCGTAAAAGGTACGCAATACAAGTCCAGTTATACTATCAATTACTTCAAGGTAGAGCGGTGATTTACCCCCAATAATCGTCACCAGTGCCCCTGCCAAACTAGTTTCAGTGCAGGCCACTGGTGTGGTAATCATCACGGAATCAATGCGGGCCGTGCCAGATGGATCTACAATAAATGAAATAGTGTCAACTGGGCAAGTAAATGTACCAGGTTTCAGATATACCTCGTAGGAATTGCCCGGTATGAGGTTGCAAATATTACCGCCCCAATTGGCGACACATTGTGGGCCATTGAAACCTGGACAATCAAGTATATAAAAATCGGAATTACTTTCAATATTTAAGCCAAATCCTGCGCCCCAACTAGCCCATTCGGAGGGGGTTCGTGCGCCCGACATCTGTACGCAACCGCCGTTGGGGCATTCGGGCATTTGAACCGTCATTTCGGGTTTCCAATCTGGCAAAACCAGTGGTTGCGACAAACAATAATTACTGCTACTCAATGTCCATGTACCTGGGCTAATATCCATAAACAAACCCGTAGAATCTTGGTACGCAGCACTTCCGATTAGTTCAAAAACAGGCGCGATTTCTGGCGTGGGAGATAAAGAGGCCAATACTTGATAACCTGTTTGGCAAATACCATTTTGGATAAAAGAAGTAGTTTTAAGTACTGTATTCAGGTTAAAATCATTATTCGTAAATAGCGTAACCTGCACTGCTGCTGCGCCGCAAACACCATGCGTTGCCGTAACAATATATGTTGCTCCAGCGTTCAAATTGGTAAAAACACCTGTGCTATTTGAAGCAATTATGATACTGGGTTGAGTGGCCAAGGCTATTGTATATAATACGCCTCCTTCTATGCTATAAGGGGTAGGAGGCCCGCCGTCGCACACATAATTGGAGCGCATTCTTGCAAAAATGGTATTGCACGACTTTTGGATGGACATATCGGGCAAAGTATCCTTACAATTAATGGTTACAGTAGCACCGCAAGCGTCGGTGATAAGGAAAGAATTTGAACTCGAGCCTGAGGGGAGCGGAAAAGAGGCAAAACCGGGCTGAGGTAATATAATCGTAGGTGCACTTGGGCAGGTGGAACAAGTGACACTAGCGGGGAAAAAACTAGTTAACGCTTCAATGCGCACGGTTTGAGCCAAACAATCGAAATAACCTTTTCCGTCAATACATTGCACCTCGAGTGGAAGGCTTATATTACCACAGGCATCTATAGCACGGAAAGTGTAACTATTATTTGCACTCGGAGCAGGTAATCCCGAAAAATTACCATTGGTGCCACCTGCTGGATTGGGTTGCCATTGGCCTGCTGCATCTTGATAAAAATAGACATAAGGTGCCACTCCATTTGCGGTATTGATGGTTGCCAAACCTGCATCACAATCCACACATAGCACCTCTGTTTTCATACAATTGGGCGTTTTTGTAATGGTATTACCACAACCGTCGGTGATGCTAAAAGCCCAACCGGGACACAATTGCTGAAGGTTAAAATAACCGTCGGGATTAGTGATGGTTAATCCAGCAGCAGTAGCACTATATAAATAGGGTGGCTGCCCTCCAAACCAATAACCGGGATCATTGGCGTGTAATCCTTGTCGGTCGGTAAATTGAACGCATATTTCATTAGGATTAGCCGAATTATCGCAGCACTCTGGCGTAAATTCAACAGGACTAATATCAATAAAACCACAGTATTCTGTAAAATTATTACAAGCATCATATACCCGCAGACAATAGTTGCCTATAATAGGTGTAAATTGCGGATTACCTTGCAACGCCGAAAATGGGCCACCACCTTTACTAATGGCGTATTGATAAGGCGGCAAACCGCCAGATGCCTGCGCATATACACCACAGCCTTGGGGCAGCCCAAAGAGGGATGGACTTTGGTAATTGCCTTGTACTTCAATGGTAGCAGTGACGGTGGCCGTATTAGGCCCATCGGTGATGGTAATGTTTTTGATACCCGATGCTAAATCCGTAAAAGTGTAGGTGGATGCGGCTGAATAATAACAAGTACTGCCGTTGATTTGGTAGCAATAAATAGGCGTACCGCCGGAGACTGTTACCGTAACAGTGCCATTGGAGGAGCAGCCAGCAGGCGTAGAGGTGATATTGCTGATCTGCATTTGTGCCAAAAGGGTGCTACTCAAGAGCAACCAAGGCAGTATTAGCCCAAAAATACGCATGTAGAATCGTTGTGGGATGGCGTTCATACACTGTAAATTTATTTTACAGTGTATTTAATCGGATTAAAAAACAAAGATAGTGCAGAATATCAAAAATAGTGCCATGTAATATTGGGTTTAACAAACGGGTATATCCTTTTATCCCATTTACGAACTAAAATGCAGCATTCACAAGTAAAAACACTTCATTTAAACATTAGGGCTTGCCATATGCAGAAAAACATTTACCTTTATGAATACGAACCTATGGTATATTTACTTTTGAGGTTCAATTCCTTCATTTTTCTAACAATAATTCTCTGCAATGAAAAAAGTATTCTACGCATTATTCGCCATCTCGGTAGTCATTTTCGCTTGTCAAAAGGAAAGGAATGTTACTACCCTCGAGATCCACCCAGAAGATTTACCACAGGTAAATGTTCTTTCACCCAAAACGGTTGACATAACGGTATTCGATTTCAACAGACCACAAGCCTCATTTTTAACAGGGTTAGGTGCTCCTCAAAGCAATTTTAATAATAATCTTGCTACACTCGGTAAAGTACTTTTTTACGATAGGAACCTGTCTAGTACCTACACCGTGTCTTGCGGGTCTTGTCACAAACAGACGAAGGCATTTGCCGATGACAATCGCTTTAGTAAAGGCATCAATGGACAGTTGTCCACAAGAAATTCCATGGCATTGGCCAATGTTTCTAATTTTAAAATGCACTATTCCAGTTTTGATGGAAAATCCCCATCGCTTCTTTGGGACGGACGTGCATCAAGTGTGGGCGCGCAAGCTCCATTGGCATTACTCAACCCACATGAAATGGGTATGGACTGGAAAGGTATTGTAGATCGAGTGAACGCATTGCCGTACTACAAACTGTTATTTGCACAAAATTATGGCGATACGGAGGTTACAGAAGCGCGTATCCTAAGTGCATTTTCTGAATTTGTGGGTGCGATTAGTTGCCAAAACTCAAAATTGGATATCGCACTTAATAAGGTCAATGGTAATATTAATGGTATGAGCGAGGAAGTTACATATATTATTCGGAACGCCTATTATGGCACCCCTGATACTATTGGATCAGATACAACAATAATGCCCTTAAAAGACTTTACCATACAGGAATTACGCGGCCGAGATATATTTGCGGCCAGTTGTACCAAGTGCCATTCTCCTGTACGCAATTTCCAAGTGGTATTTGAAGCGAATAATGGGCTCGATATCAACTACTTGGACAATGGAAAAGGCAGTATTACATCAAAATCTAGTGATATGGGTGTTTTTAAATCGCCTTCTCTGCGCAATATTGCACTGAGTGCGCCTTATATGCACGATGGCCGATTTGCTACTTTAGAAGACGTGATCGATTTTTATAGCGATGGTATTCAGCCGCACGCCAACCTGCATCCTCTATTGCGCAAACCCGATGGTAGCACTAAAATGAACTTTACACAAGAGCAAAAAATGGATTTATTGGCATTTTTGAAGACGATGACGGCAAGTGATATTGGCCATGATAAAATTTTTAGTGATCCTTTCCAGTATTAGACCTATAGAAACGCTCAATCTAGGTACACTGTAAAATAAATTTAGCATAAGATTTTACGTAATTGTCGGGGCCGGGGGTGTTGCCCCGACAATATCTTAATATTCGGTAAGTGTCCACTTGGATTCGTAGCGGTGGTATTAAAAAATAAACATTTAAAATTGAGCGTTGGATATTTAATTATTTACCCAAAAGCCGGAAGACCCAACCATAAAACGTTCACTTTCTCACATGAAACCTATACTTTTACTTGTTTTTGGACTATTCTTACTCCCCTGTGCACTCATAGCGCAACAGGTCGATACTGTAATGACGGTACAAAAAGATACAACAATATATTTGGCACGACGCTTCACTATTCAAGCAGGGCTGCCTTTTCTTCCCAACTGGGCAACAGGTGGTTGCTTAGAATGGCGCATAGGATCTAAATCAGCATTAGTTTTAAACGGAAGCCACTTCCAATATAATAATCCCAAGGATTATTTTTATAATTTAAAAAATTACGATGTAAAAGTATTTTACACGCTCGAAACCGTCGAAATCAAGTATGATTATATACCTTTTAAGGTCATTAGCAACAATTCTAGATATACCAAAGGTGAACCTGTAGAAAAATTAGCCACCTATATTCCGATCAATAGTTGGCAAGGAAGCCTCGGATATCGTTTCTACTTGAGTGCGCCTACGCGGCGATTGATCGGTTATTTACAACCTTCTTTTTCAATTGTTAACTACCAATATGCTAAAACAAAACAATTTATAGCAGATCTCAGTAAAAGTTATTCATCGTTTAATAGTGGTGTATATCCTAATAGTATAGTGACAATTGTAGGAACAATAGAGCAGGTTCAAACGACTCAAATCCGTAGACAAAGAAGTATTATTTATGGTTTTTCGTATGAAACAGGCATCGGATACCGCTTTAATAACCGTATATCATTAACATGTAGCGCAGGATTATTGTTTAATCCTTTTACTTCTTATGATCTGACCCCCAATCCGATACCATCCCAGTTTTTCCAATTATATGGGAAAGTAATGGTTGGGTATGCTTTTGGTGGTAGATTGATGAAGATTAGGGAAATAGAGGATAACTGATAAACAATGATGTTGATATTTATTGTCGGCGTGACTTCGATTCACGCCGACAATTGGCTCAATATCAATTGTTTATATTAAATTTAAATACTTAATACCCAAACACCTCTTCTAAAGTAAGTTCTTCTACTTTTCCAATCTTTTTTAGGTATTTAAAATCAATGCGCTCCCGCTCGCCCAATACAAGCCAAGTATATTTACGACCTTTGATGTACTTTTTTTGGAAAGCAATCAGGTCGTCGTTGGTGGCTTGTTGGGTATGTTCAAAAATGCGTTTGCGCAGGTCTTCGTCAAAACCCTTATCGCGATTAGAGCGCCAAGTCCAATACAATTCATCGGGGGCGATACGGTCGGCAGCAATTTGTTTTACTACGCTTAGCCTTGCTTGCTCCATTTGCGGTGCAGAAACGGGCATATCCTCCAAAATCGCCTGAAATGCTTCTGTTGCCTCGCGCAATTTGTCGGGTTGTGTGCCTACATACGATTGCAAAAAATGCGCATTATTTTTCTTTCCGGGTACACCTGCGTACGCGTACGTAGAGTATGCCAGTGCGCGCGCCTCCCGAATATCCTGATAAACGATGGACGACAAACCATATCCAAAATACTGATTGTACCACTGCGCAAACAAGTATTCTTCCATGTTAAACTTTGGTGTTCCTTTTGAAAACAACAATAATTCGATCTGAACCATCGGGAAATTCACGAAAAGCACCTTGTTCTTGGTTGTTGTCTGCTCTTTGAACTTGCGCGAAACAAGTGGTTTTTGTAGTTTATCTGGTGTAATATGGTGCTTTTGCAACATTGCTTTGGCCTTACTCACAGCCTGTGGACCAGTATAATACACCTCATGCTGGAACGTTGGTAGCGATTGCAGCAGATTCGATAAAGCAGCAGACGGAATAGCCATCAATTCCTCTTTTGTAAAACGATTGGTAAATGGCGATTCGGTACCATAACGTGCATAATTGAGCATAGCCTTAAAGAGCACCGTACGCTTATCCATTTTATTATTGCTACGGCGCAAGAGTATATCTTCCACCATGCTTTTAAATGCTTGGTCATTAGGCTGAGCGTCGTTGATAAAATGCTCCATCAAAGCAATGGCTTCTTCCATAGACTCAGGAATACCACTCAGCGAAAGATAAAAACGCTCGTCGCGGCAAGTCGAAGTACAACTCACACCCAAGCGGAAGAACTGCTGTTTCAATTCCATCGCCGTGTATTTGGACGTTCCCATAAATGGCAGAAACTGCTCCAAAAGGCTCAGTTTGCGGTCGCCACTTTTACCCATATCAAAGCAATAATCAATGCGGAAAATGGGGCGTTTGGCCTGTGTTACCGCACGCAATTTCACATTCGCATTAATCCTTGTCGTTTTGATTAACTTTTTGAAATCCAAGAATTGTGGTTCAATATCCGGGGTTGATTTGCTCAAAAATTCTTGTGCAAAATCGGAAGGGTCTTCGCGGTTGAGTTCAACGGCGGTAATAGGTGGTTTGTCCACCTTAATTACGCTATCATCTGGGCCGGTATGTTTGTAGATCACCGCACAATTGTCGGGGCGCAGCAGGCGTTGCGCATAATCTATAATATCTGCTTTGGTAACCGACTCGTAACCTTTCCAACGCTTCAACAAATCACCCCACTCAATGCCCAAAATATAAGCAGAAGTAACCACAGCAGCGCGGGAGTCATTTTTCTCAAAACGTTTAAACTCACTGAGTTTCATGTTTTTGACAACGGCTTGGGGCAGCCAATCGTGGAATTCACCTTTGCGTAATAGTTCAATTTCACGCATCAGGATTTCCTCTACCTCCTCCAATGATTGACCTTCACGGGGTTTTCCATAACAATAAAAACCACCATAATCTTCCATGGCGCGTGGGTAAGCATAAGCCTCTAGTAGTTTTTGATCTTGTACGATATGCTCGTCAATCAGCCCTACTTCACCGTTGTATAAAATAGCCGCTACGATAGGAGCCAGTACAGCATCACCGGATTTAGCGCCATCAATACGCCAGCCAATTTCGACCCAAGGTGCTTCGGTACCATACACGTCCTTTTTTTGGCGTGATTGTAGTTCTGGTTGTGGTTCAAACTTGAATTTGGGTTTTTCTTTTGATACAAAACCACCAAAATGTTGTTCCGCTAAGCGCACGGCTTCATTGGGATCAAAATCGCCGCAAAGGATAATTCCGATATTATTTGGGATATAATATTGATCAAAAAAGCGATAAATATTGGTTTGAGAAGGGTTTTTCAAGTCTTCACCACGCCCCAAGGTCGTTTGTGTACCGTACGGGTGCGAGGGCGTAAGCATGGATTGCATGGTACGCAGTGTTTTGCGAAAATCCTTGTCTTGACTAATATTGTACTCCTCAAAAACAGTTTCCAATTCGGTATGGAACAAGCGCAAAATAGGCCGCCTAAATCGCTCAGCCTCGAGTGCAAACCACCGCTCTAGTTCGTTGGCAGGAATATCGTTGACATATACCGTTTGTTCCACCCAAGTATAGGCATTGGTATCTTTGGCACCAATTGCGCTCACCATTTTATCGTATTCGTTGGCAGCGGCTAATTTAGCAGCCTCGAAAGACAATCGGTCGATTTCGGCATAAAGTGCTTTTTTCTTTTCCGTGTCTTTTTCGGCGCGGTGCTCTTCAAACAATCGCTCAATTTGGTCGAGTATCTGTTTCTCCTTTGGCCAATCGAGGCTACCAAGTCGGTCGGTACCTTTGAACATCATGTGCTCAAAGTAGTGGGCCAGACCAGTAGTATCGGCGGGGTCGTGCTTAGAACCGGCGCGCACCGCTATTTCGGTGTAAATACGTGGTTCGTCGCGATTGACGGACATAAATAATTTGAGGCCGTTGGACAGGACGTATTCTTTGAGGCCGATCGGATCATTCTTAAAGGTACGGTACTGTATTGCTTTGTGATTATGTACTTCGTGCATAGTGCTTTTTAACGTTAGTTTTCAAAAAATGGTTCAAAAAATGGCATGAATACCGCAAAGGTAAATGAAATTATGTATTTGACGACAGCGATATAATTTATATCTAAAGAACGTGGTAACAATTACCTTTGCACCAAAATTTACAAAATATGACACAATACTTAAAATTCGCCATTATTATTGCCCTCTCGCTGTTACAAACGCATGCAACAGCCCAAACAGTGCAGTTATTCTATGTAAACCCTAATGACACGGTTTTTGTTTTTGGCGACAAAATCAATATTCGCGAAAAACCCGCTTCGGATGCTAAAGCAGTAACCCAATTGAACATCGGTGAAATGTTGATTGTGACCGAAATCACCGAAACACAAACTACCCTGAATAATTTAAAAATGCCTTGGTACAAAGTGCGTTTCAAAGGCCAACAAACGGGTTATGTTTGGGGTGGTTTGCTCTCTGTAACTGGCCTTCAAAAAGTGGATGATGTACAATTTGTTACGGGAATTGTGAAACAAACCAAGGCACTAAAATCAGAAGAGGATATTCCTGAATACCAAGTAGAAATGCGCGCTATTAAAGGTGGTGCTATTTTGCATAAAGTGAATATAAATATTAGTAGCGTTGGTTATTTCCACCCCGTGGAAACCGAAATTGGCGCACGTGGCCTCAAAGGGTACAAAGCGATACTTGGAGTTACGCTTTCTTTTGATGCTTGTGGCTATCCTTGGAACGATTGGCAGGTGTTATGGGATGGTAAAAATCTCTCTTCATTACCCGTTTGTACATCCATTGCCGACGGAGGTGTTTTTTCCCATACAGAACGCTACGTTTTTCCACAGCCATTAAACGATTATGTTACAGGGCATTTTGGCGACGAAGCACTGTTGTTTTTTGCTATTGAGCACAGCGAACGCGAAGAGCAAGAAGATGGATCTTGGGACGAAAACTCTTGGGTACGCGCTCGTTTGATGAAAAAAGTAGGTGATAATTGGGTAAAACCCAAGAATATGAATGAGCCTAAGCAATAGGTTTTGACAGATTATTAAGTACATCCATCGCCTCGGAAGCGCGTTTTTCCACGACAAAAATATGGTCATGGAAAAAACCCGCCACCACATTGCAACTGATTCCGACTTGCGTAAGTGCTTGTGAGAAGGCCGCCGTTAAACCCACAGCCTCCAACGATGAATGTACCGATAACGTAATCCAACTCATTACACCGCTATATTTATAACCATGCAAATCGGCATCTTTTTTTAAGCAAACGACGGTAATACCTTCATTTTCTTTAAAAAAGAATAAAACATGACCGAGATTTTGTGGTAACTCTTGAACGGTGGTAAAAACAAATTGGCCGTCGTTCAAAATGGGTTTTAGGGTGCGGAGTAGTGCTGCAAGGTTTTGTTCGCCGCTCATTGTTGTTGTAAAAGTTGATTTTTGTTATTGTTTGCAATGATGCTTATTAGAGAATGGTATAACGTAGGTTTTGTGCAATTTCATAGCATTTTGCTTGTATAATTGTACAAAATCTACTAATTTCTTACAGTTATACACTTTCCCTTTTGAGAAAAAATATGTACACTTTTAAATCTCGAAATCTGAAAACTTGTGCAATAATATCCACTTCTTACTTTTTTTAGCGAAAAAAAGTAAGCAAAAAACACTTCGGCTGACGAAAAATGCCGTGCTTTTGCTTCCTCGCTCCGGCGGCGCCAAAAAAAACTCGCCGGACTATGGAGCGGGGACTACGTCCCTGAGGCTTCGTTTGGCTCAAACACTTTTTGGCTCCATCCGCCTACACTCAAGCAAAACCTGCATTTTTCTAAGGCCGGTTTTGCCACACTTGGGGAACTGTACTTTATTTTAAATCTCAAAATATATCACCAAAAATAAAAATGTACGTTTGTAAAGGCAATGTTTAATTACTTAATATCTATATTTATCCTTCCTTTTGAATAAATATCCACCCTGATTCCAGTTGGACTTAATCGAGTGTCAAGCACCTTAATATCCTCGAGGGTACCGGTCAATAACACACCGGGCTGAATTTCGTAATGATTGAGTGTTTCCTGAACAGACTGTTTCAATAAGGTCAAGTTTTCGTCCAATGGAAAAGTCATAGCAGCAGCCATTTGCTTTTTGATGGGTCCTTGAAACAACCAAGACGCAGATTTGTATAACATATTTCTGCTGTCCACATGAAAATCGAGGTCGGCTACTTCTATCGTGTTTTTGAGTGCATTATAATGCGGTTTGCCCATAAAATAGATTTTGCCATTGAACGCGCCTGATAATTGAGATAGCACGATCAATCGGTCATTATTTCCCCAAATTTTTAAATCTTCTATTTTTACTTGCTTCCCATTCGATTCAAAAACCTGCCCCAACATCATCCCTTTAGCGATACGTTCGGCCTCTGGAAAGGGTACATCGGTAGCAAACTGCATTTGAAAATCATCGCCTACAGTATTAAGTCGTGTAAGGTTGGGGACTTTACTATTTTCGCGAAATGTTGGTTTTGCACCAAAAGTCACGTCGTTATTACATTTTACCTCAACGGTCGTTTTTATCGTTCTGGTATCCGTTTCTAATGCAGTCATTCCGATACTAAGGGGCGTAGTTTTTACCCACATATTGTACTCTTCCGACAAAAGAACGGGAGTTTGAACAGCATTCCACACTTCTTCTACATAAGGTTTGAGGCTCAATTGTTGGTTCACTACACGGTCTAATGTTTCTGACAACATTCTCTTAGAACGGTTCAAAGCCAAATTAGCAACTGACTCAATACTAATATTGCCCAGTCCCGTTTTCAACACAGGTGCTTTGATCCATTCGTGGTATTCGACATCTGTTTTGGTGGTTAATGACCAGTCGGGATTGATTTGAAACAAGGTTTTAAAACTCAAAGCCAGTTCGCCGTTGGCCTCTGCTTCTCCTACGAATAAGCGTTTTTTCACCCAAATAGAAACAGGAACGCGGTATTTTACGGTATTTCCTGAAACATACATCGTAATATCTTGACTTTTCCAGGCATTGAGCATGAGGTCGTCTTTGCCATTGTCATCGTAGGAATAATCCTCGTACAATGCTTTTGAACTCAGCGAAATATTGAGGTTACGCACCAAATCGTCGATCGAAATATAGATGGGTACGGCAATATTGGATACCAAAGGTAAACTATCTGACGAGTTGTATTGCTCCGGTGGGCGTGGCGCATCAGTCATTTTGGAAGATGACTTACAGGAAAATAAAGTGGCAAATGAAAGCATAAGAATGGCTCCGATGCCGAGCAAGCATTTTTTTGTCATAGTGTGGAATTTGGGTGCAAAGTTATTTTAAAATTTTGAACTAGCGTGAAATAGGCACCAATAACGGATACCGTACAATAATTCCTAAAGAACGCTGTAATTTTACACCCTGAATCCTAAAAACAAGTACTTCAATGGAATTCGTTTTTGGGAACTTGTAATCACTAACGGTATAACTTATGCAGATTGATTTTACCACAGTATCGAACCACCAAGATATAGCAGATATATTGGCACTACAAGCCGCAAATCATATTTCAACCACCGATGAAGCAACGCGATCTGCCCAAGGTTTTGTCACGGTTCGGCACGACCCTGATGTACTTTTGCGTATGAATGAGGCTTATCCGTCCATTATTGCACGTGCCAACGACGAACTAGCAGGTTACGCCCTGATGATGCCGCGTAGTTTTCGGAAAGATATTCCTATTTTAGAACCGATGTTTATCCGACTGGATAACCTTTCGTGGCGGGACGCGCCGCTAACGGATCAAAAATGGTTTGTCATGGGACAGATCTGTGTAAACGAAAAATACAGGGGTCAAGGCGTGTTCGATGGCTTGTACCAACACCTTCAATCCGTATGGCAGCCCCATTTTGATTTTGTGATCACGGAGGTATCCGAGCGAAACCCGCGTTCTATGCGTGCGCACGAGCGGGTAGGTTTTGAGGTTTTATATGCTTATACGAATCCGGTGACGGGCGAGGGATGGCGTGTTTTGGTGTTGGATTTTTGAGGGCGAAGTATGCCCATGGTTGGGATTTGGCCTGTTGTTTATTAGGTTATGGTGATGATGACACTTATTTATAGCACTCATACCAAAAGAAACTCCCCACTACAAATGCCGTAAATACCAGTACTATTTTTTCGTAAATGGGCTGAAAACGCTCAGGTATGCCCATTATGCCTATATATGCAATGACTACAAGGGCAAAAAGGCATCTTCTAGCAAGGGTAATTTTAAATATTATATTTGGACGACTCCCTATCCATTCCGAAACATATATATTATACTCTATGAAAAAGCAGGACAGCAGTAGGCCAATCATAACCTTTTCTTTTTTGAGGGTTCTAAAATCCATATTTTGACATTGTTTATTACTTATGTACTGTTTTCTAGTGGCTATTCCACATCCACAACATGACATCAATCAATAAAATTTCCCATAAAATTAGAATAAATAAAGCAATACCTTTTAGTATCGTTTTCCTCCGATCTACTAAAAGGATAAAGGGTAAAACAAAAGGGTAAAGTAAAAAATACTTTTCGATTGAAAGGGTGTACTGTAGTTGAATGACATCAATCCTATAATTATACACAACCATGCTCGTTGCCGTTGGATCTAACCTATCTAGCCAAACCTCAACATGATAAAAAAAATACATAAACTCAAGGAATGCCAAAGTTGCTGCTAATTTAACAAGTATATTTACTAAGCGTGTATAAAACGTATCGCTCATTGCTGCGGGAGGTTTAGGCTAGGTAAAAAATTAGATGATTGGTGAGAAAAAATTTTTACCAGCCTTCAATGCTCCTATTTCGAAGCGTATCACTAATTCCACTGTGTTTTACATCGTATTTCATTATGTTCATTTGTTCGTTTACATTAAATATAGTGTCAATGTTATAAAAACCAAAATGCTCTATCCTTCGTTCAAGTAGAAAATATTTTCGGTAAAATCGTATATCGGTACCATTAAAATTGTCGGACATTGATATTTTTTGGCCACTTTGCTCAATCCTAAAATAGGTACCATTATATACTTCCTCTGGATAAAATTTATTATTTATTAATGGACGATCAGTAAACATCATTACAAATCCCAAAGGCAAATATAACAAATTGTAAAAATAAACAGAAAACGTAGCGAGTATTTGCCATTTTTTCATCTTTTCCTCGAATTTTAAGCAATACAGGCAACAAATTATGATTGCCCATGGAAAAAAATACTCGACAATATAGTCCAATAACCGTCCATAAAAATTAATCCCTAAAAAATAGTCTAATCCGCCTCTAATGAACCATATCAAAAAAAGTACTTTATGGGCATAAATGATACGTTCAGCGCGCTTTTCATCTTTTGTTCTTATAAAAAAAGCCGAAAGAGGGAGTCCGCACCATAAAACAAAGGCAATATAACCGAGTAATTCCATTGTTTATTTTAGTTAAGTTATTCTAACTAGTAATAAATAGTTCCTGACCAGTACATGGTAGTACGTCACTGGATAGTCACAAAGATACTCATATTATACAGCATACCAATAATAAAATAGTACCCAATACGACACCAGCAAAAAGCAAGCGCACTAATTGTAAAAAAACGGTAGCAGCAACACCTTCTTTTTTAATGGGATATAAAAAAGCCAAAATAATAAGTAAAGTCATTGCAATACGCCAAGTATATACATACCACAAAATTCCAGCGGATGCATTACTTGGGTCGCGTATGGTGTGCAAAAAAGTAGCCGGCTTCAATACCCCTAATAACAAATAGGAAAGGATCATAAGGAATAAAGAAGGTAGGCCAATAAAATTTGATATTGCATTTTTTATCATAAATAGGCTCAATTATACTTCGACGATGTTAGTTTCGTGCTTGAAAATCGTAAAGTGTCATCATAAATCTACGCACAAAACCTAACGACGCTCAGCATACATAAAAAATAATTCCATAATAAATAGCACAACAATCAATACCATCAGCAGATAAGAAATGCCCCGTACTGCCCAATGATTGATTAGATGCATTACGAATGCCAAAATGGCAAAATCTACCAATTCTTCTGGTAGTTCTCTGCTACTCCAAATATCCGAGTACAGTATCAGCAATAGCATTATGGCATATAAAAACCTAAAAGTATGCGCTGCTATCTCATCTTTGGGGTTTGTAGTGCTATACATTGGCGCTTCATTGTATGAGGATTAATATTTTTGATGTTGCATTAAATTAGTACATAATAAAATGGAGATAAACATAAAATATATACCAAAAGACGTACCGTACTAAGGCTCATATTGGTAAAGCAAACAATTATTAGGTGCTAACCCAATGCTAACGATTTCCAATATTTTAGCATATAAAATTGGATCTTCAAAATTATTTTTTCGTAATTTTATTTCACTTTCTATTTCGAGTAAAACCGCTCTCGGAATTAAGTATGTATCTCGGATACTTCCTTCATCTTCTTCGTCCTCTACTTTTGCAGGGTTATAATAGGTAAACAAAAAATTGGCTTTATTCAAAGATTTTTTATGTGATGTAAGTACCGACATAAATACGCTATCATATTCATCAGGCCAAACATACCAAGGATGGATTGGCCAAATATCACCATTTATTGCATCTAATTTCATAAAAGTATAATCGTACATAAAATAACCAGCGGCATTAGAATAACTCTCAAGATCACCTTTTTTTAAAAAACTGTTTAAAAAATCAGAATCTTTGAGGATACCCTTATCCATGTTATTGTTTTTAGCAATGTGCAGATGCCCATAGTATAAATAATCTGGAAAAACTATTTTTATATACCTAAAATAATCTACACTTTCAAAATCTTTTTTTCTTGTCAATAAATCTTTTTTTACCATATTTTTCATTTTCTTCAAGTCCCTTTGCTCAATTATAGCGTTCATTTCTTTTAAACCCGCTAATTTAGTAGTATCAATAACTAAGAAACAATGGGAAAATTCGAGGCTATAAGAATTTTTTATGGTAATGGCAGACAGTTGTTGTTGTTGAGGCGTTTTACAGCCCGAAAACGTAATACTCAATATGGTCAGCAGTAGTAACAGCGTGGTGTATTTAAGGATTGTCATGTTTTTTATTAGATTATGGTGATGAAATACAATATTTTATTTATAAAAAGTTCCCGACCAGTACATACAACACAAAGGCTGTAAAGCAAAAAATGATAAAAGCGGTAAATAACTGAACGGCAACCGTATAAAAATATTTTAACCTGTCGGATAATTTTAAATAACCCATATAGATTATAACAACTAAAACAACAATCAAGGTACGCCTAATTTCCACCAATCCAGCACTCATATTATTATAGTACCTGCCTTTGTCCACGGCTAAGCATAAAGGGATATATATGCAACTTAATAGTAAAAAAATGGCTGTTATTAGGTAAAAAACAATCGTTTGCTTCATGTACCACCTCCACAAAAGCACTATTCTGCTTGATCCTTTTTTGGACTCGTTTAGTACCATATCGTATTTTATAAATTAACATTAAATTCAATAATTTACTCTAGTTGACCAATACGGCTATTCAGTCTTGAAAAGTAATCTAAACAGACCATATATCACCAAAAAAGCAATCATCATGGAATTGGCGGAAAGGCGTATCCAAACGTTTTTTGAGAGGCCAAGTGCAAAAAACAACAAAAAACCATATAGGTGAGGAATGCCCGCTAAATGATATTTACCATTATACATTTTGTCGTCGTACAAATGTAGTATAAATACCAAAGCAAAAATGGTGATTAGTGTAAATTTAGACATTTGCTCGTTCTTGTTTTGGGAATGATACTGCATGCTGTTTGTGATTGGATGGGTGATTATTCGTAAATGAAGTCAGTTCCTGGGAAATAACTAGGTTGCACATTAAGTTCAATATCTTTAAACATATCCTGAACCATAGCCATTTCTTTTTTTGTACCGTAATAACTCAAGTATTTTAATGATTTACAATCGAGTAATGGTTCTAATTGAACGGGTTTAAGTTTCGATATATTTAGCCTCAAAAACTCCAAATTAGGTGCTTTGGACAAACCTCGAAAATCGCTAAACTTATTTACGTCGTCGAAAAGTACAAATTTTAAGTCCGTCATCTTGGAGGCATCCGGCCAGTCGTGTAACTGAGAAACCTTGGTAAGTACAATACCTTCAAGGGTATGTACATCTTGTATAAACTCAAAACTCTTGGTGTCCCTATCCCAATCTATTTCTAAATATTTCAAGGGCGTATTTGCACCTAAAGGAAAATAATGAATATTTCTAGGATAAGTCAAAGTAATGTGCATGATCTTTTTAAGCCCCCCAAAAATATAATCCTTAAAGTCGGTCTTAAAGATACTTAATATTTCTAGGTCATCCATTAGGCTTAGATCCAGTGGAACATAAAGAATACAATGCAGGAACCTCAATTTATAAAATTGGGCTAATTTTTCTGGGTGGAAAAATTTCATGTTATTTTCTTTACTTTTGTAACCAGAAAAATGAACTATATTTTCTACATAAGGCAACATCCAATCCAAATCAACTATAAAATTATGTCCAAATTCCACACCATCGTAGTCTTTTAATAAACTAACGAGGCGTTGGGTGGTATCAGTTGTCATAGGATCTTCACTGGATAAGTGTAAGATTTTTTCGGTAATCGAAGAACCCTCTTTAATCCGTTCTTCAATAATTGGTTGCCCATTAGCATCAAAACCTCTATATTGATAAAAACGCCATAATAAAGTTCTACTTCTTGAGCATATAGAATACATAATAATAAGATAAATTTTAAGGTGTACATATTTGTTCCCAACTAAAGGGGACTGATCCATGTAAAGTACGCGCAATGGCCGTCCATAAGGCAAATTAGAGAACATTGGCACGAGATATACCATTTATTGCATTTCCAGAGCGTTCAATTGTTGCTGAGTGGCCGCCGATTTGTGCAGGTAATTATAGCCACATCGCTAAAATTTGTTTTTTATTTGCATGTTGTTTGTGATTACAATACTCCATTTCAACAGATTTTGTGTATAATCCATGATTTCCCTTTAATATTCACTAAAAATATTAAATTTAACAATTAATTAAATAAAATAATTATATGACTTGCTTAAGTGAATAAAAATGGTAAGTATTTTTTAAAGTTTAGTAATTTTTTGTCTTCAACAAAAACGTCATAAATAATTTTATCAAAATCATAAAAAATTGGATATCGAGCAGAATTAGCAGTATTGTAAAAATATGGCCCCCAAATTCTATCGTCACATCTCCATTCCCAATCTTTATTTTTAGAAAGATAAGAACACCCTACAAAGGCAAATATTTGCTTAAAATATCCTTCTTTCCCATAAATATACTCATCTCGTATCTTGGAATTCTTTCCTTTTGCAAAATCATTTATTTTCTTTTGCAATTCAATAATAGATTTTGTTCCCAAAAGTGCAGAGCCTATATTCAACTCTTTAGATAAATCTTCGGCTATCTGCTCACTCATAGTAAAAAAATGTCCTAAATCAGAACCCAATAAATCAATAGATGCCGTAAGTTCATACTTCTTCGAATATGTCTGAGAAATATAAGCAATGAAATCGCTTTCCGATAAATATAAAGTAGCAAATGGTATTGGGTCGTACTCCAACAATCGTCCATCTGAAAAAAGATACACAGTCATTCGCCTAAGCAAATTATCAGGAAACCCTTTATCGGCATACCTTTGGCAATCAATAATCTCATAATTATTGTCTTTTTTTAATGCCTTTTGCTCACTACCGTTTAATCGAAATCGTTTAATGCCATACTCTTCAATTTCTTTCATATTTTGCAGTTTAATTTAGTATATCATAGAATTATTGCCCAGTTTCTACCGCACTATGCCGGGTAAGATGTAGTTGAAACAGATAAATTATAGGCAACATTGTATTTTTATTTATCACCGTATGTAGTGTAAATTATTGTTTTAGACGAGAAGACATAATAGCATCAAAATACCATTGCAAAGATAGATACCCAATAAATACAAACCAAATTAAAATCAAAATACATGATAAAATTCCGCAAGGCCGTTGCTTTTATCGGCTAAAAACCCTAATCATACAATAGTCACCTACCCGACAAAACCCCGTTAATCCCAAAATAAAAAAACCATCCCCTACCCTACTTCGTTTATACCTGTATGCATACGAAAATCATACTATTATTCCTTTCTTTTTGCTTTTGCAGCCAGTTATTGGCGCAAAAAGCACCCAAAAGCACCAATCGTTTCAAAATTGTGGCACTTCCAGTAGCCTTTTTTACCCCCGATACCAAATGGGGCGGTGGTGTCGGCGGACTTTCTACTTTTAATTTCAAAAAAGATTCCCTTGGAGCGCGGAGATCAAGTGTTACAGTCGGTGTTGTTTATACCCAACTCCGACAGGTGCTGCTGTATTTTCCATTTCAACTGTTTCCCCAGAACCAAAAATACTGGATCAGCGGAGAAGCGGGATACTTTAAATATATTTTCAATTATTTTGGGACTGGAAATGGTATTCCAGTGGATTATATCGAAAAATACGATGCGCGTTTTCCGCGTATTCGGTTGAATATGAGCCGAAAAGTAAAAGAGCACCTTTACGCGGGGCTGCGTTATGCTTATGATGATTTTACGTTTACCAAGCGCGCTACTGATGGTTTGCTCATTCAAGATGAGGTGGCGGGTAGTAACGGCGGACGTATTTCGGGGGTTGGAGCAGGGTTCAATTACGATACCAGAAATAGCATTTTTTTTCCCGATAAAGGCTGGCTTGTAGAAGGCGTTTTATACACGGAATCTAAGCAAACAGGCAGTCAATTCAAGTACAATCGTATTTCCGTGGATGCTGCTAAATACTACTCCGTGGGCAAGTCGGGGGTATTGGCACTCAATGCGGCTTCGGTGTTGTCATTTGGCAATGTGCCGTTTCATCAGATGCCTGTGATTGGGGGGACAAAGCGTATGAGGGGCTATTTTGAAGGAAAATACCGCGATAAACACCTGTTGTTGGTACAAACAGAGTTCCGGCAGCCGTTGTTTTGGCGTTTTGGCGTGGTGGCTTTTGGCGGATTGGGTATGGTGGGTGAAGATTTTCAGTCGCTTGCGGTGCGCAATACTAGGTATAATTATGGAGCGGGTATTCGTTTTTTATTGGACAAAGCACAAAAGATTAATGTGCGGGCCGATTATGGTCGCGGGTACAAATCCAGTGGGTTTTATTTGACTTTTGGGGAGGCGTTTTAGCAAAAGCATTGCATTGGAGACGGTGAGCGGAGATATTTTTTTTAGGAAACGGTAGTGCGCGTTAGTTGGTTACAGTAATTGGGTTTAAGCAACTTGCAACACTTGAGGTACGTGCTTAAACCCAATTTTCTGTGTATTTCTCAACTAAATAACAATAAAAGTGGTTTTGTTTCGACCTGAATACTTGATGTATTTGCCAATATTGGCATTATTGATGAATAGATGGTTCGTCTTATATCATTTTTTCAATTGTTTCCGTAATTCTTCTATCTCTTTCAACAAGGCTTCATTTTTTTGCCTCTCGTTTTCAGCATTTTGCTTTTCTATTAAAATTTCAAGATCTTTCTCCGCAATTATTTTATCTTTTTTCCCCAGCGCACGCTCAAATATCCCGTCTATCTCGTCTTCTAAGTCCATTCTATTACGCATCTCCTCGCTGGCAATGGCTCTGCCTAATCTATCCACCATTTTCCTGACCAATGGCTCGCTTACATCTCCTTGAAAATCCAGTTGATGTTCGTCCTGTATCATTTTTTCAATTGTTGTTTTAATTCCTCTATTTGTTTTAGCAATGCTTCATTTTTCTGTCTTTCATTTTCAGCATTTTGCTTTTCATTTTCAGCCCTCTGCCTTTCGTTTTCAGCCCTCTGTTTTTCTATTAAAATTTCAAGATCTTTTTCCGCAATTATTTTATCTTTTTTACCCAGCGCACGCTCAAATATCCCGTCAATCTCATCTTCTAAGTCCATTCTATTACGCATCTCCTCACTGGCGATGGCCCTGCCTAATCTATCCACCATTTTCCTGACCAATGGCTCGCTTACATCGCCTTTAAAATCCAGTGGATGTTCGTCTTTTATCATTTTTTCAATTGTTGTTTTAATGCTTCTATTTCTTTTATCAATGCTTCATTTTTTTGCCTTTCAATTTCAGCGTTTTGCTTTTCTTTCTCAGCATTTTGCTTTTCATTTTCAGCGTTTTGCCTTTCATTTTCAGCGTTTTGCCTTTCTTTCTCAGCATTTTGCCTTTCAATTTCAGCCCTCTGCCTTTCTATTAAAATTTCAAGATCTTTTTCCGCAATTATTTTATCTTTTTTACCCAGCGCACGCTCAAATATCCCGTCGATCTCGTCTTCTAAGTCCATTCTATTACGCATCTCCTCGCTGGCAATGGCTCTGCCTAATCTATCCACCATTTTCCTGACCAATGGCTCGCTCACATCGCCTTGAAAATCCAGTTGATGTTCGTCATCTGTCAAATATTCAGGGCTAAATACTTGTAATACGCGTTCCAATTGTGTCCTTGATTTTCCTGCCAACAACCTTACTTGTATCAAATAGGAATCATGTGTGAGTAATTCCACAAAATCCTCTTTAACATCTAATACTTCTTGTGTAATGACATCCCAATACGCTCTATTGATCTTTACAACGCTTCGATGAATATTGTCTAATGGGAATCCTAAAAAGTAAATAGTTATAATGGGTAATGGGCGCTTTTCTAATACCCCTTCTTCTGTTGGAACTTCATCCTCTTTTTTGTAATTATCTGCCAAATAACGCCTAAAACGCATGACATCTAGTAACTGTTTGGCTTTCTGTAACTCGATCAACGTTTTTTTAAATTCACCTGTGTTGGTTTTGATGACAGCTTTAAAATCAAAACGTAGTATATTAATATTGTTCCCCCTCAGTTCCGCAGCGGTTTCTTGAGGTTTTACTTCTATACTAACAATTTCTTCTCCCAATATCATTGAAAGTAGTTCCCTCGCTATTTCTATATCTTCTAAAAGATACTTGAATACGACATCATATATTGGGTTTGCTATTA
>JAYUKX010000086.1:0-13454 GCA_043764095.1 Chitinophagales bacterium
TTTTTTTTGGCGCCGCCGGAGCGAGGAAGCAAAAGCACGGCATTTTTCGTCAGCCGAAGCGTTTTTTGCTTACTTTTTTTCGCTAAAAAAAGTAAGAAGCAGCCATTTTTCACAAATTTTCAAATTTTTGAGATTTGCAAGTGTACATGATTTTTCTCAAGAGAAGAAGTGTACGGCTGTGATCGTCTGCAAAATTTGACGACCTAAAAGATCATAAACCGTTAATTGATAACGGGTTTGGGGGCTATGAGATTAGTTCTACTTTGGCACATTAAAACCCCAGCACAAACTGCGTACCTTTTCCCAAAACAGAACTCACCCTCAAATCGCCGCCATGCAATTGCATAATTTGCTTTGAAATACTCAAACCAACACCCGTTCCCGTCTGTTTTGTTGTAAAAAATGGAATAAAAATCTCTTGCATTAAATCGGGTGTAATACCGGGGCCATTGTCTTCGACCACAATATACGGACTACCTTTAGCATCTGTACCCATTTTGAGGAGAATACGCGGTTTGGTCGTTGCTGGATCGCCCAGCAAGGCTTCTTTGGCATTTTTTACCAAATTGATTAACACCATTTCAATTTGACCGGGATCAGCCTGCATAATCATGTCTGCATTGCCTTCGTATTGCTGCTCCAATAATACTTGATGCTGTTTAAGATCGGAAGACACCAGTGCCGTTATATTATCAATCAGTTTTCGTACCGTGATGGTCTCCATTCTTGGTTTTGGAATTGAACTAAATGTACGATACGCCTCCACAAAATCCATCAAACTCCTACTTCGCGATGCCACCACATCCAAGGCTTCTTCCAAATCAGCGGTTGCTTCACTGGGCTTGAGATCGACACTCACGATCTCTTTCATCGTTTCCACTAAGGTAACAATAGGCGTAACTGAATTCATAATTTCGTGGCGAAGTACACGGGTAAGATCGCGCCAAGCATCTACCTCCTTGATTTGGAGTTCGTTGTGGATATTTTGTAGGGTAATGAGGCGTACATTGCGGCCTTGCAGGTTGAGTGCTACACCTTGAACGGAAATTTGTCTGCTCAATTCGGGTTGGTACAACATCTTACCTTTTGCTTTCAAATTGCCCAAAAAAGCCACCAAATCGCGGTGCATACTAGGTAATTCTTTTAAATGGCTAAACCGATAAACACCAAGTAATTGAAATGCCGAATTATTGGAAATCAGCAAGGCATCTTGCGCATCAAATGCCAAAATACCCGCGCTCAAGTGCTGCACAATGGCGTTCATAAACAAAAGATTGGCTTCTTTTTCAGCGCGCGTTTGGCGAAAAGCCTCCAATACTTCGTTAAATTGGTGGTTCATTTGCGAAAAAGAGGCGCTTTTCTCTTCACCGGAGGAAAAACGCACCGCAAAATCGGAATACCGCACACTTTCCAAAAAACGGGTCAATCGTCGGTTCGTATCGCTCACATACCGATATAGATTCCAAGCCACGAAAGTGGTACACAATCCGGATAGTATCCAAATCCATGCTTTTGGTGCTTCCGGATGCTGAAGCACCCAAGCCGATCCGCCAGTAATAATAACTACTATCGCCAATACGCGAAAGGCAATATTAAAAGCGAAGGATTCCGTAAATGGTAATTGTTTCACGGTTAGAGTTTGTGTTTTTCGAGGCGGCGGTAGAGCGAAGCACGGGTTAATCCGAGTTCTTTGGCCGCTTCCGTAATATTGCCATAGTGTTTATTGAGGGCTTTTACGATCAATTGCTTTTCCATTTCCTCCAGGTTCATCAGCGGCAAGTCACCTCCTGCATAATCGGCATTTTCGCGGAAAAAGAAATCAGCAATACTCAAGGTGTCACCCTGCGACATGATAACGGCGCGTTCCACGGCATGGCGCAATTCACGAATATTGCCGGGCCAAGGGTAGCGCTCCATTTCTTTGAGCAAACCCGCACTCAGTCCGCGTACATTGCGCTTGTATTTTTGGGCAAATTGTGTGGCAAAATGCGTTGCCAAAGGTTCAATATCTTCCGTTCGCTCGCGCAAAGCTGGTATTTGTATCTCAATCGTATTGATCCTGTACATCAAATCTTGGCGGAACGTCCGGTTTTTTACCATCTCGTACAAGTCTTGGTTTGTGGCTGCAATTACCCGTACATCAATATCGCGGCTGCGGTTGGCACCTACACGGGTAATGGTGCGGTTTTGAAGCACCGTCAGTAGTTTCGATTGCAGCGGAAGGGGCATATTCCCAATTTCGTCTAAGAAAATAACACCTCCATTGGCTGCTTCAAAACGGCCGGGGCGGTCTTCTCTAGCATCGGTAAATGCACCCTTTACGTGGCCAAAGAGTTCACTTTCAAACAGCGATTCTGTGAGCGCACCCAAATCTACTTTTACAAAATTTTCACTACTTCGGTCCGATTGCACATGAATTGCCTGCGCAATCAGGTCTTTACCTGTACCGTTTTCGCCTAGAATAAGGACATTAGCGTCGGTTTCGGCCACTCGGCCAATGGTATCCATGACTTGCTGCATAGATCGGCTGCGCCAAATCATTTCGGGTAAATCCCTTGCTCCTGCGAGGTTGCGCCCTGTTTGTTTGGTTTTTAATGAATCCGCCTCGTCTTGAGTAACCTTTAGTCGTAGTGCGGCCAATAGTGTAGCCAGCAACTTTTCATTGTCCCAAGGCTTGAGTACAAAATCGGCAGCACCCTTTCGGATGGCCTGTACCGCGAGTTCTACATCACCATAAGCGGTAATGAGCACCACTACCACCGATGGATCGATTTCCCGGATTTTTGTGAGCCAATATAAACCCTCTTCGCCCGTGTTTTTGGTACGGTTGAAATTCATATCCAGCAACACCACATCGTAGCGTTGGCCGCGGAGCAGTGTGGGTATGGTATCGGGTTCACGCGTGGTTTCTACCAAGGAGAAATGGCGTTTCAAAAAAAGTTTCCCAGCACTGAGTACACCGGGATTATCGTCTGCAATTAGAATACTTGCTTCGTGCATATCGTTTAAATACAGCAAAGACAATGCCTTTGGCTAATACACTGCAAATGAAAGCATTTTCTGTGAAACTGGTGTGCGTTTTCGGACGGCATTGTTCGTTTTTGCACAAATTGAGCAATGTTTTCACGTACTCAAGGCATACAATCCTTAAATAAAAGGAGTTGTTCCAAGTGCGTTTTTTGTCCGATTAAAAATACAATATGTTAATGTATTAAAAATTCATCAAGATTCCTTAATTTTGCAGTTCAATTTTTTACATTACAAATCATAATATTTCATGTAGGTTTGTAAAACATCTATCATTCAAGTAAAATATTAAAGTCTATGAAAAGAACGATCCTTTCCATTTTGTGCGTCATTGCACTTACCGCCTACGCTTATGCACAGGCAATCCCCGGTGAATTACTCATCAAATTAGAAACCAATGCCAGTTTGGAGGCCGTTGTACCTCAAATAGCGCGTACAACATTTACAAGTATTAAGCAAACCCGCACGTTATCCGAAAGTTGGCAGATTTATAAAGTATCTTTGGATGCAGCCACTTGCTTAGGACGTGAAGACGAAATACTGCGTCTGGTCAATCGTATGCCTAGCATTACCGTTGCTCAATGGGACCACAATACAGAAGAACGCAGTATTACTCCAAATGACCCGTTTTGGATACAGCAGCGCGACATGAACCTAATTGGTCTTACCCGTGCTTGGGAAAATACTACTGGCGGCCTTACTCAATCGGGCGATAGTATCGTGGTAGCCGTACTAGAAAAAGGCATGCAAAAAGAACATCCCGATTTGGTCGCTAACCTTTGGCGCAACTATAAAGAAATTCCAAACAACAATAAAGACGACGATAATAACGGCTATATCGACGACTATACAGGCTGGGACGCAGGAGCGGGCAAAGGTTCGGGCAATGGCAACGGAAGCAGTCATGGTACCTCTGTTTGTGGTATTGTGGGTGCACGGGGCAACGAAGAGTTTGGTGTAACAGGTGTCAACTGGAATGTAAAAGTCCTTCCTATTGTGAATGTAGTATTGGAAAGTGAAATTATTGCTGCTTATAACTATGTAGGTGACATGCGCCGCCGATACAATGCCAGCAAGGGTAAAGAAGGTGCTTTTGTAGTGGCCACTAATGCTTCTTTTGGTATCGATAACGCACGAGCAGCCGATTATCCGCTTTGGTGCATGGTATATGATTCGCTGGGCGTATTGGGCGTACTCAATGTGGCTGCTACCGCCAACGCCAATATAGATGTGGATACATATGGAGATATGCCCACGACATGTAATAGCGAATTTCTACTCACAGTTACCAATATAGATGCTGCCAATGGCAAAAAAGTAAGCGGTGCTGGCTTTGGTGCTACCTCTATTGATATTGGTTCGCCTGGAACTGGTACATTTACCGCCGTAAATAGGATCATCAACCAAAGCGATACCACTTGGCACGGGCCTTTTGGTGGTACATCCGCATCATGCCCACATACTTCGGGAGCTGTTGGTTTGATTTATAGCGTTAAATGCGTAGGTTATGTCGCCGACGCGCTCACCAGCCCAGCCACGTGTGTGCGCCGCGTACGTGATGCTATTTTTCATAATCTCCGCGAAGAGTCAACATTAGCGGGGATAACGACCCAAGGTGGCCGTTTGGATGTGGACTTGGTGATTCAAGATATTATGGAACTCTGCTCAGGTACTACCGGTGATCTGGAAATTTCGGAAATACGCCCCAACCCAGTAAGCACTCAATTGCAAATACGCTACCAAACCCCCGATTATGAAAAGAAATACGCATTTAGGGTGTTTAATATGATAGGGCAACAAGTTTATGATGAGGCATTTGCGCCGCCAGCATTTGAGGCTAAAATCAAAAATTTGGACGTATCCAACTGGCCACAGGGCATGTATATTTTAGTGTTAGAACAGGGTAAAAAGCAAATCACGAAAAAATTTATAAAAATTTAAAAAAGTATTTGGTAGTTTCGAGCCAAAGTATTTACCTTTGCGTCCCGAAATTAAGGATTGGCTCCGTGGCTCAATGGATAGAGCATCTGACTACGGATCAGAAGGTTAGAGGTTCGAGTCCTCTCGGAGTCACCAAATTACGAGGTGTGTAAACCGTTAAAAGTTTGCACACTTCATTTTTATACTTAACAATGTTGGCGGTTAGTGGCTTGAGGTTCAGTAATTCAGGAGCACTGTTAGGTTTTTTTAACAAGTATTATCAAATTGACATTCAAATAGTTTTGAATCATGGCAAAAGTATGTGATTTGACGGGTAAAAAGCCGATCACAGGTAATCACGTTTCGCACTCTAACAGAAAGACGAAGCGCCGTTTCCTCCCAAATTTGCACGTTAAGCGTTTTTTCATTCCTGAAACAGGCGAATGGATTACCCTTAAAGTGAGTGCTGCGGCGATCCGCACCATCAGCAAATTGGGTATTTATACGTTTATTAAAAAATTAGAAAAGAAAGGCGAAATCGTTTTTAATTCAGAGCCAGGCTAGTTAATAGCCGCTGTTTTATAATAATTTTGTCCTGATTCAATAACATTTACATACACTACTAGTATGGCTAAGAAAAGTAAAGGTAACCGTATCCAAATTATTTTGGAATGCACCGAGCACAAAACCAGTGGTTTGCCTGGTACTTCACGTTACGTGACACAAAAGAACCGTAAGAACACAACTGAGCGTCTTGAGTTGAAAAAGTACAACTCTATCATGCGCAGATATACTGTTCACCGCGAAATTAAGTAATACTCCATTCGTGGCGATTGTGCTGCGATTGTATTTTTTATAACACATAATTACTCTGCTTCATGGCAAAGAAAGTTTCTAAAAACGCCCGTGTTGCCCAACGTGCTGCTAATGCAGGTTCTGGTAAGGATCACGTTAAGGTGATTAAGGCTGTTAAAGACCCAGTTACTGGTCGCTATACATATAAGCAGCAAATCGTTCACAAGGATAAGGTGAAGGATTTCTTTGCTGACGTGAAATAATTTTTATTTCATACCATTGCAACCAAAGCGAGGTGCTTGTCTTTAAGGGTTTAAACCACCTTTGGCACGCTCCTCGCTTTTTTCTGCCCGTCCGGTAGTATTTTTCGTGCCTAAGCGCACTTATAGGTAGAGTTGGATTTTGAGAGCATCATTTTTCAACGTTTTGTCCCCTTATATGGCGCTATGGCACTCTTTTCATAAAGTTAGTGCCGTCACCCGACATTAGCCCATCGCCACTCCGTGGCACTCCTTTTTTAATGTCCACTTTTCAAGATTTGGGGCTCAACCCCGAACTCCTCAAAGGTATTTCTAGCCTTGGCTTTGAAACACCTACACCTGTCCAAGAACAAGTTATTCCTCGTGCATTGGAAGGCGATCATGATTTGATCGCTCTTGCCCAGACAGGTACCGGCAAAACAGCCGCTTTTGGCTTGCCCCTCTTACAACGTATTGACCCAAATGCTAAAGGCATTCAAGGGCTTATCCTATGTCCTACCCGCGAACTGTGCGTTCAGGTAGCCAGTGATTTGGTCAATTATTCTAAATTCGCACACCAATACAAAGTAGTTGCCGTTTACGGTGGCGCAGGTATTACAGGCCAAATCGCACAGATCAAGGCCGGTGCACAAATTATTGTCGCTACGCCAGGCCGATTGGTCGATTTGATCGAACGCCGCGCAGCAAAATTGGAAAATGTTGCTCGTATTGTACTCGACGAAGCCGACGAAATGCTCAATATGGGCTTTCAGGAATCGCTCGATACGATCCTTGGTGCCGCTACCGATCGCAAATCTATTTGGTTGTTCTCCGCTACTATGCCCGATGAGGTGCGTCGTATCGCGAGCAGTTATATGAACAAACCAGAGGAAATCCGTATTGGTGGTCGCAATGAAACCAACCAAAACATTAGCCACCAATATTATCTCTGCCGCGCCGATGACCGCTATGATGCCCTCAAACGCGTAGTAGATGCTAATCCGGGTATCTATGGACTTATTTTCTGCCGTACCAAAAACGATACCAAGGAAGTAGCCGAACAGATGATCCGCGATGGTTATAATGCCGATGCGTTGCACGGTGATTTGGCGCAAAGCGACCGCGACCGCGTCATGAACCGTTTCCGCGAACGCAACCTACAACTCTTGATCGCAACCGACGTGGCAGCACGTGGTATCGACGTGAGCGAAATTAGCCACGTTATCAACTACGGTATGCCCGATGAACCTGAAATCTATACCCACCGCTCTGGCCGTACTGGCCGTGCCGGTAATACAGGTATCAGTATCAGCATCGTTACGCCTAAGTTCGAGGAGAAAATCATGCAGATTGCGCGCAAAACGAAAGCAAATTTTGAGCGCTTGCCGATCCCAACGGGTGTAGAAGTATGCGAAAAGCAACTGTTCCATATCATTCATGGTATTCATACCCAAGAAGTGAGCGAAGCAGAAATTGAGCCTTATATGCCTAAGATCTACGAAGAACTCAAAGATCTTTCTAAGGAAGAACTCATTAAGCGTTTTGCGAGTGTTGAATTCAACCGTTTCTTGGCTTATTACCGCAGCGCACGCGATATTAATATCGGAGCAAAATCGGGTAAACGCCGCGAAGGTGAAGCCGGCGGAGATGGTTTTGCCCGCGACCGCGAACGCAGTGGATTGGTACGTTTGTTTGCCAATATCGGCGATATGGACGGTGTTACCAAAAAAGAATTCCTTAGTTTGCTTACCGGCGAATTTAAAGTACCAGGCTCTGCTATCGGTACAATAGATGTCAACCGCGCTTATATGCACTTCGATATTGGTCAAGATTTCGTGCAAACGGTTCGTTTTGGCTTAGAAGAATTTACGATTAATGGCCGTCGCGTACGCGTGGACGAGGCTTCTGCCCGCTCCGGCGGTGGTGGTGGCGGTGGTGACCGTGATCGGAAATTTGGCAAAAGCAGCGGCGGCGGTGATCGCGATAAAGGCTCGAAATGGGGCGGCAAACCAGACCACAAACGTAGAAGATAGTTTTTATCATTACCTCTTATAAATATTAAAAAAGCGTGCTTATCCCGAAAGGGATAAGCGCGCTTTTTTAATACCCGTCGGATTTGGATATTTATCAACTTTGCCGGAATATTGCACCTTTATTTTATTTCTTAAACTACAAATATATGATGCAAAAAGCAATCAAAATTGCCGGGCTGACCCTTTTAGTCGCTATTTTCTCTACTGCGTGCACCCGAACCAACGAAGTAGAAGTCACTTCCAATATTATTGCCGCTAGTACTGGCGAAAACCTGTTTTCGGGTCGCGATGAATTGCGGGTGGACTGGTCGCGCCCTGCCAACGAAGCAATTGAGCAAATTAACCGACGGATTGTGCGCCGGTTTCCATACGTAAAAAAGTAAGGAATGATCGGTGCTTTCTACTGTGGATCTAATCGAGGAGCGGTATCTCCCTCCATTAGATCCACAGGAAACGGGTAATAATATATTTTTTATTGTTTTTCTCCTACCTAATCATCCCTCAGAAAAATCAAATAAATCTAAAATTTTCGTACTTTTGCGCCCTCTTATGGAATATACACCGCGATCGATCGAAAAAAAGTGGCTACAATGGTGGAAGGATAACAAAACCTATGAAGTAGCAAACGGCAACACCAAACCTAAATATTATATCCTTGATATGTTCCCGTATCCATCGGGAGCAGGATTACATGTGGGGCACCCACTAGGCTATATCGCCTCCGATATTGTGGCGCGCTTCAAACGTTTACAAGGCTTTAACGTACTCCATCCTATGGGTTACGACTCGTTTGGCTTGCCCGCCGAGCAGTACGCCATCTCGACAGGAATACACCCACGAGACAGCACAGAAAAGAACCTGATCCGTTACCGCGAACAATTGGAAAATCTTGCTTTGTCGTTCGACTGGAGCCGCGAGGTGCGTACCAGCGAACCCAACTACTATAAGTGGACACAGTGGATTTTTATGCAATTGTTTAACCACTATTTTGATAAAAATGCGGATAAAGCATTGCCCATTAGTGGTTTAGTCGCTCATTTTGAGGCCAATGGCAACAAAGGGATACTAGCGGCTTGCGACGATGAAACACCCGATTTTACAGCGGCCGAATGGGCAGCCATGAGCGAGTACGAGCAGCAAACAATGTTGCTCCGCTATCGCCTTACTTTCCCCGAAGAATCGTATGTGAACTGGTGTCCGGGGCTTGGTTCAGTGTTATCGAACGACGAAATTAAAGACGGCGTGAGTGAGCGCGGCGGTTTCCCAGTAGAGCGCAAACGCATGAAGCAATGGAGTATGCGTATTACAGCCTATTGCGACCGGTTGATTAACGGTTTGGATACCATTGATTGGCCCGACTCGATCAAAGAGCAACAGCGCAATTGGATTGGTCGCTCACAAGGTGCTTCCGTCAAATTTGCGGTAGATGGCCACTCTAGTACACATATTGAAGTGTTTACTACCCGTGTTGATACGATTTATGGTGTTTCTTTTATGGTTTTGGCACCAGAACACGAATTAGTACACGAAATTACAACTACGGCACAAAAAAACGAAATAGATTCTTATATCAAATGGGCCGGCAGTCGCAGCGATGTAGAGCGGATGCAGGAGGGCAAAAAAGTAAGTGGTGCTTTCACAGGTGCATACGCGATAAACCCTTTTAACGACGAAAAAGTACCTATTTATATCGCAGATTATGTATTGGCTGGGTATGGAACAGGCGCAGTGATGGGCGTACCTTCGGGTGACCAACGCGACTGGAATTTTGCGAAGCATTTTCATTTGCCCATTATTCCTATCCTCGATGCTCAAAAAGGCATTGATACGGAAGCAGATGCTACAAAAGAAGGCCGTTATGTCAATTCTGGGATGATTAATGGCATGGATTACAAAACCGGCACTGCCACATTGATCCAATGGCTGGAAGCGCAAAAATTGGGAGCAGGTAAAATTCAATATAAATTGCGCAATGCGGTATTCAGCCGCCAGCGCTATTGGGGTGAACCAGTTCCGGTGTATTGGAAAAACGATTTGCCCTATTTGGTAGAAGAAAAAGACCTTCCGATCACGTTGCCAGAAGTAGATAAGTATTTGCCTACCGAAACGGGCGAACCGCCATTGGGCAATGCAGAAAACTGGCGTTATACCGCTCCAGATGGTCATCAATACGAGTACGAATTAAATACTATGCCCGGTTGGGCGGGTTCATCGTGGTATTTTTACCGATATATGGATCCCAATAACGATAGTGTATTTGCAAGTAAAGAGGCCATAGACTACTGGCAACAAGTCGATTTTTATATTGGTGGCTCCGAGCATGCGGTAGGACACTTGTTATACAGCCGTTTTTGGAATCAATTTATGTATGATCTAGGCTTGGTGCCTCATGCGGAATACGCTAAAAAATTGGTCAACCAAGGTATGATCCAAGGTCGTTCTAATTTTGTGTTCCGCGCCAAAGAACGCTTCTTTGAGGAATACCTTTGGATAAAAGTATTACAACCTTTATTGAGCGATACTGACCCAATCAAAATGTATGAACCTGGGTTTGAAGAGGAAATGAATTACGATTACGCTTTTGCCAGCAATGATTTGGTGATAGAAGTAACCTCGTATAAACAAGAAGAAAAAATAGAACGTATCCGGCAGGCAGCAGCAGTAGATGGTAAACGCTTATTGATCTTATCCAACGAAGAAATATCGGATACCATTAATCAGCCGGAAATCGTGGCAGCAAAAATCCGTGCAGCTTTGCAAAGCAGGGAATCATTTATCATGGATGGCACTAAACCAAAGTCGCAAGTCTTGTTTATTTCGCATAATTTGGTGCATAAATATTCGGATGAGGCTTGTTCGGCACTCCATGTGGATGTAAATTTAGTGGAGAATGATATACTTGATCTGAACCTGGCTAAAGACGTACGCATGTTTGATGGTGCCAGTTTTAAGGTGGATGCCGAGGGTAAATTCACCTGTAGCGCAGAGGTTGAAAAAATGTCAAAAACTAAGTTCAATGTGGTGAATCCCGACCATGTTATTGAACGATATGGCGCGGATTGCTACCGTATGTATGAAATGTTTATCGGCCCTATTGAAGTTGCAAAACCTTGGAACACCAATGGTATTTCGGGTGTAGCGGGATTTTTGCGTAAATTCCACGACCTGTTTTACAACGAAAAAGGCTGGAATGTGGTAGATGCTGAACCAACTAAGGATGAATTGCGCCAGTTACACCTTGCAATCAAGAAAGTTTCGGACGATATTGATCGTTTTTCGCTGAATACTTGCGTGAGCCATTTTATGATATTAACCAATGAACTGCGCGCGCTTAAGTGTAATAAACGCGCTATTTTGGAGCAAGCCGTGGTTTTGATCGCGCCTTTTGCGCCGCATATTGCGGAGGAACTTTGGCGTGGATTTGGTTACACAACGACCGTTTGTGATGCAACTTGGCCGCAACTAAACGCAGCCTATTTGGAAACGGATTCGATCGTTTATCCAGTACAGATCAATGGTAAGCACCGTGGAAATGTGGAAGTGCCAGTAGGTACATCCAATGCAGATATTGAGCAAATGGTATTGGCACAGGAGTTTGTACAGCGCAATTTGGCGGGTGCTGCAGTAAAAAAATTAATTGTAGTACCGGGGAAGATTGTGAATATTGTGATGTAGAGCAGTAAGGATATATATTAGAGAGGTCAAAACTATACATTGTCCAGTTTTGACCTCTTTTTTTATTATACTAAAACAGTATCGCCTTAATTCGGATTGCTCAATTTGATCTGCACTGGTGGATTTTTATACTTATTCCACATAGTAAAACCAAAATAGGTAGCAATAGCAGTACCGAGAAACAAAACCCCTTTGGTCCCTAGCATTCCAAAAATAGAATCAAAGAAACGCCCTCTTTTTGAACCTCTGGATTTACCTTCATTGGCCGCATAAGTACCCGCTTCCATACTTGCCGCTTTAGAATAACCATACCCCGTAATAACTATTGTAAGGATCAAGCCCAACAGTGAAGGAGCGATAGCTTTCATAGGTGGTACGTTTTCTTCGGTGCGGATATATCCTTTTTCTTGTTGGAAGAACGCATAAAAATCCTCCAAACCACAGGGATGATTGTCAAACCTAAACTTGCGCTCGCTGTCGGAATTATCTGTTTCCTTGTATGTTACTACAATGTCGCCTTGCCCATCTTCCAGCGTAATACTCTTAATCGTATCGTATTTAATTTCGGCTTTAGCAACTAAGGTTATTTTTTTGTTCCATGCTTCGTTGAAACTATTAATGTCGTTGTAGGCTCTACTCATTATTTGAAGTGCATTTTCGGCTACAACAAGGCTCCTTGCCTTCTCTCCCGAAATTTTGAATACTTGGTTGGATATATCCATTATTCGTTAGTTGTTTTGAACGTATAGAACAAAAGTATTGTTTATTTGGTAAAACCTGCAATTGTACCTGTAAAATAACTATTTTTGGAATTTTATCTGCTAAATAGAACAGCCTTAAACCAAAAACGACCTACACGGAGAACCGTATAAGTCGTTGATAATGTATGTGACCCCGCTGGGATTCGAACCCAGGACCACTTGATTAAAAGTCAAGTGCTCTACCAGCTGAGCTACGAGATCAGTCCCGTTTTTCAACGAGGCTTCCTTAAAAGCGGGGCAAAGGTACGTTCATTTTATTTACCTAACCAAACTTTTTAAAAAAAAAACCAAAAAAAATGTGGAGCCTTGCTTCGGAACTGTTTCAAAGCAATTTTTGTTTGGTCAATAGGTACCCCAAAGTGTATTCATCAATGCGTAATTTATACAATAGCATTGAAAAAGGTGCATAAACATCGAAGAAATAGCCCTATCTTTGCGGCGTGCAGTCAATATTATAATTATGGAAAGTAAAAGACAGAAACAGGTAGGCGAATTGCTGCGTCGGTATTTCAGCATGATTTTGACAGAGGAAGGCAGTAATATCTATGGCCGTGATAAATTAGTGACTGTGGCAAATATCCGCATGACACCCGATTTGCTCATTGCTAATATTTTTATCAGCATCTATGGTACGGAATTGAAACAAGAAGTAATTCTTGAAATAGAGGACAATTATCAAAGATTGCACCAAGCCCTCATCAAAAAAGTTGGTAAACAAATGCGGCGCATGCCCGAACTACATTTTCACCTCGATGATACAGTGGACGAAATGTACCGCGTTTCGGAGTTGTTGAACCGCATTGAAATAGAGGATAAGCAAAATAAAGCGGTTTAGCCGGTATCATAAGTACTTTAACATGTAGAATTAAATAATTTTTAATGTTAAAGTACTTATAATACAGCCTTAGGAATGGTGTCGAAATAAAGGTACAGATTGATGCACATCTTTTGCCCTCATATTTCCTCTTTTTCTACTTAAATAGGTAGGCTATTCGCGCAGAAAA
>JAYUKX010000087.1:0-13220 GCA_043764095.1 Chitinophagales bacterium
AAGACCGGCCTTAGAAAAATTTATGCTGAGCCTGCCGAAGTATGCCGCTTTTGCTCGTACTTCGACTAGGCTCAGCATGAAAGTAGAGGCGGATGAAGCCAAAAAGTGTTTGAGCCAAACAGAATTGGAGGGACGCATTCCCCGCTCAACTGTGCGGCGAGTTTTTTTTGGCGCCGCCGTAACTCGAAAGCAAAGACGCAGCATTTTTCGTCAGCCGAAGCCTTTTTTGCCTACTTTTTTTTTTCGCTAAAAAAAGTAAGAAGTAGGCTATTTGCATAAAATTTCAACTTTTTGAAATTTGTGAGTGGCCATTACTTTCTTGCTAAAGAAAAAGTGTACTGCTGTAAGCCATTTTCGTTAAAAATAATGACCCAAATAAAAAAACTTACCTTCTTCTTAAATGTTAACTATGTTTGCAGGTCATAAATAAGCACTCTTAGGACAAAAAAAACGTGACAGCCCAACCCCGCGACATTTTACAACAATATTGGGGCTATGCCAATTTCCGGCCCATGCAGGAAGACATAATCCAATCTGTATTGGATGGCACGGATACCCTTGCTTTGTTGCCTACTGGCGGCGGTAAATCGTTGTGTTTTCAAGTCCCAGCCCTTTGTAAAGAAGGTATAACGATCGTTGTTTCGCCGTTGATCGCCCTGATGAAAGACCAAGTGTATAACCTCAAGAGAAGAGGGATTCCGGCAGTGGCTATTTTTTCGGGTATGCGCAAGCAGGAAATTGATATTGTTTTTGAAAATGCTTGCCAAGGGGCTTATAAACTGCTCTATATGAGTCCTGAACGCCTGAAAACAGACTTGGCACAAGCCCGCCTGTTGCGCATGAATGTCAATTTAATAGCCATTGATGAAGCGCATTGTATCAGCCAATGGGGGTATGATTTTAGGCCTCCTTATCTCCAAATTGCCGAAATTAGAGCATTGCTGCCCGGTGTGCCAGTACTTGCCCTTACCGCTACCGCAACGCCAACTGTAGCACAAGATATACAGGACAAGTTAGATTTCAAAAACCAAAAAGTTTTTCAACAAAGTTTTTTCCGCGACAACTTATCCTACTCTGTTTTATACGAAACTAAAAAATACGATAAACTAATTGATATTCTTCAAAAAGTACCCGGTTCGGGTATTATCTATATGCGAAGTAGGGGCGATACCCAAAAAATATCGGACTTGCTTCGAAAAAAAGGAATTTCCTCCGATTTTTACCACGCAGGACTGAGCCTTGAAGACCGAAATAAAAAACAAGAGGCTTGGATCAAAGGCAATCCGCGTATTATGGTGTGTACCAATGCCTTTGGAATGGGTATTGATAAACCAGATGTACGATTGGTTGTACACCTCACTTTACCCGATAGTTTGGAGGCTTATTTCCAAGAAGCAGGACGTGGCGGACGCGATGGTAAAAAATCGTATGCCGTACTGCTATACGCTGAAACGGATGCCGACCAGTTGCGCAAATTTTTTGAAGCCTCGTATCCACCATTTGATCTAATTAGACGTATATACCAAGCATTAGGCAGTTATTCGCAAATTGCTATTGGAAGTGGGGTAGGGGAGAGTGTCAATTTTGATTTCCAACAATTTTGTCACACCTACAAACTGGAGCAACCTGTAACCCATGCTGCATTGCGATTGTTAGAACAGGAAGGTTGGATTGCGCAAACAGATGCAGCCGCTACGGCATCTAAACTATTTATTAAATGTAATCGTGAAACGTTATATGATTACCAAATTCGGAATAAGCAAGCAGATGCGGTCATTAAAGTTTTGCTCCGGCAATATCCCGGTATCCAACATGATTTTATCGAAATTAGTGAAGGGACTATTGCCAATTTGCTAAAAACGCCCCTAGAAAACGTACTAAAGGTAATCCATCATGCTGAAAAAGAAAATATACTGGATTACTACCCGCGCAATGAAAAGCCACAGGTTACTTTCTTTCGCGAGCGGGTAGCGGCTGAGAATTTGAGTATTGACTTAGAAAAATTTAATTTTAGACGAGAAAATGCCTATAAACGAGTAGAATCTTCCATACTCTATGCCGAGCGTAAGCAATGCCGAAGTAGGCAGTTACTCGCCTATTTTGGAGAAATGCGCTCCGAAAAATGTGGTATTTGTGATGTATGTACTGGGCGTAACGAAGCAGACCTCAATGAGGAAACACTCCAAGCCTATCAAAGAAAAATTACAGATTTACTCAAAGTAGAGCCATTGCCATTTGAAGAAATACTAAAGGCTTTTTCTCCTAAAAAACACGAAACAGTGACTGCCGCATTAAGTTATCTTTGCGAAGAAGGCATCTTGCAGGAAAGCGATGAAGGCTTTAGAATCGTTCAATAAAACCTGTTTTTTCGTGTAAGTACAAAAAAAAGCCGCCCCGAAATCATTCGGAGCGGCTCATGACAGTAATAAAAGAAAATTTGGTAGTAGTGTTACACGCTTTTATAGACAAGTGCCACCTTTCAACAGATATTGATTGGGAGCGGGATTAATAAGTTGCAGATGATAAGTATCGCAAAAACTAGCCAAGGCTTGTTTTATATCGTTTGAGACCTTAGGTGATGTATATTCACATTGAAGTAATTGTTGATTTTCAAGTTGAATCTTAATATTAAAATAGGATTCAAAATCAGCAATGACTTGCTTCAATGGTACATTAATAAATTCTAAATGACCAGATTGCCATGCCATTTCGTTAAAAGATCGAGCAGGACTTACGGATATATTATTAGATGATTTTTCGTGGAACGCATTTTTACCTGCTGCTACAACGTGACCATTCTTAGAACCGTCCAAATCAAATCGAACTTTACCTGTTTTTACAAGCAACGAAGTGCCAGTTTCGCTTTGTTTTATGTTAAAACTGGTGCCGAGTACTTCAAATCGTTCACCTGTTTTTGTTGTTACACAAAAATGGCGTTGTGTATCAGGAGTTACCTCAAAGTATGCTTCTCCATCTAAAGTAACACAGCGTAAATCATTGGCAAAAGTTTGAGGGTACGTAATTTGGCTGCCTTTTCTGAGCCAAACCTTAGTACCATCTGATAATGTAACTTCTTTTTTGTCCAATTGCTCTGCGCTTATCGTAGTTTCTGCGACTTTGGGTGTTTTCCAATTGTTGTAACCCCAAACAGCACAAATTAGTAGAGTAACTGTTGCTGCCATACGCGCCATTTGGCCATAAGAAAAACTAAAACCACTTTTGGGTTGGCTTGCTGTTGTTTTAATTTGGAGCATTACTTTATCAAAAGCAGCATCTACATCGGGGTTAAGTTCTTCCCTTGGACTCAAATCTTTAGCATTATCCCAAATAAATTGGTAAGATGCCGCGATTTGACGATGTTCTTGATCTGCTTCCAGCCATTCATTCAAATGTGCCAACTCTTCCACAGTGATATCACCGTTGAAGCGTTTTACAAGGAGCGAAATGAATACTTGATATTGCATAATTAATAAGTTACCCTTTAAAGACAGGATAGGGAAAAAAATCCCCTATTGCCTAAATGAATTTTTTTATGACTAATAAGAGAAGTATCAAAGCATTGGAACTACGCAGCATTGCTTCTTTAATCAGTCTTAATGCTTTACTCATGTGGTTTTCGATAGTTTTTGGGGTGATATCCAGTTTTTCTGCGATTTCTTTGTGCGAAAACCCATCAAACCGATTCAGTGTAAAAACAATTCTACATTTTTCAGGAAGTTGATTGATGGCTTCATGTAATTGTAGTTCCAGTTGATCTTTTTCTTGTATTTGCTCTTTGTCCTCCGCGGAAGTGTCGAGCAATTCGGTTTCCCAATTATCAGGTTCACTAAAAATAAACCTTTTTTTTGTGCTGATATAATTCAGCGCTCCATTAATACCCGCTCTGCGTAAATACGATGACAAAGAAGTATGGATATCCAATTTGCTGTGGTTGTTCCACAATTTTACAAAGACTGCTTGTGCTATATCTTCGGAGTAGGCAGCATCGTCTATATATTTGTAAATGACATTTATCACCATCTTATAGTGCCGTTTGAAAATCAAGTCAAACGCAGGCAAGTCACCTAACGTTAAGCGTTTTGCCAGTATTTCATCGGAGAGTAAATCAGTTTCTTTCATACCTATATGCAAAGGTCGTATTTTTTTTTATTTTTACTAGGGGATTTCTAAAGAATAATTGTCTTCAAGGGGTAAAATCTTTGTTTTTAATCCTTATAATTTAATTTAATCGACTATTCGTATAATTCTTATGACTATTAGTAAATCTCCATTGCCCTCTATAGAAAATAACATGTTGTTTTCTATTTTAACAAAAGAGGAAAAAATACTCTTAAACCAAACATCTTCGGTTTTTATTTTTGGTAAAAATGATGCCATTTACGAACCCGGCCACAATGCTAACAAAGCCTACACCATTACAAGAGGCTCTGTAAAAGTGACGATCCACTCTGAAAAAAAGGATATCATTAAGTATATGGTGCGACCGGGTATTTTATTTGGCGAATCTTTCCTCACAGGTGAACTGTTGCGTCGCGATTATGCTTACGCCATGGAAGAAAATACCGAAATTATTGAGTTGGACGCTCAAACCTTAATCACTATTTCCAGTAAAAACTTTGCTTTTGCACAATCGTTACTCCATTTCCTAGGTGACCGATTGCGCTATACCGAACACCAGTTGGAGCGCGTAGTACTCAAGGATTCTAAAAGCCGAATCTTAGAATACTTGCACCAAATGGGAATTGAACAAGGACGACTCGTTGGTACAGAAACATTGGTCAAGCATAATATGACCCATCAAGATATCGCAGATGTGACTGGTACAAGCCGCCAAATGGTGACTGCGGTACTTAATCAACTCAAACGCGAAAACATACTGTACTTCAATAGAAAAAAAATACTCTTTAGGGATCTTAATACACTCCCACTAGCGTCATAGATAATTCCTCATTTGAATGGATTTTGTTAAATAAAAAGAGGCGGTGCACGATGGTGTGTCGCCTTTTTTTTGGGTGCGCCCATTACGGGCGCAGACTTGGCTGTTAAAGTCCGTTACTCGATTGGCAGTGAGGGGTTTTGGGGGTGTCGAAGCATATCCGCCTCTTTTCGCAGCGACAGCACCAAATCTTCAAAAAAAGCAAACCGCTTGCTTACTTCTTGCATCCATTCGCGGTCGGCTTCCATACGGGTATTGCCAATACCTTGTACCGAGGCGTGTTCCTGAATATTATTGAAACTATTGGAAATGCCACCGTCTTCCATATTCAGTAGTTTTGGTACAGATGTTTCGAGTGCATCTGCAATTTGAAATAGTTTTTTTACGGTAATATCGGTGCTACTACCTTCTATACTGGCCATCGTGCATGTGCTGACATCCACAATATCGGCCAAGTCTTCTCTTTTTAATTTGAGTGTATCGCGTGCACTTGTATATTATTGCCGAGTGCTTTGGCGTTGAATTTTTCGGTATCCATGTTAAAATGTAAAATTTTATGCAAAATATGTGTTTTGTAAATAAAATAAATTTATCTTTAATGTGTTAAAGTGCAATTTTTTTTCTAATCTTTATTATTAAGTGCCGTATATTTTTAACTTGAATTTTTTTGCAATATCTTTCATTTATTAAAACACACTTCACACTCACTGATTGCTTCGTTTTTGTATTATACCCTTGTGCGTTAGGCCGATGTACTTAATATGGCATAAATTCGATTACAATCTAAACATTCAACCACTTTACAATTTCTAGTTGTGGCCTTTGTGTCAACAACATTAAGCCATTTAATTAATATGTATCGACTCCACTTTTTTTATTGCTGCTACTAGCGGCTTACAATTCTCGTGCCCAAGCACAAGGCTCCATACGACTCATCACCACCAACGAAAATACCGTAAGGTTGGTAAAGTCCGATCCAGAGTATGCAAACCGACAATCTGATTTAGAAGGGTATATCCGATCGTATAAGGATGACAATACCTTTGCGGCAACTGCGCCCACTATCCCTATTGTTTTCCATATCCTGTATAGTTCGGATGAAGAACTGATTGAACTGGATCAGGTTTTTAAACAAATAGAGGCACTTAATCGAGATTTTGGGACGGAGGAAAATAGACAGGACACACGTATTTTGGATGAACATAACTACTTGCAAAAACAATCTTTTGCTGGTTTACAGTTCTGTTTGCCTGAAACAGATGAAGCAGGATTGCCAACTACAGGTATTGTCTATTATAAAACAGATAAGTCCGAATGGAGTACCGACGATGCCATTAAATCCAAGGAATCGGGTGGTTGTTCTCCTTGGGATACACAGCGATTTCTAAATATATGGGTAGGCAAAATGGCATATGGCATAGGCGGATACGCCCAAATGCCCGCAGGTGAAGCCACTACTGACGGTATTGTTATCGACTACCAATTGTTTGGCAACCATTCCACTGAAAAACAGCCATACAGCGAAGGTAAAACCCTCACCCATTTAGTGGGTAATTACTTGGGGTTGTACAGTTTATGGGGTACAGGTGTGGAGTGTTCTGACGATAAAGTGTATGACACACCTATCCACAATTCACCCAATTTTGGTGTGCCCTCGCAAGGTCATATCAGTCTATGCGCAGGATACCCTGGTGAAATGTGGATGAATTTCATGGATTGCACCGACGATTCCCTGCGTACCATGTTTACGCAAGGCCAACGAGAAAGAATATATGCGGTTTTAGACAAAAATGGAATCCGTTCTAAATTGCTTGAAACACCTGTAAAGTGCGGGGTACAAGCCAAGTTTGAACGCTCTACAGAAAGTCCAAACGGAGGCAATATACAAGTGACTGCATTTCCTAATCCTGCCAGTGATATGGTGTTTGTACAAACCATAGGGGCAGGACAGGCCGATATTCGGATGGATGTATTTGCGCATTCTGGTCAAAGGATTTTATTCAACGATCGCGTCACACAAGATGCTGCTTTTGAATGCGCCACTTGGCCTAATGGTCTCTATTATTTAGTCTTTTCAAAAGAAGGTAAAACGATTTCCACTCAAAAAATATCTATCCTTCACTAAACACAAATCCTTAATTATCAATATTATGCAATACATTAAGCAATTGTTCGCTCTGACGGTTGCCCTGATATGCTTGTACCCACTTGGATTGATGGCGCAACCTACCAATAGTTTTTCCGGAGATGTTAGTATGGCTTCCCCTAATGCTGCTTCTCTTGGTAAATATACCGATATACCTGTAAGTTATTTTACTGGAGTACCTCAAATTGGTGTACCGATTTATACAGTGGAAGAAGGCCCACTAAAATTGCCTATTTCTTTATCATATCATGCTTCGGGTGTAAAACCCAATGAACCCTCCAGTTGGGTAGGCACGAACTGGAGTCTGAATGCTGGTGGTATTATCACAAGAACGGTCATTGACAAACCCGATGAAAGCCTGTTGGGCTATATCAATCGAGGGCATTTGTTAACTGGTGACCCAACCAGTCTATCTGATATTGATTCAGATAAAGAGCCTGATATATTTTCTTTTAATTTTAATGGCTATTCCGGTCGCTTCTTTATTGTCACAGAAAACACCATAAAAACGATTAAATTTATTGAAAAGACAGATGTAAAAGCTACCCTAATGGTCAATACAACCTTTAACAAGATTGATGGTTTTGTTTTTGTAACACCAGACGGGGTGAAATATACCTTTGGTTTTAATCAAGTGGCGCATGCAAGAGAGGTTACTTCACTTCCCGGATTTGACGCTGAAAGCGCGTGGCATTTACTGAAAATGGAATCGTATGATGCCAAGTTTTCAATTTCTTTTGAGTATGATGAGGAAAGAACTTCTTATCCTGAACTATCCAGTTGTGACCAAGTTTCAATTACACAATCTTGTCCCGGGGTAAATGTTCCCCCCACTACCAAATGCTATGGTGATAATATTAGCCCAAATGCTAAATACAGGATTAATTATATAGTAAATCTCCGATTGAGAAAAATTATCACTTCAAATGGGCTTACAACTGTTAACTTTGAATTAAGTGCTGATGCTCGTTTAGATTTGGGTAAATCTCAGACCTCTAATATGAACGAAGCAAAGGCATTAGGAAAGATAAAAGTTGCTTCTGGAGCAAATTTTTGTAAGGAATGGGTATTGAATCAATCCTATTTTTATGATAATAGGGATCTTTCTGCCTATGTCCCATCCTCTTATTCCGTTGATAATTGTAAATACCATTTAAAATTAAATTCAGTACAAGAACGCTCCTGTGATAATACGGTCGCTTTACCTCCAACTACTTTTGAATACGAAGGTTTTAGTGTAAATTACACACAGGGCGGCCAAACTGTTCAAACCCAGTTTGTACCGTTCAGTTTGACCAAGGAAACGGATCATTGGGGCTTTCAAAATGGAGCGATAAATAACAATGCTAACTTGTTGAACACTCCCAGTACTACGGTTACGGTTGGTGCCAGTACATTGACAGCCGGAAACTCTGATAGATCAACTAATCCACTTTATTTGAAAGATGGTACATTGAAAAAAATAATTTATCCGACAGGCGGTAGTACGGCTTACGAATTTGAGGAAAACAAAGTGCAGACTGAATGGAATTCCACGAGTACAAATAGCATTATTGCTTTGGCCTCCTGTAATCAAGCAACTGGTTGCTGCCCTGCAAATTCTGTAGAATCTACTGTTTTACTGGATCAAAATCTAATATCTGCTGGAATAATTAAAATGTACCTTAGGCCATTTATCCCAGCGATGGTTCAGGCGGGTACTATATTATGTCAGGCATTCCCATACGATGTATTGTATAAGTTAGAAGTATTCTTGGGTACTTCTACAACGTCGTTTAAAACGCTTGAATTTAACACTACTGTTACTGGCGGCAGTACAAGCACAGGGATTATAACTATTGAGCAAAAACTTTGGGAATTGGCCAATTTTATTCCTGATAACTCATATAAGTTCAAGTTAACGATTACAAGAGGCTACGGTACGTTTGACCTAAAAACACCGATTTTACAAGCAAACGATGTCGCAGTAGGTGGCCTACGTGTAAAAAAAATAACGCTTAATGATGGCATTTCAACGACAAATGATATTATTAGAACGTATGAGTATTCCTCGGCATCTGATGCCACAAAGTCAAGTGGACGATTATTTAGAGTGCCTAATTATGGTTATGGAGGAGAATTTAAAAGTAGTGCATGCGCCTCAAGTTGCAGTACAGTATATATGCGCATCCTCGCAACCTCTATTACTCCACTTGGCTCGTACCAAGGCTATCACGTAGGCTATCAAAGGGTGATCGAAAATCATGGAACGGCATCCACCGTTAATGGTAGGAAGATATTCACGTTTAATACTGAAACAGGAGCGCCTATCCCAACTACCCCTATTCCTAATATACCAGATCTACCAACAGTAAAAAATGGTACGATCATTAGTGAAACTACACAAAATAGTAGTGGTACTACCCTACAAGAATCCAAACAAACACCTGATCAAGATGTACATATTGTCAATTATCCTAGTTTAGCCTACAAATGGATTAATGTTGGTGTTTGTAATAGCTTTGTAGCAACTTCTGTTGTATATTATCCATTGCGAACCACCCAATATCGAATAAAATCCAGCACAGAAACCCAAGATGGCGTAGTTTCTACCACCACAATGGACTACAATGATAATGCTATCCTGAGGCGGACTCAACCACGTTATATCAGTAGCGTAAACAGCGATGGAAAAACAACAAAAGTAGAGCAATTGTTTGCTTATGATTATATCTTAACTGGGCCTAACAGCAATACTAAAATAAAATTGGAGGCACTCAATTTAATTGGTCGCCCATATCAAGTTTCAAATTATGTCAATAATATCCAAATAAGTGGAACACAAACGGAGTATGGCTTAGTCAATCCATCCACGTACGTCTGGGACAATTCCACTACTACCGGGACAATTCCATATCCACGATATTTTAGAAATTACGAATCTGTTTTTGGTACAAATGGCCAACCAACAGGCGGCGGTAATTGGGTAACCCAAGGAGAGGTCTTGGAATATTACACCACTGGTTTGGCTAAAAAGTACTTAACTGCAGGTTGGGCAAGTACCGATTTTGAAGAGTTTACTTGGACAAATGGCCTTATTACCCAGTCAAAGTTTAAAAACTTTATCAAAACTTACGATTACTACACTGGAACCCGAATGCCATCTGCCATTACCGCTATTGACGGCCAAAAAGTATGGTACGATTACGATGCCTTGATGCGCCTTCAAAAAGTATGGGCACGTCCTTCTACTGCCAATACAAAAGCGACTGCACAAGTAACCAATGAGTATCAATACAAATATATTGATGGTAGTACGCCACGAAACTATGTCAGGACGATTGCCACTTATGGGGCGTTAGCTGGTAGTAGTATTTCTACCATAGAAAACTCGACTTATATGGATGGTCTGGGTAGGGAAGTGCAAACCGTAGGTAAAAAAGCATCGCCTAGCCAAAACGATATTATTAATGTGGTTACTTATGATAACCAAGGTAGGGTAGTCCGAAAATACGTACCGTTTGTGGTTTCTGGAAATACAGGAGCATTTGTTCCTAATCCCCTTCTATCCCTCGTCAAGTTCACTGAAAATACATACGAGGCTTCTCCGCTCAACCGAGGACTCACCGCTACACCGCCAGGATGGTATGCCTCAACGATAACTTATGGTGCCAATATCGCTACGGATAATGTAAAAAAAGACCTCGGCACAGGCACATTATACAGTGCAAACGATCTATTCAAAACGACTGCCACCGACCCAAATGGCAATAAAACGATTACCTTTAACGATAAAAAAGGTAGAATTATACTGACCCGAAAAACGGATAACGCTGGAACAAATATTGCAGACACCTACAACATATTCGACGATAAAGATCGCCTAATAACTGTGGTGCCGCCCGGCGCATTGCTTTCCGAAACCAACTCTATTTTCTCTTATACCTACGACCCGTCGGACAATATGCTGACGAAAAAAGTACCGGGAAAAGGTTTAGAAAAAATGGCCTACGATGCCCGCGACCTGCTCACTTTTTATCAGGACAATGTAATGTCGGCTACTCCGCGTTGGATGATGACCAAGTACAACGCTTACGGACAGGCCACCAGTACCGGATTTTGGAATGGCACAACACCGCCTACCAATAATTCCGCTATGGCCTTCAACGAATTGCTTACAGAAACTCTGTACGATGATGCAACCGCCATTTTCAAAGGACGTATCAAACAAACTAAAGTAAAAATATTGGATGGTGCAGCCACTCCAAAATGGCTGGAGAATAATTTTACGTACGATAGTCATGGTCGCACATCGCAAATCAACGGCAATAGCCATATCAATTTGACACTTGGAAGCGAGGTAATTGATTTTAACACTTACGACTGGGCGGATAATGTCATCCAAAAAACAAGGACGCACAAAAAAACGACCACCTCCACCCTCACCCTGCGCGATAGATATACTTACGACCATCGTGCGCGGATGAACAATTATTATCATAAAATAGACGCAGGTACAGAGGTTCTGGTCTCAAACCAAGTCTATAACAGCCGGAATTTCTTGACCCAAAAGAACCTACACGGTACTACTGGCGGCGGATACCTCCAAAATGTGGACTACACTTACAATGACCAAGGCTGGCTTACTGGTATCAATACCATGTGCCTTTCGGGCTCAGTAGGAGCAGCCAGTGCGCCACCTCCAGCCTCCGCTTCTAATATTCAGGTCAAGTTATTTACGGTAGCGAATCAACTCAACGGTAGCGCAAACGAGGCAAAAACCTATTTCGGTACTTCTGTTTCTGCCGATATTAAAGTAGATGGTGTGTCCAAAACCATTGCTCAAACCGACTATTTTGTAGTAGAAAAACCTGGTACTGAAGCAGCCGTATGGCAAAAAACGGATAACCTGCCAGCGGGTATTGTATTGAATACATCCGTTTCGGTAGGTATGGATGGCATGTACTTGGATAAAGACAGCGATTTTAGTGATTTCTATTTAAAAGTAGAGAAATTGGTAACAGGCAAAATGGTGGAGCAAGGGATCGCAATGGAAAAGGCCGCTCCTGTAGCCAATGCCATACAAACGGCACTAGATCAAGTGCTTACCCCCGTTTCTGCCGCCGCCGCTCCAGCCGTGGCTGCTGCCCTTGCTGCGCCCACTTCTTCGGATTTGTTCTCTATGGGTCTGTTCTACAATACCGCCAATACTACCCTTGGCGCACCGCTCCAAAAAAATGGCAATATCAGCCATATTTGGTCGCAAGTGGCCTGCAATAACCCGCAATATTACGGTTTTCAATACGATTTTCTAGATCGCCTGACGACGGCCAATAACGCGGAGTACAATACATCCACCGCCGCTTATATCAACACAAATCGTTACAATGAGTCCTCTACCTTTGATCTGCGGGGCAATATTACCTCCGTTATACGAAGGGGCATGACCGCCACGAATACCTTTGGGGTGATTGATAATATGGGCTATACCTACGTTTCCACCGATAAAAACAGGGTAAACGGTATATTGGATGTGGCCAGCACCACCAAGGGTTTCAAGGTACTCAACGCCAGCCAGCAGTTATATACCTATGATAATAACGGAAATATGAGTCGCGACAACCACAAAAAAATGTCAACCACTTATTTCTACCACAATATGCCTAAAACCATTACGTTTGATAATGGCAATACCATTAATTGGCTATACGACGCTAGTGGCAACAAACTCACCAAAACCACTAGTGCCGCTACCAATAATGTAACGCATTACCTAGGAGGGATAGAGTATGTGGGGACAGCAGCCACTTTCAACTTGGAAGCCATATACCATACCGAAGGCCGCTGCACGCCACAAGCGGGTAATACTTGGCGGTACGAGTACAATATACGCGACCACTTAGGCAATACCCGAGTTACCTTTGCCGACTTAGACAACAGCGGCACCGTAACCACCACCGAAATACTCCAACAAAACCACTACTACCCATTCGGTGCCAATATAGAAGGCCTGACTACCACCAGTCCGAATAAGTACCAGTACAACGGTAAGGAATGGAACGCGGATTTCGGACTGGAATGGAACGATTATGGAGCGCGGTTTTATGACCCTTGGGTGGGTAGATGGTGGGGCGTGGATCCTTTGGCGGAGAAATATGC
>JAYUKX010000088.1:0-3689 GCA_043764095.1 Chitinophagales bacterium
TGGATTCTTTGGCCTCAATCATTGCTAAAAGAAACTAATATACCCTCACTTTTTGACCGCATACCTTTTTTTGGCGAAAAAAAGTAGGAAGTAAGCATTGATGAACTGATTTTTAACTTTTGACATTTGTAAATGGGTAAGACTTTTTTTCTAGAGAAAATGTGTACTCTTTGCAATCAATTAATAAATTTAACGTATGAAAATTCCCATTTTGTTATCGTTTTTAATCTGCTGTTTTGCTGGAAATGTATTTTCTCAAAAGGCAAAATCTAAAAACCCTATTATTGAAGGCTGGTATGCCGACCCCGAAGGTGTCATTTTTGACCATACATACTGGGTATTCCCCACTTTTTCAGCCAAGTATAAAGAGCAAGTGCATATGGATGCATTCTCCTCTAAAGACATGGTGACATGGAAGAAGCACAGCCATATCATAGATACCAGTATTATTAAATGGGCTAAAATGGCGATGTGGGCACCTTCTATTGTAAAAAAAGGGAGAAAATATTACTTGTTTTTTTCAGCCAATGATATTCAAAGTAAACTTAGAAATGGGGTTAAAGATGACACACTTGGTGGCATAGGCATTGCCGTTGCGAAAAAACCTTCGGGGCCTTATAAAGATTATTTAGGCAAACCGTTGATTAACAAATTTTATAACAACGCTCAACCTATTGACCAGTTTGTGTTTCAAGACGTTGATAAACAGTATTATATCATTTATGGCGGTTGGGGCAAATGCAATATTGGTAAATTAAATAAAAAATTTACCGGTCTTACGCCTTTTAGCGATGGCAGTTTAGTAAAGGACATAACCCCCCAAAACTATGTTGAAGGCCCCACTATGTTTATTCGCAAAGGCAAATATTATCTGATGTGGTCGGAAGGCGGCTGGACAAACGGCACATACAAGGTGGCGTATGCCCGCGCCGATTCGATTTTTGGCCCTTTTGAAAGGGAATCTACGGTATTGGAGGCGGACGAAAGCGTCGCCACAGGTGCTGGCCATCATTCGGTCATCAATATTCCGAATACCGATGAGTGGTATATTGTCTATCATCGCCGCCCCATTCCCAATTTGGATAGAGACCACCGTGTCACCTGTATTGACCGCCTTTATTTTAATGAAGACGGCACAATAAAAAATGTGAAAATGACTTTTGAAGGGGTTGAAAGGAAAATGAAATGAAAATAATGATGGAAATATTTATGGCACTTTAGAAAGGGTACATATTTATTTTTGGCGAAAGATTTTGAAATTTGGATTGAAGTACAATACCCAAAGTGTGGCAAGACCGGCCTTAGAAAAATGCAGGTTTTGCTCGAGTGGAGGCGGATGAAGCCAAAAAGTGTTTGAGCCAAACGAATTTGGAGAGGCGCAGCCTCCGCTTGATTGTCCGGCGAGTTTTTTTTGGCGCCGCCGGAGCGAGGAAGCAAAAGCACGGCATTTTTCGTCAGCCGAAGCCTTTTTTGCCTACTTTTTTTGGCGAAAAAAAGTAGGAAGTAAGCATTAATGAACTAATTTTCAACTTTTTGAAATTTGCAATTGTACATGATTTTTTCTCAAAAGAAAAAGTGTACGTTTGTAAGTTAAAAACCAAAGATGTGCTAAAAAATATTTTGCGGTTGGATAGTTACCTAAGATTTATTATTTTTCAAACACTTATATATATGAGACAAATCTTAATCATTGTATTGCTCTGCTGCCTTTATTCCAAAATGTACGCCACTGTTTATTATGTCAGCAGCCTTACGGGTAATGATAACAATAACGGTACTTCTACCTCAACACCATTTAAAACCATCCAAAAAGCCGCAGATATTGTCCTCCCTGGCGATGTGGTTAACGTGATGAATGGCACTTACACCAATTCATGCGCCCAATGCGATGTGATCAAGATTACCCGGGCTGGCACCGCAGCCGCTTGGATCACTTTTCAAAATTACGCTGGTCATGCCCCTAAAATAGAGTTTAGCAGTTGGGCAGCGTTCTTTTTGGGGAGTGGGGCAGCATATATTCGCATCACGGGTTTTGATATTCAAGGCAATAATGCCAATGTTACCCTACCTAATGCGCTCAACCAACCTCAAAGTTGTGCCAATCCAGCGGGCAGCCCCAATCCAATTTACAACGGTAGTGGTATTGCCGCAGATGGCCGAAACACCACCAATAAGCCGCACCATTTGCGTTTTGATAATAATACGGTACATGATTGCGGCGGTGGCGGTATTTCTGGTATTCAATCCGATTATATTACCATTGAGGATAATTTAATTTACAATAACTGTTGGTACACGATTTATGGCAATAGTGGTATCTCCTTTTGGCAGTTATGGAATTTTGATGGTACGACTACGACCCACAATTTTATACGCCGAAACCGCTGTTTTGGCAACCGTTTATATGTCCCGTGGATTGGTCAATGTGTCATCACCGACGGCAATGGTATTATTATCGATGATACGAGAAATACCCAAAATGGTTCTACTTTGGGGGTTTATACGGCGCGTACTTTAGTTGAAAATAATATACTTTGGAACAATGGCGGCTCGGGTATCCACACCTATGAAAGCGATCATGTGACCATTCTCCATAATACTGCTTATCAAAATTCGCAAAGTACGGAGATTAATAATGGCGAAATTTTTGCAAATAGTAGTAGTGATATAAAAATCATGAATAATATCCTTTGGGCGGCTGCGGGTAATCTTATTAATTCCAATTACAACAATACTGGAATTACGTATGATTACAACTTGCACTGGGGCGGCACTACAGCGGCCTTGGTGGGGGCAAACACTGTTGTGGCGAATCCGAGTTTGGTGTTACCTGAATTAACCCTGAATGCAGATTTTCATCTTTTAACTGGTAGTCCTGCTATAAATGAAGGTGATAATGCCAATTCAAATGCCGCAGATTTTGATGGTGTTGCGCGTCCATATGCGGTTTTTGTAGATATAGGTGCTTATGAAAAAACGGGGTCATTGCCCGTTGAATACCTCGATGGACTATATGCGTCTGTGGTTGACCGAGGTATCGAACTACATTGGTCAACTGGGGTAGAGCGCGGTACCGATCGCTTTGAAATTCAGCGTAGTGCTGATGGGGTTGAGTTTGATAAAATAGGTGAAATTGTAGCATCTGGCCATAGTAATCAGCGGAAAAACTATACTTTTTTGGATAAAATGCCACTATCGGGGATTCAATATTACCGTTTAAATCAAGTTGATCAAGATGGTCAGTCGGCATTTAGTACTGTTGCGGTGGGGCAATGGAAGCCTGTTTTGGTGCGGGTGCATCCAAACCCGGTTACCGATCAGTTTGTCATTGAAAAGGATATTGAATGGTCAAATGCCATATTGTACAATGCTTTGGGACAAGTGGTGCGTACCTATACATTCACGGAAGATACCCGTTTGGAAGGACTATCCGCTGGTCGGTATTATCTTCAGGTTTTTGGAGATTCGTATATGGAAAGTGTGGTGTTATTTAAATTGTATTAGTCGTCCCTGTTGTTTAATGGGAGAACGGATGAAACGGATTTAACGGATTAGAGCGGATTGTTTCAAAATAATCCGTTTAAATCCGTAAAATCCGTTTCATCCGTTTTGCTATCCTGTCTTAGTTTTGATCCACATGGGAAATTGCTGACCTTTACAAGAAGACCCTAATAATTTATTCATAATCA
>JAYUKX010000089.1:0-48085 GCA_043764095.1 Chitinophagales bacterium
TTTTTTTTTAACATTTCTTTTAAATAGATTTTATGAACTTTTTTTCATTTCAACTATCATTGTACGTCAAAAAAAAGAATTAAAATTATCAAAAAAAAAGAATTAAAATTAAAAAAAGAATTAAAATTATCAAAAAAAAAAGAATTAAAATTAAAAAAATTATTAAAATTAAAAATTAAAAACTAAAAAAAAGTAAAATTAAAAACTAAAAAGCAATAACAATAATTTATGTTTTTATTTTAAACAATTTAATAATTAGTCGGTATTCATTAGATCCAACCAATGGGGTAACAAAATGTGCTTTTTCGTTTCGTAAATTGAATATTCCTTAATATACCTTTGTGTAAGTTTTGATTTCAAAAAATCTTTTATAATTTTAATGATAAAATATAACATATTTTATGGCTTACGATTATAAAAGACCACACTTTATTTAAGGTTTTACTAAAAACATAAGAGCGTTTTTTGGGTATTAAAACAGCATATTAGTCCAATCAATCCAACAATATTTTTGGGCATTTAATGCTCACAATTCATTTTTAAATTAACAATTTATCATACCATGAAAAGTACTTTTACTCAATCCTTGTTTTTCACGCTGCTCCGTGCCAGTTTGGCATTACTATCGGGGTTACTATTTTGGCTGGCTGCTGCTGCCACTTCGGATGTACACATCCTGCCTATTACCTCTACAATAATCCTGTTGGTGATAGGAAGTTTTTCATTTATATTTTATCCCGTGCTACGGCGGTTTTTGCGGCGATTGCAACGGGGATATGATGCTGATGCTTCGAGGGGTAAAGTATCTTTACCTCTTTTTCTATTGTTATTAGGAGGAATAGTGTCTTGTGGTACGATACAAGCGCAAGTTTCTGGTGCAGTTTTTCGTGATTTTAACGGAAACGGTACTAAAGATACAAATGAACCACTTGTCTCCGGCGTATTGGTTTCAGCATATTTAGCCAACTCAAATACCCCATGTGGTACAGCCACAAGTTCGGGTACAACAGCCCCCAACTTCTCGGTGGCTGGTTGTGGTACAGCAGATGTTCGAGTCGAATTCGAGATTCCTACCTCTGGTACTTGTGTGAACAGCAGTATTGAGTTTTCATCCTTAAGTGGCACTACATATGGTTCTTCTGTGCAGTTCGTACAGGGAAATAGTACAAATATTAACTTTGGACTGAATAATCCTGCGGATTATAACCAGGGAGTAAGCACAACCACTGTCTTTACCCCCAGACACGTTAATGGAGATCCATTAGCAGCTGGTGTCGGGTCGACATCTGGCAGCTACGCTTGGTTTTTTGGCTTTCCATACAGCAGTACAGGAACGACAACGCCACCTTTAGCATTGGACGGAACAACAATAGGAGCAACATGGGGGGTGACATATAGCAAACAAGCAAAATTGGTATTTGCATCAGCTTTTGTAAAACGGCATACGGGATTAGGCACTATCGGCAGTGGCGGAATATATATACTGACACCTACGGCTACTTCCTTTACAGTTGGGACGTTCTTCGATATGGATAATAATTCCTTCAATACAGCAGGGACACCCGTTACCAGAACTCGTGCCGATGGAACCGCACCTGCATACGGAGTAGGAAGCAGTTATCAAATCACAGATCTGAACTCCCCTACAAGAGATGAAGTTACTTTTTTGGGAGGGCTTGATCCTTTAACCGGAAAACCTTCCGGCTTGGGAGTCGTTGGTACAAATCCAGCGAGAGGGTTGGTAGCAGACCCTTTACAGCTTAATTACGACCCGGCTGGGTTCGATCAAATAGGGAAAGTCGGAATTGGTTCTATTGCAATCAGTGATGATGGAAAATATCTTTTTGTTTTAAACCTATATAGTAAAAAAGTATTTCGTCTTACGCTGAATGATCCATATACTCCTACAGCTATTACGGCTGTTACCAGTTATGATATACCCAATCCTGGTTGCAATAATGGCGAATTCCGCCCATTTGCCTCCAAATTCTATAGGGGAAAACTATATGTTGGGGGTGTTTGTTCCGGCGAAAATGGTGGACAAAATATCGTAAATGGCGCTACTGATTTATATGCTTATGCGTACGAGCTCAATAATGCAACAGGAGCCGCCTCTTTTAATGCTACTCCGGTAATCAGTTATCCATTGAATTATCAGAAAGGGCCTGTAAGAGACAATCAAATGGGAGCCTCCCGAGGTGATTTTTGGAGCCCCTGGACCAATCAAGCGGGCGATGTACTTGAAGGTAATACCCACCCTACTCCAATGTTGACAGATATTTCGTTTACCGACAATGGTGATATGATTATGGATTTTACAGATCGTAGTGGAGATCAATATGGAGAGGAAAATTATAAATTTTTGAAGGATGAAACCTTTACGACCAGTTATATTATTGGAGGAGACATCCTGATTGCCGGTCGGAATTGCACAACAGGAAATTTTACGCTGGAAAATAATGGCAGCTTTACTTCTTCAAATGGTCAGGTCTATTCAGGGATTGTTTCTGCTAATGCGCAAGGGCCAGGTAATAGCGAGTTTTTTCAGGGTGAAACCTATCGGCTTCACCAGGAGACGTCAATCGGAGCGGTTACTGTATTGAATGGTACAGGAGAAATACTAATTACTTCTATGGATCCACGGGATTATGATTCAGGAGGCGTGAAGCATTTATCGCAAACAAATGGAGCAGAACTTCCAAGTGATTGGAGCGGATATGAGTTGTACGGGCAGGCTCCCTTTTTCAGCAAAGCTAACGGCTTAGGCGATATAGAAATTCTTTCCGTTCCAGCCCCCCTCGAAATCGGCAACCGCGTTTGGATGGATACCGATGATGATGGTATCCAAGATGCCGGAGAAATGGGTATTGGTAGTATTCCTGTTAAATTATACTTAGGAGGAGTGCTGGTAGGCGCAACAACTACTTCCTCGGATGGCACCTTCTATTTCAATAACAGCAATGTTAATTTGAATGGCGCAACAGGGCTTTTACCCAATACAGCCTATATCATTCGGATAGATGCGGCTGATTTTCCATCAGGTAAGTCACTTTCCACCAACCCAAATATAGGCGGTGCTGGCCAACCAGATGTGCGCGACAATGATGCTACGCTGAATGCCGGCAATGCAGAAATCGCTGTGACTACTGGTAATTATGGGGAGAATAACCATACACTGGATATGGCGTTTCGTTTACCAACTTGTGCATTAACAGCCATTTCCTTCGCCAATACCAGCTCTTGTAACAACAATGGCACAAACGCTAGTGCCACCGATGATTATTTCACTGCCGATATTACCGTAACCTTTTCCAACCCTCCAGCAACTGGCAACTTAGTACTTACAGGTGATGTATTGCAGGCGGCGGTGCTACTTCGGTGACCGTAGCGACTGCTGGTGCAGGCCCAACCTATACATTTATAGGTGTGCGCTTGCGGGCAGATGGTACTGCAAGTGCTGTAACTGCTACATTCAGCGCGGATAATACTTGTACATTTAGTGTGACAAATGGCCCGAATGTGTCTTCTTGCTCGACACAAGGGTCTTGCAGTTGTAAAGAGTACATTTACCTCAACGAACCCGCTATTGGCTCGATACTCAAATTTGAAGTAGGCGCACCAATACCCCTCACAATGGTAACAGGTGCTAATGGCGGCCCTTATTGGTATCCTGGATCTACAGTTTCTGAGTTACCTTCCCCGCATGGCCTAAGTACAGATCTAAATGGTAATCTGTATGTAGGAGCAACTGGCACGAACACATATAATCGCAAATTAAATTGTGATGGAGTAATTTCTCCTGTTACCCCAACAACAGTCTTTAATGCAGGTACCAATCAAAATACATTTAGTATCGGTAATATTCTTTATTCCAATACAGATGGGGGCCCTTCATCCTTTAATACTTGTACAGGTCTATTTTTGGATCAGTTATGTCTTACTGGAGCAAGTGGTAACTTATGGGGGCTCTCTTATAATCCAGTAACAGAACAGGTCTATGCGACCCAACGCACTGGCACCCATAAAGTGTGGTCATTTTCCCGTACTCAAATGGAGACTGCTATGGCTGCAAATACTTGTATCAATCCAATTATTACACTGGGTGCTACGGCTACAATAAATGTGGGAGATAATTTCTTGCCTGCTATAGGGGGGCAAGTGATGGGAGTTGTAGGAGATAATTCTGGTAATATCTATGTAGTTGCGGGTTTTGGTGCAACATCTTATATCCTAAAATATAACGCTGCCGGGCAATTTGTTGCTCAAAGTATCGCTGGGCCACCAGGCGCTGCTATTGCACAAGCGATTGGTATTACATGGTCTGAAACTTATAATAGACTTTATCTTTCGCACTTTACAGATAACGCCGCAACAAATTGTATTTCTGCTTTTGATGCGCAAACAATGGCTTACTTAGGAGCGGCAGCACCTAATCCTAACCTTCCAACAAACAACCTAGGCAAAGCCATCAATATTGTGAAAGAATGTTGCCCGGGTACTTTACCTTCTGCTATCAATAGCGTATCTTATGGAGGTGTAGGCAGTAAATTTTATCTGAATCGAGCAGCCTTTAATACTTGCAATGGTATTGTGTGCGGTACCACTTGGGCGCCGCAAGGGGTCTTAAATGGCATGACATTTGACGAGTGTGACAATAGCGTTACAATTACTGCAAGTGGGGGTTGTGGCACATTTATGCTGTCCACCAGCGCTGTTTCGGGTTCTGGTTGTGCAGCACAAACCTCTTTATTTACACTTTGTAGTGCACCTGCAACTATTATATATGGTTCTGGTAACCAAACCGTATGTGAGGGTAGTACAGGAGCAAATGCAACCGTATTGACAGACGCGAACGGTATCAATAGTATCCGATTTGTTCGCTTCAATACTGACCAAATGGTTGGAGCAACACCCACAGCAACCTAAGCCACAACTATTTATGGAGGTGTACCCATAGCAAATGTAACCCCAACCGGCGGATCAAATCCTTTTACAGCCACGCTTACTGGTATCGCTGCCGGCTGGTCTTCTTTAGCACCTGGTATCTATTATGTATATGCCATTGCTAATCCTGATGTAGGTGCGTCCTGTCGTCCTCTAGCGGAGATTGTTGTTACAATTACGGACTTTCCCCAGATTAGTGGTAATAATATTACTGTTTGTGAAAATTCAACGGTCGTCAACTTGACCACCCTGATTACAAACAATAACCCTGTTGGCGCGCTCACTTTCCACAGCACTCTAGCCGATGCAACAGCAGGCACAAACGCTTTGGTCAACAGTACGGTGGCTCCCACCTCAACAACTACTTACTATGGCCGAAGTATTTTATCAACCTGTTTCTCAACTGCTCCGATGACCGTTGCGGTATCTTCCAACCCTGCCCCAACTGTCACCAATGGTACAGTATGCGCTGGTGGTAGTATTGATTTGGCAACTTTGGTTACTAGTACAGGTGGTGGTACGTTGAGTTTCTATACGACACTAGCCAATGCAAATACAGGTACAAATGCACTGGGATCATCCACCGTTTCGCCCACTACTGCTACAAATTACTATGTGCGCAGTACGGCTGCTGGGTGTTATGGAGTAAAAGAGATTACTGTAACCATTCCACCAGTGGCTTGTGCTACATCGACTGTAACTGGTCCGAATTAAAAGCGCAAACTTAAACAAGGGCTTATATAATATCCGTTCCCAAGTATCTGTAATATGATACTTGGGAACTTTTTTTATACCATTAAATATCCTGTATTGTTGTATCGTTCACTCACTCACTAGCAGCCAATAACTCATCCAAATTGCCCAAAGCCATGTTAAATCCTTCCTTAAAGCCTAATTGAATTATTTTTTCTAAGTCTTCCAATGAATCGTATTTAATTTGAATTTCTACCATTGTACTGGCCTCCTCAGCAATGAAAGTATTGGTCCAAAAAGACCTGGGAAATTCAAGATTGACATTGCCCTCTTCATCACAAAAAGCATCCAATGCAGAATAATTATGGAGTGGATCGACTGTTTTATAATCTGCTTTGCACCAGTGCGCTGCGCCTTCGGGCGATAACATAGCATAAAGCCAGCATCCACCCGCTCTAAAATCCATTGATTTGGTTTGGGTTTGATAAGGTTTGGGTGCCCACCATTGGTCGAGTAGTGTGGGATTTGTCCAAGCCTCCCATACCGTTGCGATATCGGCCTTAAACACTCTTTTGATGTTGATCGTATTATTTTCCTTATCAACGGAAAAATCTAGTGTAAAAATCATTTTTATTGTTGTTTTAAAGTTTCTAATATTTGATCTAATTCATTAAATCGGTGTTCCCAAATTTGCCTGAATTGTTCGAGCCATTGATCGAGTTCTTTCATTTTATGGATATTGAGTTGATAATAAATTTCCCGCCCCTGTTGGTGGTGTTGCACCAATTCACACGCTGTCAGTAAGCCTAAATGCTTTGAAATGGATTGCCTAGTAGTCGCAAAATGTGCTGCAATCGCATTAGGTGTCATGGCCTGTACCGCAATAAGGGTGATAATGGCCCGTCTTGTAGGATCAGCGATGGCTTGAAAAATGTCTCTACGCATATTAAATAGGCTTGTAAGTGAGTACAATGATCCCACAATCAAAGTGCTTGGCGGATACGGCCTTATAATGTTGCGTTTCCGTCACGGCTTGAAAAATAGACATTCCGGTGCCAATAATGGCTGGATTGATAAAAAAGTGGAGTTCATCAATCAATTGCTCTTTAATCAATGACGACACAAATTGACCGCCACCATAAGCGATCATATCACCACCGTCTTGTTGTTTCAACTTATTGATAGCGGCAACAAAATCGCCATTTTCCATGACCGTATTATCCCATTCTGATACGGTTATGGTTTTAGAAAACACAATTTTGGGGGTTTCTACAAATTTTTGAGCACCTGGCTCTGGATTGGGTTGGTCTAATGCCGCCTTCCAATGCGGAATAAAACCTTGGGCGAGATTTTTGCCCAATAAAATGGTGTCAACAGGTTCGGTGAGGTCGGTAACAAATGCGATTAAATCGTCGCTCCACGGCAAAAGCATCCAATCCATGGCACCATTTGCACCTGAAATAAACCCATCAATGGTCATTTGTACTTGTAATTTTAATTTGCGCATCTTTTGTTTTTTAATTGTGAAACTAATCGGTTGCAAATGTACGCGCAACTAATTGGTTTCGCATAAATTTTTTGAAATAAATTTTATTTTTTGCGCTTTACATGGTTTATTTGTACCTTATTCAAGTAAATACACACGTTTTTATACTTTAACTCAATGAATTTTATGCATCCATTTCGGCAATTCATTCACAACTATACCATGATTTCTGATGCAGAATGGGCTATTGTGGAAAAGCATTTGGTGCGTATGGAAGTCAAAAAAGAGACAATGATACTAGAAGAGGGCAAAATTTGTCGGCATCTATATTTTTTGGAAAGTGGGTTATTGCGTTTCTTTATCCTAAAAAATGGTAATGATATAACCAAATATTTTACCGATATACCTTATTGTTTTACTTCTATACAGAGTTTTGAAGCCCAAATTCCGGCTAAAGAAAGCATTGAAACATTAGAAGATACAGTCTTGTGGGCAATGACTTCCGAAAATGTCCGATCCCTATTCAGCCTGCCTTCATGGAATACTTTTGCCCGCAAATTGATTCAAGAAGTACAAACCTATACCGATGAAATTTTAGAAGAAATGCAAACCGAAACGGCTGAAAATCGTTATAAAAAAATGCTTTTTGAGCACGATCCACTGCTACAACGCGTTCCACTCAAACACATCGCTTCTTATCTGGGGATCGCCCCACAATCCTTAAGCCGAATTAGGAAAAGTACGATGACAAAACGAACTTAACATAGGTGAAGTGTAATAAATAGCGAACGATAGACCTTTGCATAAAATTAATAAAGTCAATTTATGCGCACATTATTTATTACCTTATTCACCATGCTTACATTGCATACCTATGCACAGGAAAAGAAAATTACAAAAAAACATTTTTGGCACACTGTTGAAACATCTGCTGGTGCTGATAAAATTTGGGCAATTTGGACAGATGTACCACAATGGAAAACATGGGATACCGGTTTAAAAGAGGCTTCCATGGACGTACCTTTTGGCTTACATGCGAAAGGTCGTATTTTATCCTTGGAGGATCGGAAATCTACTTTCAAGATCGTGTCTTTTGAGCCGGGTGTATCCTATACTTTCAAAACCAAGTTGCCGTTAGGGGGGCTATTCGTCAAACGATTTTTAGTCATTAAAAACGGGCGTACTTACTTCACGCACGAGGTGTGGTTTTCCGGTCTATCGGGTGGTATATTTGCCAATATATTTGGCAAAAAATTCAAAGATATGCTACCCGAAGTTATGGATAACGTCAAAAAAATAGCCGAAAAGCCTTAAAAATATGGGTCATTACCCCGTGAACTATTATCCACAAATTCAGTTACAAATCAATAAAATGACAGCACTAAAATTAGTTTATTTCGCCAATATCATCGTAGCAGGTTGGATAAGTATAACCAGTTTATTCTACCCCAAGACCGCCCAAATGACTATTTTTGAAGATCATTTCGCCTATTCCGAGGCCATTCGTTTGGTGGGTGCGTTGTGGTTTGCGATTTTTGTACTCTCTGTTTTGGGTATGTTTTTTCCCGAAAAAATGAGTTTGGTACTGTTATTTCAACTCGTTTATAAAAGTGCGTGGTTGATATTGGCAGCACTACCAGCGGCGATAAAACATCAACCATACCCCAAAGGAATGGCTGTTTTTTTTGTGATTTGGGTACTTGTACTTCCATTTGTAATTCCTTGGAAAACAATTTTTTAGGGTTATTTGGCCTCACTAAATACTATAATAAAAACTACTATAAATCACAGCCACCACCCACTAATTTTTTAGTGGGTGATGGCCTGATATGTCAGTATTTGGCCTTTGTAGGAAAAGAATGATCGTATTATAGCGAACAGATTCGTGAGTTTTTGTTTCATAATATAACTTTATCCTTGTCGAAGTACTACCCAAAACTCAGCAGGAATGTTCTTCGTAAATGATTAAAAAAGAGCCTACTTTTTTAATCGTTAAAATGCCCATTTCTACTTTAAAAATGAGGTAATCTTCCCCTTTTTCCAACAAGGTATCTGTTTCCATTTTCATCGTATGGGCATAAATCAAGTACCCTTCTATTAAGGATAGATGATCGGGGAATAACATTTCTTTTTGCCAATAATTACCTCCGCCAGTAATATCAATGATACAGCCATTGCCAAATATATACCGAACAAACTTGTGGTCTTGCAGATCGTATTTGTTTTGTCCGATTTGTTTCAGTAACTTATTGCGCTGCTTTAATGCCAAAACGTGAAAATCTTCTTCGCGTTGTTCATCGTATCGATGTCCTATAAAAGTAGGTAATTTTGATAAATAACCGTCAAAAACATAGCCAATTGTACCATTATATTTAATTTTTGCCCAGTAGCCATTTAATTTAAAATTGGGGTGATATCCTTTTTCATTATCTCCTGTTTTCGCACTTCTTTTTATTACTTCAATGGTATAAGGATAATTGTGATCTTGATCTTCGAGTACAATGACTAGACTGCCATTAGTGACCCGACCGATTACCTTAGCAGTATCGTTGGGCGTTGCCCTAATATTCAGTCCTCCTTTGGCCCATACCCAAAGGGAGTCGCCAGGCGAGTAATAATCGATTGCGAAACAATTGGTCGCTACTAGGCAAAAAATGAGGTGTAGTATTTTTTTGTTCATTGTAATAAGGTTTTAGTAATTAAGAACATACATAGTTGACCCCGCAAATATAGATAACCTATCCATATCCAGCAATTATTTAATAAGAATAGGAGATAAAGAGGCGCGACAAAGAAGGCAAAACCCTTCAAAAATGCACTTTTACAATTCCGTTACATTATTTTACAAGCAAAAAACCGCTTCGCCGTGGCCAACCCGTAACTTTGCTGTATTGTTTCATGCAATATAAATAAACAAAGTTATGCAGATCTACACCCTCACGTTTTTGTTCTTTTTACAATCCTTCAGTACTGGCCAACTAGGACAGGCAAAAGAACAACCATCAACGGCTCAAATGGTGGCGGCATCTATGGTGGTAAAACAAGAAAAAGACCCAATATCAGCCACCAAAGTCATATTTCAATCCGTGGACGGCGGCCAAACATGGCAGGATGTCAGCGCAGGATTACCCGAAGGTGTACAAGTTTGGAGTATTTTAGGCACCGATGAGGAGGTCATTTTGGGTACCGAAAACGGTATATATCACAGCAGTATCATGCCAGTTGTTGTGCCTGTATGGGAAAAAGAGGCGTTTTTGGATGAAAGAATCGGTATTATTGCCCCAGGACGAACTGGCTCGTATGCCTGTAGTTATGGAAAAGGCATTTACCAACAAATACCAAGTACAGAAGTTTGGATGCCGATCGACAATAACCTGCAAGACAAAACGGTGCATTCCGTGTTGGAAACCTCCAATGGCGATATTTTTGTCGGGTCAGATAGTGGCATTTTCAAAACATCCGACGGCGGAACGAACTGGAAACATGTCTTTGATGATCGCAGAGTCACCCATCTCATTGAGGTAGATGGTGCACTAGTGGGCAGCGGTTACAAAGGCGTAATACGCTCCACCGACGGCGGCGAACACTTTGATTGGGTAATGACCGAAAACGGGGCATCCATACGAACCGCGCTCATAGAGGGTGGTATTGCAGCCATTTCCTTCGATGGCTGGGAAAAGTGGTTGCATACTTCTATCGACGGTGGAAAAACCTGGCAAGCACAAGATGACAGTTCGCCATCGGTGCGTTTTTTGGGCGATATAAAAAGAGCGGGAGAATACCTCTTTTATAGCACCGAAGAAGGGGTTTTCCGCTCTTCTAACGAGGGAATCACTTGGGAACTCGTGTTCCCGACCAATGGCAGCAATGGGTATAACTTGACGGTTTCGGGTCAGGTGATTTTTGCGGTGCGGATGAGTGGTTGTTAGATAATTAATTGATTAGAGAGCATGGAAAAATCATGACTAGCAAAATTTGATCAACGCTATCTTATTCCGGTGTGCCCGCTTTTACCCATGCTTGAATTTTTGAAATGGAACAAGCGTCCAATTTTTGGCCATTTTTGGGCATCCAATTGCTTGTTCGGGTAATTGCCGACAATAATTTTCCATTTTGCCCAAAAACTTTTGTTTTGGCATACGAGGATAAATCAACGCCTCCTTGCGGATTGCTGCCTCCATGACAACCTTGGCATTTACCCTGTATTAGGGGGCGTACAAAATTGGTATAGCGAACCATGGTGGTATCGCAGAGGCTTCCCGATTGCTCGGAACACTGGTTGTTTCGCGCACCTTGTGCAATCCATTTGGCAATCCGATCTATTTGTATCAGCGATAAAGCCGCATTGGGTGCCGGAGGCATGCGTTTGTCGGGCTGGTTGAGCACAAGCACTTCCATCAATTCGTTTTTTTGCCAATCATTATTGGTTACGTCATCTACTGTTCCTAAAATATTGGCGTATGAATCTAAGATCACGCCACTTTGCTTGTCCAAAGCATTATGACAATTACTTTCGGTACAATTAGATACCAACAACGGGAGAATTTCATTCTGAAAATACACCGTGTCGGGGTTACATGGTATCCCGACAAGTGGTGTATCTACCGGGTTTGGAACGGTATCCAAAGTATCGATTGGAACAATAGGGACATCCACAAGCGGCTCGTGTTTACAAGATGGGTAAGAGAGTGAAATAATGATTCCAAACACCAGAATACATTCAATTTTATATTTCATATTATTCAATAATGATTAATTTGCCGATAAACATGCCATTTTCAGTGGCGATTTTGATAAAATAGGTACCCGAGGGCAGTGTCTGGCGAATGGGTATTATCGTGTTTTCAGCACCCATGACAAGCGATTTTTGAATATTTTGCCCATGAATATCCGAGATCTCTATATGTATCTGCTTGTTGTACCATTCTGGGCGAATACCAATAACCTCCACGTGTCCTCTTTCGTTCGATGTAGGGTTGGGAACTACCCGCAAGATAGTGGTAGCAGAAGGTAGTCCCTGTACGCTGCTTGTATTTACATAAATTACTTTGCAATGTGTAGGCGCAAAGCAACCTAGGTTTGTGTTTCCGGCAATTAGGCATACATTGTAGATGCCTGCCTGTGCGTATGTATGGGTCGGGTTTTGGAGGAAACTGGTTTGGCCATCGCCAAATCCCCAAAGCCACTGGTCGGGATTACCAGTGGTGAGATCGGTAAAGGTTGCGGTTTGCTGGTTAACTCCTCCTTTATTGTAATTGTAATTGGCTGTCAGGCTTAGGCATGGGTCGCTCAAATCGAGTACCTGACATATTGTATTGGTGCACGTATCCGCAGTAATCGTCAGGCATACGGTATATATTCCGGGCGCAGCAAATGTATGGCTGGGATTGGATAGGCCCGAGCCACTATTATCGCCAAATTGCCAAGCGTATCCTGTAATTGGGCTGGTTGCTTCCGATTCATTTTTAAATTGAACCATCAAACCAGTATTCGTCCAGGTAAATTCCGCGTCACACCGGGCCTGCACCAATTCTACCGATACGCATGTAGTATCTTTGCAACCATTATTTTCTGTTCCGATTACACAAATAATATAGATACCGCCGCTGGCATAAGCATGGGAAACGGATGTACCAGATGCTGTAGTTCCATCTCCAAATGCCCACTGATAGGTAGTACCACTTGCGGCATTGCTTACCGATAAGTCAACGGATAAATTAAAATTATTGGAGGCATACTCCACCACAATAGGCGGGCCAAAACAGGGGTCATCACAATTGGGCATTTGTATTGTAGTACTTGCCAAACAAGTCGGATTTACCATATCCATGACCATGATTTCGTGTGGGTTGCCATCTGCCGGAACCCCTATAATTTGAAAATTAGCCCCCGAAACATTGTACGGAAATGGTGCGTTCGGAGTTATTGCGCCATCAAGCATCACCATGTAGCCTGCGCTACTACCATTTTCTGCTTGAAAATAAATCTCTACATTCAGTTCACCATCGGCACAAGGGTCCACAACTTCAATAGAACCCGACATGCCAATACCACCCGGTGAACCATGCGGGATACAGTAATAAGGGTACGTGCCAATATCATGCAGCACCACATCAAACGTATAGCCATTGGTATGTAGCCCGGAATTAAAGGAATTGGGTCCGGTGACCACATCGGAAGTTACAGTATGGGGGTGCGTTCCCACCCATACAAACCGTACGGTGTCGCCAGCAACCACTTCGATATGTGCAGGAGCAAAGAAATCATCATCGACCAAAACCGTATGCGTTGTGCGAATATCAATTGCTATCCGCAATTGCTCAATAGAACAAGGACCAGAGGTACAATTGGGTGTGGTAATAACCATCTGATCGGTACATCCGGGGTTGGTAATATCCTCAACCTTTAGGGTATGGTTAGCGCCATCGCCGGGTAAAAATATATTGACCGATGTAGCGCTCGATGCACTATATGCAAATGGCTACCTGCAAATAGTGCGCCATCCAGGAAGATATTGAAACCTGCTGTACCCGCATTAGAAGGTATAACAACCAGAGAATACCCTACTTGACCCATTGTTGTACAGGGCACATTTTGGGTAGCTGTGGCTACAATGCCACAAGGTATGCCACAATCCGGCGCCGTAAATACCGTAGTTAGGGCACAGAAAGGCGTTACAGCATCCTGTATGGTTAATGCGGTGGCAGCCCCTGTTCCCGGTAAGGATAAAATAAATGTATTTGATCCGTTCGGGTTTTGGTAAGGGAAAGGACTACCTGCTACAATCGTACCACTTATATATACATTATAGCCATTCGTACTGCCAGCCTGTGCATTAAATGAAACCGGAACATTGGCAGTGCCGCCAGTGCATGGGTCTAATACGGTAATGATGCCAGTCATGCCAATACCACCCGGACCGCCATGTGTTTTGCAATAATAAGGGAAAATACCCGGGTTTTTCAATACCAAATTGTACACCGAACCCTGACCCACAACGCCTGAATCCCAAGCATTTGGGCCCGAAAGCGCATCGGAAGTGGTGGAATGTAGCAGGGTGCTTACCCAAATAAACCGAATGGTATCACCCACTAATATTTCAAGATTGGCAGGGGAAAAGGTGTAATCGAGAAGGTTAATAATATGTACCTGTGGGTCGGTTTTAACTTCAAGATTCGAGATCACACAAGGAATAGAACAATTGGGCGTAAGTACCAAACTGGTTGCGCTGCAATTGGGAGTACCTGTATCAATTGCTTGGATGGTATGTTGTGCACCATTCCCATTGACCAAAAGCGTCACAACCGTACTACTCCCTGCTGTATAATTGAACGGACTACCTGCATACAAGGCACCATCGACCAAAAGATTGAAACCAACTCCGGTTGTTCCTGATGATTGTAATATAAATTGGACAGGAACTTTATTGTTGCTATTGCATGGGCCGCTGATTGTGGCCACCGCACTTAGGGCGCAATTGGGTGCGCAATTGGGCGTAGTAACCAAGGTGCTTGTTGTACAGTTAGGCGTGTTTCTGTCTTGTACCTGAATGGTATGTAATGCACCATTCCCATTCACCAAAATATCGATGGAGGTACTACTACCCGCAGCATAACTAAATGGACTTCCCGGGTACAATCCGCCATCGACCAAGAGGTTGAAGCCGCTATTTCCCGCGCCAATAGCGCTGATGAGTACTTGTACTGGCACTTGGTTGTTGGCTGTACAAGCACCAGTAACCATTGAGGTGGCCTGTAACGAGCAAGGAACGATACAATTGGGGGTAATAAGAGTGGTGGTTGCGGAGCAATTGGGCGTGAGCGCATCTTGAACCTGAACGATATGCGAAGCGCCATTTCCATTTACCAAAATAGATATACTTGTGCTACTCCCCGCAGCATATAAGAACGGACTACCCGGATAGATACTGCCATCCACAAATATATTGAAGCCGCTATTCCCAGTGCCAGCTGCCGTGACAGTTAGCAAAACAGGCACTTTATTATTGGCATTGCAGGGGCCTGCCACAAACGCAGTTGCCGAAAGACTGCAAGGAACAACACAATTAGGGGTGGCGACAGAACTTGTGGTAGAGCAACTCGGTATCACAGCATCCTGTGCCTGTAGAATATGCGAAGCGCCATTGCCATTCACCCATAACATAACCGTTGTACTACTACCCGCTGTGTACAAAAATGGGCTGCCGGGATAAAGGCTGCCGTCTAAAAATACATTAAAACCACTATTCCCATTGCCCGATGAGACAACTGTAAATGCAACCGGAACCTTGCTACTGCTAGAGCATGTACCTGTCACGATAGCACTGCTGGACAAGCCACAAGGCAAAATACAATCGGGCGTAATAATATTCGCCACCGCAATACAAGTAAGTGTTATGGCATCCTGTACTTGTATCAAATGGGAATTCCCATTTCCATTGATCAACAAATTAACCGCAGTGCTACTCGATGCTGAATATGCAAATGGACTGCCAGCATACAAACTGCCGTCAACAAATATATTGAAGCCATTATTGCTGCTTCCGTTGGCCGATAATTGTAGCGCAACCAACACTTGGTTATTTGCATTACAGGCACTTGCAATAGATGCAGTAGCCACGATAGAGCAAGGAATGGTACAATTGGGGGTAAATATACTGCTTGTGACCGAACAATTGGGCGTTTGTACATCTTGTACCTGAATCAGATGGCTGCCGCCATTTCCACCCACCAAAATGTTAACTGCGGTTGCACTGGATGCCGCATAACTATATGGCCCTCCCGGATACAAGGCACCATCCACAAAAATATTAAACCCAATGCTGCCCGAACCCGACGATGTCACCAATAACTGGGTTGGAACTTGGTTATTTGCTGTGCAAGAACCACTTACCGTGGCCGTCAGATCAAGGACACAAGGGACGACGCAGGAGGGTGTGAAAATAGTCGTCGTTGCAGAGCAAGAGGGCGTAGCAATATCAGTCACCAAAATAGTATGGTTGTAGCCGCCTAAACTATTGATCAAAAGAGGCACAACAGTACTGCTACTTGCATTGTACATAAAGGGACTTCCGGGATAAAGTGCTCCATCTAGCAATATATTAAAACCACTATTGCCGTTGCCATTAGAAATGAGTTGCAGACTCACTGGCAGTTGATTGTTTGCATTGCAAGTGCCTGATAATGTGGCAACTGCAACCATAGAGCAGGGCAATACACAATTCGGGGTGGGTAGTGTAAGTGCATCGGAACAAGATAAATTGACAGCGTCTTGGATCTGGATAATATGTTGGGTACCATTGCCATTGACCAAAATATTAACCACAGTACTACTACTTGCACTATATATAAATGGGCTGCCAGCAACCAAAGCCCCATCAATAAACACGTTAAACCCTGCGCCACTTTGTCCTACCGAACTGACCGTAAGCGCAACAGGAACCTGATTATTGGCCGTGCATCCACCGGTGATGAGTGCCGTTGCCTGTAAGGAGCAGGGTACGATGCAATTGGGCGTTGTAATATTGATATTATCGGAACAATTGGTCTGTACATTATCCCTTACTAATATACTATGGGTTGCACCATTGCCATTCACCAATATGGTAATGGTGGTACTACTCCCAGCGGCATAGGAGAATGGGCTACCCGTTACAATAGCGCCGTCCAGCAGCAAATTAAAACCGCTGTTACCGGGGCTGGTGGGTGTGACTGTTACGGCCACTGGTACTTGGTTGTTCCCGTTACAACCGCCTGAAACAACGGCCGAGACTGCCATAGCGCAAGGAATTACGCAATTGGGCGTGGTGATATTCGTAGTGGCCTGGCAAGCAGGCGTTAGCCCATCTTGAGCCAAAATACTATGCGGCGCAGCATTGCCATTCACCAATATAGTAACTGTAGTACTGCTTCCAGCGGCATAGGAGAATGGGCTGCCCGTTACAATAGCGCCGTCCAGCAGCAAATTAAAACCGCTGTTACCGGGGTTGGTGGGCGTGACCGTTACCGCTACTGGAACCTTGTTATTGCTGTTGCAACCGCCCGAAACAACGGCCGAGACTGCCATTGAGCAAACAGGTGGCAGGCAAAGTGGCGTAAATACATTTACCTGATCGCTACAGGAAGCGTTGATATCATCTCGAGCCAGCAATACATGGTTACTCCCCGTCCCATTTACAAAAATAGTAATGGTCGTCGTGCTCGATGCCGTATATGCAAAAGGGCTACCCGGCACAATTGCCCCATCCAGCAGCAGATCAAATCCGGCAGCAACAGGGTTTGTAGGGGTAACATTTACCGTTACGGGTACTTGCTGACTGGAATTACAAGGACCAGAAACTGAGGCCGTCATATCGATTGAGCAAGTGCAAGGCGGCACATAAAAGTTGGCGGTTTCCGTACAGCTTGGAATATCAAGCGATTGCGTAAAAATAGTATGGGAATTGCCAGGGCTCACCCAGCAGGTAAAAATTACGGGTTCGTCATCTCTGATTCTGATAGGAGACCACGGGAATTCTATGCCATCTAAAAGAATCGTAATATCATCAGCGGTATCATAAGGATCCGAAATGGTCTCATTTACCGGAAGGGTGCTGGATGCTGCTACGCATTGGCCAATATCCAATGTGATAACCAAATCACAGGACTGTGCATAAACATTGGGTATTGCAAAAAACAAAAAGGCACCCATCAATAAGGAGAATCTGCCTTGCCACGAAAAAGATATACGCATTACAAACGGGGTGTCAATGGATAATAATACAAATAATTATTGTTTGAGTTGTTTTGAGAACAATCTCCTTACAAAGTGCACTTGCTGCGAGTCTGATTTACGGTGACGCAGAGCATCGATACAATACTGTGTCAAAATTATGGATTCATAATATAAATCTCTGTAAGTACAATTGGATATTTTACCGAAATGGTAAAAATTAACGCTGAAACCGCAATTCAACCCGTTTTGTGCTGGCCAAATTGCATGTTCGAATAGTCCATTTGCTTTTTCATTATTTGAAAAAATACCCCTGACCCCCTACCCTATTGCTCCAAAAAATCACGCATAGATTGCTCTACCCCACCTGGCCTCCCCGATGGATTAAATCGCTTCACACCGCGCTCCGTACCGATCCAAATAAATCCTTCATTATCCTCCAATATGCAAAAAATTTGCCGTTTTTCTTTCCAAATATCTATAAATTTTGCGCTATTAGGTGACTTAGCATTTGTAGGAGGATCGTAACGAGACAGCACCACATTATTCGCGGTAGCAGCATTCATCCAAATCGACCCTTTTTTATCTTCATACACAACGCCCACAAAATTTGTGGTGAAAGTTGTAAACGGTTTTTCGCCAGTTGCGGGTGTAGCCGACGGGTTATACCGAAAAAGCCCATTCCCACCTGCAAACCACATATTTCCATTTTTGTCTTCTATAATAGATCGAACATTATTAAACGGTAAGCCATCTTCGTTTTTAAAAATGGTAAATGAACTCCCATCGGCATTAAGCGGAGTCGTAGGATCGTAAAAAAAGACGCCACTCCGTGCACCAAACCAAATTTTCCCAGTTTTATCTGCCATAATTGCACTCACCCTGTTTTTGCCAAGGTCATCTCTCATCTTAAAATTGGTGAAGGTGCTGCCGTCGTACCGACTTACGCCATCTTCTGTACCAAACCACATATTCCCTGCATTATCTTCAAAAATACAACCGACCCTATCCTCTACAAGCCCATCTTTTGTTGTTAAATTGGTAAAACTGGTGCCGAACGCATTTGCACGATAAACTCCCGCACCAACCGTACCAAACCATAAATATCCGGCCCTATCTTGAAAAACAGAAAAAATATGGTAACGCCTTAGCCCTTCTTTGTTGGTAAAGTTGGTAAATGCTTCCTCTTTTGAGGTATTAGAAGCATAGCGGATAATCCCCTCCCAAGATGCAAACCAAATATATCCGTTTTTGTCTTGTAGTATATTCCGCGTAATATCTTTTGGACCAAAAGCAGAATGGATGGCTAAATTTTCCGTAAAAACAGGATCTCTATCCAGCGGATCTAATTTGGGCAAAGCGGGAACAGCAGTACTTGTTGTACCTGCACTTTCGGTGGTGGTTGTGGTATCGGGTACTGTTTCATTGCAAGAAAACAGGATGAAAACAATACACCATAAGACGTAAATTGGACTTGAAATTACCTTGCTGAACCGTTGAATATACATAAGACCTGTGATGATAAAAGATACTGTTTGTGCTACCTTATGGCGCAAATGATCTTTTGGCCAATTGACTATTAAGTAACGCAATAAAGGTACAGTTCTAGTAATCGTCTATGGCTTTTCAAATGTAAAAGGTTGTAAAAGACTTGTAAAAGGTTATTTTGGGGCTTATTTGCTTATCTTTCTGCGGTAAATTGTCCCAACGTTACAGTGCAACGCCATCAGGTCAATGGCTTATTACTACTACAAATCAGGTCGGCTATGCCATTCATAAAACAAGCCATTGGGGTCTCTTTCGGCCCTTATGCCTTGTATTTTAGCCAAATTTTTATCCGACAAAAACGGCGCAGTTCTTTTGTGCAAACCTTCATCGGCCAGTTGAATTCCTGTGCTCATGTGCGCCATTTCTTGCATCATATTTACTGCCCAATCACCATATAGCGCCGTGTCTGCGGCATTTTTCCAGTTGGAGTATAGGGCGATATAGATATTATCTTCGTTGGAATAGGCCATATCTGTTTTGATATTTCCGGGATGCCAATTCAACCACAACATGTGCGAAGGAGCAGGCGGTAGCGTACGTGCAATCTCTTTCAGGTAAGGCATCAAATCTTCAAGAGGCGCGTGTGTCCACATATTATCCACGCCCCAATAATGATTTTCAGGGTAATGTGTCATCACAGACTGGTACAGCGCATTAATACCCGGATTGAAAGCAGGTGTAGCAATGACCGCTTTGTTTTTGACCGGACTATTTTTCATAAAATCCATCGCTGCCTCGTATTCGTCTTTGGTATCGGCAAAAATAGGCGCAACTGCCTCAATGCCAGGCCCTAATATATTGAGCATTTTATTGCTCATCAACATTTGAAATTCTACGGCTTTGGGAATCGTTGGCCCTACTTCATACGCCCAATTATAGACATCTTCCAAATGCTTGATATAAAAATCGTGGACAATTATAGATCTGTACTTGGGCAGCGTAAACAGTTTTAAATGAAAACGCACTACTACCCCAAAAAAGCCGCCGCCCGAACCACGCGCTGACCAAAAAATATCGGCATTTTGGTACTCATTGGCGTGAATATACGTGCCATCAGCCGTTACCAAATCAATACCGATTACACTTTCGCAGGCAATTCCGGTTTTTCTACCGTTCCAGCCATAACCGCCTTATAGCAAATACCCGCCGATACACACGCCTTTGCAATGCCCCGCCGGAAAGAACAATTCGTGTTTGTACAATGCTTTCATCAAATCGCTGCCACCCACACCAGGCCCCGCGGTAGCAGTCATATCGCCTACATTAATGTCATAATGATTAAAATTTTTCATCATAATCATAACGCTATCTTCCCGCAAATGATTGGCACTCCAACTGTGTCCGCCCGAACAAACAGTCACTTTTTTGCCATGCGTTTTTGCATATTTTATGGTATCAATAATATCCCGAACGGATTTTGCGACTACTATTTTAGCAGGTCTTTTAATGGGATCAATTTTATTGAACAATGAGCCCATAACCGTTGCTTCAAAATCACTATCGGTGCGCTCAATTACACGTCCTTCAACGCGCAAATTCGCGCCATTGGGGTTCATTTCTGCATAAATTTCGGGTAAAAACGCCGCCAAATGCGACATTTCTTCCGAACAATGTTGCAGCACATCGTGCGGAAATGCTTTTGGGACTGATTGTAGCGTACTCAAAAATTTTGAAACTAAATCCGCCATTACCCCTTTTTGTCTGATGTGTATATACTGGCCACCCACCCAAAATCGGGAACGCATTTCGGATCCGCCTGCTACAGCGCGTACCTGATGCACCAAATAGCCAAAATCGACGGGCAAGGATTGATGACCAAGTCTTGCACAGATATAAACTGCTTTTGTGGTATCGCCGGTGGCATCGTCTGAAAACCCAAATTCACTAGGCGATTTGAACTGAATCGACCCTTGCGTGTATTCGTCGCCAATCATTTCAGCAATGATCGAGTTGCGGCCAATATACGCCACATCATCGCGGCCATCTTCCCATTGTGCGCTATAATGCGATTTTGGATGCCACAATTTGTACCGATTGTCCATACAACCATGCCATGCAAACCACCAATCCCACATTTCGGGTGTTACGCCGGGCATTTTTGTAAGGATCGCCACGTGCGCAGCACCATCTGCTTCAAGGGTATAGCCTGTTTCTAGTGTGGTGTAACCTGCATGTTGCAAGTCTTTTGCTTGCGAAAAAGGCGGCAATGCACCCGCCGGAAACGGCGAATTTTCTAATGCCGATTGCACATCATCGGGGACAGGACGAATGGTTTCGTCGTAATACTTTGCGTATTCGGTGGTGTGATCTTGTGGCTGATAGCCGAGGTATTTCTTTGCCATGGGTTAGATATTTTTATGCGGCAAAGGTATCGGGTTAGTATCAGCGGTGAAGTTGAATTAATTCAAGAAAATCAAATGCGGTGTTTTAATTTGCTCAACCATTCCGAAGAAATACCCATAAATTCGGCGATGTATTTGGCAGGTACTTGCTGAATAACAATCGGGTGGTGCGTCATCAAATATTGATACAAGCGTTCTGATGAATACGCAATGATTTTCATTTCAAAATCATTGATTTCTTGCAAAGCCGTGGTAACTTGGGCATGATAAATACGAAGCAGTTGCAAGTCGTTAAAAACGAGTTCATCCACATCTTTTTTATTAAATTCAATGACTTCTGCATTGCTGATACAGCGGATTTCACACATTGTTTTTGTACCCGAAAAATAACTATCTATACAAGTCATAAACGGGTGAAAATCGGGAAAAAAGAAGTTGATGGTTTTCTCAATTTCCAGTTTTTCATCAATATAACGACACACAAAACCGCCTTTTACAACCAAATATATTTTGGTACACACCTGATGGTGGCGCACCAATTTGGTTTGGTTTTTTACTTTAACCAATTTCCCCAAGCCCATTATTTTTTCAATGGTTGCATTGGAAATATTGGATCTGCTGAGTTCTGCTAGTAATTGATTCATTTTGATGGATAGCCTAATATGAGTTTATTTTTCTTGAAATAAATCGTTCATAGTCAATGTGTTTTGTACTAATGTTTGAGCATAATCATTTGGTGTTAAGCCCAAAGTGGTAATAAGGGTTAAAAAAACAGATTTTTGAGTTTGAGTTGCATCTTTGAATACACCTATTTTATTACGTAGTTCGTCGGCATATTTTTTATCAATAGTAAATAAATTGATAGAAAATTTGGCTTCACATAAATTAATGACTTGATCTCGGCGATCAATTACAAGGTCAATTTGCGCTTTGGAGATTCCGTTGCTGCCTATCCAAGCAGAAGAGTTGGTTTGAACGCCTGAAATGCCGAGTGCTTTTTTAATTTCATCAAGGTGAGAAAAGCAAATTTGTTCAAAAGCATAGCCACTCCATGTCCTAATTTCTGGGCTGTCGAGGCTATTTAGCCAAAAATTTTTATCTTTAGCATCGCTATTTTTGATAAATCGGATATAAAATAGAGAATAAAAATCAATTAATTGATAAATAGTATTGCGGCTATTTTTACCAAAAGCAGTATATTTTGTGATAAAATTGCTTTCTTCAAGTTCAGTTAAAATTTTAGTAGTATTACCGTTATTCGGCAAATTAGCCAATTTGAGTAATTCTTCCCGTTCAACACCTTGCATTTTTTGAGATAATGCCTCAATAACGTTGATATGCTTATCCGCTTTTTTGAAAAGTGACGCATAAAGATTATTGAACTCTTTTCTCAAAAAACCTTTAGGAGTAAAACAGAAATCATTAATATTTTGAGCCGCACTTTTACCAATATCAACAGCATTCAAATAAAAAGGAATACCCCCCAAAACCATATATAATTGTACAATTTGATACCGGGTATAAGTAGCCGATTTATAGGTAAAAAACGCTTCACATTCGGCAAGTGTGAAAGGGTCAAGAATAAGGCGATGCGTTACCCGATTGTGTAGGCCTCCTCGATTATTGATAAGATTGTTAATCATCCAAGAGGCAGAAGAACCGCAAACAATAAGCAAAATGTCCTTTCTTGCACTTGCCCAGCTGTTCCAAAAATGTTCTAAAGCGGCAATAAAATAGGACTTTGTGTTATCTAGCCAAGGCAATTCATCCAAAAAGAGTATTTTCTTTGGCGAGTCATCGGCTTCCAAAGCCGTTATCAAGTATTGAAACGCTTGAAACCAATCTTTTGCGACGGGTTTATCTTCAAATTCAGGAAAATGCCGAATGAAAGCACTATGAAAATTGCCTAATTGTTGAAGCAATTCGACATGAGCAATACCTGTAAGTTTAAAGTGAAAAGTATCGTTAAAAAATTCCCGTATTAGGTACGTTTTTCCAACGCGACGTCGTCCATAAACGGCTACAAAAGCAGACTCGTTCGACTGATTTAAAGATGCCAAAGTGGCTAATTCTTCTTTCCTCCCGATTATCATTACCGTTATTTTATGATTGAAACAGGGGGCAAGGTACGAAGAAATGACCACTAAAGACAAGTTTTTTTCATTTTTTCATCTTTAATTATACAAAAAAGCATTTAAAGACGTTTTTTTTCAACTTTTCTGTCTTTTGACCTTACAGTATTACACTTTAAGATAGAGAAAAACAAAAATTTTGTCTTCAAGTCAACTATAAAAGATTGGGATTCAGAAAAAAAATTCAAAGACGTTGAATTTAAAATTTATGAAGGAGCAGACCTCACCAACGTTGTCATGATCTCCTCGAATACGAGTCATTCAATATCACGCCATTGCCAGTACCACAGAAAACAATGTCAATAAAATAGTTATCGGGGTAAAAATCATTTGCTCCATCCTGTTCTTCGACAATAGATTGCCCGCAGTGTTCAATAAAAACAGGGCAGCCATTCCCCAAAATGTATACGTTAAAATATTACTGGGAACGGATAATGCCATATAATTTGATTGAACTAAAAGAATAAACAGGAAAAGCAGGTTTACCGTTAAAGATACTGCTTCAAATTTATACATATCAATATCGGACTTCAACCTGCCGCCCCACACCATTTTATACGGGATAATTTTTATTAACACCAGTAGATGAAAAACAATCGATAATGAATAGATGATTAATGAGCCAAATTGCGCGATTTCTTTCATAATTAATACCAATTAACGCCGATCAAAAGACTAAATGCCACTCCTGTACTGTTACCTTCGGGGCGCGTGATGGCACCGTAATGCACCCTACTTTGAATATCTATAGCGCATTTTCCTTTACGCCATATTTCATAACCTGCACCTGCTATGGAAGCATAACCGAAGTAAAATTTTCGTTCATCTTCATTTTTAATGTCATAAAAAGCAGGAGCATCCATACCCAAACCAAGGCCGCCCATGACCCACCAACGGTCTTTAAACCAATACTGAACGCTTGGAATAATACCCTCAAAACCACGATCTCTTTCCCGTTCTTCATTTTTGTAAGTATGAATACTGCCCGGAAGATACACCAGCAAGGCCGTACGATTGGATATCATTGTTCCAATTTTAAAGTTAGGGAATGAAGCCGATACCTCAGTTTGAGTTGGTTTTGTCGCAAATTTTAACTGTACAGCAGAAGCGCCCATTGAAGTGCCAAAAATAAACCCTTTTCGTTCAAAAGGCTTATCTGTTCGTTGTTGTGCGTGTGCGAGAGAGATCGAAATGGTAAGCAATAAGAGGAGCAAAAATTTCATTATGCAGATATTTTAATGGATGAAATAATGCTGCAAAGGTGTGGGCTAGTCGGCGAGACAAAAGTTACCCAACGGTAACTAATGATTATTGCTGTATTTTCTTCCGTATTCTACTCAAACTTTGAGTCGTAATACCTAAAGTTCATTACCCAAGTGTGGCAAGACATTTTTTCTATGGAAAATGTGCACCTTTAATACATTGTTTCTAAAAATTTGGAGGATAAGGCGTACTTTTGCAAAAGCAAGCCTAAAATTATAATGACATAAGAACCGATAAAAATTTTCACGAACAATCAAGCAACTCAGATCATATCACAATGGATAAATTAAAAAAGTACGAAGAGGCTATCCTGGATATACTAAGGGAATATGCTAAAATAAAATATGCTAATATTGTTGGTGGTAATCAATTATTTGTTGATAGAGAACAACACCGTTATCAAGTCGTAACAATTGGTTGGGACAACAATCAATTTGTTCATGACTGCCCTATGCACTTTGATATTATTGATGGTAAAATATGGGTACAACAGAACATGACGGAATGGGAAGTCGGAGAAATGCTGGAAGAAAGAGGCGTACCCAAATCCGATATCGTAGCAGGTTTTTTATCCCCGGATTTAAGGCCGTACACTAAATATGCTGTCGCGTAACCTCCCACTCATGTACTTTGCACTATTATACTAATGATTATTGCTGTATTTTCTTTCGTATTCTACTCAAACTTTGGGTGGTAATACCCAAGTAAGAAGCAATATGTTTTTGCGGTGTTCTTTGGATCAGTTGCGGTTGTTTTTCTAAGAGGTCAAGGTACCGCTGTTCGGCAGTTTTAAGCAATAAATCAATTTGCTGCTGCTGTTTTTCAACAAAAGAAGCCTCGGCAGTATTTAAAAATATCATCATTCCCATTGGTGTTTCTTTCAATTTCAGGAAATTTTGCTTCGAAATACGCAACATTTCACAATCTTCTAAGGCAATAGTTTCCAAAAGAGAAGGTTGGTTAGTGATATACGACATATAATCCCCAAAAAAAGCATCTTCATAAAACAGATCCAAACACACGTAATTATTCTCTTTCCAAAGAAAAATACCACAACTGCCTTTTAGAATAAAATACCCGTATTTTTCTAGGCTACCGCTTTTTTTTAGTACATCATTCTTTTTACACGTAACCAACTCGCATAAGTCGCCAAATACCCTCCAAGCCTCAATGGGTGCCTCGATATATTTATCAAAGGCGAGTTTTAATCTTTGTGCCAACATGCTGAATGGTCGTTTTGTGTTGCCTCCATGCGGACATGGACTTTCTTTATAAAATTGTGGTTTTTAGGCGTGTAAAAGTACTATATTCCGGTTTATTTATTGTCAGGCTTTGGGAAAAACATACGATTGGGCAAATCATCCATCCTCTGGCGTTCATTATTGATTTAACTAAAACAGCCATGCTCCGCAATAATTAATGCTAAAAATTGGGTGCTTATGAAATTGGCTCACTAAATTGCTTTCTTCAAAAACATAAAGTCCGTTCTGTATATCAAAATATTTTATTGTCATGGACACAAAACTATTTTCAACATTTTAAAAGACAAAGGCACACAAAATACAGAGGGAGACCAAAATCAACAAACAATTGATTACCAAATAGATACTTAAACATTTTAGCGTTAAAAAAGGTAAGTAAATCGAAGAGAATAAGAAACCCCAATTCCGTTCAGACAGAAAGTGTAAAAAAATATTTCAAAAAAAGTGCGCTATATCGGGCGGTAAGTAGGTATATTTGCACACTTACCGCCCGATATAGCGCACTTTTTTTGTTTTTCTTTATTAGAAATTATACAGAATTAGTTTCGTATGCGGCCCTTACACTTGATAAATCAGATGCCGCTGCTCTTCGAGAAAGAATAGAAACTTTTAGACAAGTGAGTAAAACATCAAAGCATATTTTCCTGTCTTTTTTAACCACTTTTGGTGTAAAAATGAACGAAAATACCTTGGGATTAGTGGATAATAATTTGGATGCAAAAATCCTTTTTGAACCTTAGAATACTGCGATAATACCTTACCTATTAGCCTTTACGCCCTGTTTGGCTCTGAAAATAGACCACCTTGCGCGCCCGCATCACCTCGCCCAATGGGCGATGCGCCATCAAGGCACTCCACGGGTCAAACGCGGCTGCCTCAATATCCGCTGCGAGTTGCGCCCCTGCTGCACTTTCCGTATCCTGAACCGGAATGGTTAATACGCCGACCGTGACAAAAGGAGCCAAATCGTCGGGCCATTCATTGGTCGCATCTTCAATTGGTGTCCTTTGCTCATCTACAAAAAACTGCAATTGGAACTCAAAGCGCAACGGGCCTTTTGCCAAGTGTGCACGAAAGTCATCCGACCAGCTTTCACGGGCATTTGGGAGCACATCGGTGCTGGCGGGCAACATACGCACCCGAACAGCGTAAGACCCACAAGCCAATGGTGCTGCCGTGTAGAATGGCTCAGTCGCATAACCAGTAAAGGGCACTTTAAACGCGGCTGCCATGGCTTTGAGTTTTCGGAAGCCACCGAACAACCCATAAGTAAGGTACAGATATTTAAAAAGGGCACCAGCTCCACGCGCCGCGTTAAGTACAAAACCAACAAAATCTATACTATTGGCAAAACCAAAAGCAGATTTCTGAATCATCAAAAAATCTTGACAATCCGTGTCACCAGAGCCTAGGGCTGCTGCACCTTTCAATCCGCGTACTTTAATCGCAAAACCACGTATATCGGGCTTGCGATCAGGGGCGGAATCCATGCCTCCATTCGACAATCGAATCCAAGCATTGTAAGTGGCTGGTGCGGCAAACAAACCATGTTTCGCATATTCTGGCAGACCATCCAGCACTTCAAAACGCCCGTGCAAACCAAGATGAGACTTACGATGTAACTGACGCCCCTTTCCGAACTTAGCATCTTTTATTTTGCTGATTTCGTCAAAGGCCAACAGATGCCCTGCATGAATCTTCGCCTCGTTTGGAAGTAGTTTTTCCTGCCATTTCGTACTCGGTGCTGCAATTGTTTCATTTTTTATCGTCATAATTTTCCAAATTATTGTTAGACATGATACGTAATTAGTTTCTTATCAAGTCTGTTGAATCAATTAATTTCCTAGGGAACGTCCAAATTCCCTATGAGGAAATTTGGGGTTTCGAAACACATTTCAAAACGTTCATTCGTTAAAGACGACAAAGTAAGGTGTATTTGAGCATCTGATTGACAAAACTTTGAAATATTTTTTACTTGATTGGCAGTATGAATGCACTTGATCGACTGCTCGACACGCGTTATTTCAAGATATTATTTTCAACAAAACATCAATACGTACTTTTCTGTCTTTTCGGTACGATAAAATATTCATTTTACATCACTCATTTTTATATTTTAATGCCTCTATGCATCGGCACTTCTACAAAAATAAGTTTTGCGTTTGCTGTTGCCTTTAAAGTTGTCAAGAAAAACCTTCCCAGTTTTAGGGTGATTCGCTTTTTGAGCATTACAACCAATTGCGAAAATAAAAAAAGTCAGAAATGTAAGTATAAATCTTGTCATTGTTGTTTGTTTTGCGGTGGGTTATCCTGCTCAATTGCACTGATTTCGACTATTTATGCTTTTGAACATAATCGAAATTGTACACCAAGATATATAAACAAGTCATTTTCCCTAAAAACGCTTTGCATGTTTAAGGAATTAAGGAAACAAAGTCTCAAAAGTCTAAATATTTTTTGATACATTGGAATATTCATTTAGATTTGCAGCTCAAATTCATCTAATTTCAAAAATTTGTCCGCTCCTGACGAAATAATAAGCCAAAGAAACGAAATCAAACGTTTCATTGCGAAGGCTGAGTTCGACTCAGCCTTGCCTAAGCTTATTGATTTCGCGACCAATTACAAGCCGGATTTAGAAGATGATGCTGTCGGTCTCAGCAGTAGATACTACCGTATTGTCAAGGCAGCGAAAAACGGAGACATCTCTTGGGACGAAGGCCAAAGGGAATTGACAAAAGTGGGAGCTGCAATGCTTGGACTCCTTAGAGATATCACCCAAGATTTAGCACAGGCATGTTAACGCAACTTCAACATCGGGCAGAGGGCATCAAAAGCGTTCTTCGGGAGTACCCCGAACGCGGGGCAGACCTGTTAATTGACTTCGCCAGCAATTATGCAGGGAATCTCTTGGTGGAAGACGATGTAATTTTGAAAAAACTGGAATGGATGAAAGCCACGGCGGCGGCTGAAAAGGAATCGTTGGTGCAAGACTTGCTAGACATGGCCGATAAAATCGCCGCCGATTACAACCCCGAAGCGGTAAATACCTTTGTGGAACGGGAAAAAGCACTGGCCAAAGCAGCAGCCCAATTGATTCCCAGAAATGACCTCGTACTCGTCGCCGACAGTCTCGAAAAACGCTACTCAAGGAGCAAATTCAGCCTCGGTGCTGCACACCTCGAATTGCGCCTCGGCGAAATAACGGGTTTGGTCGGCGAAAACGCCACCGGCAAAACCACCCTTTTCCGCATCCTCGCCGGAGACCTCGCCCCGGACAAAGGAAAGGTACAGTATCCCCTTTTTGACCCGAAAGGCCGTTTGGATTGGACGGATTTAAAAAACAAAATAGCTTACGTCCCGCAGGAACTCCCCATATGGATAGGCCCACTGCGACAAAACATCCAATACGAAGCCGCACGGCACGGCATAAAAGGGGAGGAAAACCAGCAAGCGACCGAATACATCATCCAACGCCTCGGCCTCGCGCCCCATTTGGACAAAACATGGGCAGAACTTTCAGGCGGATACAAACTCCGTTTTGCGCTGGCCAAGGCTTTGGTTTGGCGGGCGGAATTACTCATCGTGGACGAACCCTTGGCCTTCCTCGACATCAAAACCCAATTGATTGTACTGAATGACCTCCGCAGCCTCGCCAAAAGCCTGCGCCACCCCATCGCCATCCTCGTCAGTTCGCAGCATTTGCACGAGATAGAAGCGGTGGCCGACCAGATGTTGTTTATGAAAGAAGGCCAATTGGAAGTGCTCGGTCGTACTGCCGATTTCGGCAATGACCGCAGCCAAAACGTTTTTGAATTGGGCTGTCCCCTCCCTTTTGCCGAGTTTGTAAAACAATTGGAAGGGTTCGGGTATCACAAGGTATGGAGCAATGGCATGAGTTTTTTTGTCTCCACACCCCTTGCGACGACTGGCTTCGATTTACTGCGATTTCTCCATGAACGACACCTCCCAGTGACCTATCACCGCGATATCAGCCGCTCCGTCAAAACCAAATTTTATGCAGAAAATATTTAAACGATTGCTCTTGCCGGGGTTTCTCCGCCACCTAGATGCTTTTCTGCTGAGCTCCTATCCATTGGTTTGGCGCACCCGGGTGCATTTTGTGCTGTTTTATGGCATGCTGGGAGCGGTTTTGCTGTTTTTGCTTGGATACAATGCCTCCTTATCGGCTACCAATTTGCTGGTTGACCCCATCAAGCCGATTGAAATGTTGAAGGACGACCAATACCATTGGGCTTTCACTGCCCTGCTGCCTTTTTTGCTTTTTTGGGGCTACACCCAATACCAATCCGGCTATCCATTTTATAAAGCAAAGGACACCCTTTTGACCCTGCTTATTTACACCGTGTGCTGTTGGTTTTTATTGGGCATCACAGCACCGGCTTATCGCATGGGCACGATTTATAAAACCGCTCAATGGATGGATGACAAGGACGAAACAGGCAAAACGGATTTGGAGCGGTTTGACAGCAGCGGGATTTATCCATTTGGCTTTGTGCTGCTGAAATCCGATACTGCTGTTGAGTCCCAACAAAATTCATTTTACCAACGACGGGAATCCATTTTTAAAGAAATATGGAGAACAGAAGATACCCTTTTGCTGCATCGTTATGATAAGGACACCACTTTTTGGTTCCCATTTTTACTAAGAGTAGGTATTTCAAGGTCGGATCGGTCGTATCTGTCGTATCTGCCGGATCTGTCGGATCTGTCGGATGGGGCGGATCTGTCGGTTCTGTCGTATCAGTCGTATCAGTCGTATCTGCCGGATCTGTCGGATCTGTCGGATGGGGCGTATCAGCCGTATCTGTTATATCGGTCGGATCTGTCGGATGGGGCTCAGCCGTATCTGTTATATCGGTCGGAGGCGCCGTATTGGCCGTATCTGTTGGAATATTCAAATTTAAGAACGGAAAGGTACAAGTCCCTTACATTATCTCTCCCTTCAAAATACGGCTTTATAAGCGGGGTGGATTATTTTCTCGACACGACCCTCGTGTTTCGATCCCAACTGCCTAATTCGGTAGAAGATGCCGTTCGCTCCGTTAGACATGCCCAGCAGTATTTGGAGAAGGGCGTTTTTTTAAACCACTTTTGGGGAATAGGATTTCTTATTGTGTTTTGTAGTCTCCTTTTATTTTTTGTTCCGTTTTTATCTATTCGCTATTTCATTTTAATACTGATATCAGGTTTAATTGGAGTAATATTTTTTATCGAATTTAAGTCTATTGGTCAATATTGGCACAATTACTTAGCATTTCTTTATTTGCCATTTATCGGGGCAATGTTGTTGCTTTTATCGGCACTTCAAAAAAGATTAAGTCCATTTTTGATTTTCTCTGGATGCTCTTTCTTGTTCATTGGATTATCTTTTACACTTTTTCCTTTTTATTCTTATTTTGTAGGTAGTAATCTAAACATAGGCCTTCCATACAACCATGCTTTTTTCGGCGTTCAAATCCTCGGCATCCTTGGGGCCTTTTTGATGACGTATGTGCAGGCGCTGCCGAGAAAGGTGTAGGGGTGTTTTGTGAGCACATTGCGGTGTGTTCTGAATTTTCTATTTGAACCTACTGCACCTCCTCATTAAAGTTGACGCTTAAATAAGATTAAGCGGCATTCACTTGGTTCACATCAAAATGCCTATATAAGAGGTTGGGTGATTCCGTTAGACCGTGGCTCGAATCCGTCGTATGTACGTATTTTTCGTTCTATCATTTTAATATCCTCCAAATACCGCAACTCTTTTGTCAAAGTAGAGGAAGTAATCCGATTTAAAACGGTTTTGAGATCATTGAACCGTTTGGGATCGTCGCACAAATGCGTAAAACATCAAAGCATGTTTTTCTCGAAATGAGGATTTAATACCTTTCAAAATTTTCGCCATTTTAAAGTATAATTACTGAGGGGGTATAAAACCTAAAAAGCCCATGCAACGTGTTTTGCATGGGCTTTTATACTAAGGGGGTATTTTAAAGTGTTTCTAATGCTTCATTGGCGTAAGAGCTGAAAAACTCATTTTGTAACATGTAATCAAAAATATTAAGTGACCTTTCTACCAATACATCATCTTCCTCTTTAGCAATTAAAGAACAATAAATAGCTAAAACGGCGAGTAAAGGCTCTTTGTCATGGTAGCTTGATTTTTGAATATCTGGTGTATAATCAAAATTTACTAATTCAATTAACTCTAAACACTCGTTTGGATACTCTTTAGCACAAGTAATTAAATATTTAAGAAAATATGTCTTGTTCAATGCGCAATGTTTCGATTTAGCATATTTTTTTAAAAAAGAATAAACCAATTTAAAGTTGTCTATTGTAAATTTTTGAAGTATTAATATTGAATAAGTATGTGCAAATTGTTCATTATCATGGCTTAAAAACCTTTCAAAATAATTCATACATTTCTGATTCAATTGATTTCCCATAAATAAATAATCATCCGCTACATGTAGTATTGCTAATTTAGCTTTATCACTTTTAGTAATAATCATTTCAAGTAAACTTTCTGCATCTTCAATTTCCTTATAATACCAACAGGGAAAAATCAATTTTGCCGCTTCTTGATGTAATGCTTCTATTTCAATTAGGTTATGGAAATAGCCTTTCATTTCATTGAAATACTTATTTCTAAAATAACTTGCTGACCATATTGAATGTTTAAGGATTTTGGGCTCATCGGTATTTACTAACTTCATAAATATTTTGAATGATTTATATTCATCAAAATGATTCAAAAATGCCAATTCTTGTAAAATAGCAACTTTAACGGAAGGTTGTAAATCCTTAGCCGCTTTCTCAACCGTATCAAATATAATATCTTTAAATTCTGGATTATAATAGCACCGAATTAATTTATGTATTGCTGCACCTCGTACAGTATTTAAACTATCAAAAGAAGGATCGCTTTCACTCATCAGTTTTGCCGGATCTTCATGATTCAACGCCAAATTTGATAGAAATGCTACTATTTCTATATCTACTATTTGGTTTTGTATGAAATAGTCGCACATCCAAACACAATATAGAGTATGTGACCTATCTAAATTGCATTTTATTAAAATTTTATATAAAGGTAAAGATTTTAGAGGGTTAAATTCCCCTTCTATTAACCCTCTAAGCCCTGAAACCATATAAGCAGGTGCTACCGTATTCTCTAAGATTATTTTTTCAACTAAATCTTTATATTTCTCTACATTTAACTTAACTTCTTCTTCAAAAGCCCTTGAATGTTGTTTTATATCTCCTTTAAATGAACCATCCCACATATCTCTTTTATAGGCTTCATTATACTTGTTCATACTTTTTTCCCAAGATTTAAAATTCATTTTTTTATAAGCATGACCAGTTAGTGGTGTTCCAACTCCACCCATTATAAACTTACTTCTAGACAGCAATTCTTCTTTAACTTCACCAAATTTTCGTTCAAGTTCTTGATACCGTTTTTTAAGGTAAATATTGTTCTGAATTTCGGCTTTAGGCAATTCCTTGAGATACATGTATTGTTTTTTCCCAAAATCGCCTAAATAAACTTTTTTCTTACCCTCTTTTTCATAAATATAAATATCTCCTACAGACTTCATATCCAAAATAATATCTGCAATTCTATCTTTATCTTTTTGATTTAAAGTGGGATAATATACTATAATTAACTTTCGTAGGCAGAATGAAAATCTATCATCATACCCTTTAAAACCATTCTTTTTATCAACTATTTCAATAATTTCTAAAAAATATTTATAGTAAATCGTTGATTCAGATAAAGACATTATTAATAATTTTAATACTGGAATAGAATTACAATTTTTATACTTTTCATAAATTTGTATAAAAAATTCAGTATTATTACTTGATTCTATTTTAATGTGTTGGGTCAATAATCTAAAAATAAAATCATCTCCATTCTCATGGGTTCCACCTCTCAATACCATATCTGAAAAATAAAAACCTTTGTAAAGAGGGCTGTCAATTTTTTCAAAAATTCCTTCTATTTTTTTAGCATCTACTATCTCGTGCATAAGTAAAAACAAAAACTCGAAAGTTTCTTTTGGATATAATTCATACAATTTGTTCAAAAATTCTTCCTCTTCATGATTTAATGAAATTGAAAAAGAGTAATCTTGACAAAATAAATTAAAAAGTACAGGCTTAAATTTCTCAAAAACATATACTTTATGGTAAACTGCTATCTTTTTTAGCTGATCATAAAATGAATGATTTTCCCTGTGGTTTATTTGGGAATAAGTATATTCCTCAAAATAAGGTAGTAATCTTTTATTTTCCCATCGTTCGATAAAAAATAAGAGATTGGTAACTATATTATCCTTATTTTGAAAGTTTGGTAAAATATCTAAACAGTTTAAAACTAAATCTAAGTTTCTACTTATATTATTTCTTAAGAAACGCCAAATAAGATTTATTTTAGCCTCTTTTTCCTTAAAGGAAAGGCTATCTTCTAAAGATTCATTTAAATACTTATTTACAGTATTTTTTTCAATTATATATTGAAACCAAACTTCACTAATAACAGAACCAATGAATACTTCAGCGTATTTTTGATTTGGAAAAATATAATTTGCAACGATTTTTTTTTCGCCTTTTATAATATCTAGTGATAAAGCAATACCTGTTATAACTAATGATTTTATATGAAAACGATATTGCTTTTCTTCTATTATTTGCTTTATTGTTTCTAAATATAACGTGGGACTGTATTCTCGCAGGTATTCTAATACCATTTTTACAACAGACCTAATATAAAGGCTTTGATTGTTTTCAATGATCGATTCTACAAGGGAACATCCATTTTCAACAAATTGCTTTGAAAAAACGTAATCATAAAAGGATTGGTGGAAAAACTGTATCCTATTGTTTTCTTGGAATACGATTGCTCTACTTTTTAGATAATTAAGCTCTTTAGAATATTTGTCATTGAAACTATTATATATTGTAACCTCTTGCCTTCTATTCATCTCAACGGCAATTTCATATAATAAAGGTCTAATTTTTAACTCATTTTCATTCTGAATTTCAACAACAATTTCATTCCATAAAGCATCATAAAGGTCTTTTAAAGAAGAAAGATTACCAACATTAGCATTTTCTTTATACTTTAGTTTACAAAAAACGTTTAAATTATTTGGTATTTTCAACAAATCAATCAACTTATTTGAAGGATAGGTAACTCCAACTTTATATAAAATTTCTTTTACTTTATCTAAACTAAGAAATGAGGTTTCAAAATGATCATATTCATTTTTTTTATAAATACTTAGTTCTGCATCATACTCTAAATCAAACTTTCTAATTGAAATAACAATTCTAAGTTTATTATTCCCACTTAACTCATTAATTAATCTATTGTAAGCTGTGAGAAACTCCCTTTGAGTAGAAAGTGTTTGTGACAAAGCATCTAATTGATCAATAATGACAACTATTTTTTTATGACTTTTGCTCAATGAATTTAATACATCTGAAATAGATGTATCAGGGAGTTGAAAGATTTTTTTCTCTAATTCAGTTCTTTCCGAAGCATAATACTTATCGGCTTTAATTCCTAACGTAGGAATATTATTGAGTTCTAATAGGTCATATAAATCTTTTAAAATAACGGTTTTCCCAAGTCCACCATTACCCACTAAAATAGCAATATTTTTCTGTTTATGCTGTAAATCATTATTTACCCAATTAAAAATGGATTCAGTTTCAGTCCTATTAATATGACTATCTTCGTATTCGCCAAAATAATTATTGATTTTAGATAAATCAAAAGATGCATTTTTAAGTAATGTTCGATTTTTTTCATTTTGCTCTTTCAAAAGCAAGAAATTATTTTTTGCGTCTTCTTCTATTTGATTTTGAGTTTTTATTGATTCATTACTTTTTCCGTGCAGAATTTTTTCAATTTCTTCCTTAAGTTGAATAAACAAGGCTTGATCTCCTTGTAAAATATCTTCTTTAAATTTTTGTAAGTCCGCTTCGTCAAGAAGGTTGATGACAACTATTGAATTATCAATATTTCGGACTGATACATTGCGGTTGTCATCAATTTGAATATCCTTTATTGCTAATGATGACTTTATCATATTAAGTATTGACATTTATCGTTTTAGAAAAAGAATTATTTTAATGAACCTTTACCTTTGCCTATAAAAACTTTTGATTTCCCTTTCACATCTTTCACCTCAACATTCATCTCTTTTTTGGGGTCAATATCTATTAGAGATTCATCCTCAATAGAAGACACTTTTACATAATTATTTTTATTTCCCTCAAAGCGCCATGCAATAATTGCCAATATAATTGTAGCAATTAAAGATATTAGAGCAGGCAATGGCTCCTTATTATTGGGTTCGGCTTTATACCAATCGAAGATAAAGTAACCAGACATAACCAAAAGAATTGTTGCTATTAAGTAAAGAGTATTTTTAATCATGTATCTATTATTTTTTGCAAAAATAATAGATATGAGTCAACTAAACATATATTATTTTCACGAATACTCGTGAAAATATTAAAAATCGTTTTTTATGCAAAATACGAAGGAGGAAAAAATATCACAAACGCTTGATTATCAAGCCAATAATCAAGCGTTTGTTTGTAAAAAGGGCAAAAATACTGATGGAGGATAAAACGCAAAAAGCCAATACGAAACACATTGCATGAACTTTTATACTGAGGCAGTATAACCGATATTAGCGACTACCCAATTTTTCTTCCCTCCCAAAATTTTATTTTATATTTCATAAAAAGCATCACAATAGAAACCAAATCAGAAAGAGCACATATGCTTAACCCAAATTATCATAACACCAACGTTTGAATAGCATGTGGCAAAATAGTCACCGCTGCCGCTTTTGTGCCAATACACAAATTATACAATACCTTTTGATTGCCTTGGTTCATCACAATCACCACCAATTTGCCATCGGCGTTGAGAAAAGACGTGGATAATAAAGCACTCCGGCTACTGGCACTGATCACCCGCTTGGCACCCAAACGAATAAATTTTGAAAAATGACCGATATAATAATAAGATGGTGTAAAAATTAAATCGCCTGTTTTCAAATTAGCATGAATTGGGGCGAAACAAAAATTGCCTACGTGATTAGGGCCACCTGTTTCATCCAATAAAATATTCCAATCCGTCCAACCGACCGAACCATGGTTGAAATCATTGATCATAGAGCGGCCATAACGCTCGCCATTTGCCCAAAATTGGTATTTTTTAGCATCAAAACTTTCCACACAACCCTCTGTAAAAAGGAGGTTTTTATCGGGATAAGCCTCATGTACCAAGCCGACATTGTCAAACATAGGCAACCCTCCACTCCAAGGCTCGTACCAGTGAAAACCCATGCCCCAAGCATATTTAGAGGCTTCCGGGTCGCTAAAAATCGTGTTTGCCCTTTGGTTCATCAAGTCTCTATTATGATCCCAAACGATGATTTTTTTATCACCCAAACCTTCCTTTTTTAAGGTGGGTCCGAGATAGTTTTTCAAAAAATCCCTTTCCTCTTCGGCGGTATAAATGCACGATTCCCACCTTTGTGTTGCCATCGGCTCATTTTGAACCGTTAAGCCCCAAATCGGAATACCTTCTTTTTCGTAGGCTTTTATAAATTTTACGTAATAATTGGCCCATGTTTGCGCAAATTCAGGTCTCAACTTACCACCTTGCAACATGGTGTTATTGGTTTTCATAAAAGCGGGTGGGCTCCATGGACTGACATACATGGTGAGTTTTCCGCCTGCCGCAGCAATCGCTTGTTTAATTAAAGGCAGCCGGAATTGCCTATCGTGGTCAATGCTAAATGACTTTAAATCTTTATCCCCCTCCGTCACATAAGTATAACTACCACTACTGAAATCGCTGCTGTGAATAGTGGTGCGCGCGAGGGTATAGCCAATGCCTTTTTCAGGGCTGAAATAGGCTTCTAAAAAAGTTTGTTGCTTGTTTTTCGACAATTTTGCAAAGGTTTCTGCGCTCGCATCCGTCATGGCAGCACCAATGCCCATGAATGTTTGAAACGTTTTGGTCGGATCCACAAAAACGCTTACTTGATCCTCCTTGGGTTGAGCGAGGTCGCGGAATTGGACGTTATCGGTGAGCGATAATCTGAAATTGGAGCTATCAGCGGTCGTGTAAACTGCTACAGATTTACCATCTGTGGAGAATGGCTTTTCAAGCATGTTCGGGCTTGTTTGTGTTATTTTTTGATGGCACGCAAGCGCAAATAACGTCATTGCGATTAAGTATAATTTTCTCATTTTTGCTTGTATTTTTATTATTTATAACTAATGCGAATAATGGGTTGGGATTCCTAAGTATCTGATTTTCAATACTTAGTCATACGATGACTCCGAGTCATCGTATGACTAAGTATTGAAAATCAAGTGCGTGCGTGAACCCATTATTGTACAGAATTAGAGTCGTTTATGTACGTATTTCAATGCTGCCTAAAAACCGTTTCACGGTGCTTTACACCCCACGCAACGATATGATAAATCAAATCCTTTATAGACATACCATGCTCCGTGAGCCTATATTCAACAACCATAGGCGTATCCTGAATAATTTTACGTTCTACCATTTTTATATCTTCCAAATACCGCAACTCCTTTGTCAAAGTAGAGGAAGTAATCCGATTTAAAACGGTTTTGAGTTCATTGAACCGTTTGGGATCGTCGCACAAGTGAGCGAGAATTTGCCCACGCCATTTGCCGCCCACAATATCCAAAACATCGGCTACGACCTTGATTCCCTGTTGTTTAGTCTTGATTTCCATATCTAATATTAAATTAGGTATCCTAAAAACTACCTGTATATTTACACTACTAAGTAGCAAAGATATACTTAATGCTGCACCTTTGCATCATTATTTGAAAATACTTATAATAGTACGTTTTAAAGATTGATTAATATGAAAAAAGTAATTTATAACCAATACGGCAGTTTTGATGATTTACAAATGGTGGAGGTCGATATACCTGTTATCCAACCCAATGAGTTACTCATTAAAATAAAAGCAGTAGCGATCAATCCACTTGATTGGAAAAAATTGGAAGGGCAAATGAAAATGATAACAGGTTCAAAGTTCCCCAAAGGAATTGCGTTTGATTTTGCAGGAGTCGTGGAGCAAAAAGGCGATGCGGTCACTAATTTCAACATTGGCGATGCAATTTTGGGTGCTTTGGATGCGATGAAAGGAGAAGCATTGGCGGAATACATTGTGGTAACGGAACCCTCTATTTATAAAAAACCCGCCTCTATGTCTTTTGAAACGGCGGCGGCCATGATTAGTATTGGCGCGGCGGCTTTGTATCTTTTTCAAAACGCGCCTAATGCAAAAGCAGGAAGCGAAATCTTGATCAATGGTGCAAGTGGTGGCGTTGGTATGGTGCTACTTCAAATGGCAAAAAACAAAGGTATGCAAGTGACGGCAGTGGCAAGTGGAGAAGGACTAACTTATATCAAAAAATGGCAGCCAGATCATCTGCTTGATTACAAAAAAGACAATATTTTAGGGCAAAAAACCGCTTTTGATGCCGTTTTTGAATTATCTGGAAGTATTTCATTTGGTAAAGCGAAGTCTATGATGAAGCCCAAATCGGCTTATGTCAGCACATTGCCCAATCCAATAGACATGGCGACTGCCTTTTTTAACAACCTGTTTGCTGCAAAAAAACATAAAATTGTAATGGCGCATCCGACGCAAGATAATTACAGGGAGTTGTGCGAATGGGTTACCGTAAAAGGTTTGGAAATAACCATTGCTAAAACATTTAAAATGAGTGACTTTAAAGAGGCGTATCAATATGCAAGAACAGGAGGTATTGTTGGTAAAATCGTTTTTTCAATTTAAAAATACTAAAAAATATGCAACAGTCTGTAAATCCAATTACAATAATGCTTGGTGATAAATTGGGCGTTTTCTTTTGGCGCAATATCGCTATGCCCGCTATTGCTGCCATTGGCGGTAAAAAATATCCTTCGGGACGCGTAACTGAATTCGCTTACGGCGATTTGCCGGATTTTTTAGTTTTGGAAAGGGCTGTGAGGAATTGAGTGAGGACATGCTCACTTTTTTCAAGAAAGCATTGTAAGTATTTGGACACAATTAATTAGTATTTTGAACTTGGTTTTTTCTCCCTTATACTACTACTACTTCGGCAGGCTCAGCATAAATATTTCCCCATTTTTTCGGTAGATAGTACTTGAAAATGGCTCATCTAGTCGAAAAATACCTGCGTTCATTTCTACAATTAATTGTGTCCAAATACTCAAGTGATCCGCCGAAGCAGAAATGGAGCGTAGTCGCTAAACTTTGGAAATTTATTTTGCTGTATCTGTTACTGTTTTTTGAGTTCTTTAATCCCAAAAAAGAAAGCCAAACTGAACAATAAAGTGATTAACCCTGCGAAATACGGAATAAATTTAATCATTTTTGCTGTTAGTTATAAGTTTTAAATAAATTCCAAATGCCAAGATGGAAGGCACCCAAAGCCCAAGAAATAATGCGGAAGTTGTTTCACCATTAAAATACAATACTTCTGAAAAAACAAGCGAAAGGATGGCAGAAACAAATAACAACTTATCTGTTATTGTAAATTTTTTTAACATTAATTATAATATTTTTGAAATAAAAAAAGTAAAAATAATATAAACCAAACAAGTTCTAAAGAATAAAGTTTTTGAAATAAAAAATAGCAATACTATTTTTATCGAAAGTACAAATATCACCATCATAATTGATTTTTATCATTGTAAATCGCCTACGATACCCTCCATTTTTGTCAAAAGAATTTGTCAAATATCAAACACTATAAAAAATGAAAAAAATACTCGTCACCACAGATTTTTCTGCAAATGCTAAAGCAGGTATTCAATTTGCACTCAATTTATCAGCATTAGGGGGATTTGAACTTGTTTTTTATTATGGCCTAGAAATGCTAAAACCTGTTTCATGGACAGAGCATAGATACAATGAATATATCGCTCAGGAAAAGGAGCGAGAGCAGGACATTTTGGCTAAATATCTGGCTAAAACCTTCAAAAAGAAAGGGCTACCCCTAGACAACCTTACGTGCGTAGTGGGTATTGGGGAAAACATGGAGGATACGCTTATCTCCTATGCTCAGGATATAAAAGCGGACTATATTTGTATGAGTACGAGAGGGGCAGGGGTAATTAAAAAGGTATTTGGTTCTACTGCTTCGACACTCGTCACCACTTCGCCTATACCGCTTATCGTTGTGCCCCATACTTACAGAACAAGACCCATCACAACTGTTTGGTATGCGAGCGATTTAGAAAATCTATTTCCTGAATTAGATATTGCCGCCCAATTTGCGAAAAACTTAAACGCTAAAATAGTCGTCGTCAATTACAACCATTGGATTGATAAAGCAAAAAATAAAAAAATAGTGGAAGATGCCGCCCTCAAATACGCACCACTCAATATCCCATTTAAATTCAAAGAAATGTCATTAGAACACTCTTTGGCTCACCATTTAAATGATGATTTGAAGAGGGCGAGACCTGCTTTGTTGATTTTATTTACCAAGCAAAATAGGGGTTGGTTCGATAGAATTTTCGCATCAAGCAACTCAGCCGATTTGGCTTTTGATGCCAAGGTACCTTTGGTTATTTTTAGGAAAAAGTAAGATAAAATGAATTATTACCTATTACCCATATCAGAAATAGAAGAGTTGCTCAATACCAGAATACATGGCTTGAGCACAACCGAAGCCGAAGAACGGCTGCTACAATACGGCAAAAATGAATTGACGGAAAAAAAGAAAAAACCTGTGTGGTTGCTTTTTTTGAATCAATTCAAAGATGTCATGATTTTTATCTTGTTAATTGCAGCGGTTATCTCCGTGGCAATTGGAGATATAAAAGATGCAGTTGTCATTTTAATAATTGTATTACTTAATTCTATCATCGGTTTTGTGCAAGAATATCGGGCAGAAAAAGCGATGGAAGCCTTAAAAAAAATGTCGGCCCCTAATGCTACTGTGCGAAGGGGGCGCAGTGTGTTACAAATTCCTGCTTCCGAACTCGTTACAGGTGATATTGTCCTGTTGGAGGCCGGTGTTTTAGTCCCCGCAGATATTCGGCTGATCGAAACCCATTCCTTACGTATTGAAGAAGCCTCGCTGACGGGCGAATCTCATGCCGTTGAAAAAAATACGGAAGAACTAAAAACCGAAAACTTACCACTTGGCGACCGCCTCAATATGGCGTACAAAACCACAGTCGTTACTTACGGCCGTGGAGAAGGCATCGTAACAGCAACCGGAATGTCCACCGAAATAGGGCGTATCGCTCAACTGCTGCAATCTGATGAAAGCCAAACGCCTTTGCAAATACGACTGGCGGATTTTGGGAAAAAATTATCCTTGATTGTCGTTGCTATTTGCATTGTGTTGTATGGCGTAGGCTTGTTGCGGGGCGAAGACCCCATCGTTATGCTCTTGACAGCCATTTCGGTGGCCGTTGCGGCTATTCCAGAAGCCTTACCTGCTGTCATAACGATTGCTTTGGCCATTGGCGCAAAACGCATGGTGCGTAAGAATGCCCTCGTCCGAAAACTGTCGGCGGTTGAAACATTAGGTTCGGTCACGTATATCTGTTCCGATAAAACGGGCACGATTACGCAAAACAAAATGACAGTCACAGATACATGGCTCGGCTACCACGGCAACCCCATCAACAATCTATCGCCAGAACAATTGCTCTTGCTCTGCATGGAACTCAACCATGACGTAGTCCTTGATGAAAACAACTTAATGAAGGGCGACTCTACAGAGGTAGCGTTGGTAGAATTTTCAAGAAAAAACAATGTCCACCACCAGCAATGGGCTACGGATTTTAAACGCGTGCAGGAATTGCCTTTTGATTCGGTGCGTAAACTGATGACAACGGTTCACCCGATCAATAATCATTTTTTGGTCGTTTCAAAAGGAGCAATTGAGTCTATCACCACGCATTGTAAAGGGGCAGACATGGAAAAAACAGAGGCAGCAACCCAAGTTTATGCAGCACAAGGTAAGCGGGTGTTGGCGTATGCGGTGAAAGTATTGACCAAGTTACCTGCCGTCATTTCCATCGAAACCATAGAAAATAACTTAGATTTTGTGGGGCTTGCTGCCATGATTGACCCACCCCGCGAAGAAGCCAAACAAGCAATAGCAGATTGCCATACCGCAGGCATTACCCCCGTTATGATTACAGGTGACCACCCCATCACCGCCAAAGCCATTGCGACCGAAACGGGTATCATACACCACAAAACGGATAAAATCATTTCGGGTGCGGAACTGTCGCAACTATCAGATGAGGAATTTGAAAAAGAACTTGAATACATTAAAGTATATGCTCGTGTCTCGCCCGAACAAAAATTGCACATTGTAAAAACGCTCCAGCGAAAAAACCATTTTGTAGCCATGACGGGCGACGGCGTAAATGACGCACCCGCCCTAAAAAGTGCCAATATTGGCGTGGCAATGGGCATAACAGGCACCGATGTGAGCAAAGAGGCTGCCCACATGATATTGCTGGATGATAATTTTGCCACCATTATAAAAGCCGTCAAAGAAGGCAGACGCATCTTTGATAATATTCGGAAATTTATTAAATATACCCTCACCAGCAATGGGGGTGAAATATGGACAATCTTTTTAGCCCCACTTGCGGGCTTGCCTATACCGCTCATCCCGATTCATATTTTGTGGATCAATTTGGTCACAGACGGGTTACCAGGTTTGGCATTTGCCGCCGAACCTGCTGAAGACGATATTTTAAAACGCCCGCCACGCAAAACCGATGAAAGTATATTTGCAAATGGCGTTGGATTACACATCCTTTGGGTAGGTTTATTGATGGGTGCTGTGTGTCTTGGCGTGCAAGCCTATATGACCCATATCGGAAACCCCAAATGGCAAACCATGGTATTTACAGTGCTGTGCATCAGTCAAATGGGTCATGCTATGGCTATCCGCAGCGATTGGAAATCGTTGTTCCAACAAGGTGTTTTTAGTAATAAACAATTGGTTGGTGCCGTATTATTGACGCTTGGGCTGCAAATGGCGGTCATTTATGTCCCATTTTTGCAAGAGATATTCAGAACACAAGCCTTGACATTGAAGGAACTACTCATCTGCGTTGGTTTATCTTCTATTGTTTTTTGGGCGGTGGAAGTGGAAAAATGGATTAAACGGAATAGAGTGATATAAGACCTAAGTGCTTATTGCTGTATTTTCTTCCGTATTCTGCTCAAACTTTGGGTAGTAATGCCCAAGTAAACCCACAAACAATTGATTATCAAACAGATAATCAATCATTGCAGCTTTATAAAAAGTAGTTTTATCGAAAAGAATAAGAAACACCGATTCCGTTCAGACAGAAAGAATAGAAACTTTTAGACAAGTGAGTAAAACATCAAAGCATATTTTTCTCTATTTTTTAACCACTTTTGGTGTAAAAATGAATGAAAATACCTTGGGGTGATGCGCCATCAAGGCACTTTAAGGGTCAAACACGGCTGTCTCAATATCCGCTGCGAGTCTTCTCAAAAACCGTATCTCGATGTTTCAATCCCCACGCAACAATATGATAAATCAAATCCTTGATAGACATACCATGCTCCGTGAGCCTATATTCAACAATGATAGGCGTATCCTGAATAATTTTGCGCTCCACCATCTTAATATCCTCCAAATACCGCAACTCTTTTGTCAAAGTAGAGGAAGTAATCCGATTTAAAACGGTTTTGAGTTCATTGAATCGTTTGGGATCGTCGCACAAGTGAGCGAGGATTTGTCCGCGCCATTTACCGCCTACAATGTCCAAAACATCGGCTACCACCTTGATTCCCTGTTGTTTAGTCTTGACTTCCATATCTAATATTAAATTAGGTATCCTAAAAACTACTTGTATATTTACACTACTAAGTAGCAAAGATATACTTAATACCGCACCTTTGCATCATTATTTGAAAATACTTATAATAGTACGCTTTAAAGATTGATTAATATGAAAAAAGTAATTTATAACCAATACGGCAGTTTTGATGATTTACAAATGGTGGAGGTCGATATACCTTCTATCCAACCCAATGAGCTGCTGATTAAAATAAAAGCTGTAGCGATCAATCCACTTGATTGGAAAAAATTGGAAGGGCAAATGAAAATGATAACAGGTTCAAAGTTTCCAAAAGGAATTGCTTTTGATTTTGCAGGAGTTGTAGAGCAAAAAGGCGATGCGGTCACTAATTTCGACATTGGCGATGCTATTTTGGGTGCTTTGGATGCGATGCACGGTGAAGCGCTGGCAGAATACATTGTGGTTACAGCACCGACTATTTATAAAAAACCCGCTTCTATGTCTTTTGAAACGGCGGCGGCCATGATTAGTATTGGCGCAGCGGCCTTGTATCTTTTTCAAAACGCGCCTAATGCCAAAGCAGGAAGCGAAATACTGATTAATGGTGCGAGTGGTGGCGTTGGTATGGTGCTACTTCAAATGGCAAAAAACAAAGGAATGAAAGTGACAGCGGTGGCAAGTGGAGAAGGGCTTACTTATATCAAAAAATGGCAGCCAGATCATCTGCTTGATTACAAAAAGGACAATATTTTAGGGCAAAAAACCGCTTTTGATGCCGTTTTTGAATTATCTGGAAGTATTTCGTTTGGTAAAGCGAAGTCTATAATGCAACCAAAATCGGTTTATGTCAGCACATTGCCCAATCCAATAGACATGGCGACTGCCTTTTTCAATAACCTGTTTGCTGCAAAAAAACATAAAATTGTGATGGCAAACCCAACGCAGGATAATTACAGGGAGTTGTGCGAGTGGGTCACCGTAAAAGGTTTGGAAATAACCATTGCTAAAACATTTCCAATGAGTGACTTTAAAGCAGCCTATCAATATGCCCAAAAAGGCGGCGTGGTGGGTAAAATCGTTTTTTCAATTTAAAAAAACAAATAAAAACATGCAACAATCAACAAATCCAATAACGATCACATTGGGAGATAAATTGGGCGTTTTCTTTTGGCGCAATATCGCTATGCCCGCTATCGCGGCCATTGGTGGTAAAAAATATCCTTCGGGACGCGTGACTGAATTCGCTTACGGCGATTTGCCCGATGAAAAATTGGACTATATTATTCCAAGTCAATCTTCTGAAAAACGATTGGCTATTGTCCATATTCACGGTGGTGCTTGGATTGCGGGCAGCAAAGGCAATTTTTACGCCAAGCCATTGATGAAATTTTCAGAAGCGGGTTATCCCATTTTTAGCCTTAATTATCCGTTAGCACCGAAGCAACAACACCCATATATGTTGCGCTCTTTGCTAAAAGCCCTTATTTGGATCAAGAAAAACTACCCGCAATACGACACGATTCATTTGATTGGCGATTCGGCAGGTGGCAATTTGGCGATGATGTTGGGGATTTTTATATCAAATCCTGAATTGTTGCGCCAACTGGATAACATAAACATCAATACTTTGCCAAAAATAAAAACAGTGGTTGACCTTTTCGGAGTCAATGACAGAACGTCTTGGCAAGAAGACGGTTTTCCGAGTGCAAAACTTTTTACAAAGGTTTATATTCAAAATACCACTGCACCTAATATTCCAATGGTGCCAATGGATTTTGAACATATCGAAAATCTGCCATCCATTTTTATTGTCGGTGCGGGAAATGATAAACTATTGCGTTCTTCAAAGATTTGGGCGGAACATATCGGCAAACAATTCAAAGATGTTCAGTTTAAAATCTATGAAGGGGCAGACCACGGTTTTTTTAGTTTTGGAAAGGGCTGTGATGAATTGAGTGAGGATATGCTGGCTTTTTTTAAGGAAATGGGTTAAATATAGTGAGACACTCAGGTGGGACAAAACCCACAAACGCTTGACTGTCAAACTGGTAGTCGAGCGTTTGTAGGTTAAAAAAGGTAAAATACGGAGCACGTACTTCTAACTAAAAATCGTTTTCCACGGAATAACAAAAGGCAAAACAACAACCCAAATAATAAACACAACCGCCATTCCTTTTGGATAAGGCTGATGGTTCACCATAGCGGGCAAAGCGGCAAAAAGGAGCCACGACGATTTATAAATCAGTTGAAAAAGGAGTACCAAACTCATTTTCTCGGGATAAAACATACCCAAAACAGAGAGTATAAAAATGGCAAACCACAACGCACCTACCAAGCGAATAGATTCAGAATAAGCAAAATTTTGCTCAAAAACTGTTATTTGCGCGGTTTTTGGATAAAAAAGGCTCGATATACTGATCCAGCCAGCCACGATAATATTGGCAAAATATATTATTTTTAAACCTAGCATAATTTCTAATTTTACGTTTTTTTTAAATTAAAATCGCTTTCCCGCCCCCAGTTTTATAACTGGATAGACGCTATTTTTATCCGCATTTAAAGTCGGGCCAAACCCAATACGACCGTCAAAAATCCAATTATTTTTAACAATATGGGCGTAGCCATAGCCGCCGTAAAGCAAAGTTGTGGGCTTTTTATCGCGGCGCAATGAGGCATTAGAAACAAAGGCTGAACCCATACTACTGGACATTTTTGAAAAGTGCATGATTTTTTACAGTTAAGGCATTGAAAACATATTTTAAAAAACATACAAATTGATAGCATTTTTGGGT
>JAYUKX010000090.1:0-13081 GCA_043764095.1 Chitinophagales bacterium
TTCATCGGTTGTTTAGTACCACTAAACGCCCTCTTCATGCCTTAATAGTGACAAAATCGTCTCCCCAAATCTGTACCTTTATTTAATTCTCATTCCTAAGTGGTATTTTCCTTATTTTACATTTTTTTGGGAGTGTTGAACATGGTGATTCATGCTGACTGTAAATCAGTTGCCCCAAGGCTATGCAGGTTCGAATCCTGCCGCTCCCACATATCAGGCACATTACGCTTGGTCAAATGCTCTTGTTGACAAATTGGAATAAGTCACTGTCCTTTCAAGGCAGGTATTGCGGGTTCGAGTCCCGTCGAGAGTACAATACAGAACAGTATCAAAAGCAGCAAGATTTTACTTGCCCAACCAAATCCTAAAGTCTTCTGCTTTTTCCCTACTGATTAATATATCTTCTTGATCCACAGGGCTTTGTAACTTTACTTTAAGGCGGCTATTGGTATAGGCAATCACTTCACCGATCGACTCAAAAGTGGCCATATATTTTCTATTTAAGCGATAAAACTGTTGTGGGTCAAGTAGATCTTCCAATTCTTCCAAGGTATAGTCCACGACGTATTTGCGGCCATTTTTGAGGCGCAACCATACTATTTTATTTTCCCCGTAGAAATACTCAATTTCCTCGGTGGTGAATGCGGCTAGTTTATCCCCAATTTTGACCATAAACCTCGTTTTGTACTTTGGGCTGGTACGGGTAAGCATTTGTTGAATTACAGCCAAATCAAGGGAAGGATGAATGGCAACGTTGCTTTTTTGCAATAAATTGAGTTTATCGAAAGCATGTTTTAACGACTCTAATTCTACCGGTTTTAGCAAATAATCAATAGAATTTACTTTAAAAGCCCTTAACGCATAGGCATCAAAAGCGGTAACAAAAATCACCGGACAAGTGATGTTTACTTGCTCAAAAATTTCAAAACTGAGGCCATCGGCGAGTTGAATATCAAAAAAAGCAAGGTCTGGCGCAGGATGCGTACCAAACCATTCTACTGCGGCTTTTATGCTGTCGTGAGTGGCCACTACTTGTATCGCGGGATCATGTCGGTGCAATTGCCGCACTAGTCCATCTACGGCCAAGTCTTCATCTTCAATAATAACTACTTTCATATTTTTTTATATTAATGGGATTTTTACCCTAAAATGCGTTGCGGTTTGTTCTGTTTCTACAATTTGATCGGTTAAGAAATGGTATCTAGCCCGAATATTGGGCAAACCTACGCCAGAAGAATCACTGACATTGTGTTTTAATTGCAAATTATTTTCAACAATAAGGTGCTCCTGCTCTTCTCTTATTTCGACAAAAAGTGGTTTAGATTTGGAGACTTCGTTATGCTTTACGGCGTTTTCTACCAACATTTGCAGCGTGAGCGGGGCAATATTGCGGTCTAAAGATTGCACATCAATTTTTGAGTTAAAACTATCTCCAAAACGTATTTTTAGTAAGAAAAAATAAGATTCGAGTTGTTGTATTTCTTCTTCAATGGTCACTGTTTCGCGGTCTCGGCTATCCAAAATATACCGATAAACAGCGGATAATTGACGAATAAACCGTTCAGCCTGATCGGCATCCTTATGTACCAATTCGGTGAGTACATTGAGGCTATTGAACAAAAAATGTGGGTTGACTTGGTTTTTTAGGGTTTCATAACGGGCCGAAATTTGCTCCTTTTTGAGGCGTTCTGCTTCGCCGGCGGCTTGTCGCCATTCGAGTAAAAAAGAGCGTCCGTGCATAAAAATAGAAATAAAAAGCGTGATAAAAAGCGTGGGTAAAAAGTCGGAAAGACTAAAATTTCGAAATGCCCTAATTGCGTCAAATCCACGATTGGGCGCATCCCAAATAGCAACGATAAACCACCAAACTAATAACGTAATAGCCAAAGTAGCCACAAGCGTAATAAATAAGCGGAATACCGGCGTTTTAATCCACGAATAACGATCCGATAAGATGTCGGTAACGCTAGAATTACCGACCCAAAGCAGTGCCGTTGCTAATGCGCTTAAAGTGATTTTATACACTGCTATTGCTGGCATTTTTGCATCATAATTGAATAAACCAATGACGATAACTGCGCCAACAAAAACAGTAAAAAACAACTTGATATATTCTTTCATAAATTGTGGTTTTTGATAGGATATTGGGGGTAAATACTTTAACATTTAAATTGGACATTTAAAATTAATAATTCTAAATGTCCAATTTTAAATGTTAAAGTATTCCTTATGCATCCTCCATCATTACTTTGCTTGCATCATACCTTCGTTTTGGTCTTTTCCCCAACTTGGGTTAATTCCATCTGCGGTTTGAGCATCGAACAACGTTTTTGCTTTTTCAAAAAGCGGCATTGCATTTTTAGCGCCACCGCCATAGAATTCGGGCATATTCAGCGTAAACATACCTTGAACAAATGGCGCACGTGGGTTTGAAGGATTCATTGCGGATGCTTTTCCGAGTTCTGCAAATATTTTTGGCGACAATTCCCCTCCTTTTTTCATAGGATCTTCTGTTACTTTACCGATATAGATATAGGCTTGCACGACCCCGATTTCGGAAAGTTGGGTAGGATTTGTTGCCTTCTTTTGTGCTGAGGTGATGAGGGTTTGGGCGTTATCAATGTATTTTTGGCCTTTGTCCATGTCGGCACCTGTCGTCATAAAACCTGCGATCAAATTGGCGTATGCTGCATAATAATCGGGTAGCCATTCCTTGGGTTCTGCGGCGGCAATACGGGCGAATGTATTCCCTGCGGCGATGAATTGGTCTGGACTTTTAGCGGTGTCAAAATTGGCAACTGCTGCTTTGAGTGCTGTGGTAAATTTGTCATTTTGGCCAAAAAGATTCAAGGCCGAAAGTACGATAATTGCGAGGCTAATAATTTGCTTTTTCATAATTTTTTAAATTTTACTGGTTGTGATACTTGCGTGTGTGCTGTTTGTTGGTACAAAGGTGGGGCAAGGATTTGCCGTGTGGTAATTTTGTGTACCGAACTGTAGGAATTGGGGAGTGAAGTGTGGGATTTGTATTTCATTTAAAATTTCCATCGAAACCAACCTCCCGCCAAGCCTCAGCACCCAAGTATTTCCAGAGCAAGTCGGCCAATTCGCCTCTTAAAAGTGGCCTTTCTTCTTGTATTTCCATGCGTATGCCCTTATTCGTACCATAAATAAGGATATTGGTCAAATCGTTATTTGTCAAAACCCTATTATTGGGAAATTGGGGAAATTTTTTGTTGGGAAATACTGTTTTCATGTCATTGACGAGTACGTTGGCAAGTATCGTGGAATCGGGATAAAACCAAGTGCGATTGGCCCATTCGTGCGGCTCACCTACCCCACGGAGGAGTCCAGTGGCGGTAATTTGTTGGATTGCCCTACTAAATGGATGTGTTGGCGGCACATCAACATAGGGCATTAGATAGCCCTTAGCATCCAGTACAGCGGTTTGAATGGCTCGTACTGACAAGTTTCGGGGGCTTTTTTGCGCTGTTGCCGACATAGCAGCCATAATGCCAGCAGCCTGCCCTATTTGTAGCACAACAGGCTGTAACCGCGATGCACCATTCACAATATTAGTGACCGAAATAGCCTTATCTGCGATTAAAAAATGATCGGTATTACAAGGAATCAGGCAACCCGCCGGGATATTAAACGAAGGAACAGGAGGAAATTCAATTTGAGGGGCAGCAGTATTCTTGTCATGGTGGTGGTCAATTGGATAATTGCCCACGGCAATACCCGTACGGTAAAGGGGTTGTTGCTGCTCATAAGGCGCCAGAATATGGTTGATGTTCAATTGAACCAAACCCATTACCCGCCGTCCCTCGCGGTGATAAGGGATCAATGCCAGTTTGTCGTCGGTCGGAAATTCGTCGTTTGCAAGGCCGAGGTGGCGAAAACCAAGTTCGTTTTGGATAAAATAAATAAAACCTAAAGTCTGGTTTTTTGCTTCATTTTCCGCAATTACCCTTTCATTTTGGTTTAAATTGGCTAAATTCACGTAATAATCATTGCCCATTCTTGGCCAATTGATCAAGTATTTCTCATTGGGTAATTTGGCATAACTCAGCATTTGCGGACAAGGTAAAACCCTCTCTCCTTTACAATCGTGTTCGCAAGCACAATGGTACAATTGAGGGTCGTAATTGGGCGGGCGAGGAATCGTATGATCGGAACCTGTGCCAAAATCTTTTAAAATGGCGCACCAAGTTAAATCTTGAACGATATTATTGCCTTGTTCGGCGGCCATCCTTTCGCCTGTTTGGGTGCGGCTGTCCATGCCCAAATCGTAATCTGCGCCCACTGAAGCAGCCACATCACCTAGATCGGTGGCATCTACCAGTATCTTGCAATGTACGGTCACCGTTTTGCCAGCACGTAAAAGTGTCACTTTCCAGCCCTTTTTGGTTTTGGTGGCTTTTTGAAAAATCGTTTTGTACCAAACGTTTAAATGAGGCTGTTCGTCGGCCATTTCCTTAAACATCGCTGCGCCAATATGTGGTTCAAAATGAGTATTGCTCACCCAACCTGTTTCTAAGGCTGCTGCGCCACCATAATGCTTGCGGAGGCGTTCGCGGAATTCACCCCAAATACCCGCTGGCATCTGGTGGTTACCATCGGTAGCACTTACGCCCGCAGCGGTGAGCATGCCACCAAGCCAAGGTGTTGGTTCGGCAATAATGGTCGCTACCTGCATACGAGCCGATTGGATACCTGCCGCTACTCCACCCGTTCCGCCGCCAATGACGAGTACTTGGGTGTGTATTTTTTTTTGAGAAAACAGCAGAAAAGGGAACAGAATTGCGCAGCAAAGTGCGTAGAATAATCGCATAATGTATTGATATGGTTATTAAAATTTACAAAGAATACACATTTTCTCTAGAAAAAAAGTCTTAACCTCTTGCAAATTTCAAAAGGTTGAAAATTAGTTCATCAATGCTTACTTCTTACTTTTTTTAGCGAAAAAAAGTAAGCAAAAAACGCTTCGGCTGACGAAAAATGCGGTGCTTTCGCTTCCTCGCTCCGGCGGCGCCAAAAAAAACTCGCCGCATATTTGAGCAGGGACGGTGTCCCGTACATTTCGTTTGGCTCAAACACTTTTTGGCTTCATCCGCCTCCACTCAAGCAAAACCTGCATTTTTCTAAGGCCGGTCTTGCCACACTTTGGGGACTGTACTTTAATTCAAATCTCAAAGTAAAATAAGTACTAGGACACAATTTATTGACCGCTCATTTTTTGTTCCAATGCTGGACTGGTGCGTATAGATTTTGCTTTTTTCCACCATTCCAATGCTTTAGATCGGTCGCCTTTAGCGGCTAGTGCATCGCCGTAATGTTCCAAAATATCGGCATTTTTATCGCCACCTTTGGCCATTATTTTATCAAAACGCGCAATAGCATCATCTGGTTTATTTTGGGCAGTAAGCGATACGCCCAATTGATCCGTGACTGCCAGCAACAACGATACATTATTCCCGCACATCACAATGGCTTGCTCTAATGCCGATTGTGCCTGAGCCGGTTTTTGGAGCATATTGGCCGTTAATCCGTACCATAAATAGGCTTTCGGTTGGTTGGGAAACGCATCAATCGCTTTATCGGCTAAAGGCAATGCCTCGGTGTATTTTTTTTGATCGGTCAAAATAGTCAAGGCATTGTCCCACACGGAGAATACTTTGGGGCGCAGGTCGATACATTTTTTATAATGTACCAGTGCTTCATCGTTTCTATCGAGCAAGTAAAACAAATCACCCGCAACGCTCCATGCCTTAGGTTCGTCCTTATGCAGGGTAACTAGGGCATTGCCAAGTGCCAGTAGGCCATTGATCGTGCCTTGGTCGCTGTTTTTGTTCAAAGTAGAGAGGTATGGGGAAATCTCTTTTATTTTGGCATCAATAGAGACGGCGGGATCTTTGAACAGCGGGAGCATGGCCTCCAATTTGGCATTTGCTGGACTGTTTTTACTTTGCTCCAAAGCACCTAATTTTGCTTCGGCATCGCTAGGATTCAAGCGTAAAATATCATTCCAAACCGCTTTTTCGGCATTTTTATCGCCTATTTCATTGTAGTATTTGGCTAAAATGCGTTTGTAATCCAAATCTCTTGGGTATGCATCGCAAAGTCGGCGCAATTCATTAGCGGCTTTCGTTTGATCGCCCAAGGCCACATAGATCAAGTGCTTTTTAGAAGCTGTAATTTCGGAAATTCCCGTCATGGCTTCCAATTGATCCAAGGCTTTAAGACCGCGTTTAGGATTTTCGGACAATATGGACAAATACGCTAAACGCTCCAAAAACTCGGGAGTTTTTGGATTTTTCTTGACCAATTGGTCATAAACGTCGGCAGCATTGGTGATTTGGCCATTTTTTTCATAAATATCGGCCTTGTGGAGCAAGTACCATTTATTTTCTGGATTGATTTTAATCGCCTTGTCGATCGCATCTAGAGCGTTGCCGTATTGTTGGGTTTCGAAGTAGCAACGGGCTAAGCCGTACCAAGCAGCATCGTAGGATTCGTTATTGTAAAGGAATTTCTTATAAGTATCAATCGCTTTATCGTTTTTGGAAAGCATACGGAATGACTCTGCTTCCAAGAACTGTGTTTGGCGTTCCACTTCCTCTTCGGATACTTCTTTTTTAACACCTCCAATGGTATTTTGAGCCGTTGAAACGGTGGCGCAATAGGTAAAAAGAATAAATGTGTATGTAATTATTTGTGTATTAGATATCATCTTCTTATAAAATTGCTAAAATCTCCAATATTTAGTTCATCTTTTGAACCTGTAAAACGACTGGAATTGCCGATCATGGAATCGGAAAGCACCGCGTTTTTAATATGTGATTTGTTTTGTATAATTGAGTTTTGAATAATGGTGGAATCCACTGTGGAGGCATTTCCAACGCTAACATAAGGCCCGATAACGGAATTGCGGATGACAGCATTTTCGCCTACAAAGCAAGGTTGAATGATTACACTGTTTTCAATGACAGCGGATTCGGCTACAAGGTTGCGGTGTCTGCGGAATTCCAGCATACGTTCATTGGAGTAGAGGATAGCCTCTTTATTACCACAATCGAGCCATTCTTCAATTTCTCCGGTTACAAAATTGGTGCCTTGCTGCCGCATCAATTCCAAGGCTGTGGTGAGTTGGAACTCATTTTTCTCCTTGATTTCATTGGTAATAACATGGTGCAGCGCAGCGCGCAATTTCTCTCCTTCGCGGAAATAGTAGATCCCTACAATAGCCAAATCGGAGACAAATTTAGTGGGTTTTTCTACAAAGTCGGTAATAATTCCCTTTTCGTTCAGTTTTACTACTCCAAAAGAAGAAGGATCTTTTACTTTTTGGGTCCAGATAACGCCGTCTTGCTCCATATCGAATACAAAATCGGCTTTAAACAGGGTATCTGCAAAAGCGATCATACATTTTCCTTGTAAACTTTCCCACGCACAATGAATGGCATGTCCTACACCGAGGGCTTTGGTTTGCTGGTAAATTTTGCCTTTTGCGCCCATTAATTTGGCGATATGGAGGAGTTCTTGCTCCACATCTGCGCCAAAATCGCCTACAATAAAGGCAATTTCGTTTATTTTGCCTGGATATGCTTTGGATAAATCCTCTACCAACCGTTGGATAATAGGTTTGCCTGCCACAGGGATCAATGGCTTAGGAACAGTAAGTGTATGTGGGCGCAGGCGCGTACCGCGGCCAGCCATTGGGATAATAATGTTCATGAATAATACTTTATTGGTATGATTGTCTTGTTCAGATCTAATTTTTGCCTGTGCTGCCAAAACCACCAATACCGCGTTCTGTTTCGCCGAGTACTTCCACTTGTTGCCAAGTAATTTGCTCGTAACGGGCAATCACCATTTGCGCAATACGTTCGCCGGGTTCAATCGTTTGTACGTCATTGGAAAGATTCACCACAATACAATGGATCTCCCCTCGGTAGTCGCTGTCAATGGTTCCCGGTGCATTAAGCATGGTGAGTCCACGTTTGGCGGCCAAACCGCTGCGTGGGCGTACTTGAGCCTCAAATCCGAGGGGCAATTCGATGGACAAACCAGTGGGTACCATAAACCGATCCAAGGGCTGTAACGTAATTGGTGCTGAAATATTGGCTTTCAAATCCAATCCTGCGCTGCCCGTTGTAGCGTATTGGGGGAGATCAAAAGGGGAATTATTGATAATTTTTACCGTCATTGATAGAAATAAGTGAAGGTTCAACGCAAAGGTAGCACAGATTGTGCATTGCAACGGTGGCTTTGACGGGAAATTGAGGAATTAGTTACGGTGAGGGATTGGATGATGGGGAGATTAATGGCTTATTCGCGCTCTCCATTTTTGATTTACGCTGTTGCTCCAACACTTCAAAAAAACTTTGGTACTTTTATGATTTGTTAGGACTTGAATGCGGCAAAACAACCGAAACATATACACATATCACGAAAAAATGCTGAAATAAGATAAAGAGTCCGATTGATGATTTAATGCAATAAATAAAGTATCCAAAAACGATCTTTATAGCGTTCTATAATATTCTTAAAAAATATTTCATAATACTTGGTGGAGGTCTAGGTATTCGCATAAATTGCAGCCTTAAATCATAAGTAGTCCAAAATGAAAGAACAAGATTCATATTGCAAGCGAAGCCCTGTCGGTCTCCTCGTTGAGGGCTGACAGGGCTTCGTGCGTATAGCCAGCATACACGCAACTGACGACTAAGTGAAATGCGGGATAAGTGCCAAAATTGGGGGGCTAAACCGCAATGCGGGATAAGTTTCCTGAATGGGGTGACTACTGCAATGCGGTAGTGCATTAGATGTAATCCATAATAGAAGAGAATGAATAAAGAATTAATCTACCAAGTAGTTAATTATGTTAAGGCCGGACAAGATCGAGACGCATTAGAACTTCTGCTCCGAGCAATACCTGAAAATTTTCGGGATGAAGCGATATTGCATTCAGCACGCTTTCATGATATTCAGAAACAGTTTCGACTTGGCCTAATAGATAATGAAAAGCAAAGGGTGACTATGAGTCATATAAGATATGGAATAATGGAGACAATTAAGGCAATTGAGGGAAAAAGGAGTATTTCAGTATTAGTTGCCGGAACTGGAAAATTTGACCTTCCCAAAGAGGTTTACTGGTTGGCTAGTGCAATTGGTAAAGAACTTGGAAGAAAACGTCACAAATTAATCTGTGGTGGGTGGGAAGGTGTAGACTATGTGGTCGCAGAAGAATTCTCAAAAGTTATCTTAGATTCTTTTAATAGTATTTCCGATTATTTAGTTCAAGTAGTACCTGAAAATACTGTACCAGTTTTTAAGGGAATTCCAAATACTATTGTAAATACAGAATCTGAAATTTATTACAAAGGAGGTAATGTAATATTTGTAAAACCTGGTATTAGAGAATGGCTGGAGGCAATCAAATATTCAGATGTAGTAATATTAATAGGAGGAGAAGGTGGTACGTATGAAACATTTGTTTATTCGCATCAAGAAAACAGGCCAGTGATCCCAATATTTAGTTCAGGTGGTGATTCTGAAAAAGCATACAATCAAATTATCCATAGGTGGGATTATTGGTATTCTACCATGCTAAAACCAATTTCTGAAAATGAATTTAAAAAATTAAGCCAGCCTATCAAAAATGAATACCAAGCAGAAGAAATGGCTAAAATCATAATTTCAATGTTAGAAAGGCTTACAACTATGGCTTCCTTGCCAACCGCTCGCTAAACGCGGCAGTATGCAAGGAAGCAAACGTTTGCGGCAAGCAAAAAGAAAAAAAATGGAGTTATCACCTAAAATAGATAAGGTATCCAATCAAATTGATTAATAACAACAAAACCTATGAAATATATTTTAATTAGTATAGGCTTCTTTATCTCATCAAACGTATATGCTCAAATAGGTAAATCAAAAAAGGTTGATAAAATAACTGAAGTAGGACGTGTAGAAAGAATACTGGGAGATTACATATCTGTTTACACTTTATCTTTTCTTGAAAAAGATGGAAATGATTTCTATTGTCTTGCATTTACAAATGAACAGACTTTATATGCTGATAATTCACCAGACCAGAAAATACTTACATTCACAGCAACTCAGGATGAGTTTGATTACTTTTATAATTTTTTACTTGAAGGCTTTGAAGAAGAACAGTTTAGATATTTAGAAGTAGGGCAAGATACTGTAAAAACTCTACCTCCAATAAGTACATTCCTGTACATATACGTAGATTTTAAAGATGGAACTTCGGCTTCACTTAAATTAACAAAAAGACAACTATCTCAACTCTTTGGTAAAAAAATGCCTAAGAAAAAAGGTAAAAGAAAATAAGAAATAAAGAGAGTGTTCAAATTTCTGTGTCAAGTGAAAAAATAAATACTTTTCACTAATTTTGCACAGCATATGAAAGAACAAAAAATTCACCTATTCCACAAAAAATGATCAAAATCACCTGTTTCGCAACAACTATTTGCCTATTTTTCACCGCCTCGCTTCATGGACAAACCTGCTGCACTTGTGCGCCCGAAGACGATTTCGAAAGACATCAATGGTACAATGTATCGGCACCGTCGGGGTTGATCCTGCGGGCGGATCCCAGCCGGAGCGCCAAAAAACTGGACGCCGTTCCTTTTGGTGAGCAAGTCCTGGGTTGCCGCACCACCAGCGTTGAGGAAACCATAGAAGGTAAAAGCGGCCGTTGGATAAAAGTAAGTTGGGCTGAAAAATCAGGGTATTTATTTGGCGGTTTTCTGACCGAAACGACGGTGCCCAATATTCGGATGGTGATCCCAAACGCAGGCGTTGACTCCCAATGGGGATGTATGGAATTTCCCCCGGAAATCTCATGGCAAGGATTGGTGAACACAGATACCACCAAAAACAAACCACCAGCCGAGGGTTTACCCAAATTTTTAGCCGTGGATTTAAAAATGGGTCGAAAAAAAGTGAGTACCGATTGCCAGCCCTCCGGCATTTTGGAGCATACCGTGCTGAATGAATTACCCGCGCCATTTGCAGTATTTTCCGGTTTTAAACTGGCCAAAAACGTTATGAATTACATATCAGCCCCGGTTAAACTCCTGCCGGGAACAGTCGAAAGTTTCCATTTTTACGACCCGGCAACCCAAATTACAAGGAATTATATCATCTCCGCCGATGGACACGTCATTGCCAATCCCAATTTCGTCAAGAGGGAAGATCAACGTAAAGGCCCCAATGACCGGATTGAACAGTATCGCGTCAACTTGTACGAATATACGTTCCAAGGCGCTCAATCGGATAGCAATAAGCCATGGAAGTCCCAAAAATTAGAAGAAAGCACGGTGACAACGCCCAATGATACTAATACTTATGAGATGGGTGTACTGTATATCTATTTTGCCGGAGACCTAGATGGTGATCAACAGTTGGATTTAATCCTTGCTCGTTTGGGTGGTGTTGGAAGTTCTTACACTTTATATTTGTCGTCAAAAAAACTGCCGACCTTTTTGCTGCGCTGTGTGGCGTCGTGTAACGATTCAGCGTGTTAGCCCCCGCTGGTGTGCAGCCTTACTTTCGTACAGACAGCAGCCCCAAAAACGCCAACCCTTCGCAAAATTAAAAGAGCAGCAATACACAAGTCAACGCTTGTGCAGCACATTTAGACTACAACAAACTTGACAACCCAAACACATCCTGAAATAAGTAGTGTGTGAATGACACAACTATCTTCCATAATCGTGTAAGATTTTAGGTATTCAAAGGTATGACCTTTGTATTATGGTGACGATTCATTAGCAGTGTGCAAAATTCACAATAAAAAATAATCAGGCATTATAAACACACGCTGTCTTATGAATAAAATTCGTAAAAAATGACTTTAGAAGACATAATAAACTACAGACGATCTGTAAGAAATTACAAAACAATTCCAATTGATGCAGAAAAAGTGAAGCATTGTATTGAACTCGGCACTTTAGCGCCCAATAGTTCCAATATGCAACTGTGGGAGTTTTACCACATCGTTGACCCAGAAATTCTAAAAAAAATCGCTATTGCTTGCCTAAATCAACAAGCAGCAACTACCGCCCAACAAATGGTGGTTTTTGTAACAAGGCAGGATTTGTTTCGAAAAAGAGCCAAAGCAATGATGGACTTAGAAACTCAAAATGTATTAAAAAACAGTCCTGAGGTGAAACAAGAAAAAAGAATAAAAACCTGGAAAATGTATTACGGTACGATAATACCGATATTGTATATGCGTTTTTTTGGAGTTATCGGATTTATCAGAAAATTGGTTGTAAATATTGTTGGGCTTTTCAGACCAATTATTTATCAAGTATCTGAAAATGACATGCGAGTGGTAGTGCATAAAACATGTGCTTTGGCGGCTCAAACATTTATGCTGGCAATGGCCAACGAAAAGTATGATACTTGCCCGATGGAAGGTTTTGATAGTAGAAAAGTGAAAGGCATTTTAAAATTGCCGCATGGTGCTGAAATTAATATGGTTATATCCTGCGGAATGAGGGCCGAAAATGGAGTTTGGGGAGACAGAATGAGAATTCCATTTGACGTAGTGTATCGAAAAATTTAATAAATTCTACTTTAACAGATTAACAAAAAAGCCCCTATCCCAACCCTTTCCCCAAAGGAAAAAGGGCTAAAAGTCTCCCCTTTGGGGAGATTTAGAGGGGCTTCAAAGTTCGTTTTGTGCTTCAACTTAATCTGTTAAAGTAGAATAAACGGTAATATCATCTGACAATTATAAACTTCAATAAAAGAGAATGAAGATCGTGACAGCAGACTCTTCTTTACCAGTATATTGTTTAATGTGTATAATCAACTGAAATTATGGTGTTTAAAATTTCTATTATTCTACTGTTCTTCACATCGTGCATTGTGCAGTCACCCAAGTATACATCACTTGAAAAGGTGATGTCTTTGAAAATAGGAATGACGAGAGAAGGAGTAGAAAACCAATTGGGTATCAAGCCTTATAACCTGAAAGCCCGTACCGACACCAATGATGTATACGTTTACGTTTACCGATTAATCGACCGTAGGACGATTTTCC
>JAYUKX010000091.1:0-47618 GCA_043764095.1 Chitinophagales bacterium
TTTTGCGCGAATAGCCTACCTATTTAAGTAGAAAAAGAGGAAATATGAGGGCAAAAGATGTGCATCAATCTGTACCTTTATTTCGACACCATTCCTTAACATGGTTACGTCAAGCATTTAGTGTGAAACTTTTACGAAGCCCCTAACCCCCAAAAAAAATCACCAAACAAAAGTCCCCACAGATCCCCCCGACAAAGAAGCCGTGATCCATTTGCCACCTGCGCTGATATTGAACGATTGCAACGTCGTATTTTCGTTTAATACGACTAGTACATTTTTGCCCTCCGGGGTACGAAAAGCCACATTCGTTAACTGCCCCCAATTATTACTACCCACGCGAACAGAGCCAACGGGTACAAACTTGGAGATCTGTCCAATAATGTAAAAACTGACATTTTTTATAGAATTGGAACCGTCTATCGTCACGGCACCTTTGCATTGGGTACAGCCGCCGGGCGTATGTGGGCCAAAACTCGGATCATTCGCTAAGTTCCATTCTAGTGCCACCCGGCTCCAATTGCGCATCGTGCCTATGACAACATTTTTCAAGTGCCATTTCAAATCACCATCAAAACTGCCCGTTGAACTCGTCCATTGCTCCGTAAAATAAAGCGCTTTGTCGGGATGGGCATCGTGTACCTGCGATAAGGCACTCACGTCGCCGCCGTATAAATGAAACGCCGAGCCTGCAACAAATGATTTGGCAGCAGGATCGTTCAATATGGCAATTGGATAAGCCGCATTATCGCAGTTGTGGTCCCAAATAATAATTTTAGTAGTCATTCCTGCCGATTGAAAAGCAGGGCCAAGGTTGTTTTTCACAAAATCCGCTTGTTGAAAAGAGGACATCACTAAACTAGGATTATTGCCTCCGTGTTGTGGTTCATTTTGGATCGTTACAGCATCTAGGTAGATATTGTGCGCTTGCATCGCTTGTATGTATTTGACAAAATATTGGGCGTAACTACTATAATATTGCGGTTTTAGGTTACCTCCTACGCTGTTGCCATTACTTTTCATCCAAACTGGCGGACTCCAAGGAGAAGCCATGATTTTGAGGTTGGGGTTGATGGCCAAAATTTCTTTCAATACCGGAATCAGGTGCAGCGTGTCCTTGGATAAGTTAAAATGTACCAAATCGGGATCTGTTTGACCCGTAGGGAGATCATTGTAACTGAATACTTCTGCATCCAAATCAGATGCCCCCATTGATATTCGTAAGTAACTAACCCCAATTCCATTGTTTTTTGTCCCAAAAAACGTTTGCAATAAGGCCGCTCTATCGGCTGTACTCATATTGTGTAGGAGGTACGCGCTACCACCCGTAAGGGTATAACCAAAACCATCCACCGTTTGGAATTGCTGTGCTGTATCGATTTCAATGACGGGGAAACGATCGTCTTTGGCTGGAGCAAAATCAATGGTTTTTGAATACATCAACTGTGCACCATCGCCAGTTGTAGTACATACCAATACGGGTAAGGTAGGAACAGTGGGCGTAACAGGAGTAGGCTGCACATCTACGTCTGACTTGCGCGTACAGGTAGTTAACCCCAAAATGATTAAACCTATCCACCCAAACGCAACCAAATAATTGTTAATATTTTTCATAAATAAATTTTGCGCAAAACTACACCTTTCATTTCATTATTTTTTGCTACAAATGTTGGTCTTCTCCGAAGACGATTGGATTGTTTGCGCAAGCGACTCGGTCTGGATGCGACCGCAAACTTGATCGAATACCTGATGCGATTTTAGGAATCTTTTCCTAATCATTAGAAAACATTTTCTAATTCCGTTTATCCTACTACCTTTACCCTTGAAAGTAAAATTAAACAATAATTGCTTTCAAAAAAATGTTGTAAATATTTAACAATCAAACACTTACAACGTTTATTTTTCACAATACACCTTTATAATATGGCATTTGCAAAATCAAACCGCCTCCCTGTAGGCGCCATCCAATGCGACAATACCACCATGAGCCTACTCAAAGCCAACGATTATGTGGCCAAAGGTATCCGCGATAAAATGCACCACCAAGGTACCTTGCTCATTAATATTACCTCATCGGCAGGCAGTGGAAAAACAACGCTGATGCAAGAAACCGCGCTTCGACTAAAAGATAAAATCAAGATGGCCGTATTGGTGGGCGACCTCGAAACCGAACGCGATGCCATCCGAATCCGTGAAGCAGGTATCCCCTCCATGCAAATTGTGACCAATGGCGTTTGTCACTTGGAAGCACAAATGATACACCAGGCTTTCGATCATTTGGATGTAACTGGCCTCGACCTACTCTTTATCGAAAATGTAGGCAATTTGGTTTGTCCCGCTGCTTTCGACCTCGGAGAAGATTACCGCGTTACGCTTTTGGCTTCCACGGAAGGTGATGATAAACCCAAAAAATACCCGCGAATGTTCCTCACCAGCGAATTGATGCTGATTTCTAAAGCCGATTTGTTGCCTTATATTCCATTTAAAGTAGCCGCTGCTACCCAAGATGCCCGCGAAGTAAACCCCGAAATTGAAGTTATCACCGTTTCCAGTACCTCCGGCGAGGGCATGGAGGCTTGGTGTACTTGGATCATGGAACGCGTACAGGAGAAAAAAGCCGCTTTTTCGGCAGTTCCTGAACTGGTATGACCTGGAATATCCATATTCAAGGGCAGGTGCAGGGCGTAGGATTTAGGCCGTTTGTCTGGCGGGCCGCGCTCGACCGGGACTTAAAGGGCTGGGTCGCCAATGGACTGCAAGGTGTATGGATAAAAATAAACACCACAGAAGAACAAGCCATTGATTTTCAAAATTTTATACTTAAAAATATTCCCGAAACGGCTAATATCACTGCCACTTCATTAACACCCGATGACGACGACACGTTCTTTGACCAATTTACGATCATTGATAGCCATAGCGATGGATTAGCGGTATTGCATCTAACGCCCGATATGTCCTTGTGCGCACATTGCCGATCCGAAATCCATACAGTAGCCAATCGGCGGTACCAATACGCGTTCACAACTTGCACGGTGTGTGGCCCACGATACTCGATCATTACCGGCTTGCCTTATGACCGACCGCTGACGAGCATGCAGGGATTTAAAATGTGTCCTACTTGTCAGGATGAGTACAATGATCCGGCCAACCGCCGCTTTTATGCCCAAACCAACTCTTGTCCTGATTGTGGTATTCGGTTGGAGTGCATAGGTGGTGCGTTACTGACATCCAAAGAGACACAAAACGCGATTTCACAAGCGGAAATCTTGCAAAAAGTAGTGGCACTTTGGCAAAAAGGCCATATTGTAGCGATCAAAGGAACAGGCGGTTTTCTGCTCACTTGCGATGCGACCAACCCTGAAGCCATTGCCCTTTTGCGCACTCGGAAACACCGTCCGTCCAAGCCCTTTGCCCTCATGTACCCCGATATGGCTACTTTGCAGGGCGATGCCGAAGTACCAGATGCTGCATTGCGGCTCTTGCAAAGTCCAGCGGCACCTATTGTGCTGTTGGATCTGCTGGAAATACCAAATTCGGGTTTGGCTCATGCTGAAATAGCACCGAAATTGCATAAAATTGGGGCAATGTTGCCCAATGCGCCTTTGTTTGAACTGCTGTTACGCGATTTTGGCAAACCCATTGTTGCCACCAGCGGAAATATCAGCTATGCGCCATTGGTATATGACGATGCAACGGCCATCAAAGATTTATCAGACATTGCAGATCTAATTTTAACACACGACCGCCCCGTTGTAGTGCCGCAGGATGATAGCGTGGTGGCTTTGCGCGCATCAGGGGCGACGGTGGTGATCAGGCGTGCGCGAGGATTAGCCCCTGCATTGATCCAAACGGGATTGAAAATGCCCAATATTACAGTATTAGCACTTGGCGCAGAGATGAAAAGTACTTTTACACTAGCGCACTTGGGCAATGTGAATATCAGTCAATATCTAGGTGATTTGACGGGTTTTGATGTGCAGGAGCGCTACAAAATGGTATTAAATCATTTAACTGGGTTATTTAAAGCCACGCCAGCGGTGGTGATTGGTGATCTGCATCCGGGTTATTTTACCACTCAACTAGGGCAGGAATTAGCCGTGCAATGGCAAGTACCTTGGATTACGGTACAACACCACAAAGCGCATTTTGCCGCTGTTTTAGCAGAAAATAACTTGCTCGGCACGGAAGAACCCGTGTTGGGGGTTGTCTGGGATGGAACAGGTTTAGGAGAAGATGGGCAAATTTGGGGTGGCGAATTTTTCAAATACCATTACAAGTCATTGCCTCAACATCGTTTTACGCGTTGTGCTCATTTTGATTATTTTCCTGTTCTTTTAGGGGATAAAATGGCACTAGAACCGCGATTATCGGCATTGGCGATTTGTGGTGAACTTCGACTTCGCTCAGTGACCAATCGACTTCGCTCAGTGCCCAATCGGCATAGCACAATGACCGAATGGTTGAAAGAGAAATTTACAGATAAAGAATGGCAATTATACTGTAAAATACCTGCAATTAGCCCCATAAAAACGGCTAGTGTAGGGCGCATTTTTGATGCCGTTGCATCGTTATTAGGTTATGCCGATAAGGTAAGTTACGAAGGAGAAGCGGCAATGTTACTGGAAGACAAAGCGCGCAGGTATGCCCGCCAATATGGCTATAATATAACGGGCGACTATTGCAATGACGTGATATTACCCAACAGCATCCATACCCAAAAACTATTTCAAAACATACTACAAGACCTCAATGCGGGCTATGATAAATCCTATATCGCTTTCAAATTTCATTGGTCTTTGGTCAAAATCATAGCGGCCGTTGCCGATGATTGCAACATTAAAAAAATAGTATTTAGTGGGGGTGTATTCCAAAATACGCTCTTATTAGACCTAATAACCGAACAATTAAGCCCAAATTATCAATTGTATTTTCACCAGCAACTATCGCCCAACGACGAAAATATTTCATTCGGACAATGGGCTTATGCGCTTGCAACCGATCAATTTTAAAAAGAGTAAAAAAAACAATAAAAATATGTGTTTAGCAATTCCAGGTCTTATCCGCTCCATTGAAAGCCGCTACGATGGTATGGTGCGCATAGCCAAAGTTCAGTTCGGTGGTATCACGAAAGAGGCCAGCCTCGAAATGGTACCCGCTGCCAAAGAGGGCGATTACGTACTGGTACACGTAGGCGTGGCCATCAGTATTGTAAATGAAGAAGAAGCCCGAAAAACATTTGAATACTTAGAACAGATCGGCGAAATAGACGAACTGATTGAACACACTCAAATCTAAAAAACGATGAAATACCTGAGCGAATACCGCGATGCAGATATTGTAGCGCAATACATGGACGAAATAGGTCGTACCGCTACCCGTCCGTGGACTATCATGGAAGTATGTGGTGGGCAAACCCATAGCCTTGTCAAAAATGGCTTACTGCAAATGTTGCCCGATAACGTGCGTATGGTACACGGCCCAGGTTGCCCGGTGTGCGTAACGCCACTCTACCAAATAGATAAAGCCGTGCATTTGGCTGAAAATCATGGCGTTATACTCTGTTCTTATGGCGATATGTTGCGCGTACTGGGTTCTAAACATAGCCTATTGGAGTCTAAAGCCGCCGGAGCAGACGTGCGCATTTTGTATTCGCCCTTGGAAGCGGTAAAAATTGCGCAGGAAAACCCGACGAAAGAAGTCGTTTTTTTTGCTGTTGGTTTTGAAACTACTGCGCCAGCCAATGCGCTTTCTGTATTACATGCACAAAGAGCAGGCGTAAAAAACTACTCCATTCTCACGTCGCATGTATTGGTACCACCTGCTATTGAAGCGGTAATGAACGACGATGATTCGTTTATTCAAGGATTTTTGGCGGCTGGGCATGTTTGCGCTATTATGGGCGTGAGCGAGTATTATCCATTGTCGGAAAAGTATAAAATTCCATTGGTGGTCACAGGTTTTGAACCCGTTGACTTGGTGCAGGGCATTCTGATGGTGGTGCGCCAATTGGAAAAAGGGGAACACAAATTGGAAAACCAATACAGCCGCATTGTACACCCGGAGGGTAACCACGAGGCTCGAAAAATATTGGAGCAAGTATTTGAAGTAAGCGATCGCGAATGGCGCGGTATTGGTAATATTCCGATGAGTGGTTATGAACTGCGCTCAGAATTTAGTGCTTATGACGCAAATATAAAATTTGATGTCAATATTGAAAAAGTATCCGAAAGCCCCGAATGTATTGCCGGATTGGTACTAAAAGGGATTAAAAAACCCCACGAATGCCCTCAATTTGGTAAAAAATGCACGCCACAGTCGCCATTGGGTGCGCCCATGGTTTCCAGTGAAGGTGCTTGTGCGGCATACTATCATTTTTCTAATATGTTGGAAACTATAGACGAAATTTAATGCTTTTTGCGCTACAATTCGACATAATGAACATTAGTGAAGTTTATCTATTGTATCCACATATTCAAAGCAATAAATACAAAAGATAAATAACAAAAATATGCTACAACTACTCAGTAACAAATATGACCAGTACATGACTCCCGTTAATATACGGAAGGTAGAACGATGGACGATAATGATGGCCTTGGGTGGTTTTTTGCTGCATCTTTTGCTCATTTTTCTTTTGCGCAATATTCCCAATATGCTACCGGGATTGGCGATTGTTTCCCCCAATTACCTGAAAGCCATATTTACACCGTTCAGTTTTGTATTGTTTTTTGAGGTATTCATGTTGGTCGTTATTTTACCACGATCCATTTCGGTATTTATTGGAAAGCAGTTCGAAATTATGACGCTCATCACGTTACGGAGTTTTTTCCATGATATAGCGGAATATGATTTGACCAAGACGGAGATATACAGTTTCCAGTTTTTAAAAGAAACTGGGATGGATATTGCTGGTGCTTTGGTGATGTTTTTCCTGACTTTGGTATTTTTCTTTATACTACAAAAAAAGCCTAAATCCGGCACCAGTAGTCAGGATCGAACAAAATTTATCAACCTAAAAAAATCTTTGTCGGTTATATTGTCCGTTGTTTTGCTCCTGCTATCGCTACAAAGTTTTGTAATGTGGGGTGTAAATAACCTCCACGCACTACAAACCGGCGTTGAATCCCATGATCCCAACCACGTATTTTATCAGGACTTTTTCAACCTCATGATTTTTGTGGATGTACTATTGCTGATTGTATCGTTGATTTATTCGGGTACTTATGAAGTGATTTTTAGAAATGCCTGCTTTATCATCCTCACTATATTGATCCGAATTGCGATTACCGCACCAAAACCTTATAATATTGTATTTGCATTGGGTGCTATGCTCTTAGGCGTCCTCACTATGATGCTATTTGTCCTTTTTGTTCGTTTGAAAAAAGAAGATATATGAAACTAAAAATGCAACTCCAATGCCCTATGCCAACATTGGACTTTGATATCATTACGTTGGGACACGGCAGCGGCGGACTGTTGACCAACAAATTATTGGATAAAGGCGTATTTGACCTGCTCAAAAACGACCTATTAGATGAACGGCACGATGGCGCAGTATTTCCAGTCACAACGGGCAAAATGGCCTTTTCTACCGATAGTTATGTCATATCGCCTATTTTTTTTCCCGGTGGAAATATTGGCGAACTGGCTGTAAACGGTACCGTAAACGACCTGGCCATGTGCGGTGCAAAAGCGCAATACCTCTCTTTGTCCTTTATTATTGAAGAAGGGCTTACCATGCGCGAATTTTGGGATGTACTGTTAGGCATTAAAACCGCCGCTGAAAATGCGGGCGTGTTCATCGTCACCGGCGATACCAAAGTAGTAGAACGCGGCAAAGGAGATAAAATATTTATCAATACCAGTGGCGTTGGAATGGTACACCCAAAGGCGCAAATTGCGCGATCGAGGGTAAATATTGGCGATAAAATCATCATCAGCGGCTATGTGGCTACCCACGGCATGGCTATTATGAGCGTACGGCAAGGGCTGGAATTTGAAACCGATATTGTAAGCGATACCACCAACCTCAACCATACAGTGTTGCAACTGCTCGATGTTTTTGGCGAAAAAATACACTTAATGAGCGATCCTACACGCGGCGGCGTTGCTACGGTACTCAACGAATTGGCGCGCGATACCAAACTGGGCATTGAATTGCATCAAAAAGCCATTCCTGTACTCGAAGACGTACATGGTGCTTGCGAATTATTGGGACTTGATCCATTGTATGTGGCCAACGAAGGTATTTTTATCGCCGTCGTAGCAGCAGATGCAGCAGATGCCTTCTTGGAAATGCTTCAAGCCGACGAAAATGGAACGCAAGCTGCCATCATCGGAGAAGTAGTGGAAGCCCACCCGCGACAAGTGATTATGCACAGCACAATTGGCGGTAAACGGGTCGTCAATATGCCAGTTGGCGAACAATTACCTAGAATCTGTTGAAAATGGAAAATACTATTTTAAATATTACCCTAAAAAAAGGAGGCACACCTGCAAATATCGGAGGTCAAATGGGTACAAACACCTTGCCGCTACTTATCTTTAAAGGCCCTGAAAGTATGCCCTTTCTAGCACCAAGAGGTGTTTTTCTCCGCGAAAACCAACTCTTTGTCTCCGATACAGGCCGCAATAGGGTATTTATTTGGAACAAATTCCCCGCAACGCCATTCCAAGAACCCGATATTGTCCTTGGCCAAGATGATGCTGATGGCACAAGCCGAAACGCGGGTGGATTGGTCAGTGCACAGTCGTTACAATATCCTTCCGGTATTTGGAGTGATGGACAGCGGCTTATTGTGGCAGATGCATGGAACCATCGTGTACTGATATGGCATCAAATGCCGACAAAACACGGACAACCTGCCGATGTGGTGATTGGTCAGCGGGATTTTGAAAGCAACCAACCCAATGCCCAAAAAGTAGGCGCGGATCCCAACGAACACACCCTGTTTTGGCCTTATGGCGTGTTCAGCGATGGCCAACAAATCTGGATCGCCGATACGGGCAATCGCCGAATTTTGTATTTCGACCACTACCCTACCGAAAATTTTGAACCCGCGCAACAAGTCATCGGTAAACCCGATTTCATGACCCGCGACTACGAAAACCAAGATCCAATATGGCCATATTCTGTTAAAATAAGCCCAGAAGGCGTTATGTCTGTCGCTGATACTCAATATTATCGCATTTTGATTTGGAACGACTGGCGTACTGCTTTTCATCAAAAAGCAGATTTGATCATTGGTCAATCCGATTTGGACAGCAGCGGACAAAATCAATATGGTCTTTTCCCAATGGCCAATACCTTGAGTTGGTGCTATGATACCTGTTTTTTCAAACAAGGGATTTTAGTGGCTGATACAGGTAACAGCCGCGTGCTGCGTTTTGATCAACTCCCTCAGCAAAATAACCAAAGTGCCGATGATTTGATTGGCAAACCCAATTTTTTCACAGGTAGCGAAAACGCAGAAACGGTCTTTGGCACCGAAGCCAACTTGTATTGGCCCTTCTCTATTTGTGCCGATGACCGTCGTTTGGCGGTGGCCGATACGGGTAACCATCGTATTTTAATTTATCCACTATAATTTTATGCATACCTTATTTCCACTCTTATTTGCAGGCGTTGTGGGGTTTACACACGCCTTTGAAATTGACCATTTATTGGCGGTAAGTAGTATTGTAACCCGTCGCAAATCGCCATTAAAAGCCATTAAAGACGGTATTTATTGGGGACTGGGACATAGTTCTACCATATTAATCATTGGAATTTGTATGATGGTTGCTAAAATCATGGTCACTCCGCAAGTTTTCCACTATTTTGAGGCAGGCGTAGGCGTTATGCTGATCGGTTTGGGTGTACAGCGTATTTTGGCAGCAAAGGAGCGTGAAAAAAAACACGCCCTAGCGCACCACCACGAAGAGCCGCATGGCCACCAATTGGCGTATGGCGTAGGACTCATCCACGGTTTGGCGGGTAGCGGCACGCTGGTACTACTGGTGATGACGGAATTACAAACCGCGTGGGAAGGTATCGTATATTTGCTTATCTTTGGCGTAGGATCTATTGCGGGTATGTTGTTGGCCTCTGGTATTTTCAGTCTGCCCTTTTCTTCAAAGATGGCCGCCAGTCCAAAGTTGCACCGCAGTTTAACACTGGCGTCTTCGTTGCTTTGTATTGTTTTTGGGTGCAAAGTAGTGTATGAAAACTTAATGGGTTAAGAACAATGACAAACGAACCACAAACACACCGTGAATGGCTACTGCTGGCGCTCAGCGATTTTGAAATTCCAATACTGGAAGATCACGGTCATATTTTGATTGTCGCAAAGGAATACACCATTGAAATTGAACAAAATGGTGTTTTTAAACTGCTTTGGAAGGGCAAAGTAGTAGCACCGTTTCAAGACTTGGCCGAATTGTGCCACTTTATCCAAATGTCATGAGTGAAAAAAAAGAATTGGCCATCGTTGCGCTCTCGTCGAGTGCATCACAGCCCAATAATTATGTATTAATATTAGAGGATTTGGAGCAACAACGCCGAATCCCAATTATCATTGGTGCGCCAGAAGCACAATCGATTGCCATTGCGATGGAGCAAATGCAACCCGCTAGGCCATTGACGCATGATTTACTTAAAAACACGATTGATATTTTAGGCGGCACGTTAAAAGAAGTGGTCATTCACGAACTGCTGGATGGGGTATTTTACGCCCGTTTGGTCGTCCAAAAATACGATGGGACAAGCGTGGAACTGGATGCTCGCTCCTCCGATGCTATTGCGTTAGCGGTACGTTGCGGTGTACCTGTATTTTCCTTTGAAAACGTAATAGCCGAAGCGGGCATTTTAGCCAATTCTATTGAAGGAAGGCAAATCGGTGGTTCATTGGCACAATATTCCCTAGAGGAACTTGAAGCACTGCTCGAAAAAGTAATTACGAAAGAAGATTATGAGAGTGCCTCTAAGATTCGTGATTATATTGAACAACGGAAATTAGGATAAAAAACATCACTTACAAGCCCATTTTATGCCCATTCCGCTTAAAAGCACCTACCTGCTGTCCTATAAAATCTTGCTCAATTTTGTCTGCATCGGGTAATCCTACCGCCAATTGGGCATCGTTGTTGGGCCAATAATTGGTTTTGAACAAAAAATCCCATACGCTGAGGGTAATCCCAAAATTAAAACCACGAGGATGCGAGGCAGGAAAATGTTTGGCGTGGTGCCAAAGGTGCATCTGTGGGCCATTGAGCAGGTATTTCAATTTTCCTAAAGGCAAATATAAATTTGCATGACCCAATTGCCCTGCTACAAACGTAAAAATATAGACGATGAAAAAATCGGAGATACCAAAACCAAGCATGGCCAAAGGCAAATATTCCAAACTCCGATAAATAAAATGCTCCATAAAATGGTACCGCATCAGGCCACCAAAACCCATTACTTCTGTGCTGTGGTGTACTTTGTGAAATTCCCACATCCAATCATAACGGTGCAATAAACGATGAATATTGTACTGCATAAAATCGCGAATGACAAATATGAGCAGCAATTGCACCCAAGCAGGTAATGCCCCCAATTGGATTGCAACAAGGTTCTTAATACCAAATAATCCAAGAAAATCGTTGAAAAGTTGTACAAATACCCCCGAAACAGCATTGTACACTACCAGCGAGAACAGAAAATAATTCCAAAAAATATAGAAAAAATCCAGCCAAAATCCTTCGCGGATCATGGGTTGGTTCTTGCGCCAAGGAAAGGCAATTTCCAAACCCCAAATCGCTAAGGAAGCACCTAGCACCCAATAAAAATAATTATGCCAACTGGGGTATAAAATTTGATGCCACAAAAACTGGGCGTAATTGGTATAAGTATGGCTGATTAAATCAAGGTATTTTTCCATTGTAATAGTTGGATAGGGTGCAAAAGTACAATTTAATATTGCACGATAATCCAAGATTGTATTTACTTTTGCACAAAAGGATTCAACGTTTAACAAAAAAATGGGTCAGCAAAAAATACACACCAAATTAAGCACCTACCGCTACGAGTTTCTACTGATAGCCTTATTGCTTTTGATTTTTGATAAAATATTTTTCCCAGATAATACCATTTATCTAATGTACGTGTGGCCATTGAATATGGTCATTATTTCTATCGCCTGTTTTGGTATTTTTATGGAACACGGTAGTTGGGTTAAAGTGGTGCGCAATGTGCTCAGTACGATCAGTATTATGATGCCATTTGGATTTATGTTTCTTGTGGCTACCACTACTTGGTTCATTTCGGTACTTACGGTCTTTTTTATTTTCTACTATACTTTCATTTTTGGGATAGTCATGTACCAAATTACCAAATCCAAAGAAGTAAGAGTAAATGTAATTATTGGTTCTTTTTGTGGATATATGCTCCTCAGCATGATCTCTCTTTTTTCGTACCTAGCCATCGAATTACATTTTCCAAAATCTTTTCACGGTATCTCTTATGATAATATTTCGATTGTCTACAACGAAATGTCCTATTTTAGTTTTGTGACGCTTACGAGTATTGGTTTTGGCGATATTTACCCCATAACAGACATGGCTCGCCTGACCACCGCATTTTTTGGTATGATTGGCCAATTTTATATGGTAGCCGTAGTGGGTATTGTTATTTCTAAATTCAGTTCAAGATAAATCTCTAACATTATGATGCTCAACAAAATACACCATATCGCTATTATCTGCTCGGATTATGAAGTATCCAAAAAGTTCTATACCGAAGTATTGGGCTTGACGGTTGTCAAAGAAACCTATCGGGCCGAACGCTTATCGTACAAACTCGATTTGGCCTTAAATGGTCAATATACCATTGAACTATTTTCTTTCCCAAATCCCCCCGAAAGACCCTCAAGACCGGAATCCACAGGGCTTCGGCATTTGGCGTTTGAAGTGGATGATTTAGATGCAGTTGTGGCTAAGTTGGAACAACAAAATATTGATGTAGAGCCTATTCGGGTGGATGAAATAACGGATAAGCGTTTTACTTTTATCGCCGATCCTGACCGGTTGCCGATTGAGTTTTATGAAAAATAATGAGTTAGTAATAATTCTTTTGTATAAGAGTGACGTTTAGGCAAATTCCTCGCTATTTTTTGAGAAAACCGTATTTTTACATGTCCAAACTAACAAATCCAACATACCATGCACTTAGCCAATTTAGACAACGAGGTATTTTTTTAAAAGGTGTTTACCGATCCCGATGTTTTTCGCGCTTTCGTGAAAGACATTACAGGCGTGGATATCGTCGATGCCAAAATTGAAACAGAAAAGCAGTTGGTACACCAAGTTACAGAGTTCAATTTCAAATTAGATATTTACGCTGAAAGCCCTGATAAACGTCTCGTGATTGAGATTCAGCGGGTGGATTGCGACTACAGTTTTGATCGTTTTATGCACTATTTTTTGGCATTGCTTGTCGATCTACAACGCAATTCAAAGGATTATTCGTTCCAACAAGACGTTTATACGATTGTCGTTTTAACTTCTCCTTATGTTGTAAAAGAAAAAACAGGCCAATTAATTATAGACGACGTACTCATTTCCGACCTAAATCCGAGAACCTTAACCAATAAAATTAGGGAAATTTATCCGCACAAATTGATATTTTTAAACCCCAATTATACTTCACCCGATACCCCAGCACCAATTCAAGATTGGCTAGAGTTTATTTTAACCAGTATCAAAAACCCAACGAACCCAATATACAACCACTCAAATACAGGTGTTGCCAAAGCGGCTACCTTAGCAGATATTGAAAATATGCCCGAAAGTGTACTCGAAGATGCCAAAATAGCAGAGGCTAGGCGTAAAACAACAAAAATATATGCTAGTATAGAACATGGAAAAGGAGTAGAAGAAGGTAAAGAGGAACGCCAAAAGGAAATAGTATTAAAACTCTACAAAAAGGGGAAAACAGCCGCAGAAATAAGCGATTTGCTAGATATTGAACTTGAAAAAGTACAGCAAGTCATCTTAGATTTTGAACAATCGCAATAATAAAAAAGAATACGCTCATTATGCAGCAGCAGAAAAAATGACTAATCTAGGCAAAAGTTATTTCTTTTTTAAATAAATATTCAGAACAATACTACATTTGTAAATAGTTTGCGCATTGCTAAATTAAAAACCACTCAACCTATTTATAAATTATGAATTTTCGCTACATTTTTTTCGTTTTTTTACTCTTTTGCTCACCTATTCACCTTTCTGCACAAACGGAATTTGCGCCGATTGGCGCTATTTGGCATTATAATGTGGCCGTAAATTTGGATGCTTTTCATCCGCGGCTTTTAGATTATTTTACCCTGACATGTACAGGCGATAGTTTGGTAAATGGTCTTAATATGCGCAAAGTAGGCAATTATTTACTCCATCAGGCAGGTGATAAGGTCTATTTCTGGTATGGAAATAGCCTTAATTTACTCTACGATTTCGCGGCTGAACTAGGAGACACTATTACGTTTCGACATTTTGCCTATTGCACAGATTCAATCGTTGAAGATGTTCAACATATTTTGACAAAAATTGATACCGTAACGATTAATGGGGAAGGTCTTCGTAGGTTTAATTTTTACGGAGGCTATAACTATATCGAAAAACTAGGTTGTATAGATGTAATGATTCCTGATCCGACTTGTAGTTTTATAGCAATAATTGTCCCTCCATGGTTGCGATGCTATACCATAAATGATACCACCTATCATACGCCTTATTTCCAAACTTTTAACCAAAACGATTGTGCTTATCGAGAACCTTCTAGTACAGATGAAAAAAATGTAGTAATATCTTTAAGCATATACCCAAATCCAAGTTCCAATTATTGTACTATTGATGGCTTAACTGCTGCCGAAATGGAACGTGTTGAGGTATTTAATACGCTCGGTCAGCGTGTTTATGATATGGAATTACCTTTGTCCAATACTTTTGATATTGGGCAGTGTCCTCCAGGGCTATACCAAATAAAAGTGACCTTGAAAAATAAACAATATGCAATAATTCCGTTGTCTAAACTTTGATAATGGACTCCTAACTAAGTAGTTCGCCTCAAATAATCGACACTTCTTTTTTGCAAATAGATGATTATTGATTCAATAAGTGTCGATTATTTAGCCAGAACTACTTAATGCCAGCGTGACTTGAATTTTAATGTCGTCAATTTAGCGATGAACTAACCACGGAGTGGTTGAACTTGAATAGCCCCGAATGAAATTCGGGTTTTGATAATGCGGTAATATTTAACAACTACGAAGTAGTTGAACATCAACGTATTATGGGCGTTTCATTTAGTTCAACCCCTTTCAGGGTTGCGAAACATACACTTACACATCGAACCCTGAATTTCATTCAGGGCTATTCAAGTTCAACCACTTCGTGGTTAGTTTATTGGTAAGTCGTCAATTTAGATCTTTACCAAGCAATGTATTGGAACTAACCCGCAAATAAATAGTTCGCCTCCAATAATCGACATTTCCTTTTTTGTACTGAGCGTTGTTAGGTTTTGTGCATAGATTTATGGGGCATAGTAGGATTTCTATGCACAAAACCTACAGAGCCGAAGTATAAAATAGGAAATTGTTGACTCAAGAAGTGTCGATTATTTAACTCGACCTACTGATCACTCATTTCCACCCGTTCAATCAATAACTCATTGCCTTGTACCACATTACCACAAGGCTTCCCGCAAGAGCATACAAATCGGTAGTTGTGCACTTCCGTAATTTGTTGACAATCGGGGCATTGTACTAGAATAGGCACCATATTAACGCGCAAAACCACATTCTTGAAACGGATTTCGTCCTGCTCCACTACTGCTTCAAAAGCATTTTGCAACAATACGGGCTCTACATTGGCGAGTGGCCCCACTTTCAGGTCAATAGCCGTTACGCGTTCCAGTTCTTCTGGCGAAAAATTATCTTCCAGCGTACGAAAAATGGTGCGAACAAGTGATATTTCGTGCATAATCTATACCAGTTCCAAGGCGACACGAAGTTCTGCCAGTTTATCTAATTGTGCCTTTGCCTCTTTAATAATGGCCGGGTCATTGGTCAATACAAGCGCCTCTTGCGCATGTTCTACCATTTGGTCAAATAACGATCGATCGGAGCCATTCTTGCCCTCTAAATTGAGGAACCAACTCGTTTCTACATAATTGAGCAACGTTACAGCGCGTTCTAGCGGCCAATCGGCTGCTGTGCGTACCGCTAGTGCTTCGGTGTAATAAAACAAAGCCTTTTCTAAATTATCAGAATGTACCGCAGCGGGGTATTTGGTGAGTGCATTGGCGTAATTGTTGCACACCATAGCATATTCATACGGATGATCGGCCTTGGTATAATACAATAACGCCTGCTGAAACGAACCGGCAGAAATACCCGCCCAAATACTTTTTTTCTTTACTTCATCCGGTATTTCGGCATAAATAACGCCAAGATACTGCTGTATATCTGCAAATACCTCCGGTGTTTCGTCGCGCGAAAACACCTTTAATGCCTCTTGAAATGCCTCTAAAGCACCGCGAAAAAACTGCGGACTGTCCTTTTTTGCCCAAGTATAGAGCAATATACCGCGTCGATACTGCGCCTGTGCCAGCAATTCGGGCATGTCTTCTTTTCGCAATATATCTACCGCACGGGTAATATACCCTAGTGATTCAGAAAAACTTTCGGCATAATTGGCTACTTGAGCCGCATCCACCAGTAACAATGCCTCTTCGGTAGGCCGACCTTGTTGCTGATAATGCTGCAACACTTCCCAAAGCGTATTTTTTAGGGTCGCCAACAATGCGGTATCGTAAGGAACAACCAGTTTTTTCATCCAAACACCACACAAAACCGCCTTCATTTCCATAATAGCATCATCAGACAGTGCTGTTTTAGTGGCATCTTCTAGCAAGTGTTCTGCTTGTAACAATTCCCCACAATCGGTTAGAAAAATGGCGTATTGACGGGCTGTAAAAGCATAATGTTCGCCATCAGGCGCACTATTGAGTGCCTCGCGGTAAAAATAACGGGTCTTATCTGTATCAAAACTACCCTCTGTGGCTGCATAATGGTGCAAAATAGCCGAATTATGACAAAAACGATATTCCTCAAACGCACCCAATGCCGTAGTGAGGCGTTGCGTATCTACCGGAATTCCATTTTGCAGACAATTGATAATATCTATATCATTGAGTAGTACTTGGTTGCCTTGTAAATAATCATACGCATTTTCGTAATTACCCAATTTGGCAAACAGCAATGCCAACAAATGATCGGCATTAAAGTCTATTTCTTCGGGCAACAGGTAGGGCGGCAGCACATTAAACCAATCTATGGGCTGTACGATACCGCTTTTTGAGCGCACAATAAGGTGATACGCACTAGGTTCTGGTTTTTGATCCAGCATATCCTTCACCGTTACCAGTTCATTTAGACGCGGTATGCTATCAACGATGGACTGTACTTGTGGATATAAATCGGCGGTGGTAAAAACAATCAGCATGTAGAGGTGGTGGGTATTATAAAGTGACATGTAACATTGGGACACCCGACTGGTGTATAAAACTCAGTTCGCGTTCCGTATCGTCAATATCGTTATCAATTATGATTTCCTGTAATGAAATCGTTTTATCGCCTTGCAAATTGCGATTTTTTAGCATTTGAAGCCCTGCTTTGTGAATAGTAGGAAAAATAGTATCGTCCATAGGTGCCAGTAACAAAGACCGCTGTTGCGGATAATAGACGACGTGTACTTGTGGCGCATCGCCAAAAGCGGAGGTGGCGATATCGCCAGAGATCCAAAGGTGTTGTGTTCGTAGTTTTACACTCATATTATAGTCAAATAGACACTTCAATCCCGATTTCGGCTACAATCAAGTCTGTTACTTTAGCACCTGCTTCCCGCACGACATCACTGATTTCCAATTCTAGGCGCGTATTGGAAACGGCGATCAAATATACAGAAATATCATCGGGATATTCGTGCACCAATATTTTTTTAGCATAAGAAAGTGCCTGATCCCATTTAAGACTATGCAAAAAAACCATAGGATCATCTTGAATGGCGGCTTCAACAGCACTCGCGGGCAAGCGATAAAGTGTACCATCCGGCTCATTCGTATTCATTACCGCATCAACGATAATAATACGCTCATGTCCTTTGAGTTGAAAAAGTACTTCAAATGCAGAAGTACCCATATCGATCAGACTTATATCTTCGGGTGATGCGCCTAATCTTTTTTTCAATTCTTCTATCACGATACAACCGATGCCATCGTCGCTTCTAACGGGGTTACCAAATCCTAAAATTGCAGTTTTTTTCATGTTTTACTTGTTACACTTTTTCTACCGTAAAAGTACGCAAAAGGACACAAAGATTAGGTATACACCGAAGTGAACGCATGATCTTTGTGTCCAAATACTTAACTCAACTTACAACTTAAACTTCGCTAATTGCTCATCCGTTTTTGCATCGTGCGCATGTACCGTACATACAAGGCAAGAATCGAAGGAGCGCGCCACCATACCTACTTCTACTGGATCGTGTGGATCTTCAATTTCGATACCCGTCAATGCCGATTCAATAGGACCGCTATTACCTGCATCGTCATTAGGGCCTACATTCCAAGTCGTTGGTGCCATTACCTGATAGTTTTTGATAACACCATCTTTGATTTCGATCCAGTGCGCGAGTGCGCCACGAGCGGCCTCTGTTGCGCCAAATCCGATACCATCCCGTTCTTCAGGTTTGATATAGAACTCACCATCCAAATCAATTTGAGTAAGCCACTGGTTGATAAATTCGTACAAACGGGGTGCTTCGTGCATCCTAGCCAACGTTCTGGTGAATACGCTTGGCCCTAGTTTTGTGATAATATCGCCAAATAGCGGATCTTGGATCTGGTGCGCCAAATTATTAGGATTGGCATTCATAATAACACGCGAAAGTGGACCTGCTTCTGCCGCTACCCCATCGTAACGCGGTGCTTTTGACCAACTGTATTTGCCGTTAAAATCAGAATCCGCTAAGTGCTGGGACTGAACCGGTGTTGGGAATGGCTCTTTCCAAGGATGCTCTGCCGGTACATCGGCGTACCAACTGTGCTTAACGTGCTCTTTGATCTTCATGTGATCAAATGTGCTCCAGTTTTTACCATCGAAAAATCCAGACGCACTAATCAGTGCTCCATTCCGGCCTTCTACAGTAGGTTTATTGTACAAATCTTTGTGCAAATAAGTGCCGTAAGCCAAAAACTTACCTACGCCTTGCCCAAATTTATCCAAACCAAATTCCAAACTAGCACGAATAAAAAGACCTAGATCGCTGTTGCGTTGGCTTTCATTTTCTTCTACCCAAGCCATAAGGTCGTCCCATGTTTTGATGCGCAAATAACGCTCAATAGAGCAACCTAACCATACCGATTCTAACCACTCATTGCGGAAAAAATTCATGATGGCGTGCGCTCGGGTAATATCCTTGAGCGTAGGCGCGCACATCACACCACCTGGAATCATATAGGACGAGTGCGGCCATTGTCCGCCAAAAAGTGCATACACTTCTACCGGACGACCCGATGCTGTAACCCCTTTTTGGAACGAAGTACCTACATACGCGGCAAAACGCTTCACCACTTCGGCATATAAAGGCTTATTCGCAAATTTCTTATTCGCCATATCCGTAGCAAAAATGGCATAAAACCAACGCGGAATAGACTGGATAGTCTCTGTTGCCTGGCCTATGGCGCGCAACAACAGTGCATTGGGCGTAAGCGTGGTTTTCCATGCTGTGTCCAATGCAGAGGACGCACAATACAAATGCGAACCGCCACAAATACCACAAATACGCGGTGTGACGATCAGACCCGATTGTGGATCTTTGCCTTCCATGATTTTTTCAAAACCACGAAACATGGCGGCTTGCGTATGGGCGCGGGTAACCACACCGTTTTCTATATAGACTTTTACGTCAAGGTCGCCTTCTACCCGGCCTACTGGGGAGATATTGAGTTCTTTTATTGTTGACATGTATCCTTTAATTTTAAATAATTTAGGTTTATTTGGAGGTTTCAAAATGTTCTTGGTCAACACCGAGTGTTCTTTCCACAGCACCCATTACTTTTTCGACGCCAGCACGGGTATAATAGCCCAATCGAGAAACGCCTGTTGGTACATCTTTAGGCAAAAAGCCTAGGTATTTCATCGTTTTGAACACGCTGCCTTTTACCAAATCATGGTGCGGGAAGCCAGGCTCGGTACATCCTAAACAGGGATGGTTGGCGCGGGTTTTGCTTGATTGCCGGTTCCAAAGGATACGGTTACAACTAGCGCGCGTCATTGGGCCGCGGCAACCTACCTCATAGAATAAACAACCGCCGCGTTTGCCGAAGCCGCCATCTATTTTTTGAGCAAAACTAATGGCATTGGGACAGCCTGTTTGTACAAAATCTGTGAAAAAAGTCTTCGGACGATGGTATTCATCAATCAATACATCTTTAATACGTCCTGTTGAAATCGCCACCAAAATTTGGGTAATCCAGTCTGGGTGTGCTGGACAACCGGGGATATTAATCACAGGTAACCCACCTTTTGAAACATAATTGGAACCTAAGAATCCACCTTTTTTCTCTTTAAGGAACTGCATACCTGTACTTTCACTCGGGTTGGGTGCCACTGCCGGAATACCGCCCCAAGTAGCGCAATCGCCAATAGCGACCACATAGCCAGCTACTTTGGATAATTCGCGCACCCAGTCTTGCATCGGTCGTTCCGCAAAATAGTTCATCGTGCCAGTTCCATTTGGTCCTTGCACAATAGAGCCTTCATAAACAAGAATATCCATTTGGATCGTACCTTTTAGGATATCATTCATTAGGTCTGTAACCTGATCCCCGATTTCGAGGCCAATGGAGGGGTGCCAGAGGATATTAATACCAAAATCGGTGATTAATTCCACGACGGTTGGTTCTTCTGCATTTAAAAACGACATAGTGTTGCCACTACACGCCCCTCCCTGCAGCCAAAGTACATTTGCCATGTGCAATAAAAATTTGATTAACTAATATGGTGAAGATTTCTTTATTGTAGCGGTAACTACAGTGCAAAGATAGATTGATGTTTTAGAATTAGAAATTATTTTCTAAATTATTTTAGAAATTATTTTCTAAAATAAAACCAACAGGATTTACGATAAAAAAACTAAAGATTTAAAAAATTTATGTTTGAAAAAGAATTAAATTCAATTTTTTATTTCAAACTCCAAAAAGATACTTACATAAAAAATAGGCCAAAGTAATTAAATAGCAACCCGTTGGAAAACAATATTGCATTTAAACAATTCGCATTTGACAAAATATTGGATCACTTTGAGGTATCCACATCTTGACCCAAACCGAGTGATCGTTCTATGGCATTTAGCGCGATACCAGCACCAGCGCTAGCGTAATATCCCAAGCGCGAAGTGCCCGTAGGTACGTCCTTGGGTAGGAAGCCAAGGTATTTCATCGTTTTGAATACACTACCTTTTACCAAATCATGGTGCGGAAAACCGGGTTCGGTACAACCAAGACAGGGATGGTTGGCGCGGGTTTTGCTCGACTGCCGATTCCACAAAATCCGGTTACAACTGGCGCGGGTCATAGGGCCACGACAGCCTACTTCATAAAACAGGCAACCTCCGCGTTTGCCAAAACCGCCCCCAATTTTATTAGAAAAACTAACAGCATTGGTACAACCTGTTTGAACAAAATCGGAGAAAAATGTCTTAGGACGGTGGTAATCATCAATCAAAACATCTTTGATACGACCAGTCGATATAGCCACCAAGATCTGAGTTATCCAGTCGGGATGTGCAGGACAACCAGGTATATTAATCACTGGCAGGCCACTTTTGGAAACAAAATCGGCACCAAGAAAGCCGCCTTTTGCATCTTTGTGGAATTGCATTCCGGTACTATCCGTCGGATTGGGCGGCACCGCAGGGATACCTCCCCATGTAGCACAATCACCGATAGCCACTACATAACCTGCCACTTTGGAAAGATCAGAAACCCAATCCTGCATGGGCCGGTCTGCAAAATTGTTCATCGTACCACTACCATTAGGCCCTTGTATAATTGATCCTTCATAAACAAAAATATCCATTTGGACTTTTCCCCGAACGATATTGTCTAGCAAATTGGATACCTGATGCCCAATTTCGAGTGCCAAAGAAGGATGATATAAGATATTGATACCAAAATCAGTAACCAACTCTACTACCGTTGGTTCTTCAGCGCATAAAAAGGACATCGTATTACCACTGCACGCGCCTCCTTGTAACCATAGTATATTTGTCATGGAAAAAAATGATGGCTAACCCTTTTAAGATGCAAAGGTGGGTTGTATTTCCATTTCGAATTCGCCCATTCCCTTGGGTGTGAAATATGGACTGATATGAGACCACACGGATTGTTTAAATAGCAACTCATTAATCGGTTGACCTTTGAGTACTTGTTGCGGCACCCAAAATACGATAGTCATCCATATATTATTGGTCAAGGTATCATAAATTCCAGTGATGGGTTCTGGTAAAATAACACCTCTATTAACGTCATAATCGAGCCTTTTACGGATTTGCATAATCATTTTATGAACAAACTGATGCCACCGCTCCATAATTAGCGGATAAGAACGATCTATCTCAAAAAGATCAATCAAGTAAAATTGATTTTGAGAAAAGAAGTGGTGGAATCGTTCCAATTGTCGATCAAAATCCATCAATTTAGGGCCTACTAAAAAAGCAGAAAGGATTTGAGAAAACTCATCAAAAAGATGCTCATATACCGCACTCACAATCGCTTCTTTATTTTTAAAATGGTAGGCCAAATTGCCCACACTAATGCCTGTTTCATCGGCAATCTGCTGTAAACGAACATTGGCCACACCATCTATATTAAATAAACGAATAGCCGATTCTATAATTTTTTGTTTTGTTGTTAGTGGATTCATGAAATCAATTTGTCTTTTTCAGTTTAGAGAAATTTTGAAATCGTTGATATCAACAGTAAGCGTACCTCTTTGATCCTTAGCGGCCAAGCGGCGCATATAAAAAGCCATCATTTTTGCTTTATTAGGGCAACTATGGCTCGAAATACGGCGGGTTAGAAACTTCATTGGTATTTTGTGGTGGGCAAATAACAAACTAATTTCCCAACTACCCTTCCTTAATTGTATAGATTCAATCACGGCGGTATCACTGAGCCAAAGATCATCACGGTAAAAATTCATATCAGCATCCAAACCCAATTTTTCGGTAAAAAACAGGTTGCTCAGTTCGTCCAGCATTTTGGCGTACAAATCGGGTTGAATAAAGAAGGCGGGTCTCAAATTTATATCATTTAAAATTTAAAGAAGGAACTACATGCTAGACTTGGCTGTATAGATTTATTGCGGCGAGAGCATATCTGGTCAAAAACTGATCTTCCCCGCCTGTTCTTCGGCTATTTTTAATCCGTAGCACCGCTATAAACTACAAAACGAGCCTCAATCAGTCAAAAAACCTCTAATTTTATGCCGAAAACGGTCTCGCCGCAACAAGTCTAATATTTCACAAAAATAGCGCGACAAAATTAGGTATTATTTTCTAATTATCAGAAAATATTATTTTGCCCCCAACCCAACTCCCAGCCCTGAAAGGGCGACACATCCAACCAAGGGCAACGCCCTTGGCCCTCATGGCACTATAAACGCAATAGTTGTTCAAATTCCCGTTCCCCCATATTTGTAAACAAAGGCCGAATCAAACTCCACAGCATATTTTTAAAACTCGAATAATCATCCGTAGCCCGTTGTTGTACATATTGGCGGTACATCCAATGATCGGCCACCATCCAAAATTGCTGTGCAAGTACCTCGTATTGCCCCACCCATTGTTCTTCCCGAAAAGCACCACGAGACTGATTAAAGCGGATCGCCACTTCCATTTGCAATATTTGCCAAGCAATATGCTGTTGGTGTGACACCTGAATAGTAGGATAAGCCCGCATCACCTCCAAAGTATCTACATAAAAAAAACGGTACTGCTGTTGCAATTCAAAAATACGAAATAATAGGTGTTCAATATCCTCAAACAACGGCAAAACCCTAAATTCGGCCAACAAAACCCGTTGCTTTTCCACCAACTGCTCCCATACTGCCGCTACAATGGCTTCTTTATTCCGGTAATGATACGTCATATTTCCAATACTAACAAAGGCTTCATCGGCAATATGTTGCAAACGAATATTAGCAATACCCTCGCTATTAAAGCAGTGTACCGCAGCATCTATTATTTTTTGTTTTGTCAGAGAAGAGGCCATAATAAAAGACAAAGGACGCAAAAATAACGTAACCATCCAGTACAACCCTCAAAAAAAGCAATATTCCCTTTGTCCTAAAAAAAAGGCAATTCGTCATTATTTTTGGGCAACCACTCAGGCTTTACAGCACCTTTGTGGCAAATTATACACAAACACGATAATATATGAAAAATTACTTCACCAAAACAATCTTGCTATTTTTGCTCATGTACGGCGGGGCTGCACCTGTTTTTGGGCAAAATTTTACCATCAGCGGTACGCTAAAAGACGCATCTAACGGAGAAGACTTGATCGGGGCATCCGTTATTGTCGTCAATAAAGCAGCCACTGGTGCCACTACCAATACCTATGGTTTCTTTTCGATTACACTGCCCAAAGGTGCATACCAAATCCGTTTTCAGTATCTCGGTTATGTCACCGTAGAAGAAACGATCACACTCGATAAAGACTTCAAATTCAACAAAGAACTCGCTCCTGAATCTACTTTGATCGCCGAAGTAGAGATTAAAGCCCAAAAAGAGAATAAAAATGTATCGCGCAACGAAATGTCGGTCACCAAACTCGACCCCAAAGACATTGAGGCGGTACCTGTTTTATTTGGCGAAAAAGACATTATCAAAACCCTTCAACTCACCCCCGGCGTAAAATCAGCAGGCGATGGAAATGCTGGCTTTTATGTACGCGGTGGCGCTATTGACCAAAACCTGATTCTGCTGGATGAAGCACCCGTGTATAATGCATCCCATTTATTGGGATTCTTCTCCGTTTTCAATTCCGATGCACTCAAAGATGTGACCTTATATAAAGGTACTATGCCTGCCGAATATGGCGGACGTGGTTCCTCGGTATTGGACATCAAAATGAAGGACGGCAACAACAAAAAATTCAATGCTTCGGGTGGCCTAGGCGTTATTTCATCCCGACTTACGCTGGAAGGGCCACTACAAAAAGACGAAGGTTCTTTTATTGTTTCGGCACGCCGGACTTATGCCGATTTGTTTTTAAAATTGTCCAAAAATGAAAGTTTAAAGGATTCCAAACTCTATTTTTACGACATGAATGCCAAAGCCAATTACCGTTTGGGCGCAAAAGACAGGCTCTTTTTGTCGGGTTATTTTGGACGCGATGTGTTGGGAACGACTGGTTTTGGTTTGAACTGGGGTAATTATACAGGTACGTTACGTTGGAACCACTTGTTTAGTGATCGCTTATTTTCCAATACATCTGTCATTTTGAGCAATTTTGATTACCAATTTGGTTTTGGAGCAACAGACAATGCCATTAAAGTAAAGGCTTCTATTCAGGATATTAACCTAAAACAAGATTTTACGTTTTTCCCCAATACAAAAAACACCATAAAATTTGGTTTCAATATCATCAACCATACATTTTTACCCACTTCCTTGGAGGCTGATGCAGAAAGTGGATTTTCGGACTCCAAAACAGAAAACAAATACGCTTACGAAGGTGGTATTTATGCGCAGAATGATTGGAAAGTGACCGATAGAATTGGCGTTCAATACGGTATCCGTTATTCTGGTTTTAATTATATTGGTAAAGGAACTGCTTATACTTTTGATAAAAAAGGAAATAAAACCAGCGAAACAACCTACAAAAAAGGCGAATCCATCAAATATTATGGTGGTTTAGAGCCTCGTTTGGCGTTAAAATACCAAATGGATGAGGTTAGTTCGATTAAAGGCGGCCTTTCCCGCAATTACCAGTATATGCACCTACTGTCCAATTCTACCACTTCTTCACCAACGGATTTGTGGGTGCCCAGCAGCAATAACGTAAAACCTCAAATTGTAGATCAAGTCTCGATTGGTTATTTCCGCAATTTCAACGATAATATGTTTGAATGCTCTTTTGAAACCTATTATAAAACCTTAAAAAACCAGATCGACTACCGGAATGGTGCTGATTTGATCTTCAATTCCGAATATGAAGGCGCATTGACTTATGGTAAAGGCGTGGCGTATGGCGCAGAGTTTTACATCAAAAAAAGCAAAGGAAAACTAACAGGTTGGGTGAGTTACACCTTGGCGCGTTCGCTCCGAAAATTTGAGGATATCAATGAGGGTGATTTTTATCCCGCCCGCCAAGACCGTATCCACGATCTTGCTATTGTAGGGATTTATAAATTGAGCAAAAAACTTACGGTATCGGCCAACTGGATTTTTTACACCGGCGATGCGGCTACTTTCCCTTCTGGAAAATACGTGGTAGATGGTATTCAAGTGCCGTATTATACAGAGCGCAATGGCTACCGATACCCCAATTACCACCGTTTGGATTTGGGTATTACTTTGCTTGGAAAACAACGCAAAAACTACGAATCCAGTTGGAATTTTTCGGTTTATAACGCTTATGCCCGCGAAAACGCCTATACCATTACTTTCGAGCAAAACGAAGACGATCCAACAAAAACAGAGGCTGTTCGTACGGCACTGTTTAAAGCAATACCTTCTATTACCTACAATTTCAAATTTAGATAATCGGTAAATAATTGCTTTTTTCCAATTTAAAAACATGCATAAAAAATGATAAAAATACTGTTTCCAATCGCCGCTATCCTTGTATTGGCCTCTTGCCAAAAAGTGATAGATATTGACCTTAATTCGGCAACGCCTCTCATCGTTATTGAGGCAGCATTGCAGGAATACACGGTAGGTTTCACGGTACATATTACCCAAACCGGCAATTATTTTGGTACCGAACAACCAAAAACCGTAAATAACGCAACAGTTACACTAAAAAAAGGCACAGATAACCCGATCACACTGGTGAATGAAGGTAATGGCATATACACCGCCGCGAGTTATGCTGCAGAAAAAGGTAAATCCTATTTGCTCACAGTCATAGTAGACGGTATCACTTACGAGGCTACTAGTTATTTACCCGTACCCGTGCCTTTGGACGAATTGGTGGTACAAGTATCCGACCAACCTTCTTTCGGATCCCCTCAAGCCGATAGTTTTCAGGTTTTTTGTCATTTTCAGGAGCCATTAGCCGAGGCGAATTTTTACCGCATCAAAACAATTGTTAATGACTTGCCGAGCAACAAAGGTGCAAATCTGCTGGTACTTGAAGATAGGCTGACGAATGGCAATTATATCCGAATTCCCGTTTTTACAGAGACATATAAACTGAACGATAAAGTAGAAGTAGAATTGGTTTCTATGGATGCCAAAATGTATGATTATTTCAACTCTTTATCGGGTTTGGTCTCCAATGGTAATAGTAGTGCCGCGCCTACTAACCCCAATACCAATTGGTCGGGTGGCGCATTGGGGTATTTTGGCGCGTTTTCGAGTTCAAAGAAAACGGTCATTGTGCAATAAACTATTTAAGGTATTGTTGGAATATTAAACAGCCAATCATGTCCGAATTCGAACAATACAAGTTCAGGTTCGGACATTTTTTTACTAAAAAATTAGTATAAAAAATTGATTATCAATACTATATACAAATCGGCTTAGTTTTTGTTGCGGTACAAGTCACTAAATTATTTAAGCCATGATATCCAATTATTTAAAAATTGCTTTCCGCAAACTAGCCAAACACCGCGATTATGCCATACTTAATGTTCTTGGGTTGGGCCTAAGTGTAGGTTGTAGTATATTGATTTTTATGTTGGTTCGGCACCACCTCAGTTTTGATAATTTCCACAAAGACGCAGATCGCATTGGGCGTGTGGTAATGGACGTAAAAACGGAAACGATGATGCCTATGTCGGGAGTACCTGCTCCTATGGCCAAAACACTGCGTGTGGAATGCCCCATTTTGGAAAAAACAAGTATCCGCATGGGCGAAGAGGAGGTGCTTGTTGCGGTATTACGTCCGGATAATATGAGCCACGATAAATACAAGGAAAAGTACAAATTTGCGTGGATTGATCCTGAATACCTCGATATTCTGAACCTGCCATTACAACAAGGAGACCCTGCCGCTTTGTCGCAACCCAATACTGTATTGTTGACCGAAAAGATGGCCGCTAAGTACTTTGGCCAAGCATCGCCCATCGGAAAAACAATTCGTATAGATAACGAAACTGACCTGCGTGTAGTAGGTATTCTCCAAAATTTACCCAAAAACACGGATTATCCACAGGAAATATTAGGTTCATGGGCAACAATGAAAACAATACCACAAAAGGCAAAAAGCGGTGATGAATGGGGCGGTGCACGAGGCGATGGCTTCTGCCTTTTTAAATTGGCAAAGGGGCATCAAATAAGTGAACTAAACGATATTATGGATGATTTCACCAAAAGACATCCTCATCCAGAAAGCGCGGAACTGTTTCGATACAAAGCAAAACCTATGCTTGGACTCCACTTTGATACCGATTATGGTTTTGGAATGAACAAAAATTACCTTTGGGCACTTGGGTTTATCGGTTTGTTTTTATTACTGACGGCCTGTGTCAATTTTATTAATATGGCCACTGCTCAGGCACTTACGCGTATGCGTGAGGTGGGCGTGCGCAAATCATTGGGCAGTACACGCAGTCAGTTGTTTTGGCAGTTTATGTCCGAGACTGGTTTAATTGTATCTGCTGCTCTAGTGATTGGTTTTCTGTTGGCTTGGATCGCTTTACCGTATTTGAATGCGTGGATCAATGAGGATTTACAAATTAATCGCCCAATATTGGTAACTTTGTTGTTTTTTTCTACCACTTTAGGGCTTGTACTTACATTTTTGGCCGGTTTTTATCCTGCCTTCATGCAGGCGCGCTTCAATCCGGTTACCTCGATGAAAAGTGCTTCAGAACTACCTAAAGCGAATGGGTTTTCTTTGCGTCGCGTATTGGTTACTACTCAATTTGCCATCTCCCAAATGCTTATTATTGGTGCAGCAATAGTTACGGCACAAATGCAACATGCGCAGAACGCAGATTGGGGTTTTAGGCCAGGAACTATGCTTACCGTAGAAATTCCAGACACAAAAAAGGCCAAAAATTTGCAACAACTCATCGGACAAATTGCAGGTGTGCAAAGTACATCCCTTTGCTATCAACCACCCGCATCAGATAATGTAAACCATACAGGTATATTTTACGATAAACGCCCTCAACCAGAGGCTTGGCTACTCAATAACAAACCCGCTGATGCTAACTATCTTGGTACTTTCGGGCTACAATTGGTGGCAGGCCGCAATTTATACCCCAGCGATACTGCGCGTGAGTTTTTGGTGAATGAAACATTTGTTAAAAAATTAAACTTGGCATCTCCAGCGGATATTTTAAACAAAACGATCCGTATGGATAGGACAGAAGGGCCGATCGTGGGTGTTGTGCACGACTTCCTGAGTTGGGGTATATCAGATCCTGTGACTGCTATTGCTATCTCATCGGATGCTTCCAGTTATTCGACCTGTGCCATCCAATTATCGCCGGGCAATCCTACAGCCGCCCTTGCTCAAATCCAAAAAATATGGGAAGCGGAGTTCCCCGATAATTACTACCAACACCGTTTTATGGAAGATAATATTGCAAGTTTCCTAGAAACCGAAACGATGATTTTGCGCTTAGTACGCATGTTTGCAGGCATTGCTGTATTTATTGGCTGCCTTGGTTTGTATGGCTTAGCATCTTTTATGATTACGCGCAAACGCAAGGAAGTAGGTATCCGAAAAGCACTTGGGGCAAGTATTTTGGGTATTCTTTGGTTATTTGGAAAGGAATATACGCGCTTGATTACGATTGCGTTTGTTGCATCAGCACCGTTGGCTTGGTTCGCCATGAATAGCTGGTTAAAGGATTATGCGTATCGGATCTCCATTGGTTTTAGTTTCTTTATTTTTTCATTATTGGTTACCTTTTTGATTGCTGCGCTAACAGTTGGTATCCAGAGTATTCGGGCGGCATTGGCCAATCCTATAAGTTCGTTGCGGAGTGAGTGAGTAATTATCTAAGAGGCGTACTTCATAGTCATAGGGTATGCACCCTATGTTGGATATGTCGCCCCTACAGGGCTTAGGCGTGTCCATGCTTCATAGGGTTTGCACCCTATGTTGGATATGTCGCCCCTACAGGGCTTAGGCGTGTCCATGCACTTAAGTTTAAAATGAGTTAATACATTTTTTAAATTTTCAATATCATGTAAAGACCAAGCCCTGTAAGGGCGGCATATCTAGCATAGGGTACAACCCTATGTGTGTACGCGTATTGGACGACGCGTTTTGGACGACGCGTTTTGGACGACGCGTATGGGGCAACGCGTATGGGACGACGCGTATGGGACGACGCGTACGTACGACGCGTACGTACGACGCATACGAACAACGCATACAAACAACACGCACGAACAACACATTTGGACGCATACGAATAAATTACCCCAATGTGTCCAAATGTGCCCACGTCAGGAGCAGCAAATAAACCCCTCAATGCATCTTCCACAAAGTTCTTTTGCCCCTTTTTTGCAAACAGGCAGATTAAATCTCATTAATTTTAATAAAAATGTAGTACTTTAGCCCTGAAAAACACGTGCGTTGACTTGACATGAAAAATATAAAGACCTTTTATCTCCTTTTTATTAGCCTACTTTGCAATAACTCATTGATTGCCACACATATAGTAGGCGGCGAAATCACTTATACCTGTTTAGGTGATAGTTTATATGAAATAAAATTAAGCGTTTACCGCGATTGCTTTAATGGAATTCCCCCTTTTGATAATCCTGCTTCCATAGGTATAGCCAATTCGAACTATGAAATCATAGAATCTATATTGGTAAATTGGGAATTACTTGACGATACACTCGGTATTTACCTCAATAATCCTTGCCTTACGCGGCCACCCAATATTTGTGTACACCGTACCACTTACGCTGCAATGCTTAGCCTAAAAGGAATAGCACCAAGTGCCGGAGGATATAAATTTATTTACCAACGTTGCTGCAGGAATATGTTGATCCGAAATATACCACTCCCAGAAGACGTAGGTATCACCATTATTTCTGAATTAGAGCCCACTTCTATTGCATCCTGTAATTCAAGTGCAGTTTATAATAATTGGCCGCCATTAGCAATCTGTGTTCACGAACCTATTGATTTTGATCATTCTGCTACCGATCCAGATGGCGATTCATTAGCATATCGACTTTGTACGCCGCTAGATGGTGGTACACCAGATGTACCAATGCCACAGCCACCTAACAGCGGACCATACGCAGAAGTAAATTGGTTGCCCCCATACGACCTGAGTAATTTATTAGGCGGACAACCCTTAGCAATTGATCCTAAAAATGGATTTATGACTGGTATCCCCAACCTGGTCGGTAATTTTGTCGTCGGTGTTTGTGTAGATGAATACCGAAATGGGGCTGTTATTTCCACCACAAGACGCGATTTTCAGTATAATGTGGCAGATTGTGGCGTACCAGTAGCCGCCTATACCGCACCTGTCCGACAATGTGATAGTCTCAAAGTTTCGTTTATAAACCAAACTGAATTAAATCAATTAGGCATTTCTAATTGGTATTTTGACTGGGGAGGTGATTTATCTTTGTTTTCTACGGAAAAAAATCCTGTTTTTACCTATCCCGATACAGGTCAATACCAAGTAGCGTTGATTATAAATCCTGGTTATAGTTGTTGCGATACAGTTATTCAAAATGTTTGGCTTTCCAAAACAATAACAGATGCCGCATTGACCATTAATTATGACAAATGCGATGCAGCAGGGTTAAGTGTCAGTCTTATAGATAAAAGTACCGACCCAGTATATGGTATAGATTATATCAATTGGTACGTATCAGGACCCGGCAATTTCAATTTTAGTTCAAATGAAAGCAATACCAGTTTTCAAGCCGGTGCGGTAGGCGATTATACGGTAGTGCTGACCGCCACAGGTAATAATGGATGTTCGGATGAAATTACGTTGCCCTTCAATATTCCGTTTGCTCCCGGTATCGCACTCTTTGATACCTATTCTATCTGTGTGGGTGATAGCATACAATTATACCCAGATGCCGATCAAGGATTAATTTATGCGTGGACACCATCACCCGAAATAAGCAATACTACCATTGCCAGTCCACTTGTTTCCCCAGATAGTACCAGTATCTTTAAGGTATTGATCAAAGAGCCCGACCTTCCATGCATTTGGAATAAAGAAGTAACCGTGCAAGTCCTCGCTGCTGGACAATTAAGTGCTACAGCGACACCTCCAACGATTCTTAATGGTGAGTCAAGCCAATTAAATGCGATTTTTCCCTTAAACGTAGGTTATAACTGGTCACCTTCTGCCACTTTAACCAACCCAAATATTGATAACCCACTCGCAACACCTTCATCAACAACAGATTATACCATAACAATTAGTTCTACTTCTGGATGTACCCAAGAAGCCACTGTTCGAGTAGTTGTGCTTGATCCGATTTGCGACGAACCATTTGTATTTTTCCCAACTGGCTTTTCTCCAAATGGCGATGGAGAAAATGATATATTGAAAATGGAAAGCAGATACACATCAGAGGTGTATTGGATGATATATAACCGATGGGGAGAAAAAGTATTTGAAACCAACGATATTAATGGAACTTGGGATGGTTTCTATAAAGGCAAGCCCCAACCCGCAGAAACCTATGGCTATTATTATCGAATACGTTGCCTTAATGAACAAGTAAAGGAGAAAAAGGGCAATGTAACTTTGCTACGTTAGGAATATCACTAAAAAATACACCTAGTGACATTTTGTCACTACCTAAACCCGCTTAATGACATTTTGTCATTAAGCGGGTTTGATATTGTCTTTTTGACACTTAAAAAGGTATTGGTACAGGGTTTGAATAAGAGTCAATGTCGAACAATCGACAAGATTTTGTAACAATTTAAACATAAACTGATATGACATTTGTAAAGCATCAAACAGCACACCCCTTCAGAAACGCTTGGAACGATTTTTTCCTTAGCCCAGCGTGGGAACAACAAACAACACAACAAGCAGCGGTAAATATTTTAGAAACCGAAAACGGGTTTCGCCTCGAAGTGGTAGCACCGGGATTCGAAAAAGAAAACTTTTCAGTTAAAATTGAAAAAAGTATTTTAACCGTTTCCGCGAAAAAAGAAACACCTAAAGAAGAAGGTGCCGCACAACCTGTTTTCCGTCGCAGAGAATTTACTCAAAACGCATTTGAGCGCTCTTTCAAACTACCCGAAACCATTGATAACGAGCAAGTTAATGCAAGTTTAGTAAATGGTATTTTGTTAGTTGATTTGGTCAAAAAGCCTGAATTAGTCCCTGCGGTAAAGAATATAAGTATTGCCTAATCTTGTAATTAAAGCGTATTTATAATATCTTAAAGTTGCTCCGAGCCTCGGGGCAACTTTTTTTTGTTGAACAATTTAAAAAATAGCCCTAATTCTCTTAAACAAATAACAACATTTAAACGTTACACCTAAATAATACAAGTAAAGTAAACGCAGAAAAAGATCTAAACAGTTGTTTCAAACTGTAATTATTTCATAAAGTTAGTTAATAGGGTTTTAGGTGTTTTCGGGAGTCATTTGCAGTAATGCAAGGCTCCCCATTTTTTTTATATCTTTGCACCTTCAAAAAAATTACAAACTCGTGAACATCACCGATTCATCCTTTACTGAAAAAAACCTGATAAAAGGGCTTTCCGAATCCGATACTAATACTATCCAATTTATTTATACACAATACAAGTTGGACATTATTAAATCTGTACAGACGGCAGGAGGCTCTCTTGCAGATGGGAATGTATTTTTTCAAACTGCACTCATTGATGCTGCCCAACTTTCGAGGCAACATCTACTTCCAGAAGATGTCCCTCTTAAAGAAGTATTCACTCATTTAGCCCAAAGCCATTACCTATCTTGGAGCAAAAGAAATGTAGCCACAGAACAAGTGGATACAGAGCAGGATACCTCAACAACACCATCTTGGATACCCAGCAATACAGCACTATCCCAAACACGTAAGCATATTTTTGTTTGGAAAACAATGGGCAAACTGAGCAGTGGCTGCCAAATTTCACTCATGCAACAACAAGTGGAAGACGACACCACCTGCAAGACTGAATTAGTACAAGCACTTGCAGTACCGGGATCAGAATTACCCGAATTGGACACAAAATTGCCTGAATATGCCATAGAAGCATTGCTCCGTAAAGAAGATTTCCTCATTTGGAAAACAGTAAGAAGGTATGATGACAATATAGACCGCGGCCTTACCTTCGATGGAAATGAGATAAAATCGGATAATACAGTAGCAAAATATGCTTTTATTACATTAATGATGATTACCTTAGCCTACGTAGGGTTTACGATGTATAATCGACCAAAATCAACTGAAGAAATCTTTAAACAAAATTTTGAACCGCCGCAAAGTCTATTGGACGATATGAATCGCCGTTATCAAAACGATACCACAGCCACCACTCGGCCAGAACGCTGCTCCCAACTATTGGCACAAGCAGATGCCTTCTACGCTGAAAAAAATTATGCAGCGGCTCAAGATCCTTTATATGAAATACTCAACAACGATGAACTGGAGTCCTGCCGATCCGATGCCATGTTTGCGCTGGGTATTATTAGCCTAAAAACAAATGACCCAGGCGAGGCACTTCAGTTTTTATCAAAAATTGATAATATTGAGGTGTATGGTGAAGACCTTTATTGGTATCAAGCATTGGCTTTTGTACAAATGGCCAAACGCAGCGCATCCTATCGCGTCGTTGCACAACGAGCAATGGAGCGTTTTTTGGAAAATACGCGCAATGAAACACGCAGAAAACAAGGAGAAAACATGTTAAAGGAATTAAAATAAAAAAAAACTTCAAAAAAACTTGCACAGTATTGCAAGTGCTTGTAATTTTGCATCGCTTTTGAAGAAAGGCATTGGTTCTGGGTCATGGTGTAATGGTAACACAGCAGTTTTTGGTACTGTTTTTCAGGGTTCGAATCCTTGTGACCCAACTTCTAATAAAACGCTCAATTGATTGGTTAACAATCGATTGGGCGTTTTTCTTTTTATCTTACAATGCGATTCCTTTCCCTATTTTTTCTTTTTTCCTTTTTGAGTTGTCAAACACCCCCGCAGTCAAACAAGGTTATATTGCCTGCTTTTTACGCTTGGAAAACAAGTTTCAATCCTGCACATTGGGAAATTCAAACGCTCAGGCAATGGAATGCAAAAAGGGTATATGTAAAATATGCCGATTTAGATTGGAAAGACAAAAAAGGGGTTTATCCCATTTCCACTACGCGTATTCAAGCCGATAGCCTTCCATTGGACATAGCGATTGTCCCCGTTTTCTTCATTGTCAATCGTGTTTTTACAAAAATATCAGCACAAGAAACCTCCAATTTGGTGCAATATATCCTACAGCAAATACCTCAATCCCCTAACCGAAGCATACCTGAAATACAATTGGATTGCGATTGGACGGCGCGTACACGTGAAAAATATTTCCTTTTCCTACAATTACTAAAAGAACAAATAGCCGTTCAACAATGGGTTCATAAACCAACTTTGAGCGCAACGATTAGGCTACATCAGGTTAAATACCGAGAACAAACAGGTATTCCACCCGTAGATCGTGGCCTTTTGATGCTGTACAATTTTGAAAATCCAAGCAAAGCATCCGTCCACAATTCTATCATAGACCCCAAAATAGCAAAAACGTATCTCGCCCCCCCCGTAGCCCCCTACCCTATCCCCCTCGATGCTGCTCTGCCGCTGTTTGGTTGGGGCGTTCACTTCAGAGGAGTAGCATTCCAAGGCTTTTTACACGATTTCCGTACCACTAACGCCAAAGAAAGTACATTTTTAAGCCGTGTAGGCGAAAATATTTTCAAGGTAATTGCCGATACGAGTTGCTATGATGCGTACTTTCGCCGTGGCGATTGGATACGGACAGAAGAAGCCACACCAAAAGCCTTGGCACAGGTTTGGGATTTAGCACAGAAAGTCATCCCAAATGATACTTGCCACCTCGTTTTTTTCGATTTAAACGCACAAAATTTGCATTTTTATAGCCATGAAGATCTCTATCAACGCCTTCAAATTAAGCATTAGCCTTGTTCTATTGGCAGTAGCTACACCTATACTGTGGAACTGTATTGATTTCTCCGGAAATTATACCCGCTTTTGGCTACTCGAATCCAATAGTAGCAACCAACGCCTATTATTACCTTTTACTTTTACAAGCGAACGCTATTATAATTACGGCTGGGGGGAAGAAGACACCACTTACCGCAAAGAAAATATAGCGGCTTGGAAAACCATGCTCGGCGATAAAATAAAAGATAATGATGTGTGGGCCATTTTATATGACGTAGCACCTGACGATTTTGCCAACAAAAACTTTGCTAAGAAAAATAGTTTTATGGCGTCGCTGAATAAATCGACCAATGCGACCCACCTGCAATATGTGAGTTTTTCAAAAAAGTGTGAAGCAATTTTTAATGGCGAGTCAAGGGTTGGAGACGAATTTAAATCTCGCGCCACAGCATTGATCACCGAAGGCAATACCATTTTACAGGCAACTGCCAATAACCCCGATTTGTGCAGAAGAGCGGCTTATCAATTGATAAAACTGTACCGCGTCGATAGCAATACAGAGAAAATTAAAGCCCTATTTGGCCAATATTTCAATGATAATACAACAAAAGACTGGCTGCGCGCTGCGGCTATTTTTCAAGTTGCTGGCGCAGAAACAGATCCAATACAATCGAATATTGGGTATGCACGCGCTTGGGATGCTGGCTTTTATAACCCAATTTGGGTTTGGCATGGCATACATGAAAATAAATTAGAAGCATCCATTTCCGCCGCAACCACAGGACGCGACAAGGCCACATTAACCATTATTCCCGCCACTCGCAAGCCTGGGCCAGCCTTAACTGACCTTCAAAAAGCGTATCAATTTGATCCTGCCGTTCCACACCTCTCCAAGTTAATGGAACGCGAAGTGAATAAATTAGAAAATTGGCTACTCAGCCCAGTGTTATACGGCGAGCAAAACCGTGTTGAAATTCCTTCTGATTATGAAAATCCCCCTAAATTAGACACTGCTGCACTGTTAAAAAAAGACATGGAGCATTTACACCAATGTAGGGCTTTTGTGCAGCAAGTCATTCAAGAAAAGAAAAGGGATGATATGGCTTTTTGGTACCTAACAGCCGCCCATTTAGCGTATTTAGACCGCGATTTTAAAGGTGCAATGGATTTAGCGCAAGCGGGCAGCCAAATCACCAATACGCCAATCAACCAGAAAATTCAACTGCAATTGATAAATGTATTGGCCGAAATTGGAGGAGCGGGGCAAATTTCGACCGTAACCGAAAACAAAATACCCGGTATTTTCCAAGCCATTCGAGACAATGTAACGGCATTTGAGGTGCCTGTTGAATTAGAAGAAAAATTGGCAACGCTACTTTCTGACCAGTTTATTAAAAGACAAGAACGTGCAAAAGGTGCACTATTATTGGGAAAAACCAGCGAATACTACGAAGGTCTGGGCTATATGAGTGCCGGCGTGCTTTTTGAAAAACTACTAGAAATAGGCCAACCTGCTGATTTTGATCGTGCGATTCAAATTGTGGAACACCCACAAACTGATTTTGAACGTTGGTTTGCCAATGAGCCGTACCGTTATCATGCCAATTTTGAATACGATGAGCAAACAGGCAAAGACAAACTCGTAGATCAGCAATCTAAAGGTTGGGAAACCAATAAATTACGGGAGTGTAAAGCGATGTATTATATGAGAAATGACCAGCCTGATAGCGCATTATTAGCCATAAAAGACGTTCCAGATGCTTATTGGAAATGGAATGCCAACAGCGCAAATTATGGCGAAACACTTTTTAGGAATAACCCGTTCAGTGTCGGTGTTACCGTTGCTGGCGTACCGCTTTCGCAGGCCAGTAACAATAGTGCGTTCAACAAAAGGACATTTTTGGAGCAGTTAATCGCTTTGAAAAACGATAAATCTACTGATAAACAACAAGAAAATTATTTACTTTTAGGCAATGCCTATTATAATATGACCTATTATGGAAACGATTGGTGGTTGATGATTGAGTCAGGATGGAGTAGTAATTTACCCAGTATGGGCAACGAAATTGGTGCAGTATCCGAAAAAAATAATCCTTATTTGCCTTTAATACCCTGGACAGCCTTAGGATTTGTAGCCGTTGCAGCGGGATTTTCTGTTCGGAAAAGAGGAAAATGGATGATTTTCTTAATTTTGGGCATTGGTTTATTGCCTTTTTCCTGTAAAAAACCAGCAGTCGAGAAAAAAGTAGCCGTAGCCAATCAAATAGATTATTACGATGCCTATTATCACTGCACCTTAGCAAAGTCGTCCTACGAAAAGGCCATGAAAATAAATCCTGATAGTGATCTTGGTATTGCTGCTGCGTTTATGGCGGGAGCATGTGAAGAACATCAACAATTTATGGCGTTTTTGAAAAACAGAAAAGACCCAAATGAGGCATTTAAAAGTTCCAAAAACCTTTATTACGATGGAATAAAAGGTAAGAACTTCACATCGCCGATGAGTTGCTCTAATCTAATGGAACGACTCAAATAACTAAACCACCACCATACTTTTTTTATCCACAATAGCAGCACTCAGCCATAAAAAGCCATTTAGAAAAAACTGTATTTTCTTTTCAAAACTGGCATCCAGCAAATCACCAGATTCATCAAATCTAGTGGAAACATTGCCCACAAGCAACATTTGTGGAATAGCGTACCCGCCTACTCCGAGCACCAGTTGCTGCATGGCTTGCGCAGCACGCATTCCGCCAAGCGGCCCTTCTGTAACCGAGGCAACCCCAACTACTTTTTTTGTAAATTCATTTTCACTCAAGTAATCTAAGGCATTTTTAAGCGCGGAAGTATAAGAACCATTATATTCAGGAGAGACAAAAATAACAGCATCTGCCTTTTTGATGGCATCGGAAAAATGAAGCAAACCCTCCGGTGGATTCGGGTGGCTTTTTAGTGTTTCTTCCATTATTGGAAATTGATATTCCGCCAAATCGAGTATTTCGACAGAATAGTCCCCCATTCCTTCTATTTTCTTAACTAATCCTAATGCAACCCGATGTGATTTACGATTGATCCTTGTACTCGCCGATATAAGTGCTATGTTCATTAAAAATCTATTTTGTGTATGCTTTCAGAAAGAACAACTTACATTCAAAATAGTTTGAAATATGTAAAGGGTACACATTTTATTCTTGAAAATTACTTTAAAATTTATGCCAAAGTACAGATCCCCAAGTGTGGCAAGACCGGCAATAATACATTGTTGCCCAAAACCACAAAAAGAAAGGCACAAAACCATCAATATAGATCGTTTTGTGCCCTTTATTCAACCGTAAACAAGCACTACTACTACGGGAAAATGCCCATAGAAATATAATCGCTGGCGATTTTCTTTAAGGAACAAACAAAAGCCGCATTACGAATATCTTGAATATTAGGATGCACCATCAACGTTTCGCGAATTTGGTTATAGGCCGTAATCATGGTATCTTCCAAGCCGGAATTCACCAATTCGATTTCGGTGCCACCACGGGTTAAGAATTCCCGTTCGCGTTTATCAATAGTTTTACCTGTCATTTCTTCAATTTTATTGACAAAACCATTGTATTGATCGTGGTGGAAACGGTTTTCCAAACGGCCAAAACGGTGGTGCGACAAGTTTTTCAACCATTCAAAATAAGAAACAGTCACACCACCCGCATTAATATAAAAATCGGGAAGAATAACAATTCCTTTTGCGAGGAGAATCGGATCTGCGTCTGCTGTAATTGGACCATTTGCTGCTTCAGCAATGATTTTTGCTTTAATGCGCGGTGCATTCTCCGATGTAATTTGATTTTCCAAAGCCGCTGGAACAAGAATATCACATTCTATTTCCAATGCTGCAAGTGGGCCACCTACATGTTCCGTTCCCGGGAAACCAATGATCGTGCCATTTGCTTTTCGATAAGCCAATAATTGCTCTACATTAATACCTTTAGCGGAATAGATAGAGCCTTCGCGCTCCGAAACACCAACAATTTTCACATCACCTTCGTTTTGGCTGATCAATGCAGTATTGCTACCCACATTACCCAAGCCCTGAACGACCATTGTTTTACCTTCAATGCCTTTGGTCAGTCCAATTTTTTTCATGTCATCTTCGTGGCGCATGCACTCACGAATACCGTAAAATACACCACGGCCAGTAGCTTCTGCACGGCCACGGATACCATTTTGCGTAACAGGTTTGCCTGTAACACAACCAATCGAGTCTATTTCACCATGCCGGAATGCTTGATAGGTATCCAAAATCCACGCCATTTCGCGCGGTCCTGTACCATAATCAGGTGCAGGTACGTCAATACCTGGGCCAATGAAATTCTTTTTGACCAATTCGGTGGTATAACGACGGGTAATGCTCTCCAATTGGCCTACCGTGTATTTGCTCGGATTGATCTTAATACCTCCTTTTGCGCCTCCAAATGGTACATCCACTAGGGCACATTTGTAGGTCATAAGGGCTGCGAGGGCCATAACTTCATCCTGATCGACGGATTCGGCATAGCGAATGCCCCCTTTCGTAGGCAAACGGTGGTGGCTATGCTGTACGCGATAGGCTTCAATAACCTCGAAGTCGTCGCCAACCCTTATCGGGAAGCGTAGGCGAAGGACTAGGTTGCAGGCCTTGATTTGTTCAATCAAGCCCTGTGGGATGTCAGTAAATGACGCGGCTTTATCCACGTAATTACCAACGCTGTCGAAAAAACTAATGTGTCCGCTCATCGGAATCTTTAATTTGATGCTCTAAATTGGTTAGCTTACGATCAAGGCGCAACAAATACAGGGCAATTCCAATGAAAATAACCACGATGACCGCCACAACGACGTAAATCTTCCCGGTTTCCCTCATAAAATCATCCGCAGCCGCATGGGCTGGAATACCTGGCATTAGTAGCGCAAGGATCAGAATAATTGATAAAATTTGCTTAGAAGTGTAAAATTTCATGTTCTCTATTATTTTGTTGATTACTTATATTCGCCACTTACAGTAGTTTTCAAAACACGTAAAAATGTTTTATCGTCCACCATGAGTCGCACTGTTTTATCATCAATTTTGGTAATCTTGCCGATAATACCAGATTGAGTAAATACGTCCATTCCTTCTTTTAGGTTATCCAAAAAAGTTTGTTGTTGCTTCTTTTGGCGATTTTGAGGAATGTAAATAAAAAATACGAAAAATACAATAAAAATAAGAAGCGGAAACATCATTGTTAAGCCGCCAGCCGCTCCACCGGCTTGTAATAACATAAAACTGGTCATAAAAATTAAGTTTTAAATGATTTAATATTGTACAATTGCTTTTTTTGTATCCAAGCAAAGGCAATACTTAAACCAGTTGTTTCTACAAAACAACCGCGCAAATGTACATTTAATTCTTAAACCAAAAATAAATATTGCAGGTTAAACTTCGATACAGCGGATTAAACCATTTTCTTGTTTTTTTGTCCAACTAAGAATATGCTTAAACTGATCCACTTTTTCATCGCACTACTATGGGCCTCTGTTTTTTTCGCCCAAATTCCCACCAACAATTTGTACTTCCCACCTAAAACTGGGAATACATGGGCAACTACTCCAATACAAGACCTTGGCTTTTGTGCCGAACGCGTGGATAGCCTCTATGCTTTCCTGGCATCCAGTAATACCAGTTCTTTTATACTATTAAAGGACGGTAAAATTGTTTTGGAAAAATATTTTGGCACATTTACTGCGGATTCACTGCATTATTGGGCATCTGCTGGCAAATCACTTACTTCTTTTTTAGTAGGACAAGCGCAAGATGAAAACTTATTGTCCACTACTGATAAATCTTCCTTATATCTTGGAAATGGCTGGACTGCTCTACCCACAGAAAAAGAAGACAAGATTACACTTTGGCACCAACTCACCATGACCACCGGGCTAGACGATAATGTACCCAATAGCGAATGCATAACGCCCAGCTGTTTAGTTTATAAGGCCGATGCTGGGACAAGATGGGCTTATCACAATGCACCATACAGGCTATTACTCGAAGTTATAGCCAATGCATCAGGTGTTACCATTCAGCAATTTACGAAAACACGACTGTTGGATAAAATTGGAATGAAAGGCTTTTGGTTTAACTATGTCCAATATGGCAGAGCGCGCGATATGGCTCGTTTCGGTCTTTTAATGTTAGCAAAAGGAGTTTGGGAAGGCGATACGCTATTGCATAATGCCGCTTATTATAATGCCATGATTCACCCGTCTCAAACCCTCAATAAGAGTTATGGGCAATTATGGTGGCTCAATGGTCAGCCTTCGTTTATGCTCCCTACCACTCAAATAATTTTCCCCGGCAAACTTTGTCAAAACGCACCAGATGATATGTATGCTGCCTTAGGTAAAGGCGATCAGAAAATTCATGTTGTCCCCAGCAAAGGTTGGGTGGTAATTCGGCAAGGCGAAAGTGCCAACTCTGGCCTTGTACCCATTGAGTTTGACAATAAATTATGGGCTCAACTCAATGCATTGGACTGTACTTCTGCAACGCAGGAGGCTTTAACTCAAAAAATTGATCTGAATGTTTCACCTACTATTACTAAAAATAATTGGTTGGTGCAATCTAATGAACCATTTGTGACGGCCACCTTATACAATACCCAAGGAGAACGCGTGTCTTTTCAGCAATTTCCACAAAATACGACTGAATTTTCCTGCGTTGCCACTGATCTCCCAGCTGGCATCTATCATTTAATGGTCACAAACCAGTCTGGCACACAAGGTTGGGCAAAAATGATTAAAATCTAATCGCGCCAAACAAATGGGAAAAGCACATATGCCAAAGCCAATAAGATAGCATCAATAGCGAGCAGATTAATGATATCCTTATAATAAGAGGTATACTGCATCAAACGCAGGGCTATCGACGATAAGCGGTTGAGGGTAAGCAAAATGGGCAATACAATCGGAAAACTTAGGATGGCCATTAAGGTGGCGCTATTGTTGGCCTGCGCTGCAATAGAAGAAATAAAAGTAAAGGCAATGGAAAAGCCAACACTGCCCAATACAATGGTCAAAAGAAATAAAGGCGTATCTTTGACTGGATTACCCGCAATTAAAGCGTAAATCGCAAAAGCCAATCCACTCAGTACCAATAATAAGAGGGTATTATAAATTACTTTAGCGATTAAAATAGCCACAGGATCGGCAATTTGGTAGTAATACAATTGTCTGGCACCGCTTTCCTGTACAAAACTTTTGACCACTGCATTGATGGATGCAAATAGGACAATCAGCCAAAAAAGAATATTCCAAACATTCGGTGCCACTTTGACACTCGCAATATACACGACAAATACCATACTGAATACATACAGTACAATACCTGATATGGCATAACGTTGGCGAAATTCCAACAAAAGTTCCTTTCGCAAAAGGACGGGGATCATTTTCCAATTCATGCGGCAAATGTAGTAAGGTAGGTTTACTTCTACACCTAAAATTAATATTTTGTTCACTTTTGGTAACACGTCCAAGAGGATTATGTACTTTTGCCACCGATTTTGAAAAACCAGCAACAAAAGGTGCATCTCACAGCAGCATCTTTTCATTGTATAACAAGTACTAAATCACTGCGAATGAGTTGGTTTAAACGACTACAAGAAGGAATAACAACCGCAACTAAGTCCAAAAAAGACGTACCAGAGGGTGTTTGGTACCAATGCAAGCAATGCAAGGAGACCAGTACAACAAAATCTTTAAAAGAGAATTTTTATAAATGTCCGAAATGCGACTACCATACCGCAATCGGCTCGCAAGAATATTTTAACATCATTTTTGATGATCAAAAATATACGCTGTTACACGAAGATTTGATGGCCGTTGATATGCTCAACTTCACAGATCTTAAGCCCTACAGCAAACGAATCATCGAATCGATTGAAAAAACCGGCCTTACGGATGCGCTAGGATTGGCAGAAGGAACGGTTAATGGTCATCGCTTGGTGGTTTCTTGTATGGATTTCAAGTTTATTGGTGGATCTATGGGTTCTGTAGTCGGCGAAAAAATCTCTTTGGGTATCGATCGCGCTATTGAAACCAGAAGCGCGTACATGATTATTTCCAAATCAGGTGGTGCGCGCATGATGGAAGCGGCCTTCTCTTTAATGCAAATGGCTAAAACGAGTGCAAAACTCACCTTATTGGCCAAGGCTAAACTACCCTATTTTTCCTTAATGACAGATCCCACTACAGGTGGCGTAACGGCATCCTTTGCCATGTTGGGCGACCTACATTTGGCTGAACCCGGAGCATTGATCGGTTTTGCGGGGCCTCGTGTTATTAAAGAAACGATTAAACGAGATCTACCTGAAGGTTTCCAAACGGCAGAGTATCTTTTGGAAAATGGGTTTCTTGACCTTATTATCAATAGAAAAGATTTAAAAGATACACTTACTGATCTATTGTTGATGTTTGACCAACCAAAAAATACAGAAAAATAATTTTTTTCTAAAAAAGTTTGGCGGTTTCAAAGTGAACATAGTATCTTTGCCCCGCTTAAACAAACAGGCTGGTGTCTTAGCTCAGATGGTAGAGCAATGGACTGAAAATCCATGTGTCCCCGGTTCGATCCCGGGAGATACCACAATTAAAAGACTCGATTGCAAATGCGATCGGGTCTTTTTTGTTAAAAGCGTTTTTTCAACCATTATTGGATATAGTTTTGGCGTTTTCACTTGATCAAATATGGCATCAATTTATTTACGACCCAGGCGCTAAACTGCTGTTTACGAGTGGGTTGTTTGTATTTTTGTTTTTTGTGTGTATGTTGGTTTATTGGTGGTTGATCGATCGCCCAGATGCTCGGATTACTTGGATTACGCTATTTTCTCTTTATTTTTATTATAAATGCGCAGGTCACTACTGGATACTGCATGTAGTGATCGTTATTGTGGATTTCCATTTGGCGCAATGGATTGAGCGCTCCGATAGCGCGCTCAAGAAAAAATGGTTATTGGTATTGAGTTTAGTGCTCAATTTGGGTATTTTAGTAGGTTTTAAATATACCAATTATTTTGCCGCACAATATTGTACCGTTGCAGGTTACTCCTTTACACCTTGGGATATTATTTTGCCTGTGGGGGTTTCCTTTTTCACCTTTCAAAGTCTGAGTTATACCTTAGATGTGTATCGCGGCGAGTTGAAAGCCCTTGATTCCATCTTAGATTATGCTTTTTTTGTTACTTTTTTTCCTCAAATGGTAGCAGGGCCTATCGTGCGTGCTGCCGATTTTTTGCCGCAGATCAGAAAGCCCTTATTTCTAAGTCGGGACGATTTTGGGCGGGCTGTATTCCTGATCTGTATAGGATTGTTTAAGAAATCGGTCATAGCGAATTATATCAGCACCAATTTTGTGGATCGGGTTTTTGAAACACCCGAAAAATATACCGGACTAGAAAACCTTTTTGGGGTATATGGCTATGCCTTACAGATCTATTGCGATTTTAGCGCCTATTCGGATATGGCCATTGGTATCGCGCTATTGCTTGGATTTACATTTAATGAGAACTTTAATGCGCCTTACCAATCCCTGAGTGTCACTGAGTTTTGGCGGCGCTGGCATATTTCACTTTCTACTTGGCTGCGGGACTATTTGTATATTCCGCTGGGCGGAAATAGGGGTTCTAGTCTTGGCACATGGCTTGTTCCAGGTATTTTCTTCGCCATTACTTTAGGCATTGGTGTATATAAGGGTGTATTGTCCAATAATTGGTGGGTGATGTATCTCTGGATAGCCGTTATCTCTTTCTACATTTTACCATCATTGATACGCAAGGATAAGCAGGGGCTTGCTACGGGGCTTAACCTATTGTCCACCATGCTTTTGGGGGGACTGTGGCATGGTGCGGCCGATCAATTTATCATCTGGGGGCTACTACATGGTTTGGCACTTACGGCAGAACGTTGGTGGCGCATGGCATTTCCTGTTAAAAATGCAGGTATTTTCAGGAAAGCAATGGGCTGGATTTGGACGTTCCATTTTGTATGTTTTTGTTGGATATTTTTCCGAGCAACCGATCTACAAACGGTACAATCTATATTGCTCCAAATAGGCACTTCTTTCAATGCACAATTACTTCCGGCTTTTTTGAATGGTTATCCTTTTATTGTATTTTTTATTGGATTAGGTTATTTATTACACTTTATTCCAAACAAAATGACCAATCGTACCATCCAACTTGTGACGGCGATGCCTTTAGTATTTAAAGCGTTACTCATCCTTATTTTTGCGATTTTGGTGATGCAGGTAAAATCTTCTGATGTGCAGGAGTTCATTTATTTTGATTTTTAAGAGAAACTATACGCCAAACCAAATATTATTTGTTTTGAAAAAATAATATTTTAATTACAGAAAAATAATTTTTACGGAATAAAAAAAGGAATACATTTGCATCGCCGGATTTTTTACCAACTTTTTTTATTTCACATCAAAACGACGATAATTATGAATAATATGATTCTTTCCTCTTTATTGACTGCTGGGGCAGGTTTTATTGCCAGCAAACTTGGAATTTCTGCCTCCATCGTGGTACCCATTGTGAGTGCTTTGGCAGGTTTTTTATTTAAGCAAAGCCCAGCAAACGGTGCAGCCGCTGGTGCTGCAGGTGGCGGTATTTTAGGTGCCGCAGCAGCAAGTATGGGTATGGATTCAGGTCTTGGCAGTATCTTAGGTTCTGTTATGGGTGATGGCGGAGCAGGTGTTTTAGGATCCTTGCTCGGCGGCGGCTTATTGGGTGGTGCAGGTGGTGGCCTTGGTGGCTTACTTCAGGGCATGATGAACAAAAAATCTTAGTTTCATCTTCTATCTTTAGGAAATAATTTTTAAAAAATAGTCCTCTGTTGTAGTCCGGTCAGCAGGGGGCTATTTTTTATTCGAAAAGATAAAATGAGCAAAATCCAATAGGCTCAATACTTCAATATCGGCTTTTACGGACTTCAGTTCCCCAATTTTCCCTGTTATCAAAGCCGTTTTCATACCTAATCGCTGACCAAATTCAATATCAGAATTAGAGTCGCCTACCATCCAGGCCTGTGCGAAATCAATTTCAGGAAAATCAGACTGAGCCATTATTCCCATACCAATATTGGGTTTTCGGCATGGCGCATTGTCAGCCGCTATATTTGGACAGTGAAAAAAACCATCCATCTTTGCTCCATGTGCGG